>NZ_JBIUTJ010000002.1:0-763094 GCF_044741845.1 Streptomyces sp. NPDC088097
TCTCTCGCGTGGGTGGCAGCCCCGGTCTGCCCCGCCATGGGGGGCGACCCCCCCCGGTTTCAGTGGGCCCCGGCGGCCCCCGGGCCCCCCCCCGCCGGCCCCCCCCCCGCCCCGGGGGGGGGCCCGCCCGGCCGCGTCGGCGTCAGTTCTTCGCGAGGAGGGCGTTCATGCGGCTGATCTCCGCGCCCTGGGAGCGGATGATGGCGTCGGCCATGTCCTTGGCCGGCTGGTGGGCGCCCTCGGTCCGCTCCGTCCGGGCCATGGCGACCGCGCCCTCGTGGTGCTTCACCATCAGGCGGAGGAACTCGGTGTCGAAGGCCTTGCCCGAGGCCTTGGCCAGCAGGTCCATCTCCGCGGAGCTCATCATCGAGGACATGTCGTGCCCCTCGTGTCCGGAGTCCGCCGCGGGGACCTGCTGCCCCCAGGAGGTCAGCCAACCCGACAGGGTGGCGATCTCGGGGTCCTGGGCCTTCTTGATCTCCTCGGCCAGCGCCTTGACCTCGGCCGATTCGGCCCGGGTCGGGGCGAGGGAGGCCATCTCGATGGCCTGACGGTGGTGCGGGACCATCCCCTGCGCGAAGGCGGTGTCCGCCGCGTTGGCGCCGCCCGTGGGGGTGGTGGTGCTCTTCGCGGTGGGCGTGGCGCCCGCGGCCTGGTGGGAACCGTGCGCGGAGCCGTCGGAAGGGTTGTCGGAGGTCCCGGAACCGCAGGCGGCGAGGAGGAGGAGGCCGGCGGCCGTCGCGACGGCCAGTCGGGTGGTGCGGGTGGTGCGGGTGGTCTTGGTCATGGCGGTACTGCTCCTGTGCTGTACGAAGGTACGGGGGTCGGCTCGTCGGCGGGAACGCCGAAGCCGGCCTATACGCGCAGGAGTTGCAGTTCGCTCAGGGAGGGGGGCGCGCGTCCGCACGCCGTCGCCGGGGGCGCCGCTTGCCACGAGGGGGCCGCCGAGGCCGGCGCGGTGTCCGGGGCTGCCGCCGGAGCGGCCAGGATCGGGGCGCCGCTCGTGCCGGCCGCCGCGCAGGTGGGGTCCGCGTGCCGGCCGTGACCGTCGCCGGGGCCCTCGTCCGCGCAACCGCCCGGATCGGCGGCCATGGCGGCGTGGTCGGCCCGGACGGTGTGATCGGCCCGGACGCTGTGGTCGGCCCGGACGGTGTGCGTGGTGTGCGCGGTGGGCGGGGGAGCGGGCGTCGAGGTGAGCCCGTGCATGGCCAGGATGCCGGTGAGCACGGCGAGGACGCAGAGGAGGAGGGCGGGGCGGCGCGCGGAAGGGCCGGGCGATGGCGCCACCCGCCCCGCCGGTCCCGTCAGACCCGTCGCCGTCCTCATGCCGGGCATCGTAGGCGACGTGGGCGGGATACTCCAAAGGGGTAGGGGGTATGCGCGCGCCGAGGGCGGGAGGTCCCCTCGCTGCTCAGAGGGGGACGGCGCGCAGGAGGACCAGGGAGCCCTCGTACGTGGGCCGGGTGCGCAGGTGGCCGTGGCGTTCGTCCCACGCGCCGGACTCCAGGTCGCGGGAAAGGGCGGTGGTGAAGCGGCCCCGCACCGCGTCGTCCACGAAGCCCCACGCCGCGCAGTCCGCGCGGGAGGCCGGGTCGAGGAGCATCTCGGGGCGGCCGTAGTAGGCCTCGTTGAATCCGTCCGTGCAGTCGAGCGGGACGGGTAGGGACTCCACGCTCCCGGTGCCCCCGAGCGCGGTGGCCATGTCCTCGATCGCCGGATGGCGACGGGCCTCGACGTCCAGGACCTCGGGCGCGTACTCGTACAGCCAGAAATCGCGGACCAGCTGCGGATCGCAGGTCAGGATGACGATCGGGCCGCGCGTCACGCGCCGCACCTCGCGCAGTCCCGCCTTGACGTCGTTCCACTCGTGCACGCTGAACAGGGTCATGGCCGCCTCGAACTCCCCGTCCCCGAAGGGCAGGTCCTCCGCGACGGCGTCCACCGCCGGCGCCGGGCCGGCCGGTCGCCGGTCGCGCATGGAGCGCGAGGGCTCGACCGCCGTGACGGAACGGGCCACCGACTCGTACGACCCGCAGCCCGCTCCGACGTTGAGGACCGAGCGGGCGTCGCCCAGGGCCGCGGCGATGGCGCGGGCGATCCGGGGGTCCGGTCGCCGGTATCCGAAGGAGGTCGAGCCGATGCGACCGTAGTCGACGTCCCCCGCACTGCCGTCCGTCGTGCGCTCGTTCATGATCCACCTCGCCAGATCGGTCCGCGTCCTCAACATCCTGCATCTGCGAGGCAGATGAGAGCAACAGGGTGCCAATTTCTTCTCGGAATAGCCCAATTGGCTTGCAGATGTTTGTCCCTTACGCCCCCCGGTGGGGCTTCACCGGGCGCCCCTCGTGGAGTTCGAGGGGCCCCTCGCCCTCGGCGCGCGCCGCCAGGCAGGACTCGATCTGGCGGCGCAGCACCGGCGAGACCAGTCCGCGCAGTTCGGCAGGTCGAACGGTGCTCCAGCGCAGCAGCTCGTGCCGCGGCAGCCGGATGCGGGCGAGGGCGGCCGGGTCGAGCACCCCGCCGTCGTAGAGGAAGCGGATCCGGGCCGGGTGGCCGGGCCGGTGGGACCAGTTGACGGCGAGGAGGCGGCCGGGATCGCGCTCCAGGCCGATCTCCTCGCGGACCTCGCGGGCCGCCGCCTCCCGCGGCGTCTCGCCGAGGTCGCTGTCGACGCCGCCGCCGGGGAGCAGCCAGCGGTCCGGCTCGCCGTAGCCGGGCTGCACGAGCAGGACCGCGCCGTCCTCGTCGGTGAACACCACGTTCGCGGCGGTGAGCGCCTTGGGGCGGGCGGCCCGGTGGGAGGCGGCGTCGTAGGTTCCCGCGCGCTCCAGGGCCGCCCGGTCGGCCGGGTCCAGACCGGCGGGGGAGCCGGGCTGGGGAACACCGGCCACCAGGTGCGCGAAGGAGCCGGTGCGCAGGGCGGCGAGGGCGGCGCGCAGTCGCGGCGCGAGCCGCTCGGGCAGCCGCTCGGCCGCGTCGTCCGGGCTGAGCCAGTGCACCCCGCCGCCCTCCCCGTCCGCGAAGGAGACGTCCTCCGCCTCGTCGGCCGTCAGCGGCCCCACCAGGTGGAGGTGGATCACGAGGGAGCGCCCGAGCGCGCCCGGCGGGCAGGAGTCGACGGCCAGGAGCCGGCCGACGGGGACCCTCAGGTCCAACTCCTCCGCGAGCGCTCGGGCCAGCCCCGTCTCCGGGGTCTCCGTGTCCTCGACCGTGCCGCACGGAAGCTCCGGGTCGTCCTGGCCGGAGGTGGTCAGGACGAGGACCCGCCCGCGGTGGTCGAGGACGACCCCGGTCGCGGCGACGAGCGGGGCGGGTCGGGCGGCGAAGTGGGCGCGCACGGCCTCGGGCGACGGGCGGTCCGACACGGTGGCGGCTCCTGTGGGTCGGGGGAGGGGTACCGGAATCAGTACCACGCCCCGCGGATGCCGGCAGGCCAGAGGTCCGGGATTGGCCCTCCTGACGCGGTCGCCCCGGAAGCAGACTGGAGGGGTCGTACGCCGGCCCGCCGTGGCCGTGCGCCGTGGAGGGAGAACGTCATGGCCGAGGGCCGGGTGGTGGTCGGGGTGAGCGGTTCCCTCGGGAGCCTCGCCGCACTGCGCGCCGGTGCCCGCGAGGCCCGGCTCGCGGGGCGGGAGCTGGTGGCCGTGACGGCCTGGGCCCCGCCGGAGGGAGAGGGGATGTACGCGCGCAGCCCCGACCGGGCCTGGGCGGCCGTGTGGGAGGTCGAGGCGCGGCGCACCCTGGACCGGGCCTTCGAGCAGGCTTTCGGCGGGACGCCGCCGGGGCTGACGCCGACACGGCTGGTGGTCCGTGACGACGCGGTGCGGGCCTTGTGCGCGGTCGCGGCCCAGCCCGGCGACCTGCTCGTCGTCGGGGCCCGACCGCGACCCCGCCGGTTCGGGCGGGGCGGCCGGGTGGGGCGCGGGCTGCGCGGGCGGGCCGTCTGCCCGGTGCTGACGGTCCCGACGCTCCCGCCGGACCCGCGCGAGGTGCGCAGGCTCCGCCGGGCCACCCCGGAGGACTTCAGGCCCGTACGAGGAGCATCCCGCCCATCGTGACCATCGTCGCGGCGACCAGCCCGTCCAGCACCCGCCAGGCTCCCGGTCGCGCGAGCGGGCCGCTCAGCAGCCGCGCCCCGTAGCCCAGCGCGCCGAACCAGACGACGCTGGCCAGGACCGCGCCGCAGCCGAAGGCCCAGCGCAGGTCGCCCCGATCGGCGGCGAGGGAGCCCACCAGCAGGACGGTGTCCAGGTAGACGTGCGGGTTCAGCCAGGTCATGGCCAGGCAGGTCAGCACCGCCGCACGGACCGAACCGCCGGCGAGGCCGCGTCCGGGGCCGGTGGCCCCCTCGGCGGTCAGTGCCGCGCCCGGGGCCGGCCGGAGCACCCGGCGCGCGGCGAGGACCCCGTAGGAGACCAGGAAACAGCCGCCGGCGATCGCGACCGCGGTCAGGGCGGCCGGCCAGGCGGTGACGAACGCGCCGACCCCGGCCACGCCGACGCAGATGAGCACCGCGTCCGACACGGCGCAGATGGCGACCACGGCGAGGACGGCGTGGCGGCGCGCTCCCTGGCGCAGGACGAAGGCGTTCTGGGCGCCGATGGCGACGATGAGGGAGAGGCCGGTGCCGAAGCCGGCCAGCGCGGCCGCCGCGATGGCGCCGATGTCGTGGGTGCCGTGTGTCATGTCTTCGACCGTAAGGAGACGGCAGGGATCAGTACAGCTAAAGATTTTTACGTACCATTAGCGCTCGTGATGGAAGACCTCCCGCCCGAACAGGTGCGGACCCTGCTCGCCGTCGTGGACGAGGGCACCTTCGACGCGGCCGCCGCGGCCCTGCACGTGACGCCCTCCGCCGTCAGCCAGCGCGTGAAGGCCCTCGAACAGCGGACCGGACGGGTCCTGCTGATGCGGTCCAAGCCGGTACGGCCCACCGAGTCGGGGGAGGTGCTCGTCCGCTTCGGCCGTCAATTGGCCCGGCTGGAGCGGGACGCCCGGGCCGAGCTGGGCATGGACACGGCGGAGGGCGCGGCCGGCCCGGTGCGGCTGCCGATCGCCGTCAACGCGGACTCCCTCGCGACCTGGTTCCTGCCCGCGCTGACCCGCGTACCGCAGGAGCCGCAGGTCTGCTTCGAGCTGTACCGCGAGGACGAGGGCCACACGACGGCCCTGCTCCGCGAGGGGCGGGTGATGGCCGCCGTCACCTCCTCCCCGGTCCCGGTGGCGGGGTGCACGGTGCGCGCGCTGGGCCTGGCCCGGTACCTGCCCGTGGCGAACCCGGCCTTCGCGGCCCGGTACCTCGCCGGAGCGCCGGACCGGTTCCTCCGGGAGGCCCCCGTGATCACCTTCGACCGGCGCGACGACCTCCAGGACGCCTACGTACGGGCCCTGGCCGGGCCCGGCGCCGCGGCGTCCCCCGCCCGCCACCGGATGCCGACCTCGGAGGGCTTCCGGGACGCCGTCGCCGCCGGGCTCGGCTGGGGCCTGGTGCCCGAGGCGCAGGCGGAGCCGCTGCTGCGGGCCGGGGCGGTGGTGCCGGTGGGGGCGGGCCGGCCGCTGGACGTACGGCTGTACTGGCAGCAGTGGAAGCTGGACTCGCCCGCGCTGGCACGGGTCGCGGGGGCGGTCGCCGAAGCCGCCCGCGAAGCCCTCCTCGCCCCGGACTCGGCCCCGGGCGGCGCGGTGCGGGGGGACTGAGGGCTGTCCCGTGCTCCCTGGTGGGCGCGGTGGCCGTGGCGGAGCGGGGCGGCCGTGGCGGAGGGTCGGCGAGGCGGTGGCAGACTGGCCGCTGATCCGCCGAAGGGGAGTACGTCCTTGTCCATGTTCAGCAACCTGCGCCGGGCCGTGCGCCGCGGCTACCGCCAGGCCGTCGACCTCAGCCACCCCGCCCGCTCCCCCCTCGGCAGCGCGGTCGTCAACTGCCTCGTCTACCGCGACGGCGTCCGCCAGGAGGACTGCGCGCAGGTCGGAGAGGCCCTGCGCCGGGTCCGCAAGTCGGGCGAGGGCTTCGTCTGGATCGGACTGCACGAGCCCTCGAAGGGGGAACTGGCCGGGCTCGCCGAGCTGTTCGGCCTGCACCCCCTCGCCGTCGAGGACGCCGTCAACGCCCACCAGCGTCCCAAGGTGGAGCGCTACGACGACACCCTCTTCGCCGTCTTCAAGACCGTCCGCTACGTCGAGCACGAGGAGCTGACGGCGACCAGCGAGGTGGTCGAGACGGGGGAGCTGATGGCCTTCGTCGGCGGCGACTTCGTGATCACCATCCGGCACGGCGGCCGGGGCACCCTCGGCCCGGTCCGCGAGGCGCTGGAGGAGCAGCCGGAGCAACTGGCCAAGGGGCCCGCGGCCGTGCTGCACGCGATGGCGGACCACGTGGTCGACGACTACGTCGCCGTCACGGACGCCGTGCAGAACGACATGGACGCGGTGGAGACGGCCGTGTTCAGCGAGGGCGGCAACCGCGGTGACGCGGGCCGCATCTACCAACTCAAGCGCGAACTCCTCGAACTGCGGCGCGCGGTGGCCCCGTTGAGCCGTCCCCTGCAACACCTGGCCACCCAACCGATAGCGGTCATCCCGGCGGAGGCCCGCGCCTACTTCCGCGACGTCGCCGACCACCTCGCGCGCGCCACCGAGCAGATCAACGCCTACGACGGGCTCCTCGACTCCGTCCTCCAGGCCCACCTGGCGCAGGTGACGGTCGCGCAGAACGAGGACATGCGCAAGATCACGGCCTGGGCGGCGATCGTCGCCATTCCGACGATGGTCTGCGGGGTCTACGGCATGAACTTCGACAACATGCCCGAACTGCACTGGACGTACGGCTACCCCCTCATCGTCGGTGTCATGGCCGTGGCCTGCTTCGTCGTCCATCGGGGCTTTCGCCGCAACGGCTGGCTCTGAGGGCGTCCCGCGCGTCGGGAATCCCGGTGGCCGCCCGGGCCCGAGCCCCGGTAGCGTCCGCCACCGAAGGATCGGCAGCGTGGAACGGAGCAGCGGTATGGGGCAGACAGCGGTGGCGGAGTCGGTCGGTGGGGAACTCGGAGGTCGGCGGGTGCGGTTGGAGCCCCTCGACCACCGGCACCACGACGGACTGTGCGAGGCCGTCCGTGACGGGAAGCTGTGGGAACTCGCGGTGACGATGGTCCCGCACCCGGACGACGTACGCGAGTTCATCGCGGCGGGCATCGAGGCCCGAGAGGCGGGCACGGCGCGCCCGTACGCCACCGTCGACCTGGCCACGGGTCGGATCGTGGGCTCCACCCGTCTGATGATGATCAACACGGAGCACCGGCGGTTGGAGATCGGCTGGACCTTCATCGGCCGGTCCCGGCAGCGGACCGGGATCAACGTCGAGGCCAAACTGTTGATGCTCACCCACGCCTTCGAGGACCTCGGCGTGAACCGGGTCGAGCTGCTCACCGACCTGCGCAACAGTGCCTCGCGCGCCGCGATAGCCCGGCTCGGCGCGACGGAGGAGGGCGTCATGCGGGCGCACATGGTGATGCCCGACGGTCACGTCCGCGACACCGTCCTCTACGCCCTCACCCGCCCCGAATGGCCCGCCGCCAAGAGCGCGTTGACCGCCCGCCTGGCCGCCGGCCCCGCGTAGGCCGCCTTACGCCGGCAGGCGGTGGGCGCGGCACACGAAATGGGACGGGGCGTCCTCGTACTCCGCCAGGTGCCAGCCCGTCGCTTCGAGGGCCGGGGCGAGGTTCGGCGCGGCGAGGGGGTCGTCGGGGCTGAGCGGGCGGCCGTGCCGGGCGGCGCGTTCGGCCCGGCCCGAGGGGTGGAAGACGAGCAGCTCCCCACCGGTCGCGCACACGCGGGCCCATTCGGCGAGGGCCGTGCGGGGCTGGGGGAGGTGGTCCAGCAGCCCGGCGGCGAAGATGCCGTGCACCGTCCCCGAGGCCAGCGGCAGGCGCGTGCAATCGGCCAGCAGCAGCAGCCGGCCCGGCCCCTCCCGGCCCACCCGGGCGGCGGCCGTGAGCATGGCCGGGGTCAGATCGATGCCGAGCACCGTGCCGCTCGCCCCGACCCGCTCCCGCAGCGCGGGCATGGCGCGACCGCTGCCGCAGCCGAGGTCCAGCGCGGTCTGGCCCGGCGCCAACCGCATCCGGGCCACGGCCGCCTCGTAGGCCGGGGTCTGGTAGGCGAACCGCTCCTCCCAGGCCTCGGCGCGCGGAGTGAAGAACGTCCGGGTGGCGGTGTGCTCGGCCCGCCCGGCCACCAGCTCCGCGAACCGCCCGAGCAGCCCCGCGGCGCCGATGTCCCCGAGCGGTACGGGCAGGCCCCACGCGCTGCCGCCGACGCGGAACGCGAGCGCCCCAACGGCCTCGGCCCCGCCCGCCGGGCCGGTCTCCCCGGCGCCGCCGACCGGGCCGGCTCCGTCTCCGAGCAGCGGATCGGTGCCTTCGGGCCCCCGGGTCCCGATCCGGGTCCCGTCGTCCGCCGCGCGCGCCAACAGGGCCGCCGCGTCCCCGAGGGCCAGTACGGGGACCTCGGCCGCGAGGGCCTCCCGCAGCAGCGGCAACGCCTCCGGGGTGTCCCCCGTCAGCACCAGGCCCTCGATGCCGATGAGCCCGGGCGGCACGGGGTCTCCCGACCAGGGGTCACAGCGGCGGACCTCCGACCCGGCCGAGCCGAACACGTCCAGGGGGTCGGGGAAACGGGGGTCGGGGAAACCGACGCCATCCGGGGAGTACGGACCGCCCGGGGCGGGGTCCAGGGGGTCCGGTCCGGGCGCCGGCGCGTGGCGGATCACGACGAGGGGCATCGGCACCTCCTTGCTCAGGTTCACGGCTGTGCATGACAGCCCACGCGGCCGATTCGGGCCGCATATGCGCAAGGATGCCCTGCCAGGGGCCGCATGTGCCAGGGTGTGTCCACGCCGGATCCGGGGCCCGCGCGTCGAAACACCGCGATCGGCGCGCGGGGAACTCCTCCGCGGGGAACTCCCCTCACCCTCGATCCCGCACGGGGCGGAGCCGCCCACTCCGCGCCGGACCCGGGCCGTACCGCCAGTGAACCAAGGGGCGGATGTGCCACGGGACCGGTCCGGGCCACGGAATTCCGTGGCCCGGACCGGTCCTGCCTGGTCAATGCTCCAGGGGCGGTGGCGTCACCGGGGCGTCACCGGGCCGTCACAGGGGCATCAGCATCAGGGGGGCGCTCGTCGGCCGCGCCGAGCCGCCCTCCGGCTCCAGCGTCACCCCGACCGCGGTGGCCCGGCCGAGGGGGGCCGTCAGGACGGAGGCGCCGTCCCCGCGGACCAGCCCGGCCGGCCGCATCACCGTCCCGTCGGCCAGCCACAGCTGGTACGTGCGTCCGGCGGGGGCGTCCGGCAGCCCGGAGCTGACGAAGGCCGCGCGGTCCCTGGCCGCCGAGACCACCACCGTCGCCCGGGCGCCGGCCGCCGACCGGCCCGCCACCGTGCGGGCGTCCGGGGCCGCCAGCACCGCCGTCAGGTTCTGGAGGGCGGCCGTCGCCCGCTGGGCCTGTCGGTGCTCGTGCAGCGCCGTGCCGCCCACGGCGAGCACCCCCGCCATGCAGGCGGCGAGGGCCAGGGGCAGGGCGCGGCGCCGCAGGGCCACGATGCCCCGGCGCTGGGGCGGGAGTTGTCGAACCCCGTCGATCCGGGCCAGCACCGTCGCCCGCATCCCGGGCGGGGCCGGCAGGGACGCCGCCGCGCCGAGCCGGGCGGCTGTCGCCGTGAACTCCCGTACGTCCTGGGTGCATTGCGCGCAGCGCTCCAGGTGGCGCTCGAAGGCGTCCCGTTCGGCCTGGTCCAGCGCGTCCAGGGCGTAGGCGCCCGAGAGCGCGTGGAGCTGTTCGGTGTCGGTTCTCGTGCGGCTCATGCCGTGACCCCCATGCAGTCGCGCAGCCGGATCAGTCCGTCGCGCAGCCGTGTCTTGACCGTGGGCAGCGGGGTGTCGAGTCTCTCCGCGACCTCGCGGTAGGTCAGCCCGCCGTAGTAGGCGAGGCTGACGGCCTGTCGCTGGAGTTCGGTCAGGCCGCGCACGCAGCGCCGTACCTGCTCGCTCTCCAATCGGATCTCCACCTGCTCGCTCACCTCGTCGTACGGGCGGGCGTGTTCGCGCGCCGCCGTGTCCTGTTCGCGGGCGGTCGCGGCCTGGGCGGAACGGACCCGGTCCACGGCCCGGCGGTGCGCGATCGTCAGCACCCAGGTCATGACGCTGCCCTTGTCGGGGCGGTAGCGCGGGGCCTGCTTCCAGACCTCGATGAGCACTTCCTGGGCCACTTCCTCGGACTGCGCCCGGTCGCGCAGGACCTTGACGACGATGCCGTGGACCGGCCCCGCGACCACGTCGTACAGGGTGGCGAAGGCGTCCTGGTCGCCACGGGCGACGTGCTCCATGAGGGCGGGGAGATCGGCCGCGGCGGACCGTTCCTGCGGCGCCCCGAAGGGGACGGACTGCCTCACGCGGTCCCCCTCGGCCCGTGGGGTGCGGGGCGGCGGCGCGTTCGGCTCATGTGGGGTCCTCCGGGAGGTGACGGCGGCGGTCATGAGGGACTTCGGAGCGGGGACCCCGGATGGATTGGTCTCCTCCGGACTTCTTTCCGAAGGGTGTTCCCGGCCTCAGATGTCTGGTAGGAAAGTTTCCTAACGGAATCGGTAAGGCTCAACCCCCCTCTGGAGGCCTTGTGTTCACCCCCCACCGCAAGACGCTGACCATCGGCGCGCTCCTCGGCGCCGCCCTTCTCGCCGCGCCCGTCGCGGCGCACGCCACCGCCCTGGCCGGCCCGGCGGCGACCTCCGCAGCCGTGAAGGCGGCCGCCGCGGCCACCGGACTCGACGATCCGGCGAAGAAGGACATCGCCATGCAGATCGTCTCCAGCGCCGAGAACTCCTCGCTGGACTGGAAGGCCCAGTACAAGTACATCGAGGACATAGGCGACGGGCGCGGCTACACGGCCGGGATCATCGGCTTCTGTTCCGGCACGGGCGACATGCTCGACCTCGTCGAGTACTACACGCAGGTCAAGCCCGGCAACGTGCTCGCCAAGTACCTGCCCGCCCTCCGCAAGGTCGACGGGACCGACTCCCACACCGGGCTCGACCCGAACTTCACCAAGGACTGGGCGAAGGCGGCCCAGGACGCCGACTTCAAGAAGGCGCAGGACCACGAGCGCGACCGGGTCTACTTCAACCCGGCCGTCCAGCAGGGCAAGACCGACGGCGTCGGCACGCTCGGACAGTTCACCTACTACGACGCCATCGTCATGCACGGCGACGGCACCGACTCCACCAGCTTCCGCAACATCCGCAAGCGCGCCCTGACCAAGGCCAAGCCCCCGGCCCAGGGCGGCAACGAGACCACCTGGCTCAACGCCTTCCTCGACGCCCGCGTCTGGGCGATGAAGCAGGAGGAGGCCCACAGCGACACCAGCCGGGTCGACACCGCCCAGCGGGTCTTCCTGAAGAAGGGCAACCTCAACCTCAACACCCCGCTCGACTGGAAGGTCTACGGAGACTCCTTCCACATCGGCTGACGCTCCCCGAGCGGCCCGGGACGGATCCCCTCCCCGTTCCGGGCCCCGGCGCGGCGGCGCACCGCCCAACCCGCGAGCACCGCCGCGCCGGCCAGCCCGTACGCCCACTGCACCGTCGCCCCGCCCAGGAAGCGCCACCCCAGGTACGCCGCCGCCCCCGCCAGGGCCACGCCCAGCCACTCCGCGCGCCCGTCCAGCGCCACCAGGGCGATCAGCAGCAGCGCGTACCAGGAGTAGCCCGGGGTCGTCAGCAGGAACGCCGTCCCCGTCACCAACAGCGCCGCGCTCCACGGCCGCTCCGGATCCCCGCGCAGCCAGACGTACGCGACCACCGCGAGCATCCCCACGGCCACCGCCGGCACCGACCAGGAGTCCGGCAGCACCAGCCGCAGCAACGCGTAACGGTGGCCCGCGCCCGGATCGTCGTACCCCTCCTCCTGCGCGTAGCCGCCCAGGTAGCCGAACACCGACGAGGAGGACGCCCACACGTACGGCAGGTAGCTCAGCCCGACCACCGCCGCCGCGGGCACCAGCACCGCCGCCGCGTCCCGCCACCGCCGGACACCGGCCAACGCGCCGGGCAGCAACACGGCCGGCAGCAGCTTCGTCGCGATCGCCAACCCGAACAGCGTCCCGCCCAGCACCCGCCGGCCCGTCACCACCCCCAGGGCCGCGACCGACAACAGGACGGCGAGCACGTCCACGTGCGCGTTGTTCACCGCCTCCACCGCCACCGCCGGACACCAGGCCCAGTAGGCGACGGTACGGGCGTCCGCTCCGATCCGGCGCCGGATCGCCAGCAGCGCCCCGGTGACGCCGAGCGCCGCCAGCGCCCCGCCGATCTGTAGGGCCTTGTGGCGCACGCCGGCCGGTGAGACCTGGTCGACGACCGCGAAGTAGCCCTCTGCGACCGGCGGGTAGATCGTGTGCACCGTGGGCCGGTTGATCCTGGTGCACACGCCCGGTTCCACGACCACCCGGTCCCGGCCCCGGCACGAGGCGGGGGTGTGCGGGAACAGCCAGTCGTCGCGCAACCCCCGCAACGCCGGATCCGCCGGGGCGTGGTCGTACGGGGAGATCCCGGCGTTCTGCACCCGCCCGTCCCAGGCGTAGCGGAAGGAATCGGTACTGGTCAGCGGGGGCCCCGCCAGACCCGTGGCGGCCACCGCCAGCGCCCCCGCGAGGACCAGCCCGGGAACGTGCCGCAGCGGCACCCACCGCAAGGACAACGCGGCCAGGCCGAACAGCAGCCAGGAGGCCGCGTACCAACCGGTCAACGACGCGGGATCGGTGAAGTACCCCGGATTGCGGACGGTCGGAACGAGCACGGCGGTCAGGGCGGCGAGGAGCAGCACGGTCACGGCGACCGCGCGCTGGGGGCGGGACTGGTCCATGCCCGCCAGCCTCGCAGCGCGGACCGCCCGCGAGGCTCCGACCGGCCCGGTGTCCGCGTTTCGTAAGGTGTCCGACGCCCCGCGCGGGGCCGGCCGGGGGTGAGATGGAGGCATGACTCCCGACCCACCAGCCAAGGACGGAACACCGTCCGAACAGCCGCACCGGCGGCGCGGGCCCCTCGCGGGGCTGAAGCTGCCCGCGGTGCGGCCGCCCACCTTCTCGGGCCGGTTGCACGACGCCCGCACCGCCACCTCCCTGGGGCGGTGGCTGGGAGTCGCCTTCGCCGTGTGCTTCGTGACGGGGCTGATCAGCCACTATCTCCAGCACCCGCCGTCCTGGGCCGCGAACTCCCTGCCGAGCCGCCCCTACTGGGGCTACCGCCTCACCCAGGGCCTGCACATCGCCACCGGGATCGCCGCGATCGTGCTGCTGCTCGCGAAGCTGTGGACCGTCTATCCGAAGCTCTTCACCTGGCCGCCCGTGCGCGGGCTGCGCCACGGACTGGAACGGCTGTCGGTGGCGCTCCTCGTGGCCTCCGCCGTCCTGGAGGTGTTCACCGGACTCCTCAACATCGTCCAGTGGTATCCCTGGCCCTTCGGCTTCATCGAGGTCCACTTCGCCCTCGCCTGGGTGGCCATCGGCTCGATCCTCCTCCACATCGCCCTCAAGGCCCCTGAGATCAGCGCGCATTGGAGCCGCCGCTCGCCCGGCACCCTCCGACTGCCCGCCGAGGACGGCCCGGACCGACGCTCCCTGCTCCTCGGGGTCGGGGCGGCCGTCGGGGCCGTCACCCTGACGACGGTCGGACAGGCCTTCACCCCGCTCAAGGCCTTGGACCTGCTCGGCCCGCGCCACCCCGACCTCGGGCAGCAGGGACTCCCCGTGAACCGGACGGCCGTCGCCGCCGGGGTCGGCCCCGACCAGCTGCGCGACTGGCGCCTCGAAGTGCGCGGGCCGAAGCCCTACACCCTGACCCTGCCCGAGCTGCGCGCCCTGCCCCGGACCCGGGCCGCGCTCCCCATCGCCTGCGTGGAGGGCTGGAGCGCCCAGGCCACCTGGAGCGGCGTCCGCGTCCGTGATCTCCTGGCCCTCGCGGGCGCCCCGAGCGGCGCCGGACTGCGCGTCACCTCGCTGGAGGCGAGCGGCGCCTACCGGGTCATGGAGATGGGCCGCGAGTACGCCGAGGACCCACTGACCCTGCTCGCCCTGGAACTCGACGGCCGGGTGCTCACGCCCGACCACGGCTATCCGGCACGGATCATCGCCCCCAACCGGCCCGGGGTGCTCCAGACCAAGTGGGTCACGCTGCTGGAGGTGATCTGAATGAAGGTCTTCCGGTACGTACTGGGCGGGCTCGGAGTGCTGACCATCGCGATCGGGGCCCGTCTGGTGGCGGGCGTGCCCGATCCCCTCGGCGTCCTGGTCTGGCTCGCCGGCGCGCTCGTCCTGCACGACGGGATCATCGCTCCCGTGGTCCTGGCCGCCGGCCTGCTGGTGGCGGCCGTCCCCGCCCGCGGTCACCTGCGCGGGGCCCTGGTCACCGGGGGCGCGCTGGTGCTCGTCACGCTCCCTGCCCTGCTGCGGCCCGGCAGCCCCGTCAACCCCTCGGCCCTGCCGCTGCCGTACGGGCGGAACCTGCTGATCGTCCTCGCGGCGGTGGCGGTCGTCACCGCCGCCCTCGCCCTCGCCCGGCGCCACCGCCGCCGGGGCCCGCGCCCCTGACCCGCCGTCCGCCCGGCCGGCCCGGCCACCCCACCCGGGCCTGCCGGGCCGCCGGACCAGACCGGCTTGCCCGGCCCATCCGAGCCGCCCGGCCCGCCCGGCCCATCCGATCCCGCCGACCATGCCGGCCCACCCGACCCGCTCCCCACGGTTCATTCGGATCCCCTCCCGCTTCCGCGCACCCTCAGGAATCCGAGCGTCCCGCACTCAGCCGGCGTCCACTTCCCCCACGTGGGGGAGACGCCTCCCCCACCCGGGGGAGACGGGCCGGCGGCGCAGGGCGACGAAGACCCGGCCGTCCACGGTCCAGCGTTCCGGGCGGTCCCAGCCCGCCGCCCCCGCCCGCGCCATCAGCGCGTCCGCGCCGAGCCGGGCCCATTGGAAGGGGGCGCCCAGGGCGCCCCGGCCGTCCGCCACGCTGACCTCGCAGCGCTCGTCGACCTCCGCGTCCACGCACTCCACGATGAGCGTGCCCGTCACGGCCACCAGCTCGCGCATCCGGGTCAACAGCGCCGCCGGATCCCCGCCGATGCCGATGTTCCCGTCGATCAGCAGGGCCGTGTCCCAACGCCCCTCGGCCGGCAACGGCTCGAAGACGGACCGGTGCAACGCGGCGCCGCCCGACCGGGCCGTACGGGCCACCGCCTCCGGGCTGACGTCGATCCCCAGCGCCCGGTGTCCCCGGGCCGCCAGGGCCGACACCAGCCGCCCGGGGCCGCAGCCGATGTCGAGCACCGCCCCCCGGCAGCGCCCCAGGACCGTCCAGTCCGCCGGGTCGGGGGCCTCGCACCAACGCTCCACGTCGAGCGGGAGCAACCAGCCGTCCCCGCGCCTCAGGTAGAGCGGGCCCCGACCGCTGCGCAGGGCCACCGTGTACGGGTCGGCCGTCCAGGCCGCCACCGCGGTCATCCGCGCACCCCCGTCGGGAGGGAGGCCAGCCGCGCCGCGAAACGGCTCGCGGGGGCTTCGGCCGCCACCACCCGGGCGTCCTCGGCGGTGTCCACGTCCCGCAGCGCGGGCAGCCGCCCGACGCGGAGCCCGGCCGCGCGCAGCCGCTCGTACTGTGCGGCTCCCGTCCCGGGCAGGGACATCGGGACCCCGCGCAGCAGGGCGGGGTCCGGCCGCAGCAGGCCGAGTGCCCAGAACCCGCCGTCGAGGGCGGGCCCGAACCAGGCCCCGTACCCCTCCCAGTCGACCGTGAGCAGCTCCGGGGTGACCTGGGGGGTGTCCATCCCGATCAGCAGCGCGGGCCCGGCGCAGTCCGCGAAGGCCGCCGCGAGCCGCTCGTCCAGGGTTCCGGCCGCCTGCGGGCGTACCTCGAAGCCCGGTGGCAGCCACGGTCCGGGCCGCCCGTCGAGTACGAGGACCCGCCGCGCGGCCGGGGCCGCCGCCACGGCGGCGAGGCTGTCGGCGAGCGCGGCCTCCGCCAGCGAGGCCGCCTCGGCGGGGGAGTAGGGCGGGGTGAGGCGGGTCTTGACCCGGCCGGGGACGGGTTCCTTCGCGATGACGAGGAGGGTGGTGGCGCTCATCGGGCACCTCCGGCGGGGCGGTGGCCCGCTCCGGACGCCGACCCCGACCCGGACCCGGACCCCGACCCCGACCCGGGCCCCGACCCCAAGGCAGACGTAGATCCAGCCCCGGCCCCGGCCCCAGCGGCGGACACGGACGTGGTGAGGGTCGCGGCCGGCTCGGCGAGGACCCGGCTCATGTCGCGCACCGCCTGCCAGGTCCCCCGCCAGGTGCCGGTCACCTTCGACTTCCCGGACCGGGGCAGGTACGGCACGTCCACCTCCCGGATCCGCCAGCCCGCGTCCGCCGCCCGCACGACCATCTGCAACGGGTAGCCGGAGCGCCGGTCGGACAGCTCCAGTCCGAGCAGGGCCTCCCGGCGGGCCGCCCGCATCGGCCCCAGGTCGCGCAGCTTCAGCCCGGTGCGGCGGCGCAACAGCCGGGCGAGGGCCAAGTTCCCCACACGGGCGTGGACGGGCCAACTGCCCCGGCCGCGGGGCCTGCGCCGCCCCAGGACGAGGTCCGCCCCACCGTCGGCCACGCGCGCCGCGAAGCCGGCCAGCAGGCCGGGGTCGAGGGAGGCGTCGCAGTCGCAGAAGCAGACGATGTCCGCCTTCGAGGCGAGCAGGCCGGCGTGGCAGGCCGCGCCGAACCCGCGCCGGGACTCGGTCACCACCGTGGCGCCGAGGGCGCGGGCGATCTCGGCGGAGCCGTCGGTGGACCCGTTGTCCACGACCAGGGCCCGCCACCCGGCGGGAATCCGGGCGAGCACCCAGGGCAGCGCCTCGGCCTCGTTCAGACAGGGGAGTACGACATCAACACTCACGGTCATGGTCACGGTTTCACCGTAGGAATCCCGGCGCCCGAAATGGGGCCGGGACTCCTTACGAAACGCGGACGTCAACCCCTGCGGGCCCCTCCGGCCACCCCGAGGGGGTCCGTCGGATGGGACGCTGGAACACATGAGCACCATGGACGCACCGCCCGCGCGGGACCTCGACGCACCGCCCGCGCGGATCCTCGTCGTCGACGACGACCCCACCGTCTCCGAGGTCGTCGCCGGATACCTGCGGCGGTCCGGGTACGAGGTCGAGGAGGCCGCCGACGGCCCGACCGCCCTCCGGGCCGCCGACCGGGCCCGCCCGGACCTCGTGGTCCTCGACCTGATGCTGCCCGGGATCGACGGGCTGGAGGTCTGCCGCAGGCTCCGCGCGACCGGACCCGTCCCGGTGATCATGCTGACGGCCCGGGGCGACGAGGACGACCGGATCACCGGCCTGGAGGTCGGCGCGGACGACTACGTCACGAAGCCGTTCAGTCCGCGCGAGCTGGTCCTGCGGGTCTCCTCCGTGCTCCGGCGCAGCCGGGCCGCGGCGCGGGACGCCGTACCGGGGGCGCGGACGCAGGATCCGACCCAGGGTTCGACGCAGGATGCGGCACAGGCGTCGCCGCGGCCGCTGACCGGCGCCGGTTTGGCGTTGGATCCCGCGACGCACCGGGCGACCCGGGACGGTCTGGAACTCTGCCTGACCCTGCGGGAGTTCGACCTCTTGGCCTACTTCCTGCGGTTCCCCGGCCGGGCGCACGGGCGGGAGGACCTGATGCGGGAGGTGTGGGGCTGGGACTTCGGCGACCTGTCGACGGTCACCGTCCACGTGCGCAGGCTCCGCGCCAAGGTCGAGGAGGACCCGGGTCGGCCGCGACTGATCCAGACGGTGTGGGGCGTCGGGTACCGCTTCGAGCCGACCGGGGTGGCGGCGTGAAGGACATACTGCTCATCGCGCTGTTCGCCCTCGGCGGGGCCGCTTGCGCCGGGCTCCTCGGGGCGCTCGTACTGCGGCTGGTGCGGCGCCGTTCGGTGGCCGTATCCCTCACCGTGATCGCCGGGGTCACCGTCACGGCCATGCTGGCCGGGACGCTCGCCGTGGCGCAGGCGATGTTCCTGTCGGCGCACGACCTCGGCGTCGTCACCCTGGTCGTGGCGATGGCGGCGGTGGTCTCCCTGGCGACCGCCCTGCTGCTGGGCCGCTGGGTCGTGGCCCGCAGTCGGGAACTGTCCCTGGCCGCGCGGGACTTCGGCGACGGTGGCAGCTTCGCCGCGCCGCAGGGGCAGACCACCGCCGAACTGGACTCGCTCTCCCGTGAGTTGGCCGCCACCAGCGCCAAACTGGCCGCCTCGCGCGAGCGGGAGCGTGCCCTGGAGGCCTCGCGGCGGGAGCTGGTCGCCTGGATCTCCCACGACCTGCGCACCCCCCTCGCCGGGCTCCGGGCGATGTCCGAGGCGCTGGAGGACGGCATGGCCGCCGACCCGGCCCGCTACCACCGGCAGATCCGCACCGAGGTGGAGCGGCTCAACGGAATGGTCGGCGACCTCTTCGAGCTGTCCCGCATCCACGCGGGCGCCCTGTCGCTGAGCATGAGCCGGATGTCGGTCTACGACCTGATCGGGGACGCCCTCTCGGGGGTCGACCCGCTCGCCCGCGAGCACGGGGTACGGCTGGTGGGCGACGGGGTGGAACGGGTGCCCGTCGAGGTCGACGGCAAGGAGATGACCCGGGTCCTGGCCAACCTGCTGGTCAACGCCATCCGCCACACCCCCGCCGACGGCACCGTCGCCATCGCCGCCGAACGGCGGTCCGGAGCGCTGGTGCTGTCCGTGACGGACGGCTGCGGGGGCATCCCGACGGAGGACCTCCCCCGGGTGTTCGACACCGGATGGCGGGGCGCGGCCGCGCGGACCCCTCCGGCGGGGGCGGGGCTGGGGCTGGCGATCGTACGGGGCATCGTGGAGGCGCACGCGGGGCGGACGGACGTGCGCAACGTGCCGGGCGGGTGCCGGTTCGAGGTCACCCTCCCGCTGCCCGTGGCGGCCACCGGATCCTGACGCCTCTCGGCGGTCCCGCCCCGGCGGCCCCGCCGTCCCCGCGGACGGGTGGGGCGCGGCCGCCGGGCGGTCGGGTCCTCAGGCCCCGGCGGCGGTGGCCCCGGCAACGGGGGTGGTGGCCGAGTCGCGTTGCGGGGCGTGGGCGAACTCCTTCATCCCCGTCTCGAAGTCCGTCGCCGGGAGCCAGCCCAGCTCGGCGCGCAGCCGCGCGGAGTCCGCGGTGATGTGGCGGACGTCCCCGAGCCGGAACTCCCCGGTGACCACCGGCTCCGGACCGCCGTGGGCGGCGGCCAGGGTGCGGGCCATCTCGCCGATCGTGCGGGGTGTGCCGCTGCCCGTGTTGTACGCGGTGCAGAGCCCCGGCTCCCGGGTGCCCAGGGCCTCCAGCGCCACCACGTTGGCCTCCGCCACGTCCCGCACGTGGACGAAGTCCCGCCGCTGGAGCCCGTCCTCGAAGACCCGCGGCGCCTCGCCCCGGGCCAGCGACGAACGGAAGAAGGAGGCCACCCCCGCGTACGGGGTGTCGCGCGGCATCCCCGGCCCGTACACGTTGTGGTAGCGCAACGACACCGCCCGGCCGTCCACGCTCCGCGCCCACGCGGCGGCCAGGTGCTCCTGGGCCAGCTTCGTGGTGGCGTAGACGTTGCGCGGGTCGGTCGGGGCGTCCTCGTCGACCAGCCCCGGGGCCAGGGTGGCGCCGCAAACAGGACAGTGGGGTTCGAACAGGCCGGCCTCCAGGTCGGCCGCGCGGCGCGGCCCCGGGCGGACCACCCCGTGGCTCGGGCACACGTAGCGGCCCTCCCCGTAGACCACCATCGAGCCGGCCAGCACCAGCCCGCGCACCCCCGCGTCGGCCATCGCGGCCAGCAGTACCGCCGTCCCCAGATCGTTCGCGGAGACGTACTCCGGCGCGTCGGCGAAGTCCTTGCCGAGGCCGACCATCGCCGCCTGATGGCACACGGCGTCCACCCCGCGCAGTGCCGCCCGTACGGCCTCGGGATCGCGCACGTCACCCCGGAGGAACCCGTCGGACGACGCGGGCGACGGTGGCGGCTCCGCCGCCCGTGGCGGGCCCGGCGGGGCCGGATGGGCGGCGGGGAGCAGGGCGTCCAGGACGACGGGATCGTGCCCGCGCCGACGCAGTGCCGTGACGATGTGCGAGCCGATGAACCCGGCTCCTCCGGTGACGAGTACGCGCATGGGAGCGACGCTACGGAGCCGCGGGCCCGAGCGGGGGCCGCCGCGCCCCGCCGTAAGACTTCCGTCATCCCGTACGGCGCCCGGACCGCCCGGGTCGGCCGCGCGCACGGCGGCTCCGTCCCAAGTCAACTCCGTTTGAAACCAAGGGAAATGGCCAAAATCAGGCGACCGGAAGTGGCTTGGGGGGTGTGTAGGGAGGGCATAAGCCCGGCCCGGCCCATTCCACTGGGAGGGGTCGTACGCGCCGTCCTAGGGGGGACCCGTGAACTACTACACCGACGTCATCAAGAGGTACGCCGACTTCGACGGTCGAGCCCGCCGCCAGGAGTACTGGATGTTCGTCCTGTGGAACATCCCGATCGTGATCGTCCTCACCGTCATCGACTTCGCGCTCGGCAGCTACCCCGTCATCACCTGGATCTACACCCTCGCGCTCCTGCTGCCGTCCCTCGGCCTCACGGTCCGGCGGCTGCACGACACCGGCAGGTCCGGCTGGTGGTACCTGATCAGCTTCATCCCGTTCATCGGCGCGATCTGGCTGATCGTCCTGGCGGCCACCGAGGGCAACCGCGGACCGAACGCGTACGGGTCCGACCCCAAGCAGCCGGCCGCCGCCTGAGCGATCCCGCCGATCGCCCGGCCGAGCGCCGCCGCCCACCGGGCGGCGGCGCTTTCGCGTGCGGGGTCCGCGCGCCCGGGGTGACGTGGGTCTCGTCCGTCTTGCGGCAGGGGGCTGTCCATCCCGCCCCGATCACGAGATATCTTGATGTCGAGCAATGTTGCAGACGAGAGACGCAGACTGTGGAGCGGAGCATCCGGTGACTGACTCGACCATCATCTACACGCACACTGACGAGGCCCCGGCCCTCGCGACGTATTCGTTCCTGCCTGTGATCCAGGCGTACGCGTCGACGGCCGGTGTGAATGTCGAGACCCGTGACATCTCCCTGGCAGGTCGGATCATCGCCAGCTTCCCGGAGCACCTGGAAGAGGGCCAGCGGATCGCGGACGCCCTCGCCGAGCTCGGTGAACTCGCCAAGACCCCGGGCGCCAACATCATCAAGCTGCCCAACGTCTCGGCCTCGATCCCGCAGCTCAAGGCCGCGGTCGCCGAGCTCCAGGGCCAGGGCTACGCCCTTCCCGACTACCCGGACGACCCGAAGACCGACGAGGAGCGCGAGATCCGCGCCCGCTTCGACAAGATCAAGGGCAGCGCCGTCAACCCGGTCCTGCGCGAGGGCAACTCCGACCGCCGCGCCCCCGCCTCGGTCAAGAACTACGCCAAGGCCCACCCGCACCGCATGGGCGCCTGGACCCCCGAGTCGAAGACGAACGTCGCCACCATGGGCGCCGACGACTTCCGCTCGACGGAGAAGTCCACCGTGATCGCCGAGGCCGGCACCCTGCGCATCGAGCACGTCGCCGCCGACGGCGCCACCACGGTGCTGCGCGAGTCCGTACCGGTCCTGGCCGGCGAGGTCGTGGACGCGTCCGTCCTGCACGTCGACGCGCTGCGCACCTTCCTCAACGACCAGATCGAGCGTGCCAAGGCCGAGGGCGTCCTGTTCTCCGTGCACCTCAAGGCGACGATGATGAAGGTCTCCGACCCGATCGTCTTCGGCCACGTGGTCCGCGCCTTCCTGCCGAACACCTTCGCGCGCTACGGCGCGACCCTCGCCGCCGCCGGCCTGTCCCCGAACGACGGCCTCGGCTCCATCCTGAACGGCCTGGGCAAGCTGCCCGACGGCGACGCGATCAAGGCCTCGATCGACGCCGAGATCGCCGAGGGCCCGGACCTGGCGATGGTCGACTCCGACAAGGGCATCACCAACCTGCACGTGCCGTCCGACGTCATCGTCGACGCCTCCATGCCGGCCATGATCCGCACCTCCGGCCACATGTGGGGCCCGGACGGCGCCGAGGCCGACACCCTCGCCGTCCTCCCGGACAGCAGCTACGCGGGCGTCTACCAGGTCGTCGTCGACGACTGCCGCGCGCACGGCGCCTACGACCCGTCCACCATGGGCTCGGTGCCGAACGTCGGCCTCATGGCCCAGAAGGCCGAGGAGTACGGCAGCCACGACAAGACCTTCGAGATCGCGAGCGCGGGCACCGTCCGCCTCGTCGACGCCGAGGGCAACACCGTCCTGGAGCAGGAGGTCGCCGCCGGCGACATCTTCCGCGCCTGCCAGACCAAGGACGCCCCGATCCAGGACTGGGTCAAGCTCGCCGTCACCCGCGCCCGCGCCAGCGGCGTTCCGGCCGTCTTCTGGCTGGACGAGGGCCGCGCACACGACGCGCAGCTGATCGCCAAGGTCAAGACCTACCTGGCCGACCACGACACCGAGGGCCTGACCATCAAGGTCCTGTCCCCGGTCGAGGCCACCGCGTACTCCCTGGAGCGGATCCGCCGCGGCGAGGACACCATCTCGGTGACCGGCAACGTGCTGCGCGACTACCTGACCGACCTCTTCCCGATCCTGGAGCTGGGCACCAGCGCCAAGATGCTGTCGGTCGTTCCGCTCATGAACGGCGGCGGCCTCTTCGAGACCGGCGCCGGCGGCTCCGCCCCGAAGCACGTCCAGCAGCTCGTCAAGGAGAACTACCTGCGGTGGGACTCCCTCGGTGAGTTCCTCGCGCTGGCCGTCTCCTTCGAGCACCTCGCGACCACCACCGGCAACGCCCGCGCCCAGGTGCTGGCCGACACCCTGGACCGCGCCACCGGCACCTTCCTCAACGAGGACAAGTCGCCGAGCCGCAAGCTGGGCGGCATCGACAACCGCGGCAGCCACTTCTACCTCGCCCTGTACTGGGCGCAGGAGCTGTCGCGCCAGACCGACGACCCGAAGCTGGCGGCCGCCTTCGACCCGCTGGCCAAGACGCTCGCCGAGTCCGAGCAGAAGATCGTCGCCGAGCTGATCGCGGTCCAGGGTTCGCCGGTCGAGATCGGCGGCTACTACCAGCCCGACGCCACCAAGGCGGCCGCGATCATGCGCCCGTCCGCGACCCTGAACCAGGCGCTCGCGCTGCTGGGCTGACCGCCCCCCGGCGTCAACCGCCACCGCACCACCGCACCACCGCCACCGCCCCGGCCGGGAAGTCTCCGGCCGGGGCGGTGGCGCGTCCGGGGGCCCGGCCCGGGATCGGGCCCGGACGCGGATCCCCGTCCGGCACAGGGTCGCGTCCGGACGGGGATATTCCGTTGTGGCGGGGCGGTGCCGCGGGCTAGTAATACGGGGTGATCACTGGACAGCTGGCCGGGCTGCGTGCCCGTCATCCCGACGACGTGGCGATCCTGCACGCCGAGCTCTACGAGGACGTACCCGGCCACGCGCGCGCGGACTCGCGCCCCTGGCGCCCGCTGGACGCGGGCCACTCCCCGTACGGGACGGAGGAGCCGTCCGCGCAGAAGGCGGTCTTCTCCGTGGTGGACCTGGCCTCCGGGGAGCTCGCGGGAGAGGCCCTCCTGTGGGGGATCGACCTGCACAACCGGGGCGCCCACCTCGGGATGTCCCTGCGCCCGGACTTCCGGGGCCGCGGGCTCGGCGGCGAGACCGTCCGGCTCCTGTGCGCGTACGGGTTCACCGTGCGCGGATTGCACCGGCTCCAGCTGGAGACCCTCGCCGACAACCCGGCCATGATCGGCGCCGGACGGCGCGCCGGATTCCGGGTCGAGGGCACCCTGTCGCGGTCCGCGTGGGTGTACGGGGCCTTCGTGGACGAGGTGATCATGGGTCTGACGGCCGAGGAATGGCAGGGGGAGGCAGCGGGTCGGACCTGACGGGCGCGGGCGGATCGGAACCGGTCGGATCGGGCCCGTGCCCGGTCAGGCCGGCAGCGGGTCCGCCGCCACCCGGAAGCCGATGTTGCCGGCCGAACTGTCCGGGGTGTTGCGGGTGCGGGCCGCGACCCGGTAGCGGTTGCAGTACGAGTCGTGGCACATGTGCGAGCCGCCCCGCATGGTCCGCTCCGGCCCGACCGGCGCGAACCGGTCGGCGCTCCACTCCCACACGTTGCCGACCGCGTTGTACAACCCGAACCCGTTGGGCCGGAAGGACTTCGCGGGCGCGGTTCCCGCGTACCCGTCGGCGCGGGTGTTGTGGCGGGGGAAGTCGCCGTTCCAGATGTTGCACATGTACCGCCCGCCCGGGCGCAGTTCGTCGCCCCACGGGTAGCGCCGTCCCTCCAGCCCGCCGCGCGCGGCGTACTCCCACTCGGGCTCGGTGGGGAGCCGGGTGCCGGACCAGGCGCAGTACGCCCGGGCGTCGTTCCAGGACACGTGGACCACCGGGTGGTCCTGCCGGGCGGCGAAGGCGGAACCCGGCCCCTCGGGGCGGCGCCAGTCGGCCCCGGAGACCGCCCGCCACCAGGGGGTTCCGGCCACCGCCGGTGAGACGGAGGCGAGTTCGGGCTCCAGGAACCCGGCGAAGACGAAGCTGAAGCCGAAGGACTCCGCTTCGGTGACATGGCCGGTGGCCTTCACGAACGAGGCGTACTGGGCGTTGGTGACGGTGGTCGGGGCGATGCGGAACGCCCCGACCACCGCCTCCCGGACCGGCCCCTCCCCGTCCCGCGCGAACGCGTCGGCGTCCTCGGTTCCCATCAGGAACCGGCCCCCCGGAAGGCCGAGGAGGCCCCGGGCGGCCCGCCCCGCCGCCGGGTCCGCCACGACCCGCGGCGGGGGCGGCGCCACCGGCGACAGGTCGAGCGGGCCGGTGGCGCGGGCGGGGGAGCAGCAGGACTTCGGTGCCATGGGGGTCTCCTGGAGGGCCGGTACGGGGATCAGCCGGTGCGGTCGGCGGCCAGCCGCGCGGCGAGCGCCGGTATCCCGAGGTCACGCTCCTGTGCCGGCGTGGCCTGGTACAGCAGGTTCTTCAACTGGTGGGGGTCGGCTGCCAGGTCGTAGTACTCGCGGAAGGCGACCTGCCCCGTGCCGGAGACCGCTCCCGTGGCGTCGGTGTGCAGGTCGTAGTACTCCGTGTACTGCTTGTCCTTCGCGACGTAGGAGGCCCAGGTCTTCGGCCCCTCGCCGCCCGTGCCCTGCTTCCACCACTGGACCAGGAGGTGGTCCCGGTCGGTGGTGCCGAGGAGCGAATGCCCGTCCTGGCCCGCGGGCCGGGGGATCCCGGCCGCTTCGAGGATGGTCGGCGCGATGTCGATGTTCGCCACGATCCGGTCGTCGGTGGTCCCGCCGCCGAGTCCGCCGGCAGGCCAGGACAGGTAGAACGGCACCTCGTGGGAGGGGGAGTAGGGCACCGACTTCTTCAACCAGCCGTGGTCGGCCCAGGTGTAGCCGTTGTCCCCGGTGAAGATGACGAGGGTGTTCTCCAACTGGCCCAGCGCCGCGAGCTTGTCGCGGAGGGCCTGGACGGCGTCGTCCACGGAGAGCAGGCTGCGCAGTTGGCGGGTGCGCAGCTCACGGGCGTCGTCCAGGGTGGCCGTCGCGTCGCGGATGTAGGCCGGCTTGTCGGAGCGGTCCGCCTCGGGGACGGAGGGGCGCCCGTTCCACGCGGGGACCGGTGTCTGGGCGTACTTGGGCGCCGGTACGTTCGGCGAGTGGGAGGCGAACGGGGTCACGTATGCGAACCACGGGCGGCTGTCGGTGGCGGCCTTGTCGAGGAAGGCGAGGGTCTTGTTCTTGACGATGTTCGTCGTGTAGCCCTCGATCTCCTGGACCGTGCCGTTCACGTTCCAGCGGGCGTTGTTGTAGGCGGGCTGGAGGAGCGCCCACTCCTCGAAGTGCTGCGGATTGTCCGCCAGCGTCCAGGAGTTGAGGTACTTGCCGAAGAGTCCCGTGCGGTAGCCGGCCTGCTTGAGGTGGCGCTGCACGGTGGTCGACTGGTCGAGGCTGTAGGAGGCCCCGTTGTTGCGCACCCCGTGGTGGTGCGCGTGGCGGCCGGAGAAGATCGAGGACCGCGAGGGTGCGCAGAGCGGGGTCGCGGAATGGCCGTGGGTGAAGGTGACGCCCTGCCCACCGAGCCAGTCGATGACCTTGGGGATGGCCCAGTCGGTGTGCTTGGGCTGGTCGTCGGTGACGATCAGCAGGATGTTGGGCCGCGCGCCGGCGGTCGCGCCGGCGCCCGTGGCCGCCTGGGCCAGGGCCGGGGTGGCGGCCGAGGCGGCAACCGCTGCCGCGCCGGCGATGAAGCCGCGTCGGCCGACGGACGACTTGCGGGACGCGCCTGTGCTGGGGTGCTCGCTCACGAGAGGTCTCCTGTACGTGCGGGGGAGTGTGACGTACGTACCGGGCTCGCCCGGCCGGAGTGCCCCGGCGGTTGAAACCCGCAGGTCAGACCCTAGAATTCGGAACTCCCCCACTCAATGGATCCCCCGTGGCAGTGCCGTGGCAGTGCTGTGGCGTCCGTGTACCGCGCGTGTAACGCGCACGCGCACGCGGCCCGTCCGGACCCCGCCCCCCCGCGACACCCCTCAGAGCCGGTGCACGCGGCCCTGTCCCACGCCGAGCGGGTCGCGGGCGGCGGCCAGGATGCGCAGGCCCGGGGCGACGGCGAGCAGTCCGCGCAGCCACTCCAGGGCCCCGGGGCTCAGTCGCTCGCCCCCGTCCAGCACCAGCAGCATGTCCCGCTCGGCGAGTTGGGAGGCGGCGTCGGCCGTCGCGCACGGCAGGAAGGGCATGCCGGGAAGACAGCCCAGCGCGGCCACGAGCCCGCGTACGCTTCCGTCCCCGGGCACGGTCAGGACGGCCGTCCCGTCGCAGAAGTTGGACGAGAGCCGCCGCGCGACGTCCCGTACGAGGACGCTCCGGGCCTCGCGGTCGGGACCGGTCACGGTCAACACCCTGCCGCGTCGTACGGCGGTGAGCAGCAGCGACAGTTCGGCCGAGGTGGTCGGAAGCGTTCCCGTACCGCCCCGGGAGCCGACAGGCCCGGATTCCCCCATGTTCACGATGCCCCCCATTGCATGCGTGACCAAGTGCGGCAAGAGGGATGTTCGAGCCGCATGACGATGAGTATCCGCCATTTCCGTCGCATGACCAGGGGAATGTCGCATTCCGCCGAATGGCCGGTGCCGTCCCATGATCACCGCACTCGTCGGGGCCGCGCCGGCGCCCTACGGGGCGTCGGGCCCGGCCCGTCGGACGGGCGAGCGGCCCCTCCTCGTGGTGCGATGGCGATCATGGGCCATGACCACGGTGCACCCTCCGCCGCCGCAGGCGGCGGCACCCTCACCGGCACGTACCGCAAGCGCCTGCTGTGGACGATCGGGATCAGCGCGGCGATCACCCTCGTCCAAGTGGTCGGCTCCGTGCTGTCGGGCAGTCTCGCCCTGCTCGCCGACGCCGCCCACAGCCTCACCGACGCCGTCGGCGTCTCCCTGGCGCTGGGCGCGGTCACCCTCGCCCAGCGGGCGCCCACCCCGCGCCGCACCTTCGGCTTCTACCGGGTCGAGATCTTCTCGGCCGCCCTGAACGCCCTGCTCCTGCTCGGCATCTTCGGCTGGGTCCTCTACTCGGCCGTGCGCCGGTTCAGCGAGCCCGTCGAGGTCAAGGGCGGGCTGATGTTCGCCGTCGCCGTGGTGGGCCTCGCCGCCAACGCGGTCGGGCTGTGGCTGCTGCGCGACGCCAAGGACCAGAGCCTCAACCTGCGCGGCGCCTACCTGGAGGTGCTCGGCGACGCCCTCGGATCGGTGGCCGTCATCGTCGGCGGCCTGGTCATCGTCCTCACCGGCTGGCAGGCCGCCGACCCGATCGCCTCCCTCGTGATCGGCCTGATGATCGTCCCGAGGGCCTACGGGCTGCTGCGCGACGCGGGCCACGTCCTGCTGGAGGCCACCCCGCAGGACATGGACCTCACCGAGGTGCGCCGGCACCTCCTCGAAGAGCCGGGCGTGCTCGACGTGCACGACCTCCACGCCTGGACCGTCACCTCCGGCATGCCGGTGCTCACCGCGCACGTGGTCGTGGCCGAGGACATCCTGCGCGGCGAGGACCACGGCCACCTCCTCACCCGTTTGCAGGCCTGTGTCGGGGACCATTTCGACATCGCGCACTCCACCCTCCAACTGGAGCCCAAGGGCCACGTGGAGGACGGGAACGCCCTGCACGCCTGACGCGGGCCCTGGGTCCGGCGGATTCCCGGCCCGGCTTGAGGGCCCGCCCGGTCCATCACGGGGACGAGCCGGCTGGGCCGGATGGTGGAGCGCGTGTAGACGACGCGCGGGACGCGGCGCGTCGGGGCCGGGAGAACACCCCGCCGACGGTCCCGACCGGGCACGCGAGCGGTACGCGGGCCACCGGGGGAGGCGTTGCCCGTGCGTCCGCCCGAGCGCCGTGAGGCCCCCGCGCCCTGTCGCGCCAAGGCGGTCGGGGCCCGGGCCCCCTTGGCGCCGGCAAAGCGGCGGGCGTAGCTCCTGTGGTCCCCGTGACGTACGCGCCGCGACCCCGCCCGCCCCTGAACAGTTGTCCGGAGCAGGGGAATCGGCTCTACTGCTGTGCAGTCCCGGCACCGGGGCATATTCCTGGGAGGGGCTCCACGATGACACCGGACCGGCGAGCCGACCGGCGCGCGCGGGGACGGGCGGGGCCCGCCTCGCACCGGCGCCGCTCCCGCCTCCGCAGACGCGGCCCCTTACTGACCCTGCTCCTCTCCACGTTCCTCCTCGTCGGCCTCTGCGCCGTCACCGGCATCCTCTGGGACCCCTTCCGGGCCGCCGCCGGACAGGACGACGCGCGCCCGGCCGCCGAGGCGTCCCGAACCACCGGGCCCTCCTCCGCGCCCGACGCCTCCGCAGGGGTCTCCCCGGGCGCCGAGGCCGACCGGGCGGCCTCGCCGGGCAGTGCCAAGCCGACACCGTCCGCGGCCCTGCGGGTCCGGAGCGACGGCGCGGGCGAGCGGCCCGCCGGAGTCCTGCCCTTCGACCTCCCCGACCCGACCGCACTGCGCACCGGGGCCGCGGGCCGGAAGCTGGTGTTCGCCCACTACTTCACCCCGTACCCGCTCTCCCTCGACAACGCGAGCGCCGACGCCGACTACTACACCCGCAACTACCTCGACCCGGACGGGGAGAACGGCAAGCACGAGCGCTACGGGGGCCTGCTGCGCGACCGCCCGCTGCCCGTGGCACCCCGGCAGGGCGAGTGGGAGTACGCCAACCTCCAGCAGGAGGTCCGCACCGCCCGCGCCGCCGGCATCGACGGGTTCACCCTCGACCTGCTCTCCCTCTCCGGGAAGAACTGGGAACGCTCCAACCTCCTGATGCGGGCGGCCCATTCGGTGGATCCCGCCTTCAGGATCATGCTGATGCCGGACATGACCTCCCTCGGCACGGACGACCCGGGCGTGCTCGCCGACGCCGTCGCCACCCTCGCCGCGGCTCCCGCCGCGCACCGGCTCGGTGACGGGCGGCTCGTGGTGTCCCCCTTCAAGGCGGAGGCCAAGAGCGCCGCCTGGTGGAGCCGGTTCATGGAAGTGCTCACGTCGAAGTACCAGGTCCGTACCGCGCTGGTCCCACTCTTCCTCGACTACGGGGCCAACAACGAGTCCTTCGCGCCCATCAGTTACGGGTTCTCCGAATGGGGCAGCCGCAGCTACGTCGGCCAGGAGGGAGCCGCCCGCGACGCCCGGCGCGCCCACGACCTCGGCAAGATCTGGATGCAGCCGGTGTCGGTCCAGGACGCCCGCCCCAACCAGGGGATCTACGACGAGGCCGGCAACACCGCCACCCTGCGCTCCACCTGGACGCACGCCATCGACGACGGCGCCGACTGGGTCCAACTGACCACCTGGAACGACTACTCCGAGGGCAGCCAGTTCGCCCCGTCCCTGCACAACGGCTACACCTACCTGGACCTCACCTCCTACTACCTGACCCGCTTCAAGACCGGCGCATGGCCCGAGATCGTCCGCGACACCCTCTACCTCACCGGCCGCACCCAGTTCGCCGCCGCCGACCCGTCCGGCGACCAGAAGGTGGTGATGTCCCCGCGCAAGGGCAGCGCCGCCCCCCGCGACACCGTCGAGGTGCTGAGCTTCCTCGCCGAGTCCGGGACCGTCCGTACGACCGTCGGCTCCGTCAACGGCGAGCACGAGGCCCCGGCCGGGGTCCACTCCCGCCTGCTGCCGCTGGGGCCGGGCACCAGTTCGGCGGCGGTGGTCCGGGGCGGCCGGTCCCTGGCCGGGGTGGAGTTGCCCTATCCGGTCGACCGCAAGGTCGAGGTGCAGGACCTCCAGTACTACGCGGCGAGCAGTGGACGCAGGCCCTAAGTCCTCCCTTCGAGGACCTTGGTCACCCAATATCTAGTGGTCGCGGCTTGCGGTCACATCCATATGTAGTGTTGGCCCTGCCGGTTCGGCGGGGCCTCGCTCATGTCCGCCCCGACCGAGGCAACAGGGAATCCGGTGGGAATCCGGGACTGCCCCGCAACGGTGAGCGCGCCCCCGGGCGTGCGAGTCCGACACCTGCCGGCGCCGATCCACACATCCGTGCGAAGCCTCGTGGGAGGGCTGCCGTGACGTCCGTCGACGCCGTAGAGACCGTGACCGAATACCTGGAACGCCGTGACTGGCGGGTGAACGCCAACGCCAACCAGGGATACTCGCTGGGCGGCCTCATCCTCAACGCCGCGGGCAAACTGACCGCCACCTACTGGCTGGAGCAGGTCTACCCGCCCGAGGTGGCCCGCGCCCACCGCGAGGGCGACCTCCACCTCCACGACCTGGACATGCTCTCCGGCTACTGCGCCGGCTGGTCCCTGCGCACCCTGCTCACCGAGGGACTCGGCGGGATACCCGGGCAGATCGACTCCGCCCCGCCCCGGCACCTGTCCTCCGCCGTCGGTCAGATGGTGAACTTCCTGGGCACCCTCCAGAACGAATGGGCCGGGGCCCAGGCCTTCTCCTCCTTCGACACCTGCCTCGCGCCCTACGTCCGCCTCGACGCGCTGACGTAGGAGCAGGTCCGCCAGTGCGTCCAGGAGCTGGTCCACAACCTCAACGTCCCCTCCCGCTGGGGCACCCAGACCCCCTTCACCAACCTCACCTTCGACTGGACCTGCCCCGAGGACCTGCGCGACCAGGTGCCCGTCGTCGGCGGCGAGGAGGTGGACTTCACCTACGGGGACCTCCAGGCGGAGATGGACCTCCTCAACCGGGCCTACATCGAGGTCATGACCGAAGGCGACGCCACGGGGCGGGTGTTCACCTTTCCCATCCCCACCTACAACATCACCGCGGACTTCCCCTGGGAGAGCGAGAACGCGGAGCGGCTCTTCGCGATGACCGCCAAGTATGGGCTCCCGTACTTCCAGAACTTCATCAACTCCGCACTGCGACCCCACATGATCCGCTCCATGTGCTGCCGCCTCCAGCTCGACCTCACCGAACTCCTCAAGCGCGGCAACGGCCTCTTCGGGAGCGCCGAACAGACCGGATCCCTCGGCGTGGTCACCCTCAACTGCGCCCGCCTCGGCCACCGTTACGCCGGCGACGAGGACGCCCTGATGGCCGAACTGGACCGGCTGTGCGAGCTGGCCAGGGACAGCCTGGAGTTGAAGCGGGTCACCGTGCAGGACCTCATCGACGGAGGCCTGTTCCCCTACACCAAGCGCTACCTCGGCACCCTGCGCAACCACTTCTCCACCATCGGGGTCAACGGGATCAACGAGATGATCCGCAACTTCACCGCGGACGCCGACGACATCACCACCCCGGCCGGCCACGCCCTCGCCCTCCGGCTCCTGGACCGGGTGCGGGCCCGCATGACCGAGTTCCAGGAGCGCACCGGACACCTCTACAACCTGGAGGCCACCCCGGCCGAGGGCACCACCTACCGCTTCGCGAAGGAGGACCGGGCCCGCTTCCCCGGCATCCTCCAGGCCGGCACGGAGGCCAACCCGTACTACACCAACTCCAGCCAGCTGCCCGTCGGATGGACCGACGATCCCTTCGAGGCGCTGGAGCGCCAGGACGAACTCCAGACCAAGTACACCGGCGGCACCGTCCTGCACCTCTACACCCCCGAACGGATCCCCACCGCCGAGGCCTGCCGCAAGCTGGTGCGGCGCTCCCTGGAGAACTTCCGCCTGCCCTACCTGACCGTCACCCCCACCTTCTCCATCTGCGCCGAGCACGGCTACCTCGACGGCGAAAGGCCCGCCTGCCCCACCTGTGGAGCCGAGTGCGAGGTGTGGACCCGCGTGATGGGCTACCACCGCCCCGTCTCCTCCCTCAACATCGGCAAGAAGGGCGAGCACGCCGAACGGGTCCCCTTCCGGGCCTCCTCGGGCGCCCCCGCCGACGCCCCCTCCCGGGCTCCCGAGGCGGCCCTGTGATCCGGATCGGCGGCTGGTTCGCACTGTCCACCTGCGACTGGCCCGGCCGCCTGGTGACCACCGTGTTCTGCCAGGGCTGCCCCTGGCGCTGCGGCTACTGCCACAACCCCGAACTGCTCCCCGCCCGAGCGCCGGCCGCCGCCGGCTGGGACGAGGTCGCACGGCACCTGGCCCGCCGCACCGGGCTCCTGGACGGCGTGGTCTTCTCCGGCGGCGAACCCCTCCTCCAGCGCGGCCTGCCCGAAGCCGTACGGGAGGCCCGCGCGCTGGGCCTGGAGGTCGGGCTGCACACCGGCGGTGCCTTCCCGCGCCGCTTCGCCCGGCTCCTGGACGCCGGCCTGTTGGACTGGGTCGGCTTCGACGTGAAGGCGCCGCCCGGCCGCTACGAGCGGGTCACCGGGATCGGCCACGCCGCCGCCTCGGCGGAACGCAGCCTGCGCCTGCTGCTCGCCTCCGGGGTGCCGCACCAACTCCGCACCACCGTCGACCCCGCCCTCCTCGACGGGCGGGCCCTGACCGACCTCGACGCCTGGCTCGCCTCCCTCGGAGCCGCCCCGCCCGTACGCCAACCCGCCCGCGCGGCCACACCGTAGGAGCCGGAGCGCAGCCTGACCTCCGGCGGCGCGCCCGGGGCGGGGCCGTGCGGCGCGCCCGGAACACGGGCCGACCGGCCCCGATCCAGGCCACTTCGACCGAATCGGCCCTGCCCCGGGGCGCCGGATCGGGGCACCATCCGGGGGAAGCCCCACGCCGACCGGAGGTCCCCGTGCCCGACCTGCCCGCTCCGTCCGCCCCGCCCGCCTTCCCGGGGGGCGCCGCCCTCTTCCGGCTGGACCCCGCCGTCGCCCACCTCAACCACGGGTCCTACGGCGCGGTCCCGCTCCCCGTCCAACAGGTCCAGGAGACGCTCCGCGCCGAACTCCACGCCGACCCCGACGCCTTCTTCAACTCCGTCGCCGAACGGCTCGTCGGCGCACGCGCCCGGATCGCCGCCCACCTCGGCGCGGACCCCGACGGCATCGGCTTCATCGCCAACGCCACCGAAGGCGCCAACCTCGCCCTCGACGCCGTCCCCCTCGCCGCAGGCGACGAGATCCTCGTCACCGACCACGGCTACGGAACGGTCGTCGCCGCCGCGGCCCGCCGCGCGCCCGTCACCACCGTCGCCCTGGACCCCCACCTCCCCGACGAGGACGCCGTCCGCGAGGCCGTGCTCGCCGCGCTCACCCCGCGCACCAAGGTGGCCCTCCTGGACCACGTCAGCTCGCCGACGGCCCGACTCATCGCGGGACCCCGCCTCCTCGCCGACCTCGCCGCCCGGGGCGTCACCACCGTCGTCGACGGCGCCCACACCCCCGGCATGCTGGCCGAACCCCTCGCCGCCGGCGCCGACTTCTGGTTCGGCAACCTCCACAAGTGGGGCTACGCCCCCTCCGGGAGCGCCGTCCTCGCCGTCGCCCCCGCCCACCGGGCCCGCGTACGGGCGCTGTCCCCCTCCTGGGAGGACCACCACGGCTTCCCGCGCTCCGTGGAGTACCGCGCCACCACCGACTACACCGGTTGGCTGGCCGCCCCCGAGGGCCTCGACCTCCTGGAGAGCCTCGGGGCGGCCGAGGTGCGGGCCCACAACAGCGCCCTGGCCGCCTACGGCGCCGGGCTGCTCGCCGCCCTGCCCGGGCTCACCGCCCTCCCGTACACCCCCGGCCTGCCCTTCCGCTCCCTGCTGCTGCCGCCCGGCAACGCCGAGACCCAGGACGAGGCCTACGCCCTGCGCGAGGAACTCGCCACGAAGCTCCGTACGCGCGTCCTGATCTGGCCCCGACCCGGCGGCGGAGGCATCCGCGTCTGCGGCCAGGTCTACAACCGCGCCGAGGAGTACGAGCGCCTCGCGGCGGCCCTGCCCGCCTACCTCAAGGGCGCCTGAGCAGGTACGTGTCCATGATCCAGCCCTTGCGGGCACGGGCCTCGGTCCGCAGCTCCTCGATGCGGCCGGCCACCTCCGAGAGCTTCCCCGAGACCAGGATCTCGTCCGGGGTGCCCACGTAGGCGCCCCAGTAGATGTAGAGGTCCCGGTCGAGGTGGGCCGTGAAGGCGTGCCGGGCGTCCAGCATCACCACCACGTCGTCCACGTCCTGCGGCCAACCCTCCGCGAGCCGCCGGCCGGTGGTGATCTGGACGGGCCGGCCCACCCGGTTCAGGTTCGTCCGGTGCCGGGCCAGCAGCGCCGAGACGCTGCTGATCCCGGGCACCACCTCGTGCTCGAAGGCCACCCGGCCGTGTTCGAGGACCTCGTCGAGGATCGCGAGGGTGGAGTCGTACAGGGACGGATCGCCCCACACCAGGAACGCACCGGTCTCGCCCTCGGCCAGGTCCTCGGCGATGAACCGCTCGAAGATCTCCGCCCGCGCGCTGCGCCAGCCGTCCACCGTCGGCGCGTACGCCGCCGGATCCCGGTCCCGGTCCGGGTCCCGGCCCTCCACCAGCCGGTGACCCGGCCGGGCGTGCTCGTCGAGCATGGCCCGCCGCAACCCCGTCAGATCCGATTTCTCCTCACCCTTCTCCAGGATGAGGAATGCGTCCGCCGCGCCGATCGCCCGTACCGCCTGGAGGGTCAGGTGGTCCGGGTCGCCCGCGCCGATGCCGATCACTGAGAACTTCTTCACCCCGCTATTGTGCCCACCATGCGCGCCGCCCTGTTCGTCACCTGCGTCAACGACGCGATCCACCCCCGGACCGGCATCGCCGTCGTACGCCTCCTGGAGCGCCTCGGAGTCGACGTGGACTTCCCCGCCGCCCAGAGCTGCTGCGGGCAGCCGCAGTACAACACCGGCTACCGGCGCGAGAGCGAACCCCTGCTGCGCCGCACCGCCGAGGCCTTCGCGGGCCACGAGTACGTGGTCACCCCCTCCGGATCCTGCGCCGCGATGGTCCGCGAGCACTACCCGCGCATCGGCCGCAAAGCCGCCGAGGAGGGCCGCGGCAACGCGCTCGCCGACCTCGCGCACGACCTCGTACCGCGCGTGTACGAGCTGACCGAGTTCCTCGTCGACGTCCTCGGCGTCACCGACGTCGGCGCCCACTTCCCGCATACCGTCACCTACCACCCCTCCTGCCACGGCCTGCGCTCCCTCGGCCTCGGCGAGCGCCCGCGCCGGCTCCTCACCGCCGTGAAGGGCCTGGACCTGGTCGAACTGCCCGGAGCCGAGGAGTGCTGCGGCTTCGGCGGCACCTTCGCCCTCAAGAACCCGGACGTCTCCGCCGCCATGGCCGCCGACAAGATCCGCAACGCCACCGGCACCGGAGCCTCCGTCCTGTGCGGCGCCGACAACTCCTGCCTCGTCCACCTCGACGGCACCCTGCGCCGCTCCGGCGCCCCCCTGCGCACCCTGCACCTCGCCGAGATCCTGGCCGCCACCGAGGAGGAACCCCTGCGATGAGCCGCACCCACCTCGGCATGCCCGCCTTCCCCGCCTTCCCGGCCGCGGCCCGCGAAGCCGTACGGGACGAGGTGCTGCGCGGCAACCTGCGCCACGCCACCCGGACCATCCGTGACAAACGCGCCCACGCGGTCGCCGAACTGGAGGACTGGGACCGGCTGCGCGCCGCGGGCAAGGCCGTCAAGGACCACACGCTGCGCCATCTGGAGCGCTACCTGCTGCAGTTGGAGTCCGCCGTCACCGCGGCGGGCGGCACCGTGCACTGGGCGGCCGACGCCGAGGAGGCCAACCGGATCGTCACCGACCTCGTCCGCGCCACCGGCGAACGGGAGGTGGTCAAGGTCAAGTCCATGGCCACCCAGGAGACCGGCCTCAACGAGGCCCTCGAAGCCGCCGGCATCGCCGCGTACGAGACCGACCTCGCCGAACTGATCGTCCAGCTCGGCCACGACCGGCCCTCCCACATCCTGGTCCCCGCCATCCACCGCAACCGCGCGGAGATCCGCGACATCTTCCGCTCCGAGATGGGAAGTTGGGGCCGCCCGGCCCCCGAGGACCTCGGCGACGACCCGCGCGAACTCGCCGAAGCGGCCCGCCTGCACCTGCGCGAGAAGTTCCTGCGCGCCAAGGTCGGCGTCTCCGGCGCCAACTTCATGGTCGCCGAGACCGGCACCATGGTCGTCCTCGAATCCGAGGGCAACGGCCGGATGTGCCTGACCCTCCCCGACACCCTGATCTCGGTCGTCGGCATCGAGAAGGTCATCCCCACCTTCCGCGACCTGGAGATCTTCCTCCAGACCCTGCCGCGCTCCTCCACGGCCGAGCGGATGAACCCGTACACGACCATGTGGACCGGCACCACCGAAGGCGACGGTCCCTCCGCCTTCCACCTCGTCCTCCTCGACAACGGCCGCACCGACACCCTCGCCGACCCCGTCGGCCGCCAAGCCCTGCGCTGCATCCGCTGCTCCGCCTGCCTCAACGTCTGCCCCGTCTACGAACGCGCCGGCGGCCACGCCTACGGCTCCGTCTACCCGGGCCCCATCGGCGCCATCCTCAGCCCCCAACTGCGCGGCACCGAAAGCGAGATCGACGCCACCCTGCCCTACGCCTCCACCCTGTGCGGGGCCTGCTACGAGGTCTGCCCCGTCGCCATCGACATCCCCGAGGTGCTCGTCCACCTCCGCGAACGCGTGGCCCAGGGCGGCGCCGTGACCCGCGAGGGCGTCCGCGTCCGCATCCGCCCCGCCCACGGCCACACCGCCGAGCGCGCCGCCATGCGCGCCGCCCGCCTCCTCCTCGACCACCCCGGCGCCCTGCGCGCGGGGGAGCGACTGCTGTCCCGGGCCCGGCGACTGCGCCCGCGCCGGCTCCCCGGACCCGGCCGCGCCTGGACCGACATCCGCGAACTGCCGGACATCCCGGCCGAGTCCTTCCGCGACTGGTGGGCGAGAGAACGGGAGACCCCGCAGTGAGCAGCAAGGACCGCGTCCTGGCCCGCATCCGCCGCGCCGCCGCCGACACCGGCCCGGACCCCGCCGTCCCCCGCGACTACCTCGGGGTCCACGGCCGGCGCACCCCCGCCGAGCGCGTCGACCTCCTGGCCGCGCACCTCACCGCCTACCGGGCGCGGGTCCACCGCACCGACGAGCACGGTCTCCCGACCCTGCTCGGGCGGCTCCTCTCCCCGCACCGCGAGATCCTCGTCCCGCCCGCCCTGCCCCCGCACTGGCTCTCCGCCGCCGACCCCACCCGCGTCCACGACCGCGCCGCCTCCACCCGGGCCGAGCTGGACCGCGTCGGCGGGGTGGTCACCGGCTGCGCCCTGGCCATCGCCGAAACCGGCACGATCGTCCTCGACGGGGGCCCCGACCAGGGGCGCAGGCGCATCACCCTGATCCCCGACCACCACGTCTGCGTGGTCCGCGTCCCCGAGCAGGTGGTGGACTCCGTCCCGCGGGCCCTCGAGCGCCTCGACCCGACCCGCCCGCTGACCTGGATCTCCGGCCCCTCCGCCACCAGTGACATCGAACTCGACCGGGTGGAGGGTGTCCACGGCCCGCGCACCCTGGACGTGGTCCTGCTCGACGCGGCGGCAGAATAGGGGCATGCCCTCCCACATCGCCCTCACGGCCCTGCTCGTCCGCGACTACGACGAGGCCCTCGACTTCTACACCCGCGCCCTCGGCTTCGACCTCGTCGAGGACACCGCCCGCCCCGACGGCTCCCGCTGGATCGTGGTCCGCCCGCCCGCCGCGAAGGAGTCGGCGCTGCTGCTGGCCCGGGCCAAGGGCGACGCCCAGCTCGCCCGCGTCGGCGACCAGACCGGCGGACGCGTCGGCTTCTTCCTCTACACCGCCGACTTCGCCGCCGACCACACCCGGATGACCGCCGAGGGCGTCCGCTTCCTGGAGGAGCCGCGCCACGAGCCGTACGGTTCCGTCGCCGTCTTCGAGGACCTCTACGGCAACCGCTGGGACCTGCTACAGCCCGCCGCCGCGTAGCCGCGGAGCCTCCCGCGCCGCGTCCACGACCGCCCCGGCGTCCACCCGGTGGGCCAGCTCCCCGGCCCACCGGGCCAGCCCCGCCGGATCCATCCCGTACGCCTCCCGCACCCCCGCCAACCGCTCCGCCCCGCGCCGCAGCAACCGCGCCCCGCCGACGGAGTTCCCCCGCGCGGAATGCGTCAGCCCCACCGCGAGCTGCGCCAGCGCCCGCCACAGGTCGGCGTCCGCGTCGGGCCCGGACTTCCACGCGTCCTCGAACACCTCGTGCGCGTGGAAGGGCATCCCGGCGTCCAGCAGCCGCTGGGCCTCCGTCACCGTCCCGGCCGGGGTGCGCACCACGCCCTCGGGCTGCCGCTCCACGCCCGAGGCTCCGTACGGCAGGGGTCGCCCCAGCCCGTCCCGTGGCCGCGCGCTGCGCGCCCGCCCCTCTTCGTCCCGGTCCCGTCCGCTCATCCGGCCATCCTGCCCGGCGCCGGTCACCCGTGCACGTACACCCCTCGACGTGGGGTAATGTTCTGCATGTGCCCGGCGCGAGGGGGAAACCTCGCAGAGCAGGAACAGTGACAGGCACAAGCACAACGGGACGTGGCGCAGCTTGGTAGCGCACTTGACTGGGGGTCAAGGGGTCGCAGGTTCAAATCCTGTCGTCCCGACTCGAAAGAGTCGTAGATCGAGGGGCCGTTTCGGAGAAATCCGAAACGGCCCCTCGGTCGTTCCCCCGCCCCCCGGCCCACGGGGTCGCCCCCCGTCGCGGGTCGTACGACCCAGGTCTCCCCGCCCGCGCTTCCGCTGGGTGGCCCGTTCGCGGAGATCGGGAGAGGATGGGAGCAGTTCCCGAGCCTCCCCGGGGATACCGCCCACGCGGCGCCAGGGGAGCGGGGCCGCGAGGCACATGACGCCCGCGGGAATGCCGGACCGCCCCCGTGTGCGCGGCCCGCGGCCCTCTCTCCGTTTCCCCGAGACCATCACACAGTGAGGAAACAGCAATGAGCCGGTGCGTCCGTATAGCCGCCCCCCTGCTGGTGACGTCCCTCGTGATCGGGCCGGTCGTGGTTCTGACCGGGTCCGCGCAGGCCGCCGTACCCAGCGCCACGTGCACCGTGACCAAGTCGGTCACCGAAGGCAAGTTCGACGTTGCGGGCAAGGACCTCACACCGGGTGCCACGGTGACCCTCAGAGGTGGGGGTGGCAACCGTGTATCGGCCACTGCCGACACCACCGGAAAGGTCTCCGTGAAGGGTGTGTTCCCGGCGTCTGGCGTCGTGACCCTCGAGGAGAAGGCCACCACCCAGCAGAACAACAACCAGAACCAGAACAAGCAGAACCAGAACAAGCAGAACCAGAGCAAGGGCACCCGGATCAGCTGCGGTACGGCTGCGCAGGCCCAAGAGCAGGGCGCACAGCAGCAGTTGAGCAAGGGCTTCGCCCAAGGTTTCGCCGACACCAAGAAGGCCTGCACGGCCAAGGCGCCCCAGCAGGGCCTTGCCCCGCTCGACCCCAACTTCGAAAAGGGTTACAAGCAGGGCTCGGACGCGGCCATCAACTCGAAGTTCTGCCAGGACAAGCTGAACCAGTAGGCGCTCCGCAGGGAACGTCTCCCCGATGCCGGGCGATACCGGCGTGAGCCGGGGCCGTGCTGTCAACGGCCCCGGCCGCGTCATGGAGTCAGGAGTCCAGGGCGTCCAGGGCCGCGATGACCTCGGCGGTGGAACGTACCCGGCCGATGCGCGGGAAGATCCGCGTGAAGCTGTGGGCGTGGGCCTCGGGCTCCATATCGGCCGTGGCGTCCTCGGCGAAGACCAGCCCGTAGCTGTTCTCCCAGGCCGAGCGGGCGGTGGACTCGACGCCGATGCTGGTCGAGATGCCGGCCAGGACGATGCGGCGGATCCCGCGCCGGCGCAGCTGGAGGTCCAGCTCCGTACCGGTGAAGGCGCCCCAGTGCCGCTTGGTCACCCGGACGTCGCCCAGGGCGGCCAGCTCGGCCGGGATCTCGGAGAAGGCCGCGGGCGGCGCGGCGGCGGGGCCGGGGGTGTCCACGTCGGTGCCGGGCAGGTCGCCGCCGTCGGCGGACCAGGCCACGTTGACCAGGACCACAGGGAGTTTGTGGGCGCGGAAGGCCTCGGCGAGCGCGATGCCGTTGCGCAGGACCTCGGCGCTCGGACGGGTCGTGGGCATGGCCAGGATGCCCTGCTGGAGGTCGATCAGCACCAAGGCGGTGTCGGAGGCCAGCGTCAGGGAGGACGGGGCGGGAGAGGTGGTCATGGGCGGGGCTCCTCTGGGGGGTTCGGGGGTGGGACGGCGTGCCGACGGCCGGCCCGTGCGGTGACGGTCAGTCCTCGGCCAGCCTGCGCAGCAGGGGCACGGCCTCGGCCAGGCGCACCTGCTCCTCGGGACTCAGCCGCCCCGCCATCAGCTCGGCGATCCGCCCCTGTCCCGCCTCGCGGCGCTCGCGCACCAGGGTCCGGCCCCGCTCGGTGAGGGAGATGAGCAGGCGGCGGCCGTCGGTGGGGTGCGGGGTGCGCAGGACGTACCCCTCGGTCAAGAGGGAGTGGACGGTGGCGATCGCCGACTGGGGGCGGATCTTCTCCGCCCGGGCCAGCTCGGCGGCGGTGGAGGGGCCGAGCCGGTCGAGCCGTTTGAGCACCGACATCTGCGACAGGCTGATCCCGCCCTGCGACGCGGCCCGCATCTGGCGGACCAGCATGCCGAGGGCCAGCTGGAGCTCCTCGGCGGTATCGCGCGGGTTCGGGTCAGATGGCATGGGACGACCCTAGGAAACGACAGGCAGACTTGCAAGTCTGCCTGTCGACAGCGAGGCCGCCATCACCATGGTGATCTTCCGTGTGGGCCGGGACGGTACATACTCGCCGGTATGAAGACCGACGACGACACCGTGCTGATCGAGAACCGGGGCCGGACCGGGAGGATCACCCTCAACCGTCCCGCCTCCCTCAACGCCCTCACCCACCCCATGGTGCTGCGGATCGCGGGGGCGCTGACGCGGTGGGAGCGCGACCCGGAGGTCGATCAGGTCCTCATTCGGGGCGCCGGGGAGCGCGGGCTGTGCGCGGGCGGGGACATCCGCGCCATCCACGACGACGCCAAGGCGGGCAGCGAGGCCTCCCTGGACTTCTGGCGCGACGAGTACCGGCTGAACGCGTACATCGCCCGCTACCCGAAGCCCTACGTCGCCTTCATGGACGGGATCGTCATGGGCGGCGGGGTCGGCGTCTCGGCCCACGGCAGCGTGCGGATCGTCACCGAGCGCTCCCGCGTCGCCATGCCGGAGACGGGCATCGGCTTCGTGCCCGACGTCGGCGGCACCCACCTGCTCGCCCGGGCCCCCGGCGAACTCGGCACCCACCTCGCCCTGACCGGGACCGCCGTCGGCGCGGCGGACGCCCTGCTGTGCGGGCTCGCCGACCACTTCCTGCCCGCCGGCGAGCTGGCCGGGCTCGCCCGGGAGCTGGAGGCGCGCCCGGCGGGCGAGGTCCTGTCCGGGCAGGTGTTCCCCGCCGTGCCCGAGGGCGTGCTCGCGGCCGAGCGGGAGTGGATCGACCACTGCTACGCCGCCGACACCGTCGAGGAGATCCACGCCCGCCTGCTCGCCACGGGCCTGCCGGCCGCCCGGGGGACCGCCGCCCTGCTGGACGCGAAGTCCCCCACCTCCCTGAAGGTGACGCTGGCCGCCCTGCGGCGGGCGCGCGAACTGGGCTCGCTGGAGCGGGTGTTGACGCAGGAGTACCGAGTCTCGTGCGTCGCCCTGTTCGCCCCCGACCTGGTGGAGGGCGTACGGGCCCAGGTCATCGACAAGGACCGCAACCCGCAGTGGAAGCCGGCCACCCTCGCCGAGGTCGACGAGACGGAGGTGGAGCGCTACTTCGAGGCCCCGGCCGACGGGCGGGAACTGACCTTCCCCTGAGGGGCGTTCGCGGATCCCCGGCGGGTCCGGGAGGGATCGGCCGGCCCGGAGCGCCGACCGCTTCGGAAAGGGGCTCCGGCGCCCCCCGAACCGACCCCGGGAGGGCCCTGTGCGGGGGCGTGGAGGCCCGTACGCCCCCGACCCGGCGGGGCGGGTCCGGTCGGTCCGTCGACCGGCGTCCAGGGGCCGTACGGAGCCTGGTCGTACCCCTTCCGACCTGGGCTTTCACCCCGTCACGGCCTAAGATCGTCACCTCGGGAAAGGGGAGCTGATGGACCGCGACATACGCTCGGTGGAGGACGTGCTCGACCTCTTGGACGGACTGTTCGCCACGGAGGCCGACCGCTGGAGCGCGGACGGCTCCGCGTGGTGGGACGGCTTCTACGCGGACCGCTCCAAGCCGGTGCCGTTCTTCGTGGCCAAGCCCGACGAACACCTCGTCTCCTACGCGGAGCGGGGCCTGATCACCCCCGGCCGCGCCCTCGACCTCGGCTGCGGACCCGGCCGCAACGCCCTCCACCTCGCCGCCCTGGGCCACGAGGTGGACGCCGTGGACCTCTCCCCGGTCGCCATCGAGTGGGCCACCGGCCGTGCCCGCGAGGCCGGAGCCGACGTCCGCTTCCACCGCGGGGACGCCTTCGCCCTCACCGCCGCCGGGGCGGAACTCGGCGGCCCGTACGACCTGATCCACGACTCGGGCTGCTTCCACCACCTCCCGCCGCACCGTCGGATCAGCTACCTGGCGCTCTTGGAGCGGGTCCTCGCACCCGGCGGACACCTCGCGCTGACCTGCTTCGCGGCCGGCGCGATGGGCTCGGAACTGCCCGACGCCGCGTTCTACCGACAGGGCGGGCTCGGTGGCGGACTCGCCTACACGCCCGAGTCGTTGCGGTGGATCTTCTCGGAGCTGGAGGAGGTCGAGCTGCGCCGGATGAGCGACGAGCCCGCCGACTCCGCGCACTTCGGCGAGCCCTTCCTCTGGACGGCCCTCTTCCGCCGCCCCGACAACCGCTAGGTCCCACGACACGCCCTAGCGGTAGCCCGTGGGGTCCGCCGGGAGGCCCGGGTCCTGGACCTCCACCATGTACCGCCAGGCGTCCGGTCGGCTCCCGTCGAGGTCCGTGAAGCCGTAGACCCGGGCGAGCTGCCCACTGGAGAGGGACCGCCCGTTCCAGCGGGCCACCTCCGGGTCCGCGGCCAGCGCGGCGACGGCGCGGCCCACGTAGGAGGGGGTCTCGGAGATCGCGAAGTGCGGCACCTTCGCCAAAGCGTCGCGCCAGTTCTCCTCCGTGACCCCGAAGGCGTCCAGCATCATCTCCGAGCGCATCCACCCCGGGGTCAGCGCCACCGCCGTCGCCCCGCGCGGGCCCACCTCGTGGCCGAGCGCGAAGGCCATCCGCAACACCGCCGCCTTGGCGATGTCGTAGAAGAACGACACCCGGTAGCGGGTCGCGTTGTACTCGGCCGTGCCGTCCGTCATCTCCACCACCAGCCCACCCGGGCGCCGCAGCAGCAGCGGAAGGGCGAAGTGGCTGGTCACGGCATGGGTCTCGACCGCGAGCCGGAGAAGGCGCAGACCGTTGTCCAGATCGTGCTCCCAGACGGTGCCGTCCCACTCGAAGAGCCGCTCCCCGCCCCAGACGTCGTTCACCAGGACGTCCAGCCGGCCCTGCTCCGCGTCGATCCGGGCCACCAGCGCCTCGACCTGTTCCGGCACCAGGTGGTCGGCGACCATCGCGACACCGCGTCCGCCCGCCGCCGTCACCAGCGCGGCCGTCTCCTCGATCGTCTCCGGGCGGCCGTACTCCGAGGGTCGCCCGGTGGTGCTGCGGCCCGACACGTAGACCGTCGCGCCCCGCGCGCCCAACTGGACGGCGATGCCCCGGCCCGCGCCCCGGGTCGCTCCGGCCACCAGGGCCACTTTGCCTTCGAGGGTCCGCGTTCCATCGGCGACAGCCATGGTCCGACCCTACCTCCGGCGGTGCCTCCCGGCCCGGCGGACACATGAGACGGGCCGGTCCGGTCTTGAACAACCGGCCCCCCAGGACGCACTGTTGGGCGAGACGCGTTCATCAGATCAGGAGCCCTCCTTGTCATCCGACTCCTCCACCCCGTACGCCATCGATCCCGCCGGTGGCTGCCCGCACGCGCTCAACGCCCGGCTGCGCGCCCGGGGCGACGTCGCCGAGGTCGTCCTGCCCGGCGGGGTGCCCGGCGCCGTCGTCCTGGGACACGAGGCGCTGCGGGAGTTCCTCTCCCACCCCGACGTGGGCAAGGACGCCCGGCACTTCCCCGCCCTGCACGACGGCGGCATCCCCCCGGACTGGCCCCTGTGCGTCTTCGCCAACGCCCAGGGCATGCACACCGCCGACGGGGCCGACCACCGCCGGCTGCGCTCCCTGGTCGGCAACGCCTTCACGGCCCGCCAGGTGGAGCGGCTGCGCCCGCGCGTCGAGAAGCTGACCGACGGCCTCCTCGACGACCTCGAACGGGCCGCGGCGCAGGGCTCGGGAGCGACCGCGGGGGAGGGCGCCGGCCACGTCGTCGACCTGCGCGAGCACTTCGCGCTGCCGCTCCCGATGAGCGTGATCTGCGAGCTGCTCGGCGTGGACCCCGAGCACCGCGGCCGACTGCACCGCCTCTCCTACGCGGTGATCGTCGCCACCGACAACACCCCCGCCGAGACGATGGCCGCCGTACGCGAGCTGGTCGAGCTGATGGGCACCATCGCCGCCGCCCGGCGGGCGGCCCCGGGCGAGGACCTCACCAGCGCGCTGATAGCCGCCCGCGACGCGGACGGCGGCCGACTCAGCGAGGCCGAACTCATCGGCACCATGCGGCTGATGCTCGTCGCCGGGCACGAGACCACCCTCAACCTGATCGCCAACGCCGTACGCGCCCTGTGCGCCCACCGCGACCAGCTCGCGCTGGTCCTGGAGGGCGGCGCGAGCTGGTCGGACGTGGTGGACGAGACCCTGCGCTGGGACGGGCCCGTCAGCTGGTTCCCCTTCCGCTACCCCACCCGCGACCTCACCATCGGCGGCGCCGTGATCCCGAAGGGGACCCCCGTCCTCGCCGGCTACACCGCCGCCGGCCGGGACGAGGCCTACCACGGCCCCGACGCCGACGACTTCGACGTCACCCGCCCCACGGCCGCCCGCAACCTGTCCTTCGGGCACGGGGCCCACTACTGCGTGGGCGCCCCGCTGGCCCGACTGGAGGCGACCATCGCCCTGGAGCGGCTCTTCACCCGCTTCCCCGACCTCGACCTCGCCGTTCCCGAGGACCGGCTCCCGCACCAGCGCAGCTTCATCGGCAACAGCGTCGAGTCCCTCCCGGTCCGTCTCGATCGACGCTGAGAGGGGCGGACCGGCGCGAACACCCCGTTGGGCGCGGGGCACCGGGCGGGGGCTCAGACGCCCTTTCGCATGAGGACGCACATCGTCTCGTGGCGACGGACCGCCCCGTCGGGTCCTTCCTCGTCCCAGGCGTCCGGTGCCCGGCCGTACGCGACGTATCCCAGGCGCTCGTACAGGGCGCGGGCCCGGGGATTGTCCTCCTCGACGGCGAGTTCCGCCCTGTGCAACCCGCGCTCGCGGATCCGCTGTTCGGCGGCTCCGACGAGCAGCGTTCCCAAGCCGCAGGACTGCAACGCGGGGAGCACGGCGAGCTGCCACAGGGTTCCGGCCGCCGCGGAGACCCGGTAGTCGATGCCGCCGATCGCCACGGGCAGGTCAGCGGGGGTGCAGACCGCCAGGTAGTCCACCTCACCCGCGGCAGCGCGTGCCAACTCGCGCTCGACGCCGCGCAGGTGGACGGGCGAGCCGGACCAGGTACACGCCGGCAGGTCCCGGGGCAGTAGATCGCGCACGCTGACGGGCATGACGACGGTGGCGTCGCCGGCGTCGGTGGGGTCGTCTTGAGTGGTCACGCCATGGAGCATGCCGACCGGAGTGACGGCAGGACAACGCATTTCTCCCACCGTGGCCCGGTGGCCAACGCCGACCGGGGCGGCGTCAGGGTGTGTCCGCGGGTGGGGTCGAGGGTGGGGAGATCTCGGTGCTGAGCCAGGCCAGGGCGTCGGGGTACATTCCCGTCCAGGTCTGGAAGTTGTGGCCGCCGCTCGGGCGGACCAGGGTCTTCACCCGGACCCCGGTGCCCGTCGCCGCCTTCGCGAAGGCCGCCAACTGTTGTGGCGGGCTGTCCTTGTCCTGCGCGGAGGTGGCCAGGAACAGGCCGACGTCCGCACCCTTGGCCCGGCCGACCAGCCACATCGGGCTGTTGCGCTCCCGCAGTGCCGGATCCGCCAGCACCTCAGGGTCACCGGTCAGCGGATCCGGGTCCAGGGCGGCGCCCGCCCGGAACACCTTCGGGTACTGCAAGGGGAGCTTCGCCGCGCAGAACGCTCCGGTGGAGATGCCCATCAGCCCCCACCCCGCGGGCTCGGGCAGGGTGCGGAAGTTCCGCGCCACCAGGTCGGGCACGTCCTTCGCCAGCCAGGTGGCGATCTTGCGTTGCGGGGTGTCGCTGCAGTCGGTGTTCACCCCGCCCGGGTAGATCTCCGGGATCACCAGGATGAAGGGGTGCGCCGCGCCGAGCCGCACCTGCTGCTCCAGGGCGCCCGGCATGCCGCCGACGTCGATCCAGGAGCGGGGGGTGCCCGGGTAGCCGTGCAGCAGCACGAGCACCGGGAAGCGGGCCTTGTCCGCGCCCGGCGCGTCGTACTCGGGCGGAGTCCAGACGATGACCTGCCCCGCCAGCTTGGAGTGGCTGCCCCGGAAGTAGGTGGCGCGGGTGCCGTCCCCACCGGCGGTGAACTTCGCGCGGCCGACCGGCGGTCCGGTCATCGCGGAGGCGCTCTGCCCGCTCGGCGTGCCGAGGAGGTCGTCCCAGGAGGCGTACAGCCCGTAGCTCCCGTTGATCCAGGTGGCGACCACCGCGATCGCCGTGAGCTGGCACAGTCCGATCATCAGGACGCGGGCCGCCCACCGCACCACCCCGGGACCGGGCACGCGGTTCCAGAACAACAGCGCGAGGAGCACGGCGAGCACGGTGACGGCGATCAGTGTGACGAGGAACGACGTGCTGGTCAGCTCCACGGCGTCGGCTCCTGACGTACGGGAGGACGGGACGGCAGGCGGACGGGCTTCCTGACCGTTCCTCAATGTACGGGGGCGCCCCCGCCCCGGGCGGCGGGGTGCGGGCGTGTCGCGAGCCCGGTCCGCCCGGTCGGGAGCCCGCTACGAGGGTCCGACCCGGACCGTGACGGAGTGCCATCCCGTGGCCCCGTCCGGCACCGTGCCCGAGCGGGACTCGGGCTGGACCGCCCCGTCGCCGTCCGTGGCCCGGACCTCCAACCGGTGCTCCCCGGACGGCGCCGCCCACTCCCACACCCACTGCCGCCAGGTGTCGACGCCGTCCGCCGTGCCCAGCCGGGCGTCCTGCCACGGGCCGCCGTCCGCCCGGACCTCCACCCGCGCGATGCCCCGGTGCTGGGCCCACGCCACCCCCGCCACGGCCACCCGCCCCGCCGCCACCCGGGCGAAGGGGCGCGGGGTGTCGATCCGCGACTGGGTCTTGACCGGAGCCCGCGCCGCCCAGGACCGCCGCACCCAGTAGGCGTCGTAGGCCGCGAAGGTGGTCAGCCGCAGCTCGCGCAGCCACTTGCAGGCCGACACGTACCCGTACAGGCCCGGGACGACCATGCGGACCGGGAAACCGTGGGCGAAGGGGAGCGGCTCGCCGTTCATCCCGACGGCCAGCAGGGCCTCCCGGCCGTCCATCACCGTCTCCACGGGCGTGCCGAGGGTCATCCCGTCCACCGACCGCGCCACCAACTGGTCGGCGGGCCCGCCCTCGGACGGGGGCCGTACGCCGGCCTCGCGCAGCAGGTCCGCCAGGCGTACGCCGAGCCAGCGCGCGTTGCCCGCGTACGGGCCGCCGACCTCGTTCGAGACGCAGGTCAGGGTGATGTCGTGGACCACCAGGGGCCGGGCCAGCAGGTCGGGCAGGGACAGCGTCAGCGGGCGGGAGACCCCCTCCCCGAGGATCCGCAGGCGCCAGGCGCCCGCGTCGATCCGGGGGATGACCAGCGCGGTGTCGACGCGGTAGAAGTCCCGGGCGGGGGTGAGGAAGGGGCCGGTACCGGGGACGCGCAGGTCCGCCCCGGCGGGGACGGGCGGCGCCGGGCGGGCGGGCGCGGGCAGGACGAGGTCCGTACGGGAGGCCGTGGCCCCGGCCGCGCCGTGCGCGCCGAGCCGCCGCCCCGCGTAGCCGGCCACCGCCGAGGCCGCCACGGTGGCCCCCGCCAGCCGGCCGAAGGCGCGCCGGTCCATCGGCCAGGTACCGCCCGGCCGCCCGCCGACCGGGGTCGGCCTGCGGGCGGCCGAGACGAGGAGGCGGAGCACCCCGGCGGCGACGAGCCCGGCGGCCAGGGAGGGCAGCGCGTCCTTGACGCCCGCCCCGGGCCGCCCCAGGGCCGCCACCGCCCCCAGCAGGCCGACCGCCCCGGCGAGGGCGGCGCCCGTTCGGGGGTGGCGCAGGGCGAGGATCCCCGTCGCCGCGGCGACCGCGGCGAGCCCGACCAGGATCCCGACGGCCAGGGCCGTCTTGTCGGAGGTGCCGAAGGAACGGATCGCCCACTCCTTGACGGCCACCGGCGTACGGTCGACCACCGCCCCGCCGATCGCCGTCACCGGATTCGCCTCGGGGCGTACGAAGGCCGCCACGAGTTGCGCGCAGGCGAGCCCGGCCCCGGCGGCGACCACACCCGCGACGGCGCCGAGCACCGTGCGGGGCTGCTTCCCGGATGCCACGCGGACCACCTCCAGCCCGTCGTCCCCCTGCCCCTCCAGCATCCCCCGCCCGCGCCCCCTCCGGGAGGGCGCGGGGTGACGACCGGGCGCTACGCCGCCGGCAGGGGGAGGACGAGGAGCGGGGTCGTGGTCGGTGCGGTGGAGCCGCCCGGGGGTTCCACCGTCACGCCGACCCCGGTGGCCGCGCCCACCGGGCCCGCCAAGAGGGCAGGGGCGTCGGGGCGGGCGGGGTCCATCAGGCCCGCCGGGCGCATGCCGCCGGGGTCGGCGAACCACAGCTGGTAGACCCGGCCCGGCGGGGGCGGCGCCATCCCGGAGGGCACGAAGACGGCGTGGTCCCGGGCGCGGGAGACCACCACCGTGCCCGTACCGCCGTCCGCGAGCCGCCCCCCGGCCAGCCGGGCGTCCGGGGCGGACAGCACCCCGGTGAGCGCGTCCGCCCGGGCCTCGGCCCGGCGCGCGTCCTGCCCGGCCTGCTCGGCCCGCTGGTACTGCCACACCGAGATTCCGCCGAGTCCGACCGCCGCCGCGAGGCACGCGGCCAGGGCCCACCGGGCCCACGGCCGGCCCGCCCGGGCGTGCCGGGCGGTCGGCGGCGGCGCGGCCTCCTCCCGGATGCGGCGCAGCACCGCCTCCCGCATGCCGGGCGGAGGCTCCACGGCGACGGCCCGGCCCAGCAGGGCCGCGGTGGCCGCGAGTTCGCGCACCTCCTCGGCGCAGGCCGTGCAGGTTTCCAGATGCGCCTCGAACGCCTCGCGCTCCGGACCCGGCAGCGCGTCCAGGACGTAGGCGCCCGTCGACTCGTGCACGTCAGGCCCGTTCATCCGCCGCTCACCCCCAGACAGTCGCGCAGCCGCAGGAGTCCGTCCCGCAGCCGGGTCTTCACCGTACCCAGCGGCACGGCCAGGGTCTCCGACACCTCGCGGCAGGTCAGGCCCCGGTAGTAGGCCAGGCCCACCGCCTGGCGCTGGATCTCGGTCAGCGAACCCAGGCAGCGCCGTACCCGCTCCCGCTCCTCCCCGGCCAGCGCCGCCTCGGTCACCTCGTCGAACTCCGGCAGCGCCGACTCCAGCCGCGCCGCACGCCGTTCCCGATCGGCCGCCGCCTGCGCCGAACGCACCCGGTCCACCGCCCGGCGGTGGGCCATCGTCAACACCCAGGTCCGTACGCTGCCCCGGTCCGCCCGGTAGCGCCCGGCGGTGCGCCACACTTCGACGAGCACCTCCTGGGTCACCTCCTCGGCCTGGGCCCGGTCGCGCAGTACCGCGCGCGCCACGCCCAGTACGGCTCCGCACACCGCCTCGTACAGCGGGACGAAGGCCGCCTCGTCGCCCTCGGCGACGCGGCCGAGCAGGACGGCCAGGTCCCCGTCGGTCCGTGTCAGGTCATCCACGGACCGATCCTGCGGGGACCGGCCCCCGTTCTGCCGCATCCGCTCACTTCATGAGCGATTCGGAGCCGCCGCGCCACCGGATTGGCCCCGTACGCGCCCGTTCGCGCAGAGTCACGCACGAAGGGGCCGCGCGGGAAGGGGTCACGCACGAGGACGCCCGGCCCGCTCCGCCGCCCGGCGGGCCATCGTCTCCAGGCGGCTCCCGGCGTCGGGCCCGGCCTGCCGGGCGGTCAGCTCCCCGCGCTTGCGCAGCTCCACGACCCCGTCGGCGATCCCGACGATCCCGGCGACCGGGGACGTCGACGGCGGCGGGGCCGGCTCCGCGAGGTGGGGCCCGGGCCGCTCCTGTTCGGTCTCGGACATCTGGGTGCGCTCCTGTCGGCCGCTGAGCCCGTGGGCGTGGGAAAGGGGCGGCCGCCGGATCGTTGTGGCGACCGCCCCCTGGCGTTTCGGGCCAGTGAACCCAGGGCCGCCGCCGGCCGGGAGCCGCCCGGACGGATCTCCCCCGCACGGGTAGGGCGATTCCCCCGGAGGGGTGAGGCCTACGGCGCGGCGCGGGCGCGGCGGCCGGTGGGGGTGTACGGGAGGTCCCGCTCGGGACGGCCGCGTCGGGGGCGGGCCCCCGGACGCGGCCTCTCCCGAGTCCGCTCCCCGATCGGTCCGCTCAGACGGGCAGGGACCAGACCTGGTCGGCGCGGTGGTCACCGCAGGGTTCCAGCCGCAGTCGGTCGGCCGGGGTGTCGGCGGACGCCGGCGCGGGCGGGGCGGTCAGGCACCGCCCGCTCGTCTCCTCGACCAAGGCCCCGTCCTGGCGGTGGCTCCAGCTCTGCCCCGCCTGCCGGCCGGACCCGCACGGGTCGAGGCCGACCAGGGCGCCGTCGGCGGTCGCGGTCAGGCACGCGGCGTCCAGCCGGATCCGGCCGCCGCCGCGCAGGGTCCACCGCTGGTCGGCGCCCGCCGTGCACGCGGCCAGGACGACCGCGCCGACGCCGGCGGTGTCGTCCCCGTCGACGCACTTCGACCCGAGGCCGTTGACCTGGCCGGTGGGCAGGGCCTCGGCGCACCCCTTGGGGGTGAGCCGCCAGACCGCCGTGTCATGGGCGGCGAGCCGCCCGGTCAGCGCGTCCGAGACCTCCGTGCGCTCCCCGCTCCACAGGTCGGCGGCGTCGACGGTGCAGGAGGTCAGCCCGATGTCGGCCAGGGGTACGGAGACGTCCCGCGTGCTGCCCGTACGGTTGAGGACGGCCACCGCCCGGTCGCCACCGGCGAGGGGGCGGGCCAGCACGTCGAAGGCGGCGTTCGAGGAGACCACCGCGCCCTGACGGCCCAGGGGGTCCTGGTCGAGGGCGATCAGGGCCTCGTTGCCGAGGGCGGCGAGCCCGGCGGGCGTCAGCGCGGAGACGTCGGAGGACAGGATGAACGGGGCCGCCATCATCGCCCACAGCCCGACCTGGCTGCGGCTCTCCGCCTCGGTCAGCCCGGGGGCGCCGGCGATCAGGAAGTCGGGGTCGTTCCAGTCGCCGGGGCCCGCGTAGTGTCCGAGCCACCGGTTGTAGCCGTAGTTGCCGAGGACGGAACTCCAGCGGGAGGTCTCGGGCGCGGTGGGCTTGTAGACCTTGATGTCCTTGCCCTCGCGCCACAGCTGCCCGGTCTCGCCCACCCAGTCGAGGACCTTGTGCCAGTCGGCGCCGCCCCACTCGCCCTGCTGGAAGTAGGCGGGCGCGGAGGCGGACAGCACCATCGGTCGGCCGCTGTCGCGCAGGGCCCGCGCGACCGCGTTGTAGGCCTCGCGGTAGGCCTGCTCCTTGGTCCGGCCCGGCGGCACCCAGAGGTTGCAGCCGTCCATCTTGACGTAGTCCACCTTCCAGGAGGCGAACTGGCGGGCGTCGAGCGCGTAGTGGTCGGGGCCGCCGCCGTCGGGGGAGCCGCTGCCCGGGTAGCGCTCGCAGGTGAGGAAGCCGGCGTCCTCGTAGATGCCGAACTTGAGCCCCTTGGCGTGCAGATGCTCGCCGAGCCAGGCCATGCCGTGCGGGAACCTCTCCGTGTCGACGACCAGGCTCCCCCCGGCGTCGCGCTCCTTGAGCATCCAGCAGTCGTCGACGGTCACCGTGTCGTACCCCTTGGCGGCGAGCCCCGAGGACGCCAGGGCCTCGGCGTTGGCGACGACCTTGGCCTCGTCGATGTCGCACATGTAGTGCGCCCAGTTGTTCCACCCCATGGGCGGGGTCAGCGCGAGGGGGGTGTCCCAGGTCGCGGTCGGCTCCGCGACGGCCGGGGCGGGGGTGAACACGAGGGCGAGCAGGGCGGCCGCGGTCAGGCAGGGGAGGAAGGCACGCGGGCGAGGCGGCACGGGATCTCCTTGACGTGGGGCGTCGGTGTGCGCCCAGTGCAGCGGTGCGACTACCCGCTGTCAACATAAGTCGATGGTTATCGCTCAATGACCAGCAATTTGGCGGTAGTCAGACGTACGCGGGGTCGAGGAGCCTGTGGTGCGGTCATTCGATACGTCGTACGTGACATTGGCTGATACGTTGTATCTCATGCCGATGAGATCACTCGCCCTGGACCGTGCCACTCCCGGGGCCATCGCCCTCGCCGCCCTGCGGATCCTCGACGAGCAGGGGCCCGACGCGCTCAGCTTCCGCGCCCTGGGCGAGCGGCTCAAGGTCTCCCACGCCACCGTCCAGCGCCGCTGCGTGGACCTCGCCGGGCTCCTGGACCTGTGCACCGAGCACCTCGCGGCGCAACTCCCCGAGGTCCCCGCCGGGACCGGTTGGGCCGAGGCGACCGAGCAGCGGTTCGGGGCGTTCTACCGGCTCCTCACCGCCCACCCCGGGCTGCTCGTCCTGCGCGGCGGCCGGCCCTGGCTGGGCCGCCACCTGCTGGCCCGGCTCGTGGAACCGGCGATCGCCGACAGCGTCGCCGCCGGGATGGACCCCGCCGAGGCCATGACCGTCTACCGCCGGATGTACCTCCTCACCCTGGGCAGCGCCGCCTTCGTCGACCACCGGGACCCGGCCGGGGCCACCGCGGCCTCCCGGGCCGCCCTCGCCGCGCTGGACCCGGCCGAGTTCCCCGCGCTCGCGGGCGCCGTCGCCGAGGTGCTGCCGCCGCTGACCGACCACGAGGTGTACTACGGCGCCCTGCGCCAGCTCATCGAAGCCGCCCGTCCCGACCGTTCCGACGGTCCCGACCGTCCGGGACGCCCCGGCGCCGCCTGACCGGCCGTCCCGCCGTCCCACCGTCCCGTCGCCTCGCCCCCGCTCTCCCGCCTCCCGAAAGGCGCTCCCGCCATGGAACAGCAGCTCGACTACGCCGCCGTACGCGCCGCCGCGGGCCGGATATCCGGTGCCGTTCGCCCCGCCGCGGTGGTGCCCGCCGCCGAAGGGGTCTGGTACGCCCTGGAGTACCTCCAGCACACCGGCTCCTTCAAGGCGCGCGGCGCCCACAACTTCCTCGCCGCCCACCGCGCCGCCGGCACCGTCCCGGCCGCCGGCGTCACCATCGCCTCCGGCGGCAACGCGGGCCTGGCCTGCGCCTGGGCGGCCCGCGCCCAGGGAGTGCCGGCCACCGTGTTCCTCCCCGCCAACGCGCCCCGCGTCAAGGTGGAGCGACTGCGCGGCTACGGGGCCGACGTACGCCTCGTCGGCGACCGGTACGCCGAAGCCCTCGCCGCCTGCCGGGAGTTCGCGGCCGACAGCGGAGCCCTGGCCGCCCACGCCTACGACAACCCCCTCGTCGCCGCCGGCGCCGGCACCCTCCTCGACGAGATCCGGGCCGCCCTGCCCGGCCTGGACACGGTCGTCGTCGCGGTCGGCGGCGGAGGTCTGTTCGCCGGGGTCGCCACCGCGGCGCACGCGCACGGCATCCGCGTCGTCGCCGTCGAACCGGAGCACTGCCGGGCCCTGAACGCGGCCCTGGAGGCGGGCCGGCCGATCGACGTCCCCGTCGCCTCCGTGGCCGCCGACTCCCTCGGGGCCACCCGCGCCTCCGCCGACGCCCTGACCGCGGTGCGACGGGACAACGCCACCTCGGTGCTGGTCCCGGACGAGGCGATCACCGCCGCCCGTCGCGCGCTCTGGCGCGACCACCGGATCGTCGTCGAAGCCGGCGCCGCCACCGCCCTCGCCGCCCTGCACACCGCGCCGCGACCGCTGGGCGAACGCGTGGCGGTCGTCCTCTGCGGCGCGAACACCGACCCGGGCGACCTCTAGGGGCCAGGGCCCCCTGTCGGATCGCGCCCGGCGCTCCACGGGGTCAGGCCCCGTCGCGCTCCGTGTCGCGGACCACGACCACCGAGCAGGCGGCGTACTGGACGACCTGCTGGCTCACCGAGCCCAGCAGGGCGCCTTTGATGCCGCCGTAGCCCCGGGTGCCGACCACCGTCAGCTGCGCCTCCTGCGAGGCCTCCACCAGGACCCGGCCCGGCGGGCCCTTCTCGACCCGGCGGAAGACCGGCACCCCGGGGGAGGTGCCCACTGCCTCGGCCACGGTGTCCGCCAGCTTCTGACGGGCCGCCTCCTCCGCCGACACCAGCTCCTCCTGCGCGCTCGGGCCCATCGCGAAGGGGTTGGTGTTCCACTCCCAGCTCATGACGGCGTGCACCCGACCGCCGATGAGCTTGGCCTGAGCGACCCCCCAGCGCAGGGCTTCCTTCGAATGCCGGGATCCGTCCACACCGACGACGATCAGGGGCTCGACGGCCTCACTCACAGGGGGTTCCTCTCGTTTCGTCCGGATCGTCCTTCTCTCCTTGTATACACGGCCGAGGGGGTGCGACCTCGAACGACGATCGTCGCGGCGACCCGAGACTTTCGGGGACAGCGCCGGTGCCCGGCCCCCTGCGAAGGTCTGAGACGTCAACAGGAAACGCACGAGGACAAGAGGGAACGGGCACATGGCTCAGCGCAAGGGTTGTCTCATCGGCTGTGGAGTGGCGCTGGTGTTGGGCGTGGGACTCCTCGTGGCCCTCTTCTTCGGCGCCTCCAAGGTCCTCGACATGGCCGACAAGACCCTCGTGGATCCGAAGGTCTACGCGGAGGTCCGGATCGGCGACGCGGAGGGCGAGGTCCGCGCCAAGCTGCCCTCGGGCGAGACCGTCATCACGGGCGCGCTCAAGGAGGGCGGCCCCGCCGAGCCCGAAGGCAGCGCGTGCGCCTGGTACGTGTCCACCGAGGACAAGAACGGCAACGACGTGCTGCGCTTCTGCTTCAAGGACGGCAAGCTCGCCGACAAGGCCGAGTACCGCATGAAGTAGCCCCGGTGCGACCCCGGTTCACGACCGGGCCGCCACCGTGGCCGCCGCGAGCATCCAGTGTCCGGTCGTGGCCCGGCCGAGCAGTCGCCGTGCCCGGCCGCCCTCGGCCGTGCCGTCCGCGTCGAACGAGCCGCCCCCGTCCACCCGTCGGAGCCCGGCGAGGGCGGGCGCGAGCCCGGCCCGGACGTGGGCGGGGCGGCGCGCCGCGTACTCCTCGATCCAGGCGAGGACGGCCTCCCGCTCGACGGGCCCGCACAGCGACAGGTGGAACAGCATCTGCCGCCACGCGTACGCCGCGTCCTTGACGGCGGAGAGCGGGCGCGGGTTGCCCTCCACCCGGGCCACGAGCCGGCACACCGACGCGAAGCAGTCCCGGGCCAGGCCGGCCCAGCCCGAAGGCGGGGCGATTCCCACGCGGGAGACCAGGGTGGCGAGGTTGTGCGTGGTGAGGATCTGCGCCTGCTCGATCACCGCCCCGTTGGCTCCCGTCGACCACGCCGTCCCGACACCGGCCCGCTCGACGCAGAGCGCGGCGAAGTACGGGCTCGTCCTCCTCCGGCCGCGCAGGGCCCCCTCGGCCGCCTCCGCCACCGCCGCCCGGCGCAGGGCCGCGTAGTCGATGCCGTAGTAGCGCGCGTACAGGCTCCCCTCCAGGAGATCGGCGGCGATCCGCCCGGCCACCAGGAACTTCGGGGTGAAGGTGCCCATGAAGATGTCGGCGGCGAGTTCCTCCACGAACGGCGTGCCCAGCTCCGCCTGCCGGCCCAGTTCCGCGAGCTCCCGCACCAGCGGATTGGGCAGCAGGGTCCCGGGGAAGGCCGTCACGGCCAACTCGCCGAGGCGTCGCAGCGCCTCGTGGGCCGGCTCCAAGGCCGCGTCGCCGCTGCTCCGGTGCGCGGATGCCGCCCGCACCCAGGGGAGTTCGTCGAGCCGGACCTGCTGTCGCAGGTCGAGCAGGAGGAGGGACCGGCGGGACCGGAAGGCGCGGTAGGCGGCGGCCATCAGGTTCCGCAGGGGCCCGTCCGCGTACCGCTCGGCGGTGACGGCCGCCACCAACTGCGGTACCAGCTCGGCCAGCACCTCCGCCGAGGGGACCACCCCGCGCTCGACGAGCACGTCGAGGGGGGCGCTGAGGGCCGCCCGGACCGGTGCGCCGATCGACGCCGGGACCGACGCGCCTTCGGGCAGCCCGGTCTCGCGGGCCTCCTGGGCGCTCACGGGAGCCAGCGGCGTGTCCACGTCGGTCGTGCCGGCGCCCTGGTCGAGGCGGGCGAGCCTGCGCAGGACCAGCGCGGCCAGCCGGTGGTGCGCGGGGAGCCCGGCCTGGAGGGCCTGGGCCCGACGCAGCCGGACGTGCTCGGGAGAGCCGGGCGCGCCCCGTTTGGCGAGCATCGCGGTGACGGCCACCCGCAGTAGTCCGGCCGTACGCGGGTCCAGGGGGCGGCCCGTCAGTTCCTCCTCCAACGCGCGGCGCAGGACGGCGGCGTTCGACTTCGGGTTCAGGTGCTTGGTGCACCGGGTGTGGGTGGCGGCGAGGACCGCGTGCCGCGCCAACAGGGCCGCGCCCTCGACGTTCCAGTCCGCTCCGGGCGCGGCGGACCACGCCGCCAGCCGGTGCGTGAGCAGTTCGTCCTCGAACGGCCGCCACACGGTGAGGGCTTCGCGCTGCGCCTCCACGGCCGGGTGGGGCCGCCGTCGGGCCAGCGCCACGCCGGCCTCGCCGACACTGCGGCGGTGCACCGTGTCGGCGCCGGGTGCGGGTCGGTCGTTCGGGCGCGGCAGGAAGCGCAGCCGGTCCGCGAACGGCTCCAACAGCGAGACGAGTTCGGCGGCGCCCTCGTAGTCCCCGGCGCGCACCAGCCAGGCCGTCACGGCCAGCGCGGCCTCCTCGGGCACGCGGACCTCGTAGTGCCCGCTGTCGAGCAGTGACCACAACCGGGTCAGTCCGTCGTCGGTGAGGGCGTGCGCGAAGAGGGCGGCGCGGGTCGCCGGTACGCCGGCCAATCGGGCGGCCCGCACCTCGTGGGGGAGCAGCGGTCCGCCGGCCGAGGGGTTCCCGGTGGCGAAGCCGCCCGTGACCACGTCCGGGGTGACCCACGCGGGCAGGCCGGCGACGGGGGTCCGCGAGCCCACGGTCAGGGAACCGTCCGCGATGCCGGAGAGGACCTGGCGCCACTGGTCGGCGCGGGAGCGCGCGCTTTCGCGGGTGGCGGGGTCCTCGTGGACCACGGAGGTCCGCAGGGCCCGGGTCAGCTGTCCGGCCGCGTAGGCGGGAGAGGGGGAGACGGGGCCGGCAGGCCCTTCCGGGTGCTGGGGAAGCTGCTGTTCAGCGTGCGTGTTCATGGCCGACGTGGCAGGTGTCGCCCCTGCGCCCTCCGGGAAGCAAGCCCGGCGCTCTGCTGCTGAGCTACACGTCGTGGTGATCCACGAAGTCAACCGGAGCCCCGGCGCCGACACAACGGCATTTCGCGACCGCGAGCGGCCTCGCCGACGATCGGCTCGCCCGTGCGGGATTGCGAGTAAAGCGCATTAGTGCGCCGTCGTGCGCACCGGCGACAAGAGGTCAAACCGTCGCCGGTGCGGGGGTGTGACCTCTCGGTCCCGCTCCGATTTCACGCCTTCCGACTAAAGCGCATCAGTCCAGCTCGGCTGTGATGTGAGCACCTGATCGGACTCTATGGAGACCGACCGGATTCCTTTCGACGGGTACGCACTGTCGGCCAAAGCGATTTCGGGCACGTTGACGCGTTCCCGGATTGCGGACAGCGTGGTCGGCGCGCTCCGGTGATGAGGCCGGAACTCCCTCCGAAGGCGGCGACGATGACCCGTTCGAACGTTTCGCGCACGGCGGTGGCCGCGCTCGCGACCGGCGCCCTCCTCGCGGTCTGCGCCTGCGGTGTGTCCGGCGGCCCGGGGGAGGCGGAGGAGGCCCGAAAGACGGGTCGGGTCTCCGGCGAGATCACCTTCCGCACGCTCCAGTTGAAGCCGAAGTTCACCGCGTACGTCCAAGGCGTCATCGACTCCTTCGAGGCCGCCCACCCGGACGTCGAGGTGAGATGGGAGGACGTGCCGGGCGACGGCTACAACGAGAAGCTCGTGGCCGATGCCCAGGCCGGAGCCCTGCCCGACGTGGTGAACCTCTCCACCGACTCCTTCCAACTCCTCGGCGACCGCGGCATGCTCGCCGACGTGGCCCGACTCGACGGGCAGATCGCCGCGGAGTACGTCCCCGGCGCGTGGGAGCAGTTCAAGCTGCCCGGCAAGGGCGACGGGGTGTTCGCCTACCCCTGGTACGTGACCCCCGAGGTGCTCACCTACAACACCGCGCTCTTCGAGGAGTCCGGCCTCGACCCGGCGCGTCCGCCCACCACCGTCGAGCAGTTCTTCGACTACGCCGAGCGCATCGCGGCCCGCTCCGGCGGCCGGTACGCCGCCTTCATGGCCGACCCCAAGGGGCGGCTCCCCGGGGACTGGCAGAAGATGGGCGTGCCGCTCCTGAACGGTGCGAAGGACCGCTTCACCTTCGACACCGACCAGGCCGTCGTCTGGCTGGAACGGATGAAGGACCTCTACGCCAAGGGTGCCATGCCCAAGGAGTCCCTCCTCAAGTCCGACGACACCAACCAGCTCTACGGCGCCGGCAAGCTCGTCTTCGGCCCCGGATCCCCCGGCTTCGTCCGCGACGTCAAGCAGAACTCCCCGCAGGTCTACGCCCGCACCCGGGTGGCGGGAGCCGTCACCGGCACCCTCGGCCACATCGGCGTCTACGCGCAGTCCCTCGGCATCCGCAAGGACACCGCACACGTGGACGCGGCCGCCGAGTTCGCCAAGTGGGTCACCAACGGCCCCAACCAGGTGGCGTTCTCCCGACAGACCACGATCTACCCCTCCAACGCCAAGGGCCTGGCCGACCCCTACTTCTCCGACCGGGGCGACGGCACGGACGCCGAGACCCTCGCCCGCGCCGTCGGCGCCGAACAACTGCGGTCGGCCGCCCTCGACGCCAACACCCCGGTGCAGTGGACCAACCAGGTCGGCGACGCCGTGGTGCGGGAGGTGCAGAAGGCCATCAAGGGCGAGCAGGATCCGAGGACCGCCGTGCGCAAGGCGCAGGAGGCGGCCAACCAGCTGCTGGCCGCATCGGTGCGCGAATGACCCCCACCGGCACGCCCCACCCCCGGGCGGACCACCCCGGTCGCCCGGACCACCCCGGCCGCCCCGGTCGCCGCGACCGTAAGGCCGTGAGGGCCGTGAGGGCCGTGAGGGCCGTGAAAGCCGGGAAGACCGTGAAAGCCGGGAAGGCCATGGACGCCGAGACGGGTCTGCCCCACCGGACCTGGTGGACGCCCTACCTCTTCCTCGCCCCCGGGCTGGTCATGGTGACCCTGTTCAGCCTCTGGCCCTTCCTCAACACCGTCGTCCTGTCCCTCACCGACGCCCGGATCCTGCGCGGCGGAGGCTTCGTGGGCCTTGACAACTACCGCCGCGCCTTCGCCGACCCCGACTTCTGGGTGGCCACCGGCAACAGCGTGCTCTACCTGATCGTCGTCGTCCCCTGCCTGGTCCTGCTGCCGCTGGCCCTCGCGGTCCTCGTCCAGACGAAGATCCCGGGGATCGGATTCTTCCGCTCCGCCTTCTACACCCCGGTGATCGCCTCCGCCGTGGTCGTCGGCCTGATCTGGCAGTGGGTGCTGCGCAGCGACGGCCTCGTCAACACGGTCTTCCAGGAGATCGGCGTCATCTCCGGCCCGATCCCCTTCCTGACCGACTCCACCATGCTGCTCGTCTCCGCGATGATCGTCACCGTGTGGAAGGGCCTCGGGTACTACATGGTGTTCTACCTCGCGGCCCTCGGGAACGTTCCCGCCTCCCTCTACGAGGCCGCCGCGCTGGACGGGGCCGGGGCCGTACGCCGCTTCCTCAGCATCACCGTTCCCCAGGTCAAACCGATGATGATGCTGGTCGGCACGCTCGCGGCGATCTCGGCGCTGCGCGTCTTCACCGAGATCTACATCCTCGGCGGGGAGAGCGGCGGGCCCGGCGGAGGCGCCCGGACCCTGCCGTTCCTGATCCGACAGGTCGGCCTCGGTTTCGCCGGCGAGACCGGCTACGCCGCCGCCATCTCCCTCCTGTTGTTCCTGCTCACGCTGGTCTTCAGCCTGCTCGGCCGGCGCCTGTCGAGGGGGGACGAGGGATGAGCGCCACGCCGCTTCCCGCAGCGAAGGGCGCCCGCAGGCACCGCCCGGCCGGCCTCGCGGCCCGCTACGCCACCCTCGTCCTGGTGCTCGTCGTCATGCTCGGGCCGATCGTCTGGCAGTTCCTGACCTCGATCCGGGGGCGCACGGAGAACGTGTACGACGGGGTGCTGCCCTCCCGTCCCACCCTGGAGAACTACGTCCGCGTCGCCGAGTCCTTCCCGCTCCTCCAGTACGTGGGCAACACCCTGATCGTCGCCGCCCTCGCGATCACCTCCAACGCGCTGTTCGCGGCCATGGGCGGCTACGCCTTGTCCCGGGCCGGCTGGAAGGGGCGCAAAGCGGTCTTCACCCTGCTCGTGGCGACGCTGATGTTCCCCTTCGAATCCGTGATGATCTCGATGTTCCTGACGATCCGGGAGATGGGCCTGGTCGACACCCTCATCGGGGTGTGGCTGCCCGGCGCCGTCTCCGTCCTCAACGTGATGATCATGCGGGCGGCGTTCCTGTCCGTGCCCAGGGAGGTGGAGGAGGCAGCGGTCCTCGACGGGGCCAACGAGTGGACCCGCTTCACCCGGGTCTTCCTCCCGGCCGCCAGGGGCGCCCTGGCCGTCGTGTGCCTGACCAGCTTCATGGGTGCCTGGGACGACTTCCTGTGGCCGCTGCTGGTGCTGACGAACAGCGACCACTACACCCTCCAGCTCGGCCTGAAGACCCTCGCCGGCGCGACCACCACCAGCGACCAACGGATCATCGCCGCCGGGGCGATGGCCGCGCTCCTGCCGATGACGCTGCTCTTCTTCGCCCTCCAGCGCTTCTTCTTCAGGGGCGTGGGCGAGGGAGCCGTCAAGACCTGAGCCCCGTGCACCCCTCGCTCACCGGATACTCCGACCCCCCCTGGGAGCCGCCGTCATGCACGACGACCGCAGCGTCACCGAACACCGTCTGCGCCGCGTCCTCAACGAACGCGTCCGACCCGCCGTCCGTACCCGCTGTCTCCCGTTCGCCGTCGAGCGCTGGGATGCCCCCGGCGAGCCGGTCCCCGTGGCGGACGGACTGGCCGCGCCCTACGAGCCCTGCGAGGTCGGCGCGGCCTGGGGTCCGGCATGGGGCACCACCTGGTTCAAGGTCACCGGCACCGTCCCCGCCGAGTGGGCGGGCCGGACCGTCGAGGCCGTGCTCGACCTCGGCTTCGACCGGATGATGCCCGGATTCCAGTGCGAGGGCCTGGTCCACCGCGCCGACGGAGGCGAGGTCAAGGCGCTGAACCCGTACAACGACTGGGTGCGCGTGGCCGACGGCGCCCGGGGCGGCGAGCGGATCGAGTGGTACGTCGAGGCCGCCGCCAACCCGGTCCTCGTCGCGCACGCGCCCACCTACGAGGGCGACCTGGCGACCAGCGGGGACCAACCCCTCTACCGGCTCGCCCGGATGGACCTCACCGTCTTCGAGGCCGAGGTCTGGGAACTCGTACAGGACTTCGAGGTCCTGCACGACCTGATGACGCAGCTCGACGAGACCGACGCCCGGCGCCACCAGATCCTGCGGGCCGTCGACTCCGCCCTCGACGAGGTGGACCTCACCGACGTGCCCGGCACGGCCGCCGCCGCCCGCGCCCGCCTCGCCGGCGTGCTCGCCGCACCCGCCCGGGCCTCCGCGCACCGGATCAGCGCGGTCGGCCACGCCCACATCGACTCCGCCTGGCTGTGGCCGCTGCGCGAGACCGTTCGCAAGGTCTCCCGTACCGCCTCCAACATGGTCGCGTTGATGGACGAGCACCCCGAATTCGTCTTCGCCATGTCCCAGGCCCAGCAACTCGACTGGATCAAGACCCACCGGCCCGAGCTGTTCGAACGGGTCAAGAAGAAGATCGCCGACGGACAGTTCGTGCCGGTCGGCGGCATGTGGGTGGAGTCCGACACCAACATGGTCGGCGGCGAGGCCATGGCCCGACAGTTCCTCTACGGCAAGAAGTTCTTCCTGGACGAGTTCGGCATCGAGACGAAGAACGTCTGGCTGCCCGACTCCTTCGGCTACACCGCCGCCCTGCCCCAACTCGTGAAGCTCTCCGGCTCCACCTGGTTCCTCACCCAGAAGATCTCCTGGTCCCAGGTGAACCCCTTCCCCCACCACACCTTCTGGTGGGAGGGCATCGACGGCACCCGGGTCTTCACCCACTTCCCGCCCGTCGACACCTACAACTCCGATCTCGGCGGCGCCCAGATGGCCCACGCGGCCCGCAACTACCGCGAGAAGGGGCGTGGTTCGCGCTCCCTCGTACCCTTCGGATGGGGTGACGGAGGTGGCGGCCCCACCCGCGAGATGCTCGCCCGGGCCGCCCGCCAACGCGACCTCGAAGGCTCCCCGCGCGTCGAGATCGAGCGCCCCGACGCCTTCTTCGAGAAGGCCCGCGCCGAGTATCCGGACGCGCCCGTCTGGGCCGGCGAGCTGTACCTCGAACTCCACCGCGGCACCTACACCTCCCAGGCGAAGACCAAACAGGGCAACCGGCGCAGCGAGTCCCTGCTGCGCGAAGCCGAACTGTGGGCGACCACCGCCGCCGTCCGCGTCCCGGGCTACGCGTACCCGCACGAGGAACTGGAACGGATCTGGAAGACCGTCCTGCTCCACCAGTTCCACGACATCCTCCCCGGCTCCTCCATCGCCTGGGTGCACCGCGAGGCCCGCGCCACCTACGCCCGGGTGGGCGAGGAACTGCGGGCCCTCACCCTCGCCGCGCAGAGCGCACTGGCCGGACCGGGCGAGCGGGAGCTGGTCTTCAACTGCGCCCCGCACACCCGGCGCGGCATCCCGGCCGGCGGCGCGGGCGTCCCGGACCCCGCCGCGGCCGGCCGGCCGGTCACCGTCGAGGAGCGGCACGGCGGCGGCCACGTCCTCGCGAACGGCCGACTGTCGGTCGAGATCGACGGCCGGGGCCTGATCGTCTCCGCCTACGATCTGGAGGCGCGCCGCGAATCCCTCGCCCCGGGAGCCGCCGCCAACCTCCTCCAGGTCCACCCCGACTTCCCCAACATGTGGGACGCCTGGGACATCGACGCCTTCTACCGCAACCGGGTCACCGACCTCGACACCGCGGACCGCCTGGAGGTCACCGCGAGCGGGCCCGAACGCGCCACCGTCGCGGTCACCCGCTCCTTCGGCTCCTCCTCCACGGTCTCCCAGACCCTCACCCTGCGCGCCGGCTCCAAGAGCGTCGACATCGTCACCGACGTGGACTGGCGCGAGAGCGAGAAGTTCCTCAAGGCGGCCTTCCCCCTCGACGTGAAGGCCGAACGGACCTCCTCCGAGACCCAGTTCGGCCACGTCGAGCGCGCCACCCACACCAACACCTCGTGGGAGGCGGCCAAGTTCGAGATCTGCGCCCACCGTTGGATCCACGCCGAGGAGCCCGGCTGGGGCGTGGCGCTGCTCAACGACTCCACGTACGGGCACGACGTGACCCGCGACGTACGGGCCGACGGCGGCCAGACCACCACCATCCGCCTCTCGCTGCTGCGCGCCCCGCGCTACCCCGACCCGGAGACCGACCAGGGGCACCACACCCTGCGCTACCACCTCGCCCCCGGCGCGACGATCGGCGACGCCGTCCGCGAGGGACACGCGCTCAACCTGCCCGAGCGGGTGGTGCGCGGCGGGGCGCCGGTCGCCCCGCTGCTGACCGTGGACGACGACGCGGTGGTGGTGGAGGCGGTGAAGTCGGCCGAGGACCGCAGCGGCGACGTGATCGTCCGCCTCTACGAGTCCCGGGGCGGCCGGGCCACGGCGACCCTCACGCCCGGGTTCGCGGTGACGGCGGCGACCGGGACCGACCTCCTCGAACGCCCCCTCGACGACGCCGGCGTCGGTGTCCCGACCCCGGAAGGCGCCGTCACCCTCACGTTGAGGCCGTTCCAGATCCTGACGGTGCGCCTGAGCCGGAGCTGAACCGTACGAACGCCGCCCACGCCTGCGGGGCGGGCCCCCCACGGATTACGGGACGGCCCTCAGGAAAGGAAGGCGGTGACGGCCCGGGTGAACTCCTCCGGCGCGGCGGCGTGGACGAGGTGCCCCACCGGGATCGTCATCGACCGGGCGTCGGGGATCCGGCGGACCAGCTCGGCGGCGGCGGTCGCCGGCACGTGGCTCGTCGGCCCGCCCGCGATCACCAAGGTCGGGGCGGTGATCCTCGCGAGCCCCTCCAGCCAGGCCGGGTCGGGCCGGTCCAGCTCGGCCCGCAGGGCGAGCACCATCGCCCAGTCGAAGCCGAGTTCGCCCTCCGGACGCACCGGGGGCACCGCCTCGCGGGGCAGCGGCGCCGGCGGGTCCTCCAGGACCAGGCGGACCACCCGCCGGGGGCGGTGCTGGGCGAGGAGGTGGGCCACCGCGCCGCCCATGGAGTGCCCGACGAGGTCCACCCGGTCCAGGCCGAGGGCGTCGAGGAAGCCGAGCACGTCGTCGCGCAGCCGCTCCAGCCCGTAGGGGCCGGTCCACTCGCTGCGTCCGTGCCCGCGCAGGTCGAGGGCGTACACCCGGCGGTCCCGGGCGAGTCGCTCCCGTACGGGGGACCAGTCCTCGGCGCTCTCGCCCAACGCGGCCAGCAGGAGCAGAGGTTTCGCGTCCTCGGGGCCGCTGACCAGGTAGGCCAGCCGGACGCCGTTCACCGTCACGGTGGGGTGGTCGGTCATCCGGCAGACGTTACCGGGACGGGCCCCGGCGGGGCAGCGCTCCGGGGCGGTACGGGGCGGCTCGGGCCGGTACCGGGCGTGAACTGCGCCACAGGTCCCGGCTCCGGGGCCCTTGGTTGCCTGATCCGGGCCCCGGAGCGGCCCCGAACTGGTTATGCACCTAGTTGCAAAACCTCCAGAGCCTCGCTAGAACAGGTTCATCACCCCGTGCGAGGAGGCACCCCAGATGAACCCGCAGAGCGCCCAGGGCTCCCAGAGCCGCTATCCGCACCTGCTGAGCCCCCTGGACCTGGGATTCACCACCCTGCCGAACCGGGTGATCATGGGTTCGATGCACACCGGCCTCGAAGAGCACGAGGGCGGCTTCGAACGCCTCGCCGCCTTCTACGCCGAGCGCGCCCGCGGCGGCGCCGGGCTGATCGTCACCGGCGGCATCGCCCCCAACGACGCCGGCCGCCCCTTCGAGGGCGGCTCCCGCCTCACCACGGAGGAGGAGGCCGCCGAGCACAGGGTGATCACCGAGGCGGTGCACGCCGAGGGCGGGAAGATCGCCATGCAGATCCTCCACTTCGGCCGCTACGCCTACCACAAGGACCTGGTCGCCCCCAGCCCCCTCCAGGCTCCCATCAGCCCCTTCGCGCCGAACGAACTCACCGACATCGAGGTCGAGCGGACCGTCGAGGACTTCGTCCGCGCCGCCCGCCTCGCCAAGCTCGCGGGCTACGACGGCGTCGAGATCATGGGCTCGGAGGGCTACCTCGTCAACGAGTTCATCGCCGCCGCCACCAACCGGCGCACCGACCGCTGGGGCGGGGCGTACGAGAACCGCGTCCGCTTCCCCCTGGAGATCGTCCGCCGCACCCGCGCCGCCGTCGGCGAGGACTTCATTCTGATCTACCGGCTCTCCATGCTGGACCTGATCCCCGGCGGTTCCACCCTCGACGAGGTCGTCCACCTCGCCAAGGAGGTCGAGGCGGCCGGCGCCACCATCATCAACACCGGCATCGGCTGGCACGAGGCCCGCATCCCCACCATCGCCACCTCCGTGCCGCGCGGCGCCTACACCTGGGTCACCCGCCGGCTGATGGGCGCCGTCTCCGTCCCCCTCGTCACCAGCAACCGCATCAACACCCCCGAGATCGCAGAGGAGGTGCTCGCCGACGGCCGCGCCGACCTCGTCTCGCTGGCCCGCCCCTTCCTCGCCGACGCCGAGTTCGTCGCCAAGGCCGCCGCCGGCCGCCCCGAGGCCATCAACACCTGCATCGGCTGCAACCAGGCCTGCCTCGACCACACCTTCAGCGGCAAGATCACCAGCTGCCTGGTCAACCCGCGCGCCTGTCACGAGACCGAACTCGTCCTCTCCCCGACCCGCTCGAAGAAGCGCGTCGCGGTCGTCGGCGCCGGCCCCGCCGGCCTCTCCTGCGCCGTCGCCGCCGCCGGGCGCGGCCACGCCGTCACCCTCTTCGAGGCCTCCGGACACATCGGCGGCCAGCTCGACATCGCCCGCCGCATCCCCGGCAAGGAGGAGTTCGAGGAGACCATCCGCTACTTCGGCACGCAGCTGGCCGAGACCGGCGTCGACGTCCGCCTCGACACCCGCGCCGACGTCGAGACCCTCGCCGGCTACGACGAGGTCGTCGTCGCCACCGGAGTCACCCCCCGCACCCCCGCCATCGAGGGCGTCGAGCGCGAGAACGTCCTCACCTACCTCGACGTGCTCCGCGACGGAGCCCTCGTCGGCGAGAACGTCGCCGTCGTCGGCGCCGGCGGCATCGGCTTCGACGTCGCCGAGTTCCTCACCGACAGCGGCGAGGGCGCCTCCCAGGACCCCGCCGTCTACTTCCGCCACTGGGGCGTCGACACCGACTACGCCGGCCCCGGCGGCCTCACCACCCCCGAGCGGCCCGCCCCGCCGCGCCGCGTCCACCTCCTCCAGCGCAAGGCCGGCAAGGTCGGCGCCGGCCTCGGCACCACCACCGGCTGGATCCACCGCGCCGAGCTGAGGCACCGCGGGGTCGTCTCGGTCGCCGGCGCCACGTACGACCGGATCGACGACGAGGGCCTGCACATCACCGTCGACGGCGAGCAGCGCACCGTTGCCGCCGACACCGTCGTCCTGTGCACCGGCCAGGAGCCCCGTCGGGACCTCTACGAGGCGCTGCGCGCCGCCGGCGTGGCGGCGCACCTGATCGGCGGCGCCGACCTCGCCGCCGAACTCGACGCGAAGCGGGCCATCAAGCAGGGCACGGAGCTGGCCGCGAGCCTCTGACGGGACCGCGCGAGCGCGACACCCCTTCGGGGCAAAGGAGTTGTGGCGGCCCGGACCGGGCCGCCACACTTTCCCGGTGACGCTGACACCCGCAGACGCCGACAAGATCCTCCACGACAACTTCGCCCCCTGGGTGCTGGCCCTCGGCCTCACCGTCGAGGAGACGGGCGAGCGGCACGCCGTACTGCGGCTGCCCTGGTCCGACTCCCTGGCCCGCGACGGCGGGGGCCTGAGCGGGCAGGCGCTGATGGCCGCCGCCGACACCGCCACCGTCATCGCGATCTCCGCCGCCCGGGGGGCGTACGGGCCGATGACCACCGTCCAGCAGTCCACGAGCTTCCAGCGGCCCGTGACCGGCGCCGACGTCCTGATCGACGTGCGCGTCACCAAACTCGGCCGGCGGATGGCCTTCGCCGACATCACCATGACCCCCGACGGCGCGGAGGAACCCGCCGCGAAGGCCTCCACCGTCTACGCCCTGCTCGGTTGACCGCGCTCGGGCGCAACCGGGACTTCAACGTCTTCTGGCTCGGGCAGGCCCTCTCCGTGGTCGGCGGGTCCATGTCCCTGCTGGCCCTGCCGCTGCTGGTGCTCGACGCCACCGGCAGCGGCACCCAGCTCGGCCTGGTCACCGCCGTCTCGGGGGTGACCGCCATCGCCACCGGCACCTTCGCCGGGTCGGTGGTCGACCGGTCCGACCGGCGGCGCCTGATGATCCGGTGCGACCTGCTGCGCGCCGTACTGCTGTGCGCGGTGCCCGTGCTGTGGCTCGCCTGGCCCCGGATCTGGCTGCTCTACCTCCTGACGGTGGTCGTCACCTTCCTGAAGACCCTCTTCGACGTGGCGTACGTGACCGCCGTGCCCGACCTGGTCCCGCCCCGCGACCTCACCGCCGCCAACGGGCGGCTGATGAGCACCTTCGCCTTCGGCACCCTCCTGGGGCCGGTGGCCGCCGGGCTCGTCACCACCGCCTCGGGCGCCGGCCTGGCCCTCGTCGCGGACGGGGTCACCTTCGCCGTGTCCGCCGCCAGCCTGCGGTGGGTCCGCTTCGGCCGCCACGGCGCCGCACCGCGGTCGTCGCCGCCTTCGCCGCAGGACCGCTGCGCCGGAGTTTCGGCTTCGGCGGCTGCTGGCTCGGAGCCGTCGCGCTCATCGGCCTCGGGATGGTGGTGATCGGGGTCGGCCGGAGCCTGTTCGTGGTGGCGGGCGCGGCCGTCGTCTTCATGTTCGGACTCACCCTCGGCGGCGTCTGTTCCATGACCCTGCGCCAGGAGGTCACCCCCGCGCCGCTGCTCGGCCGGGTCACCGCGGCGTTCTGGACCGTCCACAACGCCTCCGGCCCGATCGGCGCGGCCGTGCTGATGGGGCTCGCCACCCGACACGGCGTCCCGGCCGTCAGCTGGGGCGCCGGGGCCGTGTGCCTGCTGGTCATCGTGGGGGGACTGGCGAGTCCGCTGCGCGGGAGCAGGCCCGAATCCGGCCGCCGAGCGCCCGGGGGGCGGGTCTGGGATCGTGAACGCGTGGGCCCGCAGGAGTGAGCGACCGGGGCCCGGAGCCCCACACCGCACGACCCAGGCCCGGAGGTGGCGAGATGGCCGGAGAGTTCGAGGCCAACGTCGAGATCGACCGGCCCGTCGAGGAGGTGTTCGCGTACCTCGCCGACGGGCGCCACGACCCAGAATTCAGCCCCCGCGTCCAGTCGATCACCCGGACCCCGGGCGGACCGACCGCCGTCGGAACGGTGTTCCGCAGCACCGTCAAGGACGCCGGGATGAAGACGGGCCGCGAGTTCCGCGTCACCGGCTTCGAGCCGCCGACCCTGATCCGCTGGAGCGAGCAGAGCCGCAACCTGATCACCGCCGAGGGCGGCTACGACCTGGAGGCGCTGCCCGGCGGTCGCACCCGGGTCAGGATCTTCAACACCCTCGAAGGCCACGGCCTGGGCAAGCTGCTGACCTCCTTCGCGCTCGGCGCGGCCCGCAGGGACGCCCCGGACTTCGGCCGCCGCATCAAGGCCGCCGTCGAGGCGTCCCCGCGCCCCTGAGGCCGCGGTGCCGCCCGGTCAGAACCGCGGCGGCGCCACCGGGAAGGGCAGCGGGATGGTCGGGCCGGGAGCTGCCTCGCGGGAGGCGGGGGGCGGTGTGGTGTGGCAGGTCACGTCGGCGGACGGCAGCCGGCCGGTGGCCAGGTAGGCGTTGACCGGGGCGTTCGCGCAGGAGGCGCCGTCGGCGAGGTACACGCCATGGCCCTCACCGCCCTGAGCCAGGACCATCCGCGAGCCCCGCAGGGCACGGTGCAGGCCCTGGCCGCTGACGAGCGGGGTCTGCGAGTCCCACTCGTTCTGCACGGTCAGCACCTCGGCCCGGGTCTTCATGGGCGTCTGCGCCTCCAGCGGCCGCTGCCAGAAGGCGCACGGCTTGATGTTGGACGCGAAGTCCCCGTACAGGGGGTAGCGGGCCTTGTCCTTGACCGCGTCCCGCCGGTACCGGGCGGGATCGCGCGGCCACGCGTCGGTGTCCCCGCACACCACCGACCAGAAGACGGCGGTGCCGTTGTCGGCGGCGGGTTCGCCGGCCGGTCCGGTGGTACGGGGTGCCTTCCCCCGCAGGGTGTTCAGGGCGGCGGCCAGGTCGTCGGTCCGGGCCGACGGGGCGCCCGCCGGGAGGGGGAGTCCCTCGGCGGCCGCCTTGAGCCGCATCACGGCCGTGGCGGCCTGCTCGGGGGAGAAGAACAGCGCCCGCCCCGCGCGGATGTCGTCACCCGTGAGCTTCGTGCCCCCGAGGTCGATCGGATCGCGGTCGGCCCGCTCCACCAACCCCCAGAACGTCGCGGAAACGGCCTGCGGGGTGGCGCCCAGCCCGAACCGCCCGTCGCGCTCGGCGGTCCACCGGGTCCAGCGGGCGTACGCCGGCTCCGCCTCCGAGGCCCACACCTGGATCATGCCGCGCCAGATCCGCTCGGGGTCCACCCCGCTGTCCAGCACGAAGCGGTCGGTGCGGGAGGGGAACATCTGCGTGTACACGGCGCCGAGGTAGGTCCCATACGAGTAGCCGACGTAGGAGATCTTCCGCTCGCCCAACACCGCGCGGATCACGTCCATGTCGCGGGCCGTGTTGCGCGTGGTGATGTACGGCAACACCGAACCGGCCCGCTCCCGGCACTTGTCGGCGACCGTACGCGCCCACGCGACGTCCGAGGGGAAGGACTCGGCGCGGTAGGGCCGGTCGATGTTCTGCTCGGCGTCGCTCAACGCGCAGGTGATCGGGCTGCTCGCGCCGACCCCGCGCGGGTCGAAGCCGATCAGGTCGTAGCGCTCCCGGACCTCTCGGGGCATCAACGGGTCCAGCATCAGCGGCAGATCGAGCCCGGAGCCGCCGGGGCCGCCCGGGTTGACCAGCATCACCCCGTGCCGCTTCGCCGGGTTCGGGCTCTTGATCCGGGATATCGCGAGGTCGAGGGTCCGTCCCCGGGGGGCGCGGTAGTCGAGCGGGACCTTGACCGTCGCGCACTCGTACGTGGCCGGCTGTTCGGCGGAGCAGCGTTGCCAGGAGGGCCGCTGCCTTTCGTGGTCGGCGGCGGCCGAGGCGGAGACGCCCGGATCGGCCACCGGGTCGGCGGCGGCCCGGGTCGCGGCCAGGAGCGGGAGGGAGGTGAGCAGGACGCCGGCGGCGAGCAGGGGCGCTAAGCGGTGCGTGCGCACGAAGGCCGTTCCTTTCGCAGGGTGCGGATCGCTGCCCACCCTGGACCATCCCGAAGCCGTGCGAATCATCCCTCCGGGCGGATCGCCTGCTCCTCACGAATGAGCCCAAAACCGGTCAAGTGGCCGACACGCCGGAGAGGTTGTGGGTCTCCATCGGGCTGTCGGCGGGTCAGTGGTGGTCCGCCGGGTGTGCCGTCGAGTGCTCCGCCGGTTGGTCCGCCGGGTGTTCCGCCGGGGGGCTGCCGCCCTCGGAGGGGGCGGCGGCGTGGGCCGTGTGGTCGTCACCGGATTCGAGGGCGCCGCCGAGCCGCTCGCGCAGCGGGGTGAGGGTGTCGGGCGACTGCGCGGTGACGATCCAGCGGTCCCCGACCAGGTAGACGCCCCCGTACGCACGGGCCTCGGTCAGCCAGGAGCGCAACCCCGTGCCGGTGGCGAAGGTGGTCATCCGGTAGGCGCCCGCCGCGGTCTCGCAGCCGCCCTCCCGCAGTTCCTCGGCCTGGACGCCCACGTCGGCGGTGCACCCGATGACGGCGGCGATGTCCTCGATCGAACGGGAGGGCGCGCCCTGGGCCGAAGGCGCCGAGCCGGCCGCGGCCGCGGCAGCGGAGGTCGGGGCGGAGGCGGCCGCCGGGGCGGACGCGGCGGCGGCGCCCCGCGCGCTCCCCGTTTCCCCCGCGCCGGCCGAACAGCCCCCGCACCACAGCGCCGCGCAGACGGCGGCGGCGAGGGGGAGGAGCGCTCCGCGACGGAGCGGACGGCTACGGACGGTCGGCGGCACGCGCATGGCAACCTCACTGGGGTGGACGGGGCGGAAGTGGCCGTGGTGCCCGGCGGGGAGGGGGGCCGGGCACCACGGGTCTGGGGGAGGGCGGTCCGGGTCCGGGCGGTCGTCAGCCGGTGGCCTTCGCCTTCTTGCCCTGGTCGGTCACGGCGAACCAGAGGCCCTGCTTGTTGTGTCCGTTGATGTCACCGGGGGTCTTGTCGCCGGTGAAGGTGTAGACCGGCCAGCAGTCGATCGTCAATTGCTCCGATCCGTCGGGCCTCTTCACCGATCCGACCAGTTCGGCGGAAATACCCGCGACCTTGCTCTTGTCCGTCGGTGCGGCCGGCTTCCAGGTGTCGAGGCAGGAGTCGAGGCAGCCGAATTTCATCGGCCAGGCGCTGTCCTTGTCGAATCGGTAGAGGGTACGGCCCTGCCCGTCCGCGAGAATGTTTCCGAGCTTGGGATTCTTGCGCACCCACAGCGAATCGGCGGCGCCCGCGGCAGCGTCCGCACCGGTTCCGGTTCCCGTTCCGGATCCCGATCCCGATCCGTATCCCGAGCCCATGTCCATGGACGTTCCCCCGGAATTCGCGGGCGCGTCCGCGGCCTTCCCGCCCGCCGTGGCCGGTTTCCCCGTCGGGCCCACCGCGTGCCAGGTCCCGCCCACGCCCTCGCCCAGGGTGTCGCCCGCCTTGGTGTCCTTGGCGTAGCGGTAGACGGGCCAGCCGCCGAGGGTGAGCTGCTTGGACCCGTCGGCCCGGGTCACCGACCCGACCATGCCCGCCTCGATCCCCTCACCTGCGGAGGCGTCGTCCGAGGACACCGCCGGCCAGACCTTCGCGCAGTCCCCCTCGCAGGCGGACTTCGGGGGCTTGGCGGTGTCCTTGTCGAACCGGTAGAGGGTGAAACCCTCGCCGTCGGTGACCGCCGCGCCCAGGTTGGCGATCTGGCTGACCTTCAACTGTCCGGCCGCCGAGTTTTTCGCGGCGCCGCCGGCGGGAGAGGCGCTCGCATCGCCGTAACCCGATCCGGCGCCGGATCCGTACGCGTCGGCGCCGGGATAGGCCGATCCGAGCTGTTTGCTGTCGCTGACCGGCTGCACGGCGGGATTCTTCCCGGAGGGCTTGTCGGAGAGGCCGCAGCCCGCCGTCAGCAGCAGTACCGCGACCGCCGACCCGGCGAATATCTCACGACGCATCTTCTTCACGATCTCTCCTTCAGATCCAATACCGCGTTCTTGCGGCCCCGCGTTTTCGTGTGTTTCCCGCGTTTCCTGCCTTCGTCATTCATACGGGGCCCGAGTGAGCCGATGCCGATATCCTCGGGAATTTGTCATATCGCGCCAAGAATGAACTCGGGGGCCGCCCGTGATCGTGCGCCGGCCCCGGGGGCGGCCGGCGCACCGCCCTCAGTCCTGGATGCGCAGCGCCAGCGCGGGGCAGCGGCGCACCGCCCGAAGGGCCTTGGTCCGCAGGGGGACGGGCACCGGCATGGAGGCCTGCGACGGGTAGCCGTCCGCGTCGAGCCGTACGACGTCGGGGAGGATGTCCACGCACAACCCGTGCCCCTTGCACAGGGTCCAGTCCACGACGAGGCGCTCCGGGAGCTCGTCCTGCGGTGCGGGCAGCGCCAGCGCCCCGCGCACGCTCCGCCCACAGCCGCTGCCGAGGGCGTGGTCGCTGAACTCCTCCGGGAAGGCGGTGAGCGCGGAGGCGACGAAGGAGGCGGTGCCGTCGGGATGGCTACAGGCACCGCGCCGCCGGACCGCTCGCATCCGCGCCTCCAACGTCTCCAGGGCCCCGCGCCCGCCGCCCCGGACGGCGTCCTCCAGTACGTCGGCCAGCGCGGGCAGGCCCCGTACGCACGGCCCGCACTGGCCGGCGGACTCCTTCGCCATCCACCGTGTCACCAGGGCCACTTCGCCCGCCGGACAGGTGTCCTCGGGCAGCGGCAGCACCGCCCCCGCGCCCAGCACCGCGCCCCACGCCGTGAGGGACTGCCGGGACACCTCCGCGCCGCGGGCCGAGTCGGCCGACAGCCAGCGGCCGTGATAGCCGCCGACGAGGACCCCCTGACCCGGCGAGGTGCCGCACAGGTCCAGCACGTAGGCCAGTGAGGTTCCGGTCGGGGTCTCGACGACGGTGGACCCGGAGACCGTCAGCAGGACGGTGCCCGGCTCGTCCGGCAGGCCCACCGAGCGGTAGCCGGGCGCGCCGAGGCGGGCGGCGACCGCGAGCTGCGCGTAGGTCTCGGTGTTCGACAGCAGGGTGGGCATCCCGCCCAGACCCCGCTCGCTGGTCCGCACCCGCCGGCCCGACGGCAGCGCCGCTCCGCCGTTCAACCCGCTGGTCAGGGCGGTTCCCTCACCCGTCACGAACCGCTCGGGCAGGCGCGTCACCCGCACCCGGCGCCCGCCCGGCCCGCGTTCCGCGACGGCGTCGCGCACCGAACGCTCCACGTCGGGCCGGGTGACGCCGACCACGACCTCCTCCGCCGACACCGCGGCGGCGGCGAGCAGCGCGCCGTCGAGCACCAGGTGCGGGGAGTGCAGCAACAGGGCGGTGTCCTTGAGACAACTGGGCTCGCCCTCGCTGCCGTTGACCACGACGGCGGTGCCCCCCTCGCGGTTGCGGGCCGAGTCGATCACGGACTTCAACTTCCGCACGAAGGGGAAGCCCGCGCCGCCGCGACCGCGCAGGTCGATGTCGGCGGCCAGCGCGAGCAGCTCGTCCGTGCCGTAGCGGGGGAGCGCACCGTGCGTGGCCAGATGGGCGTCGCGGTCGAGCCGGGAGGACCGGTCGAGCCCGGCGAGCAGACGGGGGGCGCCCACGGAGCCGAGGCCGGGGCGCGGCAGCCCGCTCATGCCGACCGCTCTCGTGCGGTGCCCAGATCCACCAGGGACAGCCCCGGAACGAACTCCGGTTCCACGCGCCGGCGTCGGGGGACCGGTTCCTCCACCAGGCTCAATTGGGCCGGCGGCCGGACGTCGGCGCCGCGCCGCCGGTTGCGCAGGCGCAGGGCGAGGACGCCGATGACGCCGAGGAGGCACAGGCCGTAGGCCGCCGTCACCCACACGTCGGCCGCGCGGCCGGCCTTCAGCCCGTGCACGAGGGAGGCCCCCCACGCCGGGTAGGCGCCGAAGTGCAGGGCCCGCCACCACAGGGAGCGGCTGCGGGTCGCGAACACACTACGCACCGCGCCCGAGACGGCGACGGACACGAAGAGATATCCGGCCAGGGTCCCGAGGCCGATGACGACGGGCCGGTCCGGATCGGCGAAGGGCACCGCGGCGCCCGCCGGAGTCGTCCTGGCCTCGGCGACCTTGACCCATATGTGCAGGGCGAGGAAGCCGAGCCCCGACACCGCCAGGCCCCGGTGCACGCCCTGGGCGAGCAGTCGGTGCCCCGAACCGAGCACCGCCCGGTCGGTGGCCGCCAGCCCCCACAGGACGGTGGCGGTCAGGGAGACGAGCGAGAGCACGCCCGCCCCGAAGTCGAGGAAGTCCCAGAGGCGGGTCAGCGCTCCCGCGCGCGCCGCCACGACGAGGGAGACCAGGGCCGCGGCGGCGGCGCTGACCACGCTGGGCCGCAGCCGTCCGGCGGCGGGGAGCAGGGAGGGCCGCCGAACGGCCCGCCGCCCGGCGGCAGGAGCGGCCGCCGCGTGACGGCTCCTGGGTCGGGCTCTGTGCGAGCGGGGCATGTGGGGCTGGGGCAAGGGCATCCGGTTCTCCTGTGCACCCGGTGTCCGAGCACCTCCACCTGGCGCTCGGCACCCGGGTGTTGTCGTCGATCGTGGCCCGGGACCGCCGTGGAGTCCCCGCGTTGGGCTGGGGCCCAGGTGAGGTTTGGGGCCGGAGTGCAGCAGCATCGTGGAGCTACGCAGCATCTCCACAGGATTTATCGAAACGTGATAATTTCTCGCACCGCGTCTCCTGCGCGTCGAACAACCCCGGAAGATTCCCCTCCAGTGGAGGCAGCGACAGGCCTCCGTGCCACCCGTCAAGTACGCGTCCCCGACGTGGAGAACGAGGAAGAGAGTCCGGGGACGGATCTGGCCGGAACCCTCCGGAACGGTGCACGGGAGCTGCAACTCTTTTGACAGGCAAGGTTGTCGGCGAGGCAGACAACCTGGGCGGGCCGGTCTCCCCTCCACTGGACAGGCCTCACCCCGGCAAGAACGAGGAAACGATGTGCGAACTTCTGAACCGCATCTGGTCCCGCCCCCGAGGCGAGTGGACCCGCGTCCTGCGGAAAGAACTCCCCGCGCTGGCCGCCGAGATAGTGGAGGAGCTCCTGCATGGAATTCCGGAATTTTCGGCACTTATCGATGACAACGATGCCATCGGTGACGAGTTGCTCCGACAGCGGGTCGAAGAAGCCCTGCTGACCTTCCTGGGCTACCGCGACGGGACCACCGCTCCCGCCCCGGAAGCCGACGCGACCCGCGGTGCGGGCGCCCGCACGGACCCCGACGCGAAGGGAGGGGAGGAAGAGGAGGAGGAAGAGTCGGACGAAGAGCCGGACGAGGCCGAGGCGGAGGCGGAGGTCGAGGAGGACTTCGGCGACCTGGTCGCCGGCGTCGGCGGCCGGCATCCCGCCGGGGCCGTCCGGGTCCTGCGCGGCGTGGTCGCCCAGCGCACCCCCGTCAACGGGCCCGTCGACCGGGCCCGTCAGGAACTCTTCAAGGCCCTCACCGACGACCGGGCCACCTGCGAGAGCTCGCTCGCCGAACTCGCCGAAGCCGCCGGTTGGCCCCTCCCCACCGCCGTGCGCGGCGTCGCGCTCGCCACCCCCGGCGAGACCCAGCAACTGGCCGCCGTGCTCGACGGCGCCCTCGCCGGCATGTTCGCCGGCCGGCCCTGCCTGCTGATCCCCAGCCCCGACCCGGACAGCCGAGCCGAACTCGAAGCCCCCCTGCGCGGCCGCCTCGCGGCCGTCGGCCACACCGTGCCCCTCCGCGACACCGCCTCCTCGCTGCGCTGGGCGATGCGCCTGCTCGCCCTGACCCCGAACCGGGGCGGCCTCGACGCCCGTACCGTCTTCGTCGACGACCACCTCTCCACCCTCCTGTTGCTCCAGGACGAACCCCTGGCCCACGCGCTCGCCGCCCGTTGGCTGCGTCCGCTGGCCGACCTCACCCCCCGCCAGAGCGAGCGCCTGGAAGTGACCCTGCTGGCCTGGCTGGAGGGGGGCGGTGCCCCCGAGGCCGCCAAGGCCCTGAGCGTGCACCCGCAGACCGTGCGCTACCGCATGCGACAGCTGGAGAAGCTCTTCGGCCCCGGTCTGCGCGATCCCCGGACCCGCTTCGAGCTGGAGATGGCCCTGCGCAGCCGGCGCCTCATGGCGCAGGTCCGCCGCCAGCACTCCCGGGCGGGCCGTCGCTCCGGGCGCGTGGTCACCGCCGACTTCACCCCCCTGGTCGTCGGCCGGATGGCCCGCGTCAACGGCCTCTGATCCCTCCCCCTCCGCACGTACACGAGCGCCCGGCCCCGGTGTCCACCGGGGCCGGGCGTCTGTCGTACCGGGGGCCCCTCATCCGGGGGCCGGAGCGTCGGTCAGCGGCAGGTGCGCCCGCCGTTGATGCAGCCCACGGCCTTGGCCATCAGGCCGTTCGACATCACGTTGATGAAGTCGCCGTGGTCGGTGACCGGCTTGTGCAACTGCTCGGGGAAGCTGTCCACGGCGATCCGCGCGCCCGGCGACACCCCGTAGACGATCCGCTGCACCAACTGCGGAACCGCCTTGAACCCCTTCGGGCAGCGCCCGTTGCCGTCCGCGAAGGCCATGTGCGTGCGGTGGTTGGCGCTGTCGGTGTTGCGCCCGTCCCAGCAGCTCTGGAAGTTGAAGGTGCGCACCACGTCGCTGCCCTTCGGGCAGATCGGGTACTTGTCCTTCAACTGCCGGTCCTCGAAGCCGGTACAGCTCCAGGACGCGTTGGCGTTCGCCGTGCCGTTGGTCAGGGACTTGGCGTCACCGGTGATGACGCGCAGGAACCGGGGCATGGCCGTGACCTGCCCGACGGCGCTCCCCTTGAAGGTCGTCGTCACCTGCTTGGGACGCAGGATCGTGCCGACGTTGGCGTCCTGGCCGCCGCCCGGCGCCTGGGCGTCGCGTTCGGCCTTCCCGTCGCGCAGGCGCAGCACCGGCCAGTAGTAGGTGGACTGGTCGCCGTTGGTGCAGGTGGTGCCGGAGGCGGCCAGGCTGTTGTTGGTGGAGAAGGCACTGGTGGTCTTGTTGCCCACGTAGTCGTGCATGTGGTGCGCGCCGTTGGAGACGCCCGGCGCGACGATCACGTTGTCCGGGTTGAAGTGCCCGTTCTCGTTGCGGCCGCACTCGGAGCTGAAGGAACCCTTCGAAGCCCCGCGCTGTGCCGCCGGTATGCGCACGTTCGGCTTGACCTTGTTGATGGCGACGAAGTCGCTCTTCGCGGGGCCGGTCTTGCGGGCCACCTCGCCGGTCGCGTCCTTCCCGGCGGCCGCCACCGCGTCGGGCGCGGGAACGTCCTCCTGCGAGGAGGCCTCCTTCATCGCGCAGGAGCTGAGGGAGTCCAGCCCCTCAGGACGGCCGGAGACCCGGCCTATCGCCTCCGACACCCGTCCGATGGTCTGCCCCCGCTGCTTCTCCAGACCGCCGAGGAGGGCGTCCTCGCGGGCCGTGCCCGAGGAGAGCTTCCGATAGGCGTCCGCCACCTGCACGTCGAGTTGGGCGAGGTTCTCGTCCACCTCCTGGCGGGCCTGGTCGGGGACGGCGGTGAGCTTGTCGCCCACGTCGGGGCAGTCGATGGTGGCCGTCACCTGTCCGGTGCGGCCGGAGTCCTGGCCGGCGGAGGCGTTGCCGGCGATGAACGCCACTCCGCCGCCGCCGAGTGCCAGAGCGGCGATCGAGGCCAGGAGTTTCTTCGACAACCGGGGGCGCCTGTGGCCCTTTTGGCTCATGTCATCACTTCACTTCGTCGATCGGACGGGAGAGGAAGGAGCGGGAGGCGCGGCGGGCGCGGACGGCCGCGAGGACGGGGGAGCGTCGGAGAGGCCGTCGAAATCGACCAGCCCGGTGTCCTCCAACACCGTGATGTGGTCCAGCACGGTGTTGTTGGCCGAGGTGGCGAGGGCGCGCACCATCGAGTTCCTGGTCTGCGCCCGGATCCCCGACAGCAGGGTGAAGACCTTGCCGTGCGCCCGGCGCAACAACTGCGCGAACAACCGCTCGTACTGGTCGTCCGGAGCCTGCGAGAGCTGGTTCAGCCAGATCTGTTGCTGCGCCGAGGGCTGGTCGGGCAGGTTCACGCCGAGGGCCTCGCCGACCTGGAGGACCTGTCGGTCCAGCGCCGCGTGGCCTTCCACCAGGTGCATCCCGGCGGTGCGTACGGAGGGGCGGGTACCGCGCAGTTGCGCCTGCCGTCCGGCGGGCAGTTCCCACAGGCCGGCGAGGCGGACCTTGCGGACGAAGTCCCGGTCCGCGGGGGTCAGTGGCCCGTAGGCCGTGCTCATGATCCCGCCGCCGTCGTCGTCGCTCGCCGGAAGGGAACCCACCGACGCCGCGGCGGCCGTCGCGGCGGGTGGCCGGTCGCCGAACTTCGCCACCGGGATCAGCATCGCGATCAGTGTCACGGCGAGCGCCGCCATGACGACACCGCTGCCGATCGTGTACCTCGTGGCCACCGACAGGCCGCCGGGTGATCGCCGCCGAAATGACAGCACAGTGCCTCCTTGCTCCGTGGACCGGCCGGCAGGGAGTGCGGGGCGCGAGGGGCCGTACACATCACCGTGCGGGTGCTGCCCGCACTGCCGGGGTGCCACGGGACGCTAGTGCCTGCCGTGGCGCCACTGAGGAAGGACCATCACCATCGGACAAACATCCCGGCAACCCCCGGAAAGGCTGCTACGTTGCCCCGTCTCCGCCCTGGCGCAGTCGGGGGAGAGGGGGCAACGAGGCTTGTCCTGGCGTCCGTTGGTCGCTCAGTACTCCGCGCGCTCGACGAACGTGCCGAGGGGGCGGCAGTCCAGGCGGGTGGCCGTCACCGGCCGCGCGCGCAGGATCTCGCGGGCCCGGGACTCGGCGAGGCTCGTGGCGTACCAGGGCGAGCCCGCGGACTCCCGCAGCTCCTCGTTGATGGTGAACAGGGCGCAGGAGCGGTGTGGTTCGGGCAGCCGGTCCAGGGCGGGCACCGCGTCGGCGGACAGGTACTGGAAGTAGGACAGGTCGATCTTGCCGTCCTGTTCGTAGCGGGTCACGAGGTTCTCGGCGACCATGCCGTCCGGGGACAGCAGCCCGAAGGCCAGTACGGTCGCGGCGGCACTGGCGGTCACGGCGCGGGCCAGCCAACGGCCCCCGGCCAGGCCGGCCACCATGAGCAGCACGAGCACCACCCCGAGCCACAGCTCCGCGGTGACCACCGACAGCCGCAGCCGGGTCAGCCCGTACGCGTCCACGTACAGGTCCATGCGGCGCACCGCCGAGGCGACCACGACCAGGGTCAACAGGCACAGGGTGCCCAGGACCAGCCGGACGAAGAGGGGGTCGCCCGGGCGGCCGCGGGGCGCCCACCGCTGGGCGAGCGCGATGACGCCGAGGACGAAGACGGTGGCCCAGAGCAGCTGCCAGAAACCCTGGCGCGCGTACTCGGCGTAGGTCAGACCGGTGCTCTCCAGGACCCTGTCGTAGCCGCCGAACAGCACGGCCAGTTGCACCGCGATGAAGCCGGCGAAGAGCAGGTTGAGCAGGATCAGCGGCAGGGCCCACTCCACCCGGGAGCGAGCCCGGCCGGGGGGCACGGTGACGCGGTCCCAACGGTGCGGGGCGGCGGCGGTGCGTGCGGCGGCGAGCGCGAGGACCGCGCCGAGCAGGAACAGCACGACCCGCAGCGGGCCGTCGCCCGGGGACACGTCGGGGGTGAGGTCGCCCAGCAGGTCGGCGAAGGCCGCGTCGGCGGACGCGAACAGCGCGCCGAACACCAGCAGCAGGCCGACGGCGACCGCGGCCGCCTTGGCGACGGGCAGCCAGCGCTCCCGGCTCAGGCCGCCCCCGCGCTCGCGCACTCCCTCCCAGGCCCAGCCCACACCCGTGACGGCGGTACGGAGGAACCCGAGCGGGCTGAGCAGCACGCCGGGCCACCTCCGGCTGCCGTGCAGGGCCAGCGCGGCCAGCAGGACGGCGCCGAGCAGGGCGAGCGTGGCGGGCCAGGCGGAGTCCCGTAGGGCGGGGACGGCGAGCAGGGCCACGACGCCGAGGATCCAGAGCAGGGTCCAGGGGCGGGGTGCGCGGCCGGCGGTGCGGGCCGCGACGTACGCGGCGACCATGGCGGGCAGCGCCGCGAGCAGCAGCCCGGGCCCCAGGCCGTCGCCGAGGAACAGCGCGGTGGCGAGACCGGCGGCGAGCACGGCCACCAGCGTGGCGGTTCCGATGGGGGCCGCCCGGGCGGGGCTGACCCGCGCGCTGATGGACCTCGCCGCCTGCGCGGCGGCTTCGGCCCGCGCCTGATCCAGGCGCAGTTGCTGTTGCCGCACCAGCCAGAGGTGCCAGGCGGCCGGGTCGTGGCCGGGCAGTCCGGGTGCGGGCGGCGGCGCCTGGGCGGGCGGCGGGCCGGGCGGCGCCTGGGCCGGTCCGGCAGCCGTGGCGGTGGCCCCTGGCCCGGTCCCGGTTCCGGGTGTGGCGAACGGGTTCGTCGTGGACGCCGGTCCGGCGGTGGCCGCGTGGGCGGCCTCTTCGTTCTGCGCCTTGTCGGCGTGGTCGGACATGCGGATCCCTCCCCTGTCGGCCGCCCCCGGACGTACGGGAGAAGTGAGGGCGGCGAGGCGGACAGAGTAGGCCCGGGTCCCACGGTTTTGAACAGATTCAACAACCGCTTGTGTCAGGACCGTGACAAACGGATCCACCGTGCGGACCTGCGGTTCGGGTGGTCGGAGCCCTGCGGCGGCGTGGCGATGAGTTTCGCCGCCGGGCGGGGTCCAAGGGTGTGACGGGTCCGCCGCACGCCGACGGACACAGGCACGGACACGGGCACGGGCACGGATACGGCCACGTCCACGGATCCACCGCACACGAGGAGAACGCCATGACCGCCACCTACACCTTCGACGTCTTCTCCAGCCTCGACGGTTACGGCGCCGCCGGCGCCGACTGGACCGGCTACTGGGGCAAGCAGGGCCCCGAGTTGCTCGACCACCGGCTCGCCTCCTACGAGGAGGAGCAGCGGATGGTCTTCGGCGCCCACACCTACCGGGCCTTCGCCCGGATGTTGGCGTCGAGCACCGAGGACTCCGACGTGCGCGACCCGTGGGTCACGCGGATGAGGAGCATGCCGGCGACGGTGGTGTCCTCGACGCTGGAGGGCCCGCTCGACTGGCCGGATGCGACCGTCGTGAGCGGGGACGCCGTGGACGTCGTCGCCCGGCTCAAGGAGGAGTCCGAGGTGCCGTTGCGTTCGCACGGCAGCCTGTCCATGAACCGGGCGCTGATGGCCGCCGGCCTGGTCGACCGCTTGCAGGTGACGCTCTTCCCCGTCATCACCGGTCGGAGCGGGCTGGAACCGATCTTCCGGGGCGCGGCCGACTTCGACCTGGAGCTGATCGAGAGCCGGACGCTCGACGGGCGCGTCCACGAGCTGGTCTACCGACCGACCCTCCACTGACCCGTGCGCGGGCGGGGACCCGCGGGGCCGCGGGCGCGTGCCACCACGTGCGACGGCCGGGGTCCGGGCGGCGGTGGATGCCGCCCGGACCCCGGCCGCCGGTCCGGGATCAGCCGGTGAACCCGGCGGTGATGGAGGTGAACTGCCAGTCGCTCTGGGCTATCCCCGAGCAGGTCTCCTGGAGGCCGCCACCCGCGCAGCCCCGGTCGCGGTTGACGGACCAGAAGGCGAGCCGGGCGATGTGGTGGGTGTTGGCCCAGTCGCGGATGCCGGTCCAGTTCTGGACGGTCGTGACCTCCTGGTTGTCGCTGACGCCGTTCATGCCGGAGATGCCGAGGTGCGCGTAGGCGGTGGCGTCGTCCCAGCCGAAGGTCGACTTCAGCTTGGTCTTGAGGCCCTCGGCGGCGCTGATGGTGCTCGCGTACATGTCGGTGGAGGCGTTGCCGAAGTCGAACGGCATGATCGTGAAGACGTCGATGTCGGCGCCCAGCGCCTTCGACTGCTCGATCAGGCGGTTGCCCCACGAGGTCGGCCCGGTGGTGCTCGTGCCGAAGGTGAGGATGGTCTTCAGGCCGGGGTTGTTCTGCTTGACGATCTTCAGGGCGCCCAGCACGCGGTCCTGGACCACCGCGTTCTCGAACTCGTCGGTGTTCTCGATGTCCACGTCGATGGCCTTGAGGCCGTAGGCGTCGATCACCTGCTGGTACGCCCCGGCGAGCGCCTGCGGGGTGGAACAGTTCGGGCCGAGCTTGTTGCCCTGCCAGCCGCCGATGGAGGGGACGATGTCCCCGCCGGCCGCCCGGATGGCGGCGATGGTGCTCTGGTCGACGCCGCCCGTCAGGGGGCGCTCTCCGTCCCAGGCCGCGTTGCAGCCGCCGGAGGAGAGGATGAACGCCATGGTGAACCACTTCGCGCCGGTCGCGTTCATCACCGTGGTCGCGCTCGGGGGGTTGCCCCAGCCCATGTAGAGGTAGGGGGCGGCCTGCTTGAAGCCGGTCGGGACCGTGCCGTTGTCGGTGGTGACGGAGACCGTGTTCGAGGCCGCGGAGGTGTTGCCCGCCGCGTCCCGGGCGCGGACGGAGAAGCCGTACGCCGTGTTGGGGTTGAGGCCCGTCACGGTGGCGCCGGTGCCGGTGGCCGTCGCGACCTTGGTCGCGCCCTGGTAGACGTCGTAGCCGGTGACGCCGACGTTGTCGGTGGAGGCCGACCAGGTCAGCGTGGCGGTGGTGGCGGTCTTGCCGGTGGAGGTGAGGTTCCCGGGCACGGTGGGGGCGACGGTGTCGGCGCTGCCGCCCGGCCCGTCCAGGGCGATGTCGTCGGCGTAGTAGGTGCCCTGCCCGTACCAGCCGTTGAGGTAGACCTCGGCGCTGGTCTGGGAGGCGCCGGTGGTGAAGGAGACGGTGAGCTTGGAGTAGGCGCCGGCGGAGTTGGTCCAGGTGGAGGCGCCGCCCGTGACCCCGAGGTAGACGTAGGATCCGCGCACCCAGGCCGAGAGGGCGTAGGTGGTGTTCGGCCGGACGGCGACGGTCTGGGTGCACTTGGCCACGTCGGAGGCGGTCGTCGCGCCGGCCAGGGCCTTGGACCCGCCGTGCACGGGGGAGCCGGTCACCGAACCCAGTCCGCCGGGGCAGGACCAGCCCGCCGTGGAGCCGGTCTCGAAGTCGCCGTTCGACAGCAGGTTGGCGCCGAAGGCCGAGCCGGGTGCGGTGAGCACCGCCGCGGCGCCGAGCAGGGTGGCGCCGAGGCCGCAGGCCAGCCGGGTGCCGGTGCGGGTTCTGGTACGAGTACGCGTGCGCAAGGGAAGTACCTCCCGAGGAGTCGGACGGGCGGCCGTGTGGGGGACGTACGAGGGCGCGCGGGCATGGGGGGACGGGGGGGAATCCCGCCTCGGCCGGGGGCCGGGCGGGGGTGCGCGGGATGACGTCGGGGGCCGCCTCGTGGCCGGGAACCTATTGCTCCCGGAGGGCCCCCGTCAACTGGTCTGGACCAGACTCGCGAAATTTGTTGGGTTTCTTAACTGTGCTGTTGACAGGCGGTGGTTGGGGCCGTCACCCTTCGCGCGGGTCGTGTTCCGGCAGGCGGCGGGAGCCCGCCGGCGGACCGGTCCGGCAGGTGTGCCCCCTTACCCGGGGATACCGGCGGAAAGATCAAAAGAAGGGCGGGTTAGCATATGAGCGCCGCCTAGCTCGAAAGATAAATCTGTGACTGTCAACGAGGACTCGTTCACCAACTGGATAAACCGCGAGGAGATCGCGGAGTCGATGATCCCGATCATCGGGAAGCTGCAGCGGGAGCGGGACGTCACCGTCCTCCTCCACAGCCGCTCCCTGGTGAACAAGTCGGTGATCAGCCTCCTCAAGACCCACCGGTTCGCTCGGCAGATCGACGGTGAGGAGCTCTCGGTCACCGAGACGCTGCCGTTCCTGCAGGCGCTCACCACCCTCGATCTCGGCCCGTCCCAGATCGACATCGGCATGCTCGCCGCGACGTACAAAACCGACGACCGCGGTCTGTCGGTCGCCGAGTACACCGCCGAGGCCGTCGTGGGCGCCACCGGCGCCAACAAGATCGAGCGCCGCGAGTCCCGCGACGTCGTCCTCTACGGCTTCGGGCGCATCGGCCGCCTCGTCGCCCGCCTGCTCATCGAGAAGGCCGGCTCCGGCAACGGGCTGCGCCTGCGCGCCATCGTCGTGCGCGGCGGCGGCGACCAGGACATCGTCAAGCGCGCCTCCCTGCTGCGCCGCGACTCGATCCACGGCCAGTTCCAGGGCACGATCACCGTCGACGAGGCGAGCAGCACGATCATCGCCAACGGCAACTCGATCAAGGTGATCTACGCCAACGACCCGACCGAGGTCGACTACACGGCGTACGGCATCAAGAACGCCATCCTCATCGACAACACCGGCAAGTGGCGCGACCGCGAGGGCCTCTCGAAGCACCTGCGCCCCGGCGTCGACAAGGTCGTCCTGACGGCCCCGGGCAAGGGCGACGTCCCCAACATCGTCCACGGCGTCAACCACGACATGATCAAGCCGGACGAGCAGATCATCTCCTGCGCCTCCTGCACGACCAACGCGATCGTCCCGCCGCTGAAGGCGATGGACGACGAGTACGGCGTGCTGCGCGGCCACGTGGAGACCGTCCACTCGTTCACCAACGACCAGAACCTGCTGGACAATTACCACAGCGCCGACCGCCGCGGTCGCTCCGCGCCGCTGAACATGGTCATGACCGAGACCGGGGCCGCCTCCGCCGTGGCCAAGGCCCTCCCGGACCTCAAGGCGCCGATCAGCGGCAGCTCCATCCGCGTGCCGGTCCCGGACGTCTCGATCGCGATCCTCAGCCTGCGGCTCGGCCGCGAGACCACCCGCGAAGAGGTCCTCGACTACCTCCGCGACGTCTCGCTGCACTCGCCGCTCAAGCGGCAGATCGACTTCACCACCGCCCCCGACGCCGTGTCGAGCGACTTCATCGGCTCGCGCCACGCCTCGATCGTCGACGCGGGCGCCACCAAGGTCGACGGCGACAACGCCATCCTCTACCTCTGGTACGACAACGAGTTCGGCTACTCCTGCCAGGTCATCCGGGTCGTCCAGCACGTCTCCGGGGTCGAGTACCCGACCTTCCCGGTCCCGGCGGCCTGACCCCGCCCGACCCCCGCACCACACGACGAGGCCCCGCGGTCACCAGGTGACCGCGGGGCCTCGTCGTGTTCTCGGTCCCCCCGGCCCCCCTGTGGCCGGGGGGACCGGGGAACCGGTCGGGGGCGACTACCAGAGGACGGGCATGCGCTCCGGGAGGCGCTTCATGAAGCGGGTGCGCCAGACGAGCTGGTCGACCGGCACCGCGAGCTGGAGGTTGGGCATCTTCTCCAGGAGCACCTCGATGGCCAGCTCCGTGTGCCGCTTGCCGAGGGCGGTGGCGGGGCAGTAGTGCGAACCGCCGCCGAAGGAGAGGTGCTGCGCGGCGTTCTCCCGGTCGATGTCGACCACCTCGGGGTCCGGGAACACCGACGGGTCGGTGTTGGCGGCCTCGACCAGGACGAGCATCAGCTCGCCCTTCTTCACCTCGACGTCGCCGAAGGTCACGTCCTCCAGAGCCAGCCGGGGCAGACCGTCGGCGATGGAGAGGTTGACGCGAAGCAACTCGTCCACCGCGCCGGGGATCTTCTCCGGAGCCTTGCGCAACTGCTCCCACACGTCGGGGTTCTGGAGCAGCGAGAAGATCGCCATGGTGAGGAACCCCATGGTCGAGATGACCCCGGCCCCGAAGAACGTCACGCCGACCGTGGCCAGCATCTCGTCCGTCAGGTGCGCGTAGTCCGGGTCCTCGCGCAGCGCGGCCAGCTCGGCGATCAGGCCGGTCGTGGCCGGGTCGTCGAGCCGCTCGATCATGTACGCGATGTCACGGTCCCAGTTGAGCTTGGCGCCGGTGACGGGGCAGGCCGAGTTCATGAACGCGATGTCGAGGCTGGCGGCCAGCCGCGGGGCGTCGGCCTGCGGGATGCCCAGGATGCGGCAGTGCAGGTTCTCGGCGTAGGGGTTGGTGAACTGGCTGCGCAGGTCCACGGGCGCCCCGTAGGCCAGGATGTCGTCGACCAGCGCCGAGGCGTGGGCGCGCATCCAGTCGGTGAGCCCGCCCGACTTGGGGTTGATCGCCTTCAGCACCGCCTTGCGGAGCCCCGCACCGGTGATGTTCCCCATGTTGTTGACGACCTCGGGCGGGATCGTCAGCGCGTACTGGCGCGGCGCACCGGGGGCCGAGGTGTCCTTGAGACTGAACCTGGGGTCCTCCAGGACCAACTTGCAGTACTCATAGGACGATACGAGCCAGGCTTCGTCGCCGGCTATCGTGCGGACCTTCTTGATCGGCTCGGAGCGGAGTGCCTCGACCTCGGCGGGGATGCGGTCGCCGCGCGCGGAGAAGGGGAAGTCGAGGATGGTGTCAGTGGTCATCGGGTTCGCCTCCGGCGGGGGTGATGATGGCGTGGCCCTGGTTGCGCGAGGCGCGCAGACCGGAACCGCGCGAGTAGAGCAGTTCCGCCATCGGCAGTAGCTGGTGGTAGCAGTTCAGGGAGGACGGCACGCCCAGGATGGCGGGCGTGTCGAGGAAGAGCGGCGCCTCCGCGCAGACGTACTGGAGGCAGACCTCGCGCTGACGGCTGGTGGCCGTCTGACCGTTCAACACCTTGGAGGAGAGGAACGAGTCGATCAGGGAGTTGCAGATGGTGCGGAACTCGGGGTCGGTCTCCAGCAGCGTGTTCAGGCCGCTGCGGATCGTCCGGTACGCCGGGATGTCGGTGAGGGACGACATCGGGCGGGCGCGCAGACGGGTGCCGTCGGGGTCGACCTCGGCGGCGGCGTTGTTCACCTTGGCGCGGACTCCGCGCAGGTTCTTGACCGCCTTGCGTCGTGCTTCGTCCTCGTCGTATCCGAGGGCCTCGTACATGTCCGCGACGTGCAGGTCGGTGTAAATGATGTCGACCTGACGGAAGTTGTGCATGCCCCACTGGGCCAGATCGATCACACGTTGGGCGGAGAAGTAGCTGTTACCGGGCGAGATGCCGATGACCGCGTGGTCGCCCTCGGTGTGGATCACCTGGCAGTGAGAGGTGTACGGCCGGACTGTGAAGACTTCGGTCGCTGTCGTCAACAGGTGTCGGGTCCTTTGCGCCGCGAGTCCCTAGGGGCCCTGTGCCCAAGGTGTGGCGGCGACGTGATGGAACGTACCCGAAGAGTGACCGTCGTTCCACGAAGTCTGGTGAGTAACTCACCTGATGGACACCGTAGTTGCCTGGGGCATCGGAAGCGGGGCCTCCTTTTATGCGGGGGTAGATGCCCAGGTGGGCGGCTATGTGACCGTCTTGTGAACAACGGACGACAAGCGGCGGAGCGCCGGGTGGGAGGCCCCCGGCCGGCCCTGTCGCCCCCGGGCGGGGGCCGGACGATAATGAAGGCTGCCGGCAATGACGAGCGAGGCGACATGCGCGAATCGGACAGCGGCGGTCAGAGTTCGGACTCCGCCCCCGTCGGCGACACTGCGGCGGTCATCCTCGATCACCGCGGTGTGGTCCTGTCCTGCACGACGACGGGCTCGTCCCTCATGGCGTGTGAGCCGGGCGAGGTCTACGCACCGCTGGCGGACGCGCTCCCGCGCCTGGGGACCGGCGGCCGACGCCACGTCGTGATCCCCGCCGGGGCCGGGCCGGCCGTCACCCTGGACTGCGTCCTGACACCCATCGCCTCGGACCTCATGGAGGACGCGGCGTCGGAGTGCGGCCCGGGCCCCCTCCCGGGGAGCCCCGTCGGTGCCCCCGTGCCGGACAGCGCCCCCGGTCACGATCATGCCGCCGGCCGGTGGCTCGTCCTCGTGACCCCCACCGAGGACGGCTCCTCGGCGGCCCGCCGCGAGGGGGAGCGGCGCCGCCGGGAGCTCTCCCACGCGGCCGCGGCGACCATCGGAGCGTCCCTGGACGTCGAGGACACGGCGCGCTCGCTCGCGAACCTCCTCGTGCCCGTCTTCGCCGACCTCGCGACGGTGGACCTCGCCGAGCCGGTGCTCGCGGGCGACGAACCCCCGGAACTCGCCGCCGGCGGGGACGTCCGCCTGCGCCGGATCGCCATCGCGCGGAGCCCCGGGGTCACCGTCGAGGGCCTCCTGGCCGAGGGCGAGGCCCTGCCGCCCGTACCGGACAACGTGCTGATGAGACCGCTGATGGCGGGCAGCCCGGTGCTGGTGACCGACATCGGGGCGCTCCGTACGGCCCTGGGCGCCGACCCCGCGGCCCTGCGGTCCTTCGTCCCGCGCGACGCCCGGTCCTCGATCGCCGTCCCGCTCTACGCCCGGGGCCTGATCCTCGGCTGCGTCACCGTCTGGCGCTCCGACCCGCTCGCCGCCTTCGAGGACAGCGACGCCGCCCTCCTCCAGGACGTCGTCTCCCGTACCGCCCTCGGCGTGGACAACGCCCGCCGCTTCACCCGGGAGCACCGCTCGGTCCTCGCCCTGCAACGGAGCCTGCTGCCGCGCTCGGCCCTGGACCTGACGGGCGCCCGGACGGCCGGGGTCTACCAGCCGGCGGGCGGCGGCGTCGGAGTGGGCGGGGACTGGTACGACGTGATCCCCCTGCCCTCCCTGCGCGTGGCCTTCGTGGTCGGGGATGTCGTCGGCCACGGCCTCGACGCCACCGCGGCCATGGCGCGGCTGCGCACGGCGGTCCAGACCCTGGCCGACCTGGACCTGGACCCGGGCGAGATCCTCACCCACCTCGACGACCTGGTCCTCGGCTTCGCGATGGAGCGCGCGAGCGGCGCCTCCCGTTCGGAGCTCGCCGTCATCGGCGCGACCTGCCTCTACGCCGTCTACGACCCGGTGACCGGAAGGCTCACGGCCGCAGGCGCCGGCCATCCGCCACCCGTGGTCCTCTCCGCGCGGGGCCGGGCGCACTACCTGGAGATGGCGCCCGGGCCGCCGCTCGGCGTCGGCGGCATGCCGTTCGAGGTGGCGGAACTCGACGTACCCGCCGGCAGCACGCTCGCCTTCTTCACCGACGGCCTCGTCGAGAACCGGGGCCGCGACATCGAGGACGGCATGACCGCACTGCGCGAGCGCCTCGCCGCCACCACCCCCGACCTCCCCCTGGAGGAGGTCTGCCACCAGGTCCTCGGCTCCCTGGTCTCCGAGGTCCCCGACGACGACGTCGCCCTGCTGCTGGCCCGGGTCCGCCGCGTTCCGCCCGACCGCATCGCCACCTGGGAGTTCGACGCCGACCTGGCCGAGGTGGCGCACGCCCGCGAGGCCGTCGTCGACCGGCTCGCCGCGTGGGGGCTCGACGACCTCGCCTTCGTCACGGAACTCGTCGTCAGCGAACTGGTCACCAACGCCATCCGCTACGCGGGCGGCCCAGTGGGCCTCAGACTGCTCCTCGACGAGGTGCTCGTCTGCGAGGTGTCCGACCCGAGCAGCACCCAGCCGCGCCTGCGCCGCGCGCGGGACACGGACGAGGGCGGGCGCGGGCTCTTCCTCGTCGCCCAACTCGCCGACCGGTGGGGGAGCCGCTTCACCGGCGACGGGAAGACCATCTGGACGGAGCAGGCCATCGACCCCGCGCACCACGAGGCCGACCCCGGCCCCGCGCACCCCGACCCCTGATCCCGGGCCCGCTGCCGAGGACGCACGCCTGCGCGGGGCCTCGCCGCGCGGCCCGTGTGCCGGGGACCTACGGTGGTGTGGGGACCGTCACCGGAGCACGACGGTGACCCCACCCCGTTCGAGGAGGCGCACGACCTCCTCGAAGAGGGGGAGGACGCCGTCCGGGCCCGCTGTGACACCCGCCGTGACGCCTGCGGGCGCGCGGCGTACGACATCGGAGTCGTGCCAGATCAGGGTGAAGGGCGGGGCGACACCGAAACCGCCGCCCAGACAGTCCCTGAAGGCGTTCCACTCCCGGCCGAAGTAGCGGCCGGGCCCCACGAGGGCCTCGGCGACCGCGCAGTACAGACCGGGGACGTCCGTGACGAACCGCCCGTCGAGGTGGTGCTCACCACCGGTCCGGTCCGGGGCGTCCGAGCGCGCCCGCCAGGCGCGGGTGGTGAGTTCCAGCCACTCGGTCCGGCCCCGAGCGTCGTACGGCGCCCACTGGTTGGGCTCCGTCGGAGCGCCCCGGTACCAGTGCTCCCATACTGGGCGGACCGCCGGCGGAGGCCGGTCCCCGCCGCCGTCGGCGAGGGTGATGTCCTCCAACCCGGCGCCGAGCACGGACGGTCGCGCGCCGCTGACGGCCAGGTCCACGCCGCGGGAGGCCATCACCGCACTGTGCCGGTCCAGGACCAGGAGACGGGCCGCCCCGCCGCTCCACCGGCGTGGCCGTTGCGTCCCCACGAGCAGCGGCTCCACGGCCTCGCAGCCGATCAACTCCAAGGGGACGGGGGCCGGTTCGGCTCGCGGCGCGAACAGGCCGTCCACGGCGGCGCACCGGCCCGCGCCCGCCCCGGGCGCGAACAGCTCGAAGCGCGGCGCGACGGGAGGCCCGGCGAACCGCTCCTCGACGATGACGCCGGCGCCGAGGACGACGTCGTACAGCGCGGGGTCGCCCGGGTGTGGCAACCCGGCCACCACGACCGCGTCCACCAGGGTCCACCACTGCACGGGCCGCTCCCCGTCCCCGACCTCGACGCACAGGTCGCCCAGACCCCGGCCCGACACGTCGGGCCCGGCGAGGGCGTCGGCCAGGGGGCCGGTCGGGTCGCAACCACGGAGCGTGAGGACCTCCCGGGGCAGCGGGACCGGGTCGACGAACAACCCCTCGACTCCCGCGCACCGCCCCCAGAGCCGTTCGACGCCGTCCTCGTCCTCCTGCACCAGGAGGTACCGCACCGGGAACCCCCGGTCCCACTGCGCGTGATCCGCGATGCCCACCCGTCCCCCGAACCTCACCCTGCCTCCGGCCCCACGGTACTGCGCGGACCGGACACGACGGAGTGTCACGTCCGGGTCCGGGTCCGGTTCCAGGTCGGGCTTTCCGCGAAGTAGGTGTCGTAGAGCTCCTGGACCTCCAGGAGGGACTCCGGGGGGACCTTGCCGTAGGCGATCCGCGCCAGGTGGCGGAAGTACTCGAAGCGTTCCACGCCCGGGGTGATGACGATCAGGATCTCGGCGTCCTCGCCCGGGGCCGCCGCGAAGGCGTGCGGCAGGCCGGGCGGGACGATGACCAGGTCGCCGCGTTCCGCCGTCACGACCTGCTCCCCGGACAGGAGCTGAGCGGTGCCGTCCAGCAGGTAGAACAGCTCGGCGGAGCGGGTGTGGTGGTGGGGTGCGGCGCCGTTGGCCCCGTCGAGCAGGCTCACCCGCTGGGCGGACAGGGCGCCGCCGGTGGAGCCGCTGTCGGCGAGCAGGCGCAGGGTGGTGGGGGCGGCGCCGACGGTCTCGGCGTCGGCGGCCCGGACGACCACGGAGTCGTCGAAGGTGGGCACGATCAAGGACATGGCGTCGTCTCCTCGGCAGGGGCGTGCGGGGCGGCGGTGCGGGAGGTCAGGGGGCGGGGGTCCCGGCCGAGGCGCGGGAACCCGTCGGCGCCTCGGCGGTGGGCGGCTCGCGCAGCAGCAGGGCCGCGGTCAGCGCCACGGCCGCCGCGGTGGCTCCGTGGATCCCGTACGCCGTCGAGGCCGGTCCGCCGCTGCCGAGCACGATCGTCATGTCCCCGAGCGGTACGAAGGCGATCGCCGCCATCGCCCAGCCGAGGGCACGGCGCTGCCCGGTGAACAGGAGGGCCACGATGACGAGCCCGGTCGCGATGTCCCGTACGCCCTTGGCGGCCAGGAAGGCGGTGCCCTCGTGCCGGGGCCACGTGGGCGCGCCGAAGTCGGAGGCCATGGACTGCGGCGCGATCAGGTATGAGACGCCGACGTAGAGGATGAACGCGGCCCCGAGGCCGGCGAGGACGGTGGCGAGCTTCTTGACGGTCATGACGACTCTCCTGGAGTTTGATGGGGGAGGGGGCGGGCGAGTAGGGGTCAGCGGTGGCCCCGGCGCAGGGAACGGACCTTCCGGGCGTACGCCGGCCGGCCGACGAGGTGCCAGATCAGCCGGCCCGGCAGGGGCAGCCCGCGGAGCATCGCCGCACGCTCCTGCGCGTCGGCCTCCTCCAGGGCCACACCGAGGAGGAACAGCAGCTCGGGCTTGGGCGTGGTCGCCACGAGGTGCTCGCCCATCGCCTTCCACTCGGACACCGACAGGTGCTCCGCGGCGAGCGGCAGCAGCGACTTCTCCTCCTCGTCCAAGTGCTCCACCAGGACGGCCCGGTGTTCGGCGAGCAGCGCCGTCAGCGTGTCCCGTTCGGTCTCGCCGGCGCCGGCCTCCCAGGCGGTCACGGCGGCCTCGACGGCCACCAGGGTCGCGGCCACCCGCTCGTGCTGGGCCTCCATGCGCAGGACCACGTCGGCCTTCAGGTCCACGCGGGCCAGGAGGGGCGGCCACAGGTACGCGTCCTCGCCGGTGTGGTGCTGGTGCAGCCCGAGCCGGTAGATGCGGAAGTGGTCGGCCAGGACCCGGGCACGTGCGGTGTCCCCCGGGGCCACCTCGGCGATCATCCGCACCAGCAGGCGGGCTTCCCGGCGCAGACCGCGGTGGATGACCACCATCTCGTGGGTGTCGGGGCGGGGGGCCGGAGTCGGGGCCGTGGTGGGCGCCGGCTGCCTCGGGGTCGTCCTCGTCGTCTTCATGGGAAGAGACTGGCGGCCGGCTCATGGAACGCTCTTGGAAGGGACTTGGAAGGTCGGGGGAGCGTCACACGGGACCAGTGGGGCGGAGTCGTGGGCTCCGGGCCTAGGTTGGACCGCGTCATGGTGTACATACGCGTACTCGGCAGCTTCGAGGCGGAGCGGGACGGTGAACCCCTGCCGCTCGGCGGCCACCGGCAGCGCTCCGTCCTGGCCCTGCTGGTCTCCGCGCGGGGCCGCGTCGTGTCCGTCGACCGGATGATCGAGGAGCTCTGGCAGGGCGCCGCCCCCGCGCGGGCGGTCGCCTCGCTCCAGGCCTACGTGTCCAACCTGCGCCGCCTGCTGGAGCCGGGCCGGGCCCCGCGGGCGGCGGCGCGGCTGCTGGTGAGTTCGCCCCCCGGGTACGCGCTGCGGCTGCCGGACGACGGGGTCGACGCCTGGCGCTTCGAGCGGTTGCTCGGCGCGTCCCGCGCGCGGCTCGACGAGGCCCCGCAGGAGGCACGGGCCCTGGTGGAGCAGGCGCTGGCGCTGTGGCGGGGGTCCGCGTACGCGGACGCGGCCGACGAGCGGTGGAGCCATGCCGAGATCCTGCGGCTCGACGAACTCCGGTCCGAAGCGCGGGAGTTGAAGATCCGGGCGGGACTGCGCGCACCGGATCCCTCGGGGGCGGTCGCCGAAGCGGCGCTCCTCACCCGTGAGGAGCCCCTGCGTGAGGAGGGGTGGCGGCTGCACGCGCTGGCCCTGCTGGCCGCCGGTCGGCAGGCCGATGCCCTCGCGACGCTGCGGCGGGCGCGCGAGGTGCTGGCCGAGGAGGCGGGCCTGGACCCGGGGGCGGCGCTGGTCGCGCTCGAACGGGCCATCCTGGCCCAAGAGGACGGACCGCTACGGGAGGCCCGCGGCGCCACGCCCGACCTTCGCGGCGCCACGCCCGACCTTCGCGGTGCCACGCCCGAGGCCCGCAGCGCCACACCGGACCCCGGCCGCGGTAGCCGAGGCCCGGTCCTCAAAGGTCCCGGGAGGGGCGCGGGAGCCCGCCCGCCGACCCGATCCCCGGCGGCGCCGGGCCCCACGCCCGGCCCGCCGCCGGCCGCGCTGCCGAGGGGCGGGTTCGGAGCCGGCGTCGGCGCCCCGGCCCGACACGTCGCCCGGAGTGGTGTCGGGCCGGCGGTCGAGCCCGCAGCGGCGTACGGAGTCCGGGGCGGGGCCGAGTGGGGTGCCGGAGCCGTACCCGAGCCTGGACCCGAGCCTGGACCCGGGCCCGTACCCGAGCCCGGACCCGAATCCGCGCCCGGTGCATGGGCGTTCGGCGATCCCGAGGCCCTGTTCGTCGGGCGGGAGTCCGAGCTGGCGGCGCTGGGCCGGGCCTCGGAGCGGGCGCTCGCCGGCGGGCCGGTCGTGGCCCTCGTCGCCGGTGAGGCCGGGCTCGGCAAGTCGGCGTTGCTGAGCCGGCTCCGCGCCCGGCTGCGCGGCGAGGGCTGGCTCGTCGCCCACGGCCGCGCCACCGACGCCGAGGGCGCCCCGCCCGCCTGGCCCTGGGTCGAGGCCCTGCGTGCCGTCGCGGCCGAGGCCCCGCCCCCGCCCGGGGTGGCCCCCGTCGTGGAACCCCTGCTCGCCGATGCCCCGGTCGCCCCGGCCGCCCCGCGGATCGGCGGCGAGGACGCCGCCGCCGGACGGTTCCGGCTGCACCGGGCCGTCGGAGCCTGGTTGTGCGAGGCCGCCCGGGAACGGCCCGTCTGCGTGGTCCTGGACGACCTGCACTGGGCGGAGCCCGAGACGCTTGCGCTGCTGGCGGCCACGGCGGAACTGCCGCCACCCGCTCGCCTGTTGCTCGTCGGCGCGTACCGGCCCGACGAGGTCGAGGGGCGACTCGCGGACACCCTGGCCGCCGTGGCCCGCCGCTCCCCGGTCCGGGTGGCGCTGCCCGGCCTCGCCGCCGGCGCCGTCGCGGAGGTGGTGCGGGCGGTGAGCGGCGCGACGGTCGACCCCGAGACGCTGACCGCGCTCTTCGAACGCACCGGCGGCAATCCCTTCCACGTCCGCGAGAGCGCCCGCCTGCTGGGCAGCGAGGGCGCCCTCGTCGCCCTGTCCGAGGTGCCCGAGGGGGTCCGGGACGTCCTGCGCCGCCGGCTGGCACGGTTGCCGGAGCCGGTCGTCGGCGTGTTGCGGCTGGCCGCCGTCGCGGGTCGGGAGACCTCCCTCGACCTGTTGGTCGCCACGGCCGACACCGATGAGGACGGGGTCCTCGGCGCGCTGGAGGCGGCCGTCCTCGCCGGACTGCTCGGTGAACCCGCGCCGGGCCGCGTCCGGTTCGCGCACGCGCTGGTCCGCGACACCCTGCTGGCCGACCTGAGCCGGGTACGCGCCACCCGGATGCACGCCCGGATCGGCGATGCCCTGGAGGCGGCCGGGTCCGACGACGTGTCCTCGCTCGCCCATCACTTTGTCCGGGCCGGCTCCGTGGCCACCGCCGCACGCGCGGTGGCCCACTGCGTGCGGGCGGCCGGGCTCGCCGAGGGCCGCTACGCCTACGAGAGCGCCGCCGCCCTGCTCGTCGACGCCGTCGCGAGCTTCGAGCGCGTCCCGATGACCCCGGGTGCGGACCGCGACGCCGAACGGGCCGAACTGCTGGGCCGGTTGCTCCGCGCCCAGGTGCGCGCCGGGGCCGTCACGGCGGCCCGGACGACCCGGGGCACCGCCGTCGGGCACGCGGTCGCGGCGGGCCGCGAGGACCTGCTCGTACGGGCGTTCACGGACTGGCGGGACCCGACCCCGTGGCAGACCCGGCCCTATGGGGTCGTGGACCGGCCCGTCGTGACGTTGCTCGAAGGGCTGCTGGTCCGGCCCGGTCTGGCGCCGGCCGACCGGGGTCGGCTGCTCGGCGCGTACGCGGCGGAGCTGTCCGACACCCGCGACCCGAAGGTGCGCGCGGCGGCCCGGGAGGCCCTCGCGCTCGCGGACGAACTGGGTGATCCGGCGCTGCGGGCGGCGTCGTTGGCCGCCCTGATCAAGGAACTCGACGCCGACCTGGAGTGGCCCGAACGCGCCGAACTGGGCGCGCGGTTGGAGCAGCTCGCCACCGAGCGGGACCTGCCGGACCACCGCTGGTACGGGCTCTTCGCACGCTCCACGGCCGCCGCCGCCCGGGGGGACGTCGCCGCGGTCCACACCCTGGTGGAGGAGTTCGTGGCGTACGCGCGGAGCTACGGCCTGGCCCAGCCCGAGACGGTCGGCGACAGCGTCCTGGCCACCCTCGCGCACATCGCGGGCCGGACCGAGGACGCCGACCGGATGTACGGACGGGCCGCCGCCCGGATGGCCCGGCAGGGCTCCCCGCACGCCGGCGGCTACCTCGCCATCGCCACGACCACGCTGCGGGCGAGCGAGGGCCGGCTGGGGGAGGCGGTGCCGTGGGCGCGCCGCCTCTTCGCCGAGTTCGGTCCCCTCGCCGGCGACATCCTGGCCGTGGCGCTGGCACACGGCGGCGAGCCGGACGAGGCCCGCGCCGTCCTGGCGCGCAGCGGGCCGCTGCCGGCGAACTACTTCTTCAAGGTGTTCGGCACCTTCCGGGCCATGACCCTGGTGGCCCTGGGCGAGTCCCGGGGAGCGAAGGAGCTGTACGCGGAACTGCTTCCGTACCGGGACGCGGCGCCGCCGTCCTCGGGCTTCACCGTCGCCGTCCGGCCGGTCGCGTACACCCTCGGCGAACTGGCCGCCCTCCTGGGCCGGGACGCGGACGCGGCCGGCCACTTCGCGCGCTCGGCGGAGATCGCCGAGACCTGGGACAGCCCGTGGGGCCGGTCCGGGACCTGAACGCGACGCCGGCCGGCGGCCGTCGAACACGACGCCGGCCGAGGGTGGGCGCGGGCGGTTGCGTAGGCTGGTTCCGTCGCCGTGGTGCTGCGGGGAGCCGACCGGGGCCGCGACGTGCAATAGGGTGGGAAAACCGCACTTGACCTGCAGAAACGCAGGCAGGGAGCCTAGATCCAGGAGTACCTCGATGCTGCGCACCATGTTCAAGTCCAACACCTAGTATTTGGGCATTCGCGCAGGTCAGAGCCGTGCTTTCGGGGTCCAGGTCAGCAAGTGGTCAGCATCGGTCCCGATCACGTCCCGTCGTTGCTGACCTCAGTGACGGCAGTGGGCGATGTCGCCGGCCGCCCGCTCCGCAACGGTGACTTGACCCCATGCCCTGCTGGTCAGAGCAGGGTCTTCGTGTACTGGTGGTGCCCGCATCTGGCCCGAGACCTTGGTCCGCCGGTCGCTCGTGGCTGCCCGATGAACCGACGAGCCCGCAGGCCCCGTGCGTGTCTGGGGGTCGTCTTGCCGTTCTTCCCTGATCCGCACACAGCGGTGGCGCGATTCGGCATTGACGCCAGTGCTGGGGCCTTGACCCAATGCCGGATAGTTAACGTATTTCCGCTGGTGGCAAGGGGCGCAGGCGTCAAGTCGGAACACGGGCAACGGAGTCTCGTTGGTCAGGTGGTCCGCCAAGACTGCTGATCATCGAGGTTCCGTTCCCCACACGCTATTGTCCCTTTCCGCCAGGCCTGATTTCCGGCACCGCGTGAACTCGACCTGACGGCGTGGGCTCATGGTTCGGGCCTCGATCGCCGGTAGCGGGGCGGGCCGGAGCGAGTGCGGCGCGAGCACCGGTGGGCCCCGGTGTGGCCAGGCGCCGGCTGTGTCGACTGGGTCAGGCTGTGGGGAGTTCCTGTGCGGGCAGCCTGCCTGCGTGGACAGCGTCGACCAGAGCTTGATGGTCGCGTTCGTTCTGATCGGCGTAGGCCTCGGCAAATGCGGCGACCGCCCGGTCGAAGGATTCGCTGCGGCCCAGGTACGCGGCGATCGCGATCCGGTCGCCCGACCGCGCGTGCGCACGGGCGAGGGTGATGCCGCACACCTCGCCGAACGTCTGCAACTGTGCGGGGGACATCGTCTCAGGCAGGGCGATGCCCTTCCAGTCGCGCAACTGGCGGATGTAGAAGTCGCGCTGCTTTCCGTCGATCCCGTCCACCCGCTCCCAGCCGAGGAAGATGTCACTCGCCGCCTGCATCAGCCGCTGTCCGGAGACCACGCGCTCGCCTTGGTTGCGGTATCTGCTCGCGCCGATGTGGGCGGCGAGCACGGAGGTGTCGGCTTCCTTGGCCTGTAGGAAGAGAGGATCCTGGCCGTCGCGGCCGAGCAGCAGCAGGATCCAGCAGCGGGTTCCGACGCTGCCGACGCCGACCACCTTGCGGGCCACGTCGACCAGCCGGTAGTCCTCCAGGAGCGCTCGCCGGTCACTCGCCATCGTGAGGCCGTAGCGTTCGACCAGCCGGCGGAGCCGGCGCTCGAATGTGCTGCGCTCGGCGTCCGGCAGCAGGTCCGCGAGCGGTACCAGCAGTGGAGGGTCCGCCACGATCCTCGGCCGGTCGTCGACCAGCTCCGTGAGTTTGTCGAAGACCTGCAGGGTGTCATGCGTGCGGGCCTTCGCCATGGCACCGGTCAGCTTCTTCCGCCCGCTCTTGCCGAGCCGACCGGTGGTCAGGGCTTCGAGGCGGTCCGCGTCGATCTTCGCGTACCAGACGTCGAGGTTGCCCATGCCGGCGAAGCCGCGCATCGCCTCGCGGTACGAGAGCACGGCAGAGCTCACGATGCCTGCGCGCTCGGCGTCGTCGAATCCGTTCGCCCGGCCGGCGATGACGAGACTCGCCGACAGCCGTTTGACGTCCCACTCCCAGGGACCGGGCAGGGTCTCGTCGAAGTCGTTGATGTCGAACATCAGCCGACGCTCCGGAGAGGCCAGCAGCCGGAAGTTCAGCAGGTGCGCGTCCCCGCACAGTTGGGCCGTGATTCCCGAGTCCGGGCTGCCGGCCAGGTCGGAGGCCATGATCGCGGCGGCTCCCCGGTAGAACCGGAAGGGGGACTCCGTCATCCTGCTGTAGCGGATGGGGACCAGCTCGGGTACCCGGGCCGCAGACTGTTCCTCCAGTATCGCCAGTGGGTCCCGTCTGTCCGGAGACGGCCGGTACTCGGCGTGCCCGGACCGCGGCGAGCGGCGCCGGGCCTCCTTGCCGTGGTCCGCGCGTTCCTGGGGTGTGCTGTGGGGTACCGCGCGCATCGCGGTGGTCGCACTCTGGGACATCGGTGCACTCCTGCCTGCTCTGCTGCCCACAGGACGGGAACGGCTCCCTGCTCTGCGAGAGCTGTCCTTGGGCATCGGCGACGGCATCGGTGGTGCCGAGTGCCGCGATGGTGTTGCCGGCGGCCGTCACGCTGCGGGCGGTGCCCACGACGGGGGAGATCAGCACATCCTGCAAGGGGCAGGTGAACGACATGTGACAGTGCGTGCCCGCAGATCACCCGCATGCCTTGCTTCAACTCTAGAACCCCTCCCGATTCCGCGCGCGGGGCAGGGTTCGAGCGGCCCGTGTGCGCCGCGCGATGCCGTTCACCGCCCTGCGCCCCGCGGAACTCGTCGACGGCGCGGGCCGCCAGGGGCGTCCGGCTTTGCAGGCACGTCATCCGGACGGCTCGGCCGAAGGATTCCCAGCGGAGCCTGCAACGCCCGGTTCCGTGGGCATCCCGGTTACAGTCGGCGGGCGACTCAGGCGGTGGTGGCTCCTGAGGTGATCAGGGCGCCGACCGCCGGGAGGCCGGCTTCCGCCAGGGCGCGGCGCTGGCGGTCGGCCGACGTTCCCCGCTGGAGCAGCCGATGAACGAGCGAGGTCACCTCGCGGTGGTCACCGTTGTCTTCAAGGGCGGGGCCGATGTACCGCAGGAGCGCGCATAGTGCGTCCCCGCTGCTTCGCAGTCGCCCGTTCGGGTCCATCAGCGTGCTGCTGATCCCGTGCCGGGCCGCATGCCATGTTGCCGCTTGCAGGAGTTCCGGTCGGCATGGCGTGTGAGCGACTCCCGACTTTTCCTCGGAGATAGCGGTGGCGGCGAGCCCGCGGACGACGCTGGCGAGCATGACCGCGTCGTCCGCCTCCAGTTGCACGTCACAGCAGCGCACCTCGATGGTCGGGTAGCGCTCGGAGAGCCGGGCGTGCCAGTACAGCTGCCCCCGGTCCGGGATCAGCCCGGATTCCACCAGTTCGTCGGCCCGCGCCTCGTAGTCCGCGAGCCCCGCGAAGTGCGGCGGTGGGCCGCTGACCGGCCAGCGGCCGAAGATGATCGTGCGCCAGCTGGCGAAGCCGGTGTCTCGACCGTCCCACAGGGGGCCGTTCGCGGACATCGCCAGCAGCGTGGGAAGCCAGACGCGTAGCCGGTTCAGGACAGCCACCCCGGTCTCGCGGTCGGGCATCCCCACATGGACGTGCATTCCGCAGATCAGCTGCTCGTCGACCAGCAATCGGGCCTCTTGCTGCATCTTCACATATCTCGCCGTGCTGGTGATGGGTACGGGTACGGCATTCCTGACTGGCGAGGTGGCGGAGACGGCGATGCGGCAGCCGTTCGCCTGCGCGGCGGAGGCGACTGCGTGACGCAACCGCAGAAGATGCCCTCCCACCTCTTCGAGAGCCGTGCACACGGGGGTGGCGACTTCGATCTGAGCCTGCAGCAGCTCGTCCTGGACCTCTCGCTCTTCCGCGATGGGTGCCAGGCGGGCCGTGGCACGCACCTCCTGCACGAGCGGTGTGGGAAGGAGTGTCTCCGGGTCGACCAGCAAGTACTCCTCTTCGACCCCAACAGTGATCATGCTGGGTGGTACCCCGAACCCGCAGTGATCACCCACCTAAAGGGCCACCACGGCACCGATGGCCCCTCGTGAGTGCGCGAGCGCTCGGCGGTGGAGCGGGGACGAGGACGTTCGGCCCCACGGTCAGCGGCCGGCCCGTTCGTGTCCGCAGGGGATCCTGTGCGTCTTCTACTGCGACGCCGGCCGGCAACTCCTGCGGTGCGTCATGCCGGGGCAGGGCCTGTCCGAGCGCCGGCCTGGGACCTGCCGGTCGGAGGCGGGCTGAGCCTGAGCATCACGACGTAGGCGACCACCACCGCGACGATGACCAGAGGCATGACGGTGAGGCCCTGCGATCCCAGCAACAGGGTGGCCAGCAGCACCGACGTCAACGGGAGCCTAAGCATGGTGACCGACATGGCCCCGATGCCCATGGCGAACGCCGGGATGAGCTGCAGCCCTGGAAGGTGCGACATGGCGATCCCGCCCGCCGCCCCCAGAAACATCGCGGGGAAGATGGGGCCGCCCCGGAAGGCGCTCAACGAGACGCAGTACGCCAGCCCCTTGCAGGCCACGAGAAGCGTCAACGTGCCGACGGTGTAATCGGCGCTGTTCGCGAGCAGCGGGCCCAGAGCGCTCTGCCCCGAGTACATCACCTCGGTCGCGGCCTTCCCGGTGCCCTGGGCGTAGGCGATGGCGAGCCCGCCGATCACCAGGCCCATCAGTACGGTGGCGGGAAGCAGGCGCCGTTCGACGCGCGGCTGCAGCCACAGGGCGAGCCGTCGGATGCCCGTGCCGACGAGGGCCATCGCGAGTCCGATGACAAGTGCCCAGCCGAATTCGGCGACGGTGGGCGAGTTGGCGTGTGGCACGTCCGGAATGGCCAGCGAGAAAGTACCGAGACCGGTCCAGTTGTCCAGGCCGATGAAGACGAGCGAACCGATGCCGGCGGCGAGAAGGCCCGGCACCAGCACGACCCCGAGCATCGGCCCGCCGACCCCCGACACCTCCATGAGCAGGAAGGCACCGGTGATGGGGGACCCGAGCAGGGTGCTGACCGCTGCGAAGCTTCCTGTGGCTCCGACGACGGCCCCGGCCTGCGGGGGCATGTCCGGCTTGAGCAGGCGTACCAGCCAGAGGGCGACGCCGCTGCCGAGCATGATGAGCGGCGCCTCGGGCCCGAGGACCGCGCCGAGGCCCAGCGTGGCCACGGCCGCGAGGAGGACTCCGGGAAGCTCACGCGGTTTCGGCGGGCCCGCCGTCGACAGCCCCTCGGCCGGCTTGTGGCCGCCGATCCCGGGAAGGTAGCGGATGGTCACTCCGACCAGCAGTCCTGCCACGGCGAGCAGTGGAAGGGGCCACCAGGGTGGGGTCCCCCGGAAACCCAGCGCCTTGGGCAGGGCGGTGTAGGTCCAGGGCTGGAGCGCATCGACCAGCGCGAGGAAGCCGTACGCGCCTGCGGAGATCGGCACTCCGAGCACCGCCGCCATGATCAGGAGCCCGATGTAGCCGCGAGTCCTGACCTGGGCGAAGGGATCAGTCGATGACGCCCCCGGTGCTCCGACGGGACTATCGGCCGACATTGCGAATCAACTCCTCGGCATCGATGTCCGTCGGAAACGTGGTGATTCACCGGCGTCTGCCCGACGTGATACCACGTGGCATCGCTGCGCACCTGGCGTGCGCACCGCTGCCGTTCGGCGTCGGTGTGACGGTCACTCGGCCGGCCCAAACCCCGCCGGGAGGTTCACCCGATCGGTCCCGCGCCGTCGGCGCGGTCCGTCGGTCGTGGCAAGCAGGCGGCGCACAAGGGATTGTGGGCGTGGCCTCAGCCCCGTTGGTGGGGGCTACACCGGCCCCGCGGGTTCCCTCATCCGTGGAATTTGGAGGCGTCACCGGACGCGTTCGCCGGGCCCCCTACGGCGGCGGGAGTGCAGCAGGGGGGGGTGTCCCGCGTCATGTGCTCGGCTTGACCGGCAGCTGGAATGTCGGCGGGCGCCCGAAGGGCACAGTGGTTCGGCCTGGTGCGGCCGGGGCTCGAACGCGTACGCGCAGATGCTATTCGTCCAGATGTTTCCGTGCCGGTCCGCACGCGGTCGGAGCGCCTTCTCGTGGTCGAGCCGCCCCCCCCGCCGTCTGAGTGAACCAGCCGGCCTCGTTGCGTCGTTCGAGGGACACCACCGCCCCGTATGGCCGACCTGGGCGAGCCGCCCGCCCTCGCGCAGGTCGACGCCGGGAAGTGTTGTCCCCCGGGGTCTGCATATGGCCAGCGACGGGAGAGATCGGTGAGCTCAGCTGTGGACGAGGGGCGACGGCCGGTGCCGGCGATTCTCCGGGGCCAGAAGGCCCTGGTAACCGGCGCGAACTCCGGTATCGGCAAGGCGACCGCGATCGGTCTGGGCCGAGCGGGCGCCGATGTCGTCGTGAACTACGTCTTCGGGCCGGAGGCGGCTGAGGAAGTGGTCCAGGAGATCAAGTCCTTCGGGGTGCGGGCGTACGCGCACCAGGCGGACGTCTCCCAGGAGGACCAGGTCGTCGGGATGGTCGACCGCATGGTCGAGGAGTTCGGCACCATCGACATCATGGTGGCCAATGCGGGGCTGCAGCGTGACGCCCCCGTCACCGAGATGACCGTCGCCCAATGGCAGAAGGTGCTGGACGTCAACCTCACCGGGCAGTTCCTCTGCGCCCGGGAGGCGGCCAAGGAGTTCATCCGTCGGGGCGTCGTACCGGAGGTCTCCCGTTCGGCCGGGAAGATCGTCTGCATGAGCTCGGTTCATCAGCTCATCCCGTGGTCCGGCCACGTGAACTACGCCTCCTCCAAGGGCGGCGTGCTGATGCTGATGCAGACCTTGGCGCAGGAACTCGCGCCCAGCGGGATCCGGGTCAACGCGGTCGCGCCCGGCGCGATCCGCACTCCCATCAACCGCAGTGCCTGGGACACCCCCGAGGCCGAGGCCGATCTCTTGCGACTGGTTCCCTACCGACGTGTGGGTGACCCCGAGGACATCGCCAACGCCGTGACCGTCCTGGCTTCCGATCTGATGGACTACGTCGTCGGTACCACCCTCTACGTCGACGGCGGAATGACGCTCTTCCCCGGCTTCGCCACCGGAGGCTGACCGAACCGTGGACGATCACGTCAGGCCCCGCCGGGTGGTGATCCTCGGCGGCGGCTTCGCCGGCCTTTTCGCCGTGCGGGCTCTGCGCAGCGCCCCCGTCGCGGTCACCCTGGTCGACCCCTGCGCCCACCACCTGTTCCAGCCGCTGCTGTACCAGTGCGCCTCCGGCATCCTCTCCGAGGGGCAGATCGCCCAGCCGCTGAGGGCGGTCCTGCGCCGCCACCCCCAGGTGCGGTGCGTACTGGCGACGGCCACCGACGTGGACGTCGCCGGGCGGGTCGTCCACGCGCGGAGACCTGACGGCGGCTCGCTGGAGCTGCCCTACGACGATCTGATCGTGGGGATCGGCGTACGGCAGTCGTACTTCGGGCACGACGAATTCGCGTCGTACGCGCCCGGCATGAAGACACTGGCGGACGCGCTGGCCGTACGGACCAAGATCTACCAGGCGTTCGAGATGGCTGAGGCGAGCACGGATCCGCTGGAGCGCGCGCAGTGGCTCACCTTCGCCCTGGTGGGTGGCGGCCCCACCGGGGTCGAGCTGGCCGGGCAGATCCGGGAGATCGCCGGCCACACGCTGGAACGGGAGTTCTCCACCATCGACCCCGGCCAGGCCCGGGTCCTGCTCTTCGACGGCTCGGACGGAGTGCTCGGCGCCTTCGGACCGGTGCTGTCCCGCCGCGCCGCCCGGACCCTGGACGACCTCGGCGTCGAGGTCCACCTGCGGTCGATCGTCACCCGGGTCGACGACAAGGGACTGACGGTGAGCCGCAAGGACGGCGGCAGCGACCGGGTGGAGGCGCGCACGGTGCTCTGGACCGCCGGGGTCGAGGCACCACCGCTGGCGACGGCGCTGGCGCGGGCGACGGGCGCCGAGCAGGACCGGGCGGGCCGCATCCGCGTCCAGCCCGACCTCACCATCGCCGGCCATCCGGAGCTCCGGGTGGTCGGCGACCTGATGAGCCTGGACAAGCTGCCGGGCCTCGCCGAGGTCGCGATGCAGAGCGGTGCCTACGCGGGCCGCCGGATCCGACATTCCGTCGAGGGCAGGACCCGTGAGCCCCGACCCTTCCGGTACTTGGACCTCGGCAGTGCGGCCTACATCTCGCGTGGCAGGGCAGTGGTGAAGATGGGCCGCTTCCACGCCTCCGGGCTGATCGGCTGGCTCATCTGGCTGTTCATCCACATCGTCTTTCTCACCGGCTTCCGCAGCCGGGCGGGCGCCCTGCTCAGCTGGGCCGTGGTCTTCGCCTCCGGTTCGCGTCGCGAGCGCGCCTTCACCGCGGCGGACCCGGACGCCACGGCTGCCCCGCCCCTCTCCCCGTCCAGCCCACCGGCCGACCCCGCGGTCACCCGGAACGAGCCACGGAGACCCGTATGAGCACCACGGCACACCTCTTGGCGGATGCCCCCGCACAACTTCTGCCCGCACGGCAGCTGATGGCGTTCACCCTGGCCTCGCACATCATCCTGGTGCCACTGGGAGTGGCGCTGCCCTTCATCACCCTGGTCATGCACTACCGGGGCCTGCGCACGTCCGACCCGGTGGCGCTGCTGCTGGCCCGTCGATGGTCCGCGGTGATGGCCGTCCAGTTCGCCATCGGCATCGTCACCGGCACCGTGCTCTCCTTCGAGTTCGGGCTGCTCTGGCCGGGCATGATGGGCCGTTGGGGCGATGTCTTCGGTCTCGGCTTCGGGATCGAGGCGTGGGCCTTCTTCCTTGAAGCGATCCTGATCGCCATCTACCTCTACGGCTGGCGCCGCCTGAAGCCGAAAACGCACTTCTGGCTCGGCGTCCCGATGCCGTTGGCGGCGCTGATGGGCGCCTTCGGCATCATCGCCGCCAACTCGTGGATGAACACCCCGCAGGGCTTCACCCTCGACGCCGACGGCCGGCCCGTGAACGTCAACGTCCAGCAGGCCATCTTCACCCCGATGTTCGGCCCGCAGTACTGGCACTTCGTGGTCGCGATGTTCCTCACCGCCGGCTACGTGGTGGCCGGCGTGTACGCGGTCGGCTGGCTGCGCGGCCGTCGCGACCGCTACCACCGCCTCGGCTTCACCGTGCCGTTCACCATCGCCACGATCCTCACCCCCGTGCAGTTCATTCTGGGCGACAACATCGCGCGGCAGGTCTTCCTCAAACAGCCGATCAAGTTCGCCGCCGCGGAGCTGGTCTGGAAGACCGACACCCACGTGCCCGAGTACCTGTTCGGCCGGCTACAGGAGGACGGCAGTGTCAAGGGCGGGCTCAAGATCCCCCAGCTGGACTCCATCCTGGCCGGCTTCAGTCCCGATACGAAGGTCACCGGGCTGAGCTCGGTACCCGCCTCCGACCGCCCCACAGCCACCCAGGCGACCATCGCGCACTGGGCCTTCGACATCATGGCGACCATCGGGAGTGTGCTGATCCTGCTGGCGCTCTGGTACGCCTGGTGCTGGTGGAGGCACCGCGACCTGCCGAAGTCGCGGTGGTTCTTCCGGTGCGCGGCCATGGCCGGCGCCGCGAGCATCGTGACCGTGGAGTGCGGCTGGGTCATGACCGAGGTGGGGCGCCAGCCCTGGATCGTCTACCAGAACATGCGGGTCTCCGAGGCGGTGACCAGTACCCCAGCCTCCTCCCTGTGGATCATGTTCGGCCTCGTAGTCGTGATCTACGTACTGATCTTCGGCGCGTTCCTCGGCGTGCTGCTCAAGATGCGCACCCGCTGGCGGCTCGCCGACGCGGAATCCGCGCGCGTGCTCTCTGATGCCCCGGAGACGGACACGCCGTACGGTCCCCGTCCGGAGACGGCCGCGGGCGCACCAGGTACCCGTCGAGACCCCGGGAGCGAACTGTGACCGCGAGCATCGTCGCCTGGATCCTGCTGCTCGTGATCGCCGCCTACGCCTGCGGCGGAGGAGTCGACTACGGCGCCGGATTCTGGGATCTGCTGGCGGGTGGGGCCGAGCGCGGCAAACGAGCCCGCTGGCTGATCGACCATGCCATGGCCCCGGTCTGGGAGGTCAACAACGTCTGGTTGATCTTCGCGTTCATCCTGATGTGGACCGGATTCCCGGTGTTCTTCCAGACGGTGTTCACCGCACTCTGGCTGCCCCTGGCACTCGCCGCCATCGGCATGGTGCTGCGCGGTGCCGGGTTCGCGCTGCGCAAGCCCACCCGGGGACTCGCCGGACGCCGGATCTACGGCGCCATGTTCGCCGTCTCGTCCCTGCTCACGCCGTTCTTCCTGGGAACGGCCATCGGCTCGGTGGCCTCCGGGCGAGTCGCACCCGGCACCCCCGCCACGGCCCACGCCTGGGCCAACACCACCTCGATCATGGCCGGACTCGTCACCGTGGCGGCCACCGCCTTCCTCGGCGCGGTGTTCCTCACCGTGGACGCCCGCCGGTTCGACGCCGCCGACCTGATGGGCTACTTCCGGCTCCGGGCATGGATCAGCGGCGGCGCACTGTTGATCGTCGGCGTGCTCGGCCTGACCGTGACCGACCCCCGCGCCTCGTACGTCCATCACGGACTCACCCACGGCGCCGGGCTCGTCCTCCTCCTTCTCGCCGTGGTGGCTCTGGCGGTGACCGCCTGGCTGGTGGCCGGCAAGGCCGCAGGGTGGGCGCGGTACTCCTCGGTCGCCGTCGTGGCACTGCTCGTCGCCGCCTGGGGATTCGCCCAGCGGCCCTACCTGGTGCCCACCTCGCTGACCGTTCAGCAGGCCGCCGGCGCGAGCGCCCCGCTGCAATGGATGCTCATCGTCGCGGTCGTCGCCCTGGTACTGATCGGCCCCGCGCTGGTCGTCCTGTACCGCCTCGACACCCACGGTGTGCTGGAACCCCTCACCGACGAGGACGTAACCCAATGACGACTCACCGCGGCGAGCGGACAACGTCGGTTCCCGACGGCCGCGGCGTCCATCAGATCACCGGTTAGCACGGTCACGTCCGGCATGGCATACCGGGAGGGGCCGCAATGACATCGAGCCAGGTACTGATCGGCGTCGGGATGGTCGTGGCCCTTGCCGTGGGATGCCAGCTCCTGGCGAACTTGCTGCGGGTGCCGGCGATCCTCCTGCTGCTGCCGGCCGGATTCATCGCCGGCGTCCTGACCGACGACGTCAACCCCGAGAAGCTGCTCGGCGACGCGTTCTCCCCGCTGGTCTCGCTCGCCGTCGCAGTGATCCTCTACGACGCCGGGCTCGGCCTGGACCTGCACCTTCTCAAAGGCCACACCCGCACGGTCGTGGTCAGGCTCATCTGGCTCGGCGCACTGATCACCTTCGTGTCGGCGGCGCTCCTCGCCGTCCCCATCATGAGCATGTCGCTGAGCGCGGCTCTGATGCTGGGCGCGATCCTCGTGGTCAGCGGCCCGACCGTCGTCGGACCGCTGCTCAAGTTCGTCCGCCCGAGCGAACGGCTGCAACGCATCCTCGTCTGGGAGGGCTCGCTGATCGACCCGCTCGGAGGCATCCTCGGAGCGTTCGTCTTCCACGGCGTCATGGCCAGCGGACAACACGGCCTCGCCAGCCAGCTCGCCACGTTCTTCGGCAGCGCAGCACTCGGGCTGGCCGGCGGCGCCGCCGGAGCCGCTCTGCTCTGGCAGCTCCTGCGCCACCTCGCCCTCGACGAAGTACTCGGCACGACGGTGCAGCTCGCCGCGGTGGTCTCGGTGGCAGCGGCCTGCGACGCCTTGCGCGACGACACCGGCCTGATCGCCGCCGTCGTCATGGGGGTGGCACTGGCCAACCTGCCCGGTTTGGACATGCCCGCCCGCCGGCCCTTCTTCGAGGCGCTGGTCTCGCTGATCATCGGCCTGCTGTTCATCTCCATCTCGGCCACCGTCACCCCGCAGTCCCTGCGCCACGTGGCGCTGCCCACCATCGGCTTGGTCGCCGCCCTCGTCCTGGTGGTCCGACCTCTGGTGGCGGTGCTCTCCACCGCCCGCACCGACGTCCCCTACCGGGAGCGATGGTTCATCGGCTGGATGGCGCCGCGCGGCATCGTCGCCGCGGCCACCGCCTCCACCTTCTCCGTTTCCCTCGTCCAGGCCGGCATCGGTGGCGCACAGAAGATCCTTCCCGCCACCTTCGCGGTGATCGTCGCCACCGTCATGGTGTACGGCCTGACAGCGATCCCGGTAGCCCGTCGGCTCGACGTGCGACGCTCGGCCCGCTCCCGACCACTCCTGGTCGGCGGCGACCCCTGGGTGGTCGAACTGGGGCGCGCCCTGCGCTCCGCGGGCCTGGACGTGCTCCTGTGGGCCGGCCCCGACGGCCAACGCCGCAGCATCACCGACGCCGGCCTCGACCTGGCCCCCGGTGAACTGCTCGGCGCCGCCACCGGCGTCGGCGCCGAACGCGAAGGAATTACGGACGTACTGCTGCTCACCGACGAGGACGACTTCAACGCCCTCGCGTTCACGACCCTCAAGGAGACTGTGGAGGGCCCCGTCCACTGCCTGGCGCCGCCGACCCGCAGCCACGGCGTGGTCGCCCCCTGCACCGGCAGCGAGGCGCTGTTCGGCCGTGGCCTCAACCGGCCAGAACTGGCCCGCCGGTACGCGGATGGCGCCCGCATCGTTACCCACCGGGTCGACGAGGGCATTCCGGCCGGACACGAGATGCTGTTCCTGGTAGGGCCGGACGGACAGATCAGCGCCGCCACCGAGGCCGGCGCGCCGACACCGGGCGGCGGCGACATCGCCATCCTTCTGAGACCTCCGGCCAAGTCCCCGCCGTAGTGCGCCGCGGGAGGACTCGCTGCCCGATGCCCGCGTGCAGGCACGGCCATTCGGCATGCAACGTGCCTTTGCCGCCATGACCGACGGCTGTGCGGATGTCCCTCAGCGAATCCGCTCGGCGATGCGGTCGCCGACGCGCATCGCGTTGGCGATGGCCGTCAGCGACGGGTTCACGGCGCCGATGCTCGGGAAGAAGCTGGTGTCCACGACGTAGAGGTTGTCGAGGTCGTGGGCCTTGCAGTCGACGTCGAGCGCGGAGGTCTGCGGGTCGGTGCCGAAGCGCACGGTGCCGGCCTGGTGGGCAGTCGCGCCGATCGGCATGCCCTTGTGAAGGTAGAGGCTGTGCGGCAGCAGGTGGTGCGGATGCATGCCGAGCTGGCCGAGCATGCCGCGCAGCTTGTGCTGCAGCCGCTTCAGTCCTTCGATGTTGTTCTTCTCGTCCAGCGTGAGGTGGATGTCGCCGTTGCCGTCCAAGGTGACGCGGTTCTCCGGCAGGGGGAGATCCTCGCCGCACAGCCAGAAGTCCACCGCGTGGTGGGCCAGCACCTCGAACGGCATGTCGGGCGAGGCCAGTCCGGCCCAGTGCGGTGCCTCGCCCTTGATCTGGTCGGCATCCGACTTGCCCAGCATCTGGATACCGCCGAGCGGGAAGTCCCAGTCGTCCGCTCCGAGGTACCAGTCGTTCAGCGCGAGCGTCTTCTGGAACTGCGTGTCGTTCGGCTCCTTCGAAACTGCCATCAGCGCCAGGTTGTTGTGTCGCATGTAGTGGCGGCCGACCGTGTCGGAGCTGTTGGCCAGGCCGCGAGGGTGATGTTCGTTCGCCGAACGCAGCAGCAGTGCGGCGGAGTTCGCCGCCCCGCAGGCCACCACCACGATGTCGCCGCGGAAGCGGGCCTCGGAGCCGTCCTCCATCTCGGCGACCACGCCGTTGACGGTGCGTCCGGTGGGGCCGGTCTCCAGCCGCCGGACGTTGGCACCGGTGACCATGCGCACGTGCTCGTACTCCAACGCCGGCTCGACGCAGATCACCTGGGCGTCGGCCTTGCCGCGGACCAGGCAGGGGAATCCGTCCACCCGGTTGCAGCGGATGCACACGCTCCCGTGGGTCGCGCCACCCTTGGCGTCCTGGGTGAGGTTCACGCCGATCGGCAGGTGGAAGGGGTGCAGACCGTGCTTCTCCAGGTCGTCGCTGAGCTGCTGGATCCGAGGCTCGTGCAGCACCGGCGGGTGGGCGTACTGGGCGCTGACCGGCCCCTCACCGGGGTCCTCGCCGTGGTGACCGTGTACGAGGTAGAGGTGCTCGGCCTGGGTGTAGTAGGGCTCCAGGTCCTCGTACCGGATCGGCCAGGCCGGGGAGATGCCGCCGTGGTGGCGCAACTCGCCGAAATCCTCGGGGCGCAGGCGGAACAGCGCTGCGCCGTAGAACTTGGTGTTCCCGCCGACGTAGTAGTTGACCTCGGGCGGGAACTGGTCGCCGTGCTTGTCGTACCAGAACTCGGGAGCCCGGTATTTTCCCCTGACGAATACAGCGGTCGACTCCCAGTTGTCGCGCTCGCGGGGGAGGAAGCCGCCGCGTTCGAGGATCAGAATGCGCTTGCCGGTGGGGGCGAGGCGGTGGGCGAGGGTGCCTCCGCCTGCTCCGGTGCCGATGATGATGACGTCGTAATGCGGGTCGTCGGCCATGGCGGCTACCTCGGTGTCGTCGGAGTGGGGTCTGCCGGTGGATCGGTAGGTCAAAGGACGGCCATGGGGACGACGGGCGAGCCGGCGGCCCCCGGGGGGGTCGCAGTTGTTCGGTCACGCAGAGAAACGACCAGCGGCCCGCCTCCTCGCAGAGCGGCGGTTCGCCGGTGCGCCTGCATGGCCATCGCTCCCCGGGTCGTCTCAGTCGCGCTGCCGGTCGAGGGCTTCGTCCAGGGTGCTCGCCGCCATGATGAGCGACAGGTGGGTGAAGGCCTGCGGGAAGTTGCCGAGTTGCTCGCCGCTGGGGCCCACCTCCTCGGCGAAGAGGCCGACGTGGTTGGCGTAGGTGTGCATCTTCTCGAACGTGTACCGGGCCGGACGCAGGCGCCCGGCCCGGGCCAGCGCGTCCACGTACAGGAAGGTGCAGAGGCTGAAGGTGCCCTCGGAGCCGCGCAGGCCGTCGGGGGAGGCGGCCGGGTCGTAGCGGTAGACGAGGCTGTCGGAGACCAGGGTGCGGTCCATGGCGTCCAGGGTGGAGAGCCAGGACGGGTCTCTGGGCGCGACGAAGCCGACGCGGGGCATGAGCAGAAGGGAGGCGTCGAGGACGGCATCGTCGCCGTAGTGCTGGACGTAGGCCTGGCTGGACTCGCTCCAGCCGCGCTCCATGACCTGCTCCAGGATGGCGTCGCGGGTCTTCGTCCAGCGGTCGGTGTCGGCGGGCCGGCTGAACTCGGCGGCCAGCCGCAGGCCGCGGTCGAAGGCGGACCAGCACATGACCCGGCTGTAGGTGAAGTCCTGGCGGCCGCCACGAGTCTCCCAAATTCCCTCGTCGGGACGGTCCCAGGAATCGGCCAGCCAGTCCAGCGTCCGGGAGAGCACCTTCCAGCCCCGGTAGCCGGCCTGGATGGCGATCTCGGGCCCCTCGGACAGGGCGTAGAGTGCCTCGCCGTAGATGTCCAGTTGCAACTGATCGGCGGCCGCATTTCCCAGCCGGACCGGCGCGGAACCCCGGTACCCCTCCAGATGGCTGAGGATCTCCTCGGTCAACAGGGGTTCGCCGTCGACCCGGTACATGATCTGGAGCCGTTCGCCGTCCTTGTCCGCGGACTCGCGCAGCCGGTCGCCGAGCCAGTGTGTGAAGTCGGTGGCCTCCTCGACGAAGCCGAGGTCGAGCAGCGCGCGTACGGAGAGCGAGCCGTCGCGTACCCAGGTGTAGCGGTAGTCCCAGTTGCGTTCGCCGCCGACCTGTTCGGGCAGGCCCATGGTGGCGGCGGCGACCGGGGCGCCGGTGGGCGCGTACGTGAGGAGCTTGAGGGTGATGGCGGAGCGGTTGACCATGTCGGGCCACCGGCCGCGATAGTTGGATCCGCGAACCCAGCGCTGCCAGAAGTCGACGGCGCCCCAGAGCTGTTGGGTGATCCCGTCGATGGTGGGCGGTGGCGGGGCCTGGCCGTCGGCGTCGCAGACGGTGAAGACGACTGCTGCCGCTTCGCCCACGTTCAGGGTGACGGAGCCCCGCAGGTCGTCGGCGTCACGCTCCACCGGAAAGGTGCTCTGGAGGTGCGCGCAGACTCCCGGTGCCCGGAACACGGCCCCTTCGGGGCGCAGGTCGAGGTCATGGGCGGCCCGGCCGTAGTCGAACCGGGGGCGGCACTCCATATCGAATCGGACGGTGCCGCGCACGGTGCGCACGGTCCGGATCAGGGTGTGCCGGTCGGTCGGGGTGCGGCTGGTGTTCGGCGGCATCCAGTCGAGCACCTCACCCACCCCGTCGGGGGACATGAAGCGGGTGACCAGGACGGCGGTGTCCGGGTAGTACAGCTGTTTACAGCTGGCCTCCGGGTCCGCCGACGCGATCCGGAAATAGCCGCCGCGATCGTGGTCCAGCAGGGCGGCGAAGATGCTGGGGGAGTCGAATCGGGGTGCGGCGAACCAGTCGACGACGCCGCGCGAGGTCACCAGCGCCGCGGTCTGCAGGTCGCCTATGAGGCCGTGCTCGGCGATGGGCGGGTAGCGGTCCATGAGTGTCCCCAGGTCAGTGTGGTCCTTTGGGATCACTATCGGCCAGGACCGCCGGAAGCGCCCGTCGAGGCGGGCGCGGCCGACCGTCGGCCCGGGTCTCTGGGGGGGCGTCCAATGCCCGGCGCCCGGCGCGCGGCGTTGCCGTGGTTGTGCGGTCCGTATGAGCGATCCTGCAGAGGCCGGCAGCAAGCCGGGATCCCGTCAGACGTGAGGGTTCAGGGTTGGAGATGATCCATGTCCGCGCGGTGAGCCCGCCGGATCTCACCGGCCGGGTCGTCGACCTCCTTGCGGGTGACCCCTCGGTCCTGAACCTGATCGTGCAGCCTGGCGCCGTGCGTCACCCGGACGGCGACTCGCTCGCCTGTGACGTGCTGACCGGCGCGGCGAACGACGTGTTGCGGGCCCTGCGTGCGCTGCACCTGGACAAGCGCGGTTCCGTTGTCATCGAACCGGTGGACATGGCCTTCGTCGGCGGGGACGCCGGCGCCAGGGCGGGCGGGCACGGTGCACTCATCCACGCACCCGTCTGGGAGCAGGTCGAGGCACGGATCCGGGCCGAGGGGACGTATGCGCCGAGTTTCTACCTCTACCTGGTCGTCGCAGGACTCATCGGTGCGGTCGGAATCGTCACCAACTCCCAGATCCTCATCGTCGCTGCCATGGTCGTCGGCCCCGAGTACGGGGCCATCGTCAGCATCGCGCTCGGTATCGACCGCGGGAACCGGTCCCGGGTCCGGCAGGGGCTGCGGGCGCTGCTTTCGGGCTTTCTCCTGGCCATCGTCGTGACCCTTCTCTTCAGCCTGCTGATCCGCTGGTGCGGCTTCGAGTCCAGGGCGTTCAGCCTGGGCGTTCGGCCGGTCTCCCAGCTGATCGACTCGCCCAACTTCTTTTCGTTCGCCGTCGCCGGGCTGGCCGGCGTCGTCGGTATCGTCTCCCTCACCGAGGCGAGGACGAGTGCGCTGCTGGGCGTTTTCATCTCGGTCACGACCATTCCAGCCGCGGCGGACATCGCGGTCTCCGTTGCTTTCACCAGCTGGAGCGAGGCTTGGGGCTCGTTCGTTCAGCTGGTGATCAACATCGTGGTGCTGATCGTGGTGGGCACGGGTACGCTCCGCTGCCAGCGGGAGATCTGGCGCCGGGTCGGTGCACGGCGCGCATGCGCAGCCCGCCAGTAGGGGTGCTCCCAGGCCGTGAACCCCGACGGAGGGTCTCCGGTCAGAGAGCGCGATCACGGAAGTGTCAGTTGCGGGGATGGCGTTCGTATCGTCCGTCTAAGGTCCGTCTTGGCCCGAGGCCCGAGGCTTCGGCAGGCATGTGGGTGCGGAGCGTGTCGGTCATACCGCCGCATTCACTTCGGTCTACGGTGGGAACCAAGATCCCAGCCTCGCGGCGGGCGAGCGAGCGGGGAACGGTCGTGGTGGCAGCCGCCGCCACACGCCTGCACCTTCGAGGAGCCGCAGATGAGCGCGACATCATGGGCGACCGCCGCCACCGGCAGTGCCGTTGCCGCGGCTGACACCGCGATCTGACCCGCCACCGAGCCCGGGCAGCAGTCGGCCGTGACCGGACACAGTGCCTCCGATACGAACCGTACGAGCGATCCGCACGAGCCGCAGCCTGCGCAGCCCGCCGAGAGCCGCTGGCCGATGGCCGGAGCCGTCATCGCTTCCGCGGTGCTGACCCTGCTCCTGCCCGACGACTTGCGCCTGGGGCCCCGATGGGCGCTTCCCCTCGCCGAAGGACTGCTCCTGGTGGCGCTGATCTCGGGCGACCCCCTTCGGATCAGCCGCCGCTCGACTGCCTTGCGCGCCGTGTCGATCGTCCTGGCCACCGTGCTGGCATGCGGCGCCATCTGGTCAACCGTCCGACTGATCGACGATCTCATCCACGGCGGGACGGAGACCAACTCGGCCAGTGCCCTCCTGCTGGCCGGCGGGAGCGTCTGGGCCTCCACCGTTCTCGCGTTCTCCCTGCTGTACTTCGAACTCGACAGCGGCGGGCCGGCCGCCCGGGCGCACCACATGCCCGCCACTCCAGCGCTCGCCTTTCCCCAACAGCTCAGTCCCGAACTGAACGCCTTGCGCTGGCGTCCCCGCTACATCGACTACCTCTACCTCGGATTCACCAATTCCACCGCGTTGAGTCCTACCGACGTCATGCCGCTCGCCCCCTGGGCCAAGTGCGTCATGATCCTTCAGTCCATCGTGTCTCTGGTCATCCTGGGACTCGTCATCGCCCGGGCCGTCAACGTCCTCGCCTGACAGACCGCCGAAACACTGCACTCGTGCGCCACACCCGACCACAACGCCCACCCGCATGGGCGGAACCGCATCCGGGATCCACCGCAGGACGCCGGAAAACAGGCGACCGCGCAGCCGCGGGGGCAGCGCGAGCCGGTCGGCGGCGCGAGAGGAAGCCGTCCGTTGGTGCCTCGACCGGCCCTAGAACACGGTGGTCCAGTCGTCCTTCATGCTGACGACGACCCAGCCGAGTTGTTCGGCCTTGGCCAGGGCGGTGTCCGCCGATTTCGTGTAGGCGTACTCGCGTTCCGCGTCGTCGTGGCTGATCAGCAGGCAGAACGCGGCGGTGGTGAGCATCTCGATGTTCGGCGGACTCGCCCTGGGCGCCGGCAAGCCGGAACACATCTACGCAATTCAGGGTGTTCGTCTGCTCCTGCGGCGGCCGGGACTTCATGCGCGTGTTTCGCGCACCGCCTGGGACCAGACGCGTAGGAGGAAGTCGAACTGCGGGGGCGCCGGCCGTTCCACCCACAGGGTGCCGTCGTTGTCGAACGTGGCGATCCGGTCCGCCGCCGGCACGAACGCTGCGCCGGGCCGCGTGACCGACTCGACGAACGCGACGATCGCGCGTCTGGAGTCGCCATCACGCCAAGTGGAGAGGTCTACGCCGGTCATCCCATCACCACCCCTGACTCTCGCCTCGGGCAGGGCGGCGGGCGCCCGCGTTCGTCACCCGACGCGGTTGAGAGGTCAACGGCCCGCGCCCCAGCCGCAACGGCCGGGGTGCGGGCGGCCCCGTTCACTCGCGGGAGAGCATGGCGGCGGCTTCGCGTTCGAGGTCGACGAACGCCGTGCCGCTGACGTCGATGACCACCCGCTCGATCCGTCCGCCCGTGAAGGCCCAGGGGCGGGTTCCGGGATAGTCGTCGGTGACGGCGTCGCCGCCGTCGCGGTCGATGTTGAGGCCCTCGCCCGCGACGCTGAACTTGCCCGGCTGGGTCCTGATCCGGCCCTCGCCGACCTTGCGCTCGCCGTAGTAGAGGCTGAGGGTGCCGTGGGCCGTGCCGGGCGGGTCCTCACCGTCCTTGTCGAAGGACGCCGCCAGCAGCAGGTCGCGGCCGGCCGGCAGGTGCTCGGTCGCGCTGATCCGCCGCTCCTGGCTGCCTAGGAAGTTGTAGACGTAGTGCAGCCGGTTGTCCTTGATGTAGAGGGCGTGGCCGCCGAACCGGCCGCCGTGCGAGAACAGCACGCCGGCTGCGTCCGGGCCGGGCAGGTCGACCAGGGCGCCGATCGAGTAGGAGCGCCCGCGGATGGAGACCGCGACCGACTCGGGCACTTCCGTGCCGCCTGGGCGGTACATGTAGCGGTTGCGCGGCGGGGCGAGCTGGGGCCGCGGGTTGGTGATGATCTCGACGGCGGAGCGGCCGTCGAGCGGGAATGCCTGATGGGCGCCCACCTCGTGGAACCACAGGCCGACGAGTTCGGCGAGTTTGCCGGGTTCCTGCGCGGCGAGGTCGTGGAGTTCGGCGCGGTCCTCCATCGTGTTGTAGAGCTCCCAGGTGTCGTCGGGGAAGTGGCTCCATCCGCTGAGCGTGGGGTGGGTGGTGACGGCTTTCCAGCCGTCGTGCCAGATGCCCCGGGAGCCGAGCACCGAGTAGAACTGGGTGTGCTTGGCGGTCGGGATGCTGCCGGTGTCGAAGCTGTAGCGCATGCTCACACCCTCGATGGGGTGCTGGGTGTAGCCCTTGACCTCTTCGGGGAGTTCGATGCCCAGGCAGTCCAGCAGGGTCGGGACGAGGTCGACGGCGTGGTGGTACTGGTCGCGTGTCTCGCCGCGGGCCTTGATGCCGGCCGGCCAGGAGATGACGCGGGGGTCGCAGGTGCCGCCGTTGAACGAGTAGCGCTTCCACATTTTGAACGGGGCGTTGAAGGCCATCGCCCAGCCGTTCGGGTAGTGGCCGTAGGACTTGGTGCCGCCCAGCTCGTCCAGCATGGCCATGTCCTCGGTCAGGTCGTCCGGGACGCCGTTGGCGATCTTGTTCTCGTTGACCGATCCGTTCGGACCGCCCTCGCCGCCGGCCCCGTTGTCGGAGACCACCGTGATGATGGTGTTGTCCAACTGATCGGTTTCTTCAAGGTGGTCGAGCAGCCGACCCCGCTCGCGACGGCTCCGCCGACCAGAGAGAGGCCGCCAGTGGGGATCGCGGCGATCACGCCGAGGACCGCGCCGATCCCCATTCCCCTCTTGCCGGCCCTGCGTCCGAGCTTGTGCTCCTTGACCTGGCCCTGCTCGTCCTTCACGAGCACGCCGATCGCGTCGACCTTCATGTACTCGGTGGCCTTCTCCCAGTCCCGCAGTGCCTGCGCGGCCTGGTCGGCGGAGTCCTCGTCGGGGAAGAACGCCGGCACGAGCTGCTGCTTGTCCCCGCCCACGTCCTCCCTGAGCTCGCGCGGGGTCACGGCCTGCTCCCGCGAGATCCCCTGCGGGCAGGCCGAAGAGCCGGATACATCGGCACGGCAACTGCCCCGGAGGCGGGGGGTGCGAACTGCCGTGACACAAACCGCCCGCGGCGACCGGCTACTTGATCACGTTGGGGAAGCCTGAGGTACTCCCAGGGGGAAGTGAGTCGTCCTGCATCCCTGACACGCCTGATGTGTCGTCAGGTAAATCGGCATCGGGTCAGCATCATTCCCCAAATCATTCCCCAAACATTCCGAAGTGGCTGTCCGATTCGACGCCTGTTCGGCGGCGCCACAACAGCCCGGCTCGCATGGACGTGCAGGCAAGGAGCCTTCTCGCCAGCGGGAATTGATGTTCCTCTCAATCTTCGATCCGACGGGTGTCAGTGTAGGGTGAGACCGCCCCTGACCTGCAGAAAGCTGGCAGGGAGCCGTCTTCTAGGAGTTCAAAATGCTGCGCACCATGTTCAAGTCCAAGATCCACCGGGCCACCGTCACCCAGGCCGACCTGCACTACGTCGGGTCCGTGACCATCGACGCCGATCTGCTCGACGCGGCCGACCTGCTGCCCGGCGAACTGGTGCACATCGTCGACATCACCAACGGCGCCCGCCTGGAGACGTACGTCATCGAGGGGGAGCGGGGCTCGGGGGTCATCGGGATCAACGGGGCCGCCGCGCACCTCGTGCACCCCGGGGACCTCGTGATCCTCATCAGTTACGCGCAGGTCGAGGACGCGGAGGCCCGCGCGTTGACTCCGCGCGTCGTCCACGTGGACGCCGACAATAAGATCATCGAGTTGGGTGCGGATCCGTCCGCGCCCGTGCCGGGCACGGACCAGGAGCGCAGCCCCCACGCGGTGGCTGTCTGAGGGGAGTCGGGACGATGACGATCGAGCTGAAGGACGACCGCGAGGCCGGGCGGCTACTGGCCGTCGAGGACGGGGCGGTGGTCGGGTTCATCGCGTACTTCGTCCTGGCCGCGGAGCCCCATGCCCTGGTGGCGGTCCACACGGTGGTCGAGCCGGGCCACGAGGGTCGCGGCATCGCCGGCGACCTGGTGAAGACCTTCTACGGGATCGCCGCCGCCGAGGGCGTCCCCGTCGTGCCGCTGTGCCCGTACGCGGCGAGCTGGGCCGCCCGCCACCCCGACGTGGCCCCCGAGGCGCCGGCGGCGCTGGTCGAGGCGGCCAAGGCGCAGTTGGACAGCGACTCGACCTTGTGGTGATCGGCGTTCGGCCCCGGAGCGCGTCCCGTCGGCGCTCCGCGGCCACCGCGGGAGCGACGCTTCCGCCCGCCCGTATTTCGATACCCCTCCCCGAGGATCTTGACTAGGGTCCGCTCTGATCGTCATAGGGCAGGGGAGGCGTTTCATGTACAAGAACAGCAGGTCGGGGGGCCGGGAAGGCGGCCGGTCCAGACGTACGGTCGCGCTCGCGCTGGCCGCCGCCGCGACCGCGACGGGCCTCGCCGCACTGGCGCCGGCGGCGAACGCCGCACCCGCGGGTACACCGACGGGCACGACCACCGGAACGTCGGCGGGCACGTCCACGGCCACGTCCACGGCCACGGGCACGTCCACGGCCGAGGCGCCGGCCACCGCCGTCGCCTCGACCACGGTCTTCGGCGCCGTCGAGACGTGGACCCGGGTGGCCAGGAAACACCCGAACGCCGGCTACTGGAAGTCCGCCGACGCCCTGAGCGTCGGCCAGGAGGGCGGATCGCAGGGGCTCTCCCGCTCCTTCCTCCAACTCGGTACGGCGAACCTGGGCGCCGGCCAGGTCGCACAGGCCACCTTCCGCATCGCCAACACCGGCGCGGGAAGCTGTACGGCCAAGCCCGTCGAACTGTGGAGCGTCGACCCCTTCTCGGCGAACACCACCTGGAACGGGCAGCCCGCCAAGCGCACGAAGATCGCCACGGTGACCGCCGCCAAGGGCCGTCCGGCCTGCGCCGCCGGGAACCTGGAGTTCGACGTCACCGCCCTGCTGAAGGACGCGGCGGCCACGAAGCGGGGCAGCGTCACCGTCGGTCTCTACGCCGCCGACGAGGGCGACACCACGGCGTGGAAGCGCTTCGACGCCAAGGCCGCGACGCTGGAGAGCACCGTCACCACGCCGCCCACCGTCTCCGACCCGACCACCCACCCCGCCACCGCCTGCACAGGCGGTCTCATCGGCAACACCCGGATCAGCCTGTCGGCCACCGCCGGCGGGTCGGCGGGCGGCCTCACCGCGGAGTTCCGGATCTTCACGGAGGGCGGGAGCGGCCCGCTGCGCACCCAGTCCGTGTCCGCCACCCGGGGTGCGTCCACCACCTGGTCCGTGCCGGACGAGTACCTGCCCGACGGTCGCTACACCTGGGACGTCCGCGCCGTGGACGAGGCCGGTGCCGCCTCCGCGTGGTCACCGAGCTGCGCCTTCTCGGTGGACCGCGTCCGACCCTCCGCGCCTCCGGTCGTCTCCTCGGTCGAGTACCCGAACGCCGACCAGGGGCAGCCGGAGCACACCGGTACCGTGCGCACCCCGGGCACCTTCACCTTCGCCGACGGCGGGGTCGAGGACCTGGCGGAGATCGTCTACTGGACCTACTCCGACCCGCGGCAGCGCAGCGTGGCCCCCGGCGCCGCCGCGGTCCTCGTCCCGTTGCGGGCCGGGCCGGAAACCCTCCAGGCCTACGGCGTCGACAAGGCGGGCAACCGCTCCGACACCACGAGCTACCGCTTCTACGTCAAGCGCCCCGCGCAGCCGGACGCGGCGGGCGACCTCGACGGCGACGGGCGCCGCGACCTGTGGACCCTGGCCCCCGACGGCCGCCTCCAGTTCCGCGCCGGCCACGGCGACGGCACCTTCGCCGCCCCCACCGACGGCGGCGTGTCCCTGGAGCCCGGCTCCCAGCTCGTCACGGGCGGGGACTGGGGCGAGGACGGCTACAACGACCTCCTCGTCCTGACTCCGCGGGGCAGCGGCGCCGCGCCCCGGCTGTGGTCCTACCCGAACACGGGGCTCGGCGGGGCGGACGCCCTCAACCGTCAGGAACTGTCGGTCCTCGACGAGGCGAACGCGCACTGGGCCGACGCCCGGCAGGCGACCTCCGCCGGCGACATCGACGGCGACGGCCTGTCCGACCTGCTGATCGGGGAGGGCGGCCGGCTGTGGCTCTACACCGCCAACGGCATGGGGTACCTGGACTGGACGGCGGCCCCCGTCGAGGTCGGCGGCGCCGACTGGACGCACACCACCGTCATCGCCCCGGGCGACACCAACGGGGACGGGGCCGCCGACCTCTGGGTCCGTGACGACGTCGGCGGCGACCTCTTCCTGGTCCTCGGGACGGCGGGCGCCGACGGCCGCCTCGACGCCACGAGCTGGGGGACCGCCCCCCGTACGAAGATCGGCTCCGGGTTCACCGCGGCGGCCTACCCGCACCTCGGCGCGGCGGCCGACCTCACCGGTGACGCGATCACCGACCTGAGTGCGGTCACCGCCGACGGGCGCGCCGTGTACTTCCGCGGCACGACGGCAGGCCTCGACGCCACCCCGGTGGTCCTGGGCTGACCCCCGACCCCGCACCACGGCGCCCCCGTACGGCCCCCGGCCGCGCGGGGGCGCCGTCACGTCCGGCGCCGGACGCCACGGGACCGCGCCGCCGCCCGGCCGATCGCGAAGGGCGTATCCGGCGCGATCGCGGGAAGCTGGGGTACATGGGACGAAACGAAGAGCAGACGCAGCCCCCGGTCCCCGAGCCGGATCCGGTGCCCCCGCCGGTCCCGCCGGAGCCCGGACCGGTACCGCGCCCCGTGCCGCCCGTACCGGCGCCCTTCCCCGAGCCCGACCCGATCCCGCCGCCGCCCGGACCCGCGCCGGTACCGCAGCCCGGCCCGCTGAGCTGAGGCTTCGGGTCGCCGCCGCCCCCGACGCGGCGACGGAACGTTCAACTTGCGCTTGACGGCGGCTGGTTGTGGCCCTTGTCAGGAATGTGGCACACCGTTAGGTTGTGCGGTTCCTGCACGTCTTCAAGGGGGCTCCCATGGGTGTACGGGGCCGGCATCGCCGGTACCAGCCGAGCAGCATCAACCGGGCGTCGCTCGTCGTCACCGCGGGTGGTGCCGGGATCGCCCTTCCCCTGGTCGGCGCGGGGGTGGCGGACGCGGCCTCCATCGACACCTGGAACAAGGTCGCGACCTGCGAGTCCACCAACAATTGGCAGATCAACAGCGGCAACGGCTACTACGGCGGCCTCCAGTTCAGCCAGAGCACCTGGCGCGCCTTCGGCGGCACCGCCTTCGCCGCCCGCGCCGACCAGGCCACCAAGGCCCAGCAGATCGCGGTGGCCGAGAAGGTCCTCAAGGGACAGGGCCCGCAGGCCTGGCCGGTCTGCGGACCGCAGTCGGGACTCAGCCGCAGCGGCCCCGCGCCCGCCGTGGACACCAAGACCCCGGCGACGACCTCGCCCAAGGTCCCCGCGCAGTCCTCCGCCACACCGTCGGCGAAGCCCCAGGGGCAGGCCCCGAAGGACCTGATCGTGCCGACCAAGGCCACCACCGGGACCCCTTCCGGCACCCAGGGCACCACCCCGGAACCGACCGGCACCTCGGTCCTGCCGAACCCGTACGTCGTCGCGCCCGGGGACTCCCTTTCGGCCATCGCCACCGGTCAGCACGTCGAGGGCGGCTGGCAGGCCCTCTACGAGACCAACCGGTCCACCGTCGGCGCCGACCCGAACATGATCTTCCCGGGCCAGCGCCTCACCCTCAGGGTCACCACCGCCCCGGTTGCGCCGCCCAGCCAGAACCCGGAGAAGCCGCCGCGCACAGCCGATCCGGTCAAACCGGTGGAACCGGCCGCACCGAAGCCCGAGCAGACCAAGCCCGCCGAGACGGCCAAGCCGACACCCAGCCCGACCCCGACCCCGTCGGCCAAGCCCACGCCGAGCAAGCAGGCCGAGAAGCCCAAACCGGAGCCCGCCTCAGCGAAGCCGGTGTCGGGGGGCTTCACGATGCCCGTGTCCGCCGGCCTCGGCACCGCCTACCACGTGGCCGGATCGTCCTGGTCCAGCGGTTACCACACGGGCGTGGACTTCCCCGTCCCCACCGGCACCAGCATCCAGTCCGTGGGCCCGGGCACCGTCGAGTCCGCCGGCTGGGCGGGGGCGTACGGCTACCAGGTGGTCATCCGGCACTCGGACGGCCGGTACTCCCAGTACGCCCACCTCTCCGCGCTGTCGGTCAAGGCCGGACAGCAGGTCTCGGGGGGCCAGCGCATCGGCCGCTCGGGATCGACCGGGAACACCAGCGGCCCGCACCTCCACTTCGAGATGCGCACGGGCCCCGGCTACGGCTCCGACATCGACCCGCTGAGGTACCTCCGCGGCAAGGGCGTCGGCATCTGAACCTGACCCGCGCACGTGCGGCGGCACGGCCGTGAGCAGGACCAGGCCGGCCGCCGCCAACACGGCGCTCGTCAGCGCGGCGAGCGTCCCGACGGTCCCGTAGCGGAAGCCCTCGTCGAAGAGCGAGATGCCGACGGCCGCCGCCACGGCGGGATTGACCACGGTCACGGTGGCGAGGGGGGCGGTCAGCCCCGCGCCCCGGTAGGCGGCCTGGGACAGCAGCAGCCCGCCCGCCGCCAGTACCGCGATGGCGGCGAGATCCGGCCACAGTCCGTCCACGGCGGCCCACCCGCCGACCTCGAAGCCCTCCGCCGCCGACTTCGTGAACACCGACCCCATCCCGAAGGCCGTGCCGGCCGCCGCCGCGAGCAGCACACCGCGCACGACCGCGCGCCGCGCCCGGTGGGCCGCCAGGAACAGCGCCGCCACCCCGGCCGCCGTCACCGTCAACAGCAGGCTCCGCTCACCGCCGGCCAGGGTCGCCCGCCCCGCGCCGTCTCCGCCGGTCAGGGCCAGCAGCCCGGCCAGGCCCACGGTGGCCGTCAGCGCGCCCCGCCAGGCCGCTCCGCCGACCCGCCGCCCCATCAGGAAGGCGGCCATCGGCAGGGCGAACACGATGGTCAGCGCCCCGAGCGGCTGGACCAGGCTGAGCGGCCCGTACGCCAGGGCCACCACGTGCAGCGCCGCGCCGAGGCCGTTCAGCGCGACCGCGGCCCACCAGCCCGCCCGGCGCACGGGAGCGTAGGGACGGTCGGGGGAGCCGACCGCGACGTGTTCCTGGACGATCGCACCACCCGCGTAGGAGAAGGCGGACACCGCGCAGAGGAGGACCGACAGGGCCAGAGCACTCATGAAATCCACCATGCCCCACCCGGGCGGGCTCTTCATCCGCCCAGAGGTCCCCTTGATCGACACCCGTGTAGTCCTCCAGGCATACACCTTTCGCAGTACGTCCGGCCCGCACGCCGACCGGGCCGCCCGCGCGCCGACCGGTCCGCCGAGGAAAGACAGTACGAAGCGACCCGAACCCCACGAAACGCTCCTTACCGTGACACTCCGCTGGCGCTGGGTGAGGCGCACGAGCGCGGGTTTGGTCCCGGGCGTGTCGGCTCCGTACAGTGGCGGTTTTGAGGACTTCCGCAGCGGCTTCCGCAGCAGGCGGACGCGGACGAGCGAACAGGGAACGGCAGCGGCCATGACGGTGACCGAAGACAACCACGTGTACGGACCGGGCATCGACCCGGACCGGCTGGCGCTCTGCCTCAGCGTTCTCGACGAACTCGACAAGATCGACGTCGACCACCCGGACGCCGTCACCGTCCGCCGCGCCACCGCCGGCCTCTACCGCACGGTCAAGCAGCGCCGCCGCCAGGACCGCCGCGCCGCCAAGACCGCCAACGACAAGGCCGTCACCGAGGCCACCGCGACCGGCTCCGCCGAACGCATCGACGACGAGACCCAGGGCAACGCCCTGACCGCCGCCACCAAGGGCCCCATCGCCGGAATACTTCAGCGGCCGCGCTCCTGCTACATCTGCAAGACGCGCTACGTCGAGGTCGACGCCTTCTACCACCAGCTCTGCCAGGACTGCGCCTCCTTCAACCACGCGCGCCGCGACGCCCGGACCGACCTCACCGGCCGCCGCGCCCTGCTCACCGGCGGTCGCGCCAAGATCGGCATGTACATCGCGCTGCGGCTGCTGCGCGACGGCGCGCACACCACCATCACCACGCGCTTCCCGAACGACGCGGTCCGCCGCTTCAAGGCGATGCCCGACAGCTCCGAGTGGCTGCACCGACTGAAGATCGTCGGCATCGACCTGCGCGACCCGGCCCAGGTCGTCGCGCTCGCCGACTCGGTCGCCGCCGACGGCCCGCTCGACATCCTGATCAACAACGCGGCCCAGACCGTGCGCCGCTCCCCGGGCGCCTACAGCGAGCTGGTGACCGCCGAGAACGCGCCCCTGCCGGCGGGCGAGCTGCCCGCCTCCGAGGTCATCGGCACCTTCGGCAGCGGCACCGTGGACCGGGTCGCGGCCCTGCCCACCGGCCACGGCGAGAAGCTCAGCGCGCAGGACGTCACCGATCTTGCGCTGGTCTCCGGCTCCGCCTCCCTGGAACGGATCGCGGCCGGCACCGCCATCGACGCGGGCGGCCTGGTCCCGGACCTGCACGACACCAACAGCTGGATCCAGACGGTGTCCGAGGTGGACCCGATCGAGCTGCTCGAAGTGCAGCTCTGCAACTCCACCGCGCCGTTCATCCTGATCAGCAAGCTCCGCCCGGCGATGGCCGCCGCCGAGGCCGGCCGCCGCTACGTGGTCAACGTCTCCGCGATGGAGGGCGTCTTCAGCCGCGGCTACAAGGGCGCCGGCCACCCGCACACCAACATGGCCAAGGCCGCGCTGAACATGCTGACCCGCACCAGCGCGCAGGAGATGTTCCAGAAGGACCAGATCCTGATGACCGCCGTCGACACCGGCTGGATCACCGACGAGCGCCCCCACCCCGACAAGATCCGCCTCGCCGAGGAGGGCTTCCACGCCCCCCTCGACCTGGTCGACGGCGCGGCCCGCGTATACGACCCGATCGTGCGCGGCGAGGCCGGCGAGGACCTGTTCGGCGTCTTCCTCAAGGACTACGCCCCCGCCAACTGGTAGGAACCACGCCTCCGCCGCGCACCGGGAGACCGGCGCGCGGCGGGGTCCTCACCCGTTCGGGCGAGCCGACGTCAGCAGTCGTACGCCCCTGCGGCGACCAGTTCCAGCACGGGGCGCCAGTCCTCCACGACCCCGGCGTCCAGACCCGCGTGGTGCCCGTTGAGGGCCGCCTGACGCAGGGCGTCCTGCGCCGGATCCTCGTCCGGGCCGGCCAGGAGCATCAGCCGGGCGACCCGGTCGCCGAGCAGCGCTCCGAGCACTTCGCCGGGGTGTCCGGCGGGGCCCCCGGCGGCCCGTAGCGGCCCCAAGTCGTGGAGCAGCCCGGCTACTTGGAGCTCCTTGTCGAACGGGTGCGAGCGGCGCAACAGCGCCGCCGTCCGCAGCCCGTGCCCGCGGTGTCCGTGCAGCAGTTCCATCAGCGCGTCGACACTCTCGACCGCCGGCACCCCCGACCTCGCCACCGCGCCCCCTCCGTCGTCCGCGTCCGCGCACTTCCCGTGCCGCCGAGTGGACCGCCCGGCAGGACACGCCGGTCCACGACATCCTGAACTCGCGGCGAAAACATGCCGTCCAGTGTGAACTTTGCCGTTCCATTGAGCGCTACCCCGCTCACATGTGTAATCTGATCCGCACGGAGCCCCACCCGGGCTCCGCTCCACCATGGCGCCACCGCGTCCGGAAAACATTCTGATTTCCCTATCCGGCGCGCGGACGAGCCCGCCGGTTACGCGACACAAGGGAGTGCGCGGTGACTGAAATGACGACGTCCGAGCCCGCAACGGAGCGACCGGCACGGGCCACCAAGAAGCGGTCCGACGAGCTGGGAAGCCTTGAGGTCTGGGCCCGCTCCGCACCGATCCGCCTGGCCGGCTACGAGGACGACCTCGCCGAGCCGCACATCCTGCCCGGCATCGACTAGAGGCGCCGCACGTCGCCGTCGGAACGAACGGACGCGCACGTGAACGACGTCGGCCGGGTCCCCGAGGAGGGGGACCCGGCCGACGCCTCGCCCGCCCCGGCTCGGCCGCGGGGTTCCCGTAGTGCGTACGCCCTGAGCGTCATCGCTCTCGGCGATCACACCTTTCCCCGACGGGTCGCGGCGGGCAGGCTCGTTCCATGAAGCTGCTGATGCTGGGTGGAACCGAGTTCGTCGGGCGCGCGATCACCGAGGAGGCCCTCGCGCGGGGCTGGGACGTGACCGTCTTCCACCGAGGGAACCACCCCTCGCCGCCGGGCGTCGAGGTGCTGCTCGGGGACCGCACCGCCCCCGGCGGACTGGACGCCCTCGCCGAGGGGGAGTGGGACCTGGTCGCCGACACCTGGAGCGGTGCCCCCTCCGCCGTCCGCGACAGCGCCCGGCTGCTGGCCGGCCGCGCCCGCGGGTACGCGTACGTCTCCAGTCGGTCGGTGTACACCTACCCCGCGCCCGCCGGTCTCGCCGAGGACGGCCCGGTCGTCGAGGGCTCACCCGACGCGGACGCCACCGACTACGCCGCCGACAAGCGTGGTGGCGAACTCGCCGCCGAGGCCGCCTTCGGCGACCGCGCCCTGTCGGTGCGCGCCGGCCTGATCCTGGGCCCCTACGAGAACGTGGGGCGGCTGCCCTGGTGGCTGGGCCGGATCGCCCGGGGAGGCCCGTACCTCGCCCCCGGCCGGCCCGATCTCCCGCTCCAGTACATCGACGCGCGCGACCTGGCGCGCTGGACCCTGGACGCGGCCGAGGCCGGGCTGGGCGGCGCCTACAACCTGGTCTCCCCGGTCGGCCACGCCACGATGGGCAGCCTCCTCGACGCCTGCGCCGCCGCCACCGGGGCCGACGCCGAACCGCGCTGGACCGGCGACGCCGCGATCGAGAAGGCCGGGATCGAGCCCTGGGTGGAGCTGCCGATCTGGCTCCCCGAGGGAGAACTGCACGACTACATGTTCGGCGGGGACGTGAGCAAGGCCCATGCCGCAGGCCTGCGTTGCCGTCCCGTCGAGGAGACCGTCGCCGACACCTGGGCCTGGCTCACCTCGATCGGCGGAGTCGCCCCGCAGCGCCCGGACCGCCCGAAGAAGGGCATATCCGCCGAGCGGGAGGCGGAACTACTCGGCCTCTGAGGCGCCCCGGCCGCCTCCCCGCCCGCCGTCCGGCTCGCCGACCGGCCCGGCCACCGGCGAGAGCCGGGTCGGCGGGAGGTACTCGCGTACCGGCGTGCGGTGCCACCAGGCGCCCGTCTCGCGCAGCTCCCGCCAGGTGGTGAACCGGTAGCGGTACAGCCGGGCCCGGACGAACCGCGGCGGGGCGTCCGGGAAGGGGTTGTGGCGGATCAGCCGCAGTGTGTCCCGGTCGCCCGCCAGCAGCCTCTCCACGAACGGCCCGAACCACTCCCGGGCGTAGCCGGGCGAGAGCGCCGCGAACCACATCAGCCAGTCCAGGCGCAGGTGGTACGGGGCGAACTGGCGCGGCATCCGCCCCGGTTCCCCCGGCTTGCCCTTGAAGCCGTACTCCCGCCAGTCGCCGTCCTCGCGCGGTACCCGGTCCGAGGTCCCCTCGACCACCACCTCCTCGCGGATCCGGCCCACGGTGCCGAAGGCCCCGTAGGTGTTGACGAGGTGGAGGGAGTCGAAGGAGCGGTTCATGACCTGGCGCCGCGAGAGCATGTTGGCCACCGGGTGCCGGCTCAGGACCAGCACCAGGACGGTGACGGCGCAGACCAGGACCGCGTACCAGAGCGGCGCGCCGCGCGAGGCGGCGGCGGGTGGGGGCCCCGAGAACCGCGCGAAGTCGACCGCGGACAGCGCGAGGGTGATCGTCATCCAGTTCAACCAGGCGAAGTTCCCCGACAGCACCAGCCACAGCTGGGTGGCCACGATGGTCCAGGCGGCGTACGAGGCCACCGGCTGCGGGGTGAACAGCAGCAGCGGGACCAGTAGTTGCGTCACGTGGTTCGCCGCGCACTCCACCCGGTGCAGGGAGCGGGGCAGGTGGTGGAAGAACCAGCTCAGGGGACCGGGCATCGGCTGGGTCTCGTGGTGGTGGTAGAGGCAGGTCAGCTCGCGCCAACAGGGATCGCCCCGCATCTTGATCAACCCGGCGCCGAACTCCACCCGCAGCAGCAGCCACCTCAGCAGCCACAACACCAGCACGGGCGGGCCGACGCGCGCGTTGCCGAGGAACACGGCCAGGAACCCGGTCTCCAGCAGCAACGACTCCCAACCGAACGAGTACCAGGTCTGGCCGACGTTGACGATCGAGAGGTAGAGCGCCCACAGCAGCGCCCACATCCCCATCGCCGCGCCCAGCGGTACGAGGTCCCCCGCGCCCGCCGCCAAGGCCGCCGCCAGGGCGCCGCCGCTCCAGGCGCACAGGGCGAAGAGCCGGTCGGAGTAGCGCAGTTGGAACAGGCTGGGGGCGCGCAGGAAAGGCACGTGCCGCACGTATCGCGGGACGGGCAGCATGCCGTGCGCCCCGATCAGTGCCCGGAACTGCAGGGCGGCCCCGACGAAGGCGAAGAGGTAGACACCGGCCAGGGCCCGCTGGAAGACCAGCCGGGCCGTCCAGTATCCGGGCTCCGTGAACCAGTGCATCCCCTCCAGTATCAGGCGCTCGCCGCGAGGCCGCGCAGGCGACGGCCCAGGAGCCGGGCGTAGGCGAGCTGGAGGACGGGGACGAGGGGCCCGGCGAGGCGGGTGTACCAGGCGACGGGGCGGCTGAAGGCCGTCACCTCGAACCACACCGTGCCGTCCCCGTCGATCTCCACGAGGAAGGACTCCTCCCCGCTCTCGGGGTGTCCGGTGTGGGTTCCGTACGCGAAGCCGGCCCGGTCGGGCTCTTGGGGGACCCAGATCACCTCGCACGGCACGCCGATCCGCAGCGGGCCGACCCCGAGGGCGATCTCGACCCGCACCCCGGGGGCCGCGGGCCCGTCCGCCCGGACGGTCGCCCCGGTCGCGCGGTGCAGGGCGAAGGTGCGGACGGCCGCTCCGGCCGCCTCGAATACCTCGCGACCCTGCCCGACGCGGGTGCGGTGGTGCAGGTGGTGGTAGCCGTCGGGCAGGGGCCGCCGGGCGGTCGCTCCCCGCTCGGGGTAGCTGAGGACGCTCCGGCCGGTGGCGCTGAGGCGGGTCATGGGGTGCTCTCCGTTCGGACGGCCGCGAGGCCGTCAGTGGTGGGCGGCGACGGTGGGGGTGTCGGCGGGGGAGGGGGCGGGGGTCGGGCGGTCCGCGCCCAGGCGGCGCCAGGCCAGGAGCGAGCAGAGGGCGAAGCCGAGGGCGTTGCCGACCCCGTGGGTCGCGGCCATCCAGGTCAGGGTCGGGTGGACCACGCCGGTGGCCTCGCCCACCGCCCACCACAGTGCGAGGAGCATGGTGGCCACGAGCACGACGGCCGAGACGCCGAGCAGCGTCCCGGTGACGCGGTCGCGGGCCCCGGGCCGGACCTCGCGCCAGGTGGTCAGCGCCACCGCCCACATGCCGCCGGTCAGCACCAGCGCGCCCCCCAGCTCGGCCCAGTCGTCCACGAAGTAGCCGAGCAGCACCAGGAGCGTTCCGGCCGGGACGCTGTACGCGGCCCAGCGCGCTCCCCGCGCCCCGGGCGAGGCCCGGCACACCAGCCCGGCGACCAGGGCGGCGGCGAACCCGGCGAAGTGGAAGTGCGGGACGGTCAGCGCCAAGACGTCGAGGTCGAAGCCGAAGAGCCGGTGTCCGGCCCGCTCCGCGACCAGCGCGGTCCCGGCGACGGAGGGCGCGGCGAGCGCGGTGAGCGCGGCCACCTCGGCCGGGGCGAGGGAGCGCTCGCGCAGCAGTCGGGCGCCCCCGGTCGCGGCCAGGGCCAGGGTGGCCGCCGCGTACAGTGCGGCGAGCGCCGTGGCCGGACCCCCGCGCGGCAGCCACAGGCACAGCGCCCCCGGCACGGCGGCCAGGGGCCAGAGGCGGGCGGCTCGGCGCAGCCCGGTGGGGTCGATCAGGCGCAGGCCCGCGGGGACCACGTAGAACATCCCGAGGGTCACGATGAGACGCACGATCACCGTCACGAACCACTCCTTTGAACGTGTTCAACTCTCGGGGTTGACCCTACGCCGTTGTTTGAACATGTTCAACACGCTCGTCGGCGTTCCACTTGCGGGGTGGCGGGAGATGCGGCAGACAGGAGGAAGCAATCGGGGCGAAAAGGGAGAGCAGTGTGAAAGACGTGAGAGACGTGCCCGCACCGACACCTCGTCAGTCGCGGCGCCGGCACGCCCCAGACCGTCAGGTACCACGCCGTCACGGACCGGCCTGCGCCGCCGTCTTCGCCTTGGTCGGCCTGCTCGCCGCAGGCTGCGGCGGCGGAGCCCCCGAGTCCACCAAGGGAGCCGCGGCAGAGAGCCACGAACTCACCCTGCAACCCGTCGGATCGCCCGGCCCCGAGCCCTTCACGGCCTCCTCCGCCACCGGCGAGTCCGCACCCGTACAGCCCCCGCTGCCCAACGCGAGCGGCAAGGGCATCCGTACGGTCGGCGCCGCCACCCCGGGCCTCTACGGCGGCACCAACCGGCTCGGCAGCTGCGACGTGGAACGCCAGATCGGCCTCCTCACCTCCGACGACGGCAAGACCCGCGCCTTCGCCGAGGCCTCCGGGGTGGAGCGCGAAAAGCTCCCCGACTTCCTGCGCGCGCTCACTCCGGTGGTCCTGCGCGCCGACACCCGCGTCACCGACCACGGCTTCCGGGCCGGCCGGCCCGCCGGCTACCAGGCGGTGCTCCAGGCGGGCACGGCCGTCCTCGTCGACGACCACGGCATGCCCCGGGTCCGCTGCGCCTGCGGGAACCCCCTGTCCTCGCCGCGCGGCGGGAAGGGAAACCCGGTGCTCAAGGGCGACCAGTGGAACGGCTACCAGCCCAACCAGGTGATCGTCATCGAGCCGACGGCCCAACCGATCAAGAACCTGGTCATCGTGAACGTCGCCGACAACACCTGGATCGACCGCAGGAGCGGCGACGACGGGGCCCAGGACAAGCCCCCGCGGGTGGTGCCCCCCTACGATCCCGCCGACGGCATCCCGGACGGGCCCGCGACCCAACCCGATCCGGCGGACCCCTGCGCCGGGCCCGACCCGAACAGCCTCGCCCGGACCACCCCGCCCGGGACGCCCTCCGCACCCCCGGCAGCCGGCCCACCCGCCGCGGGGCCCCCGCCGGCGGACCTCCCGCCCGCCGACTTCCCGTCCGGCGTCGCCCCACCCGCCGCGGGGCCCCCGGCCGCCGGCCCGCCGGCCGCGGACCTCCCGCCCGCCGACCTTCCGCCCGCCGGTCCTCCGGCTGCCGATCTCCCGCCCGCCGACCTTCCGGCCGCCGGTCCTCCGGCCGCGGACCGTCCGTCCTCGGGTGCCGCGTCCGGGGACCTCCCGGTCGGCGACCTTCCGCAGGACGTCCTGTCCGGCGACCTGTTCCCCCTGGACGTCCTCCCCGGCAATCCCGCCTCCGGCGGCCTGCTGCCCGGCAACCCGCCGGCCGCCGGCCCCCCGTCCGGCGACGCGCCGTCCGGCGACGCGCCGTCCGGCGACGCGCCGTCCGGCGATCTTCCGGCCGCGGGCCCGCCGGCCGCCGACGGACGCCCCGACGCACCGTCCGCCCCCGTGACCCCGTGCCCGTCGCCGACCGCGCCCGCCCCGCCCCGCGCCCAGGACCAGCCGCAGCAGCCCCAGCAGCGACCCCAGCCCGAGCAGCCGGGCGTGCCGCAGGACGTACCGGGGGCGCCCCCGTCCGACGTGCCCGGCGACCGGTCCCAGGACCAGCCCGGACAGCTCCCCGACGACCCCGCCATGACCCCGTACCCGGACGAGCGCACCGGCCCCGACACCGCGGTCCCGGACGACCCCTTCGGCTTCCCGGACCCGCTGCATCAGTCCGCCGACAGCGCCCCCAACCTGGAGAGCGCCTGATCCGCCGCTGTGTCATGGTGGACCGGTGCCGAGCACCACATCGCTTCCGGACGACTGGCCCGCACATCCGAACCGGTCGCTCTCGCTGAACCGGATGGGCAGTTTCGACTGGGACCTGGTCACCGGGCTCATGCACCTGGACGCGGCGGCCCTCGACGTCTTCGACACCACCCCGGAGGAGTACGACGGGCGCCCCGAGTCCCTGTCCCCGCGCGTTCCGCCCGCCGAGTCCACCCGGCTCGACGCCCTCGTCTCCGCCGCACTGAAGAGCGGCGTCGACACCTACGGCGCCTACTTCCGGATCCGCTGCCGTGACGGCAACCTGCGCTGGACCCACACCCAGGGCCGCGTCATGCGCGATCCGGACGACGGGCGCCCGTACCGAATCATCGGGATCGTCCGGGACGCCACCGAGGAGCTGAGCCACTCGGCCGAGCGGCTCGGTCTGGACGAGGAACGGCGGCGGCAGACCTCCGTGGTCGAGAGCACCACCGCCGCCCTCGCGCACGCCCGCACCGTCAAGGACGTCATCGACGCCCTCGGCGACGCGCACGGTCTGGAACGGCTCGGCTCGATGGGCATGGTCATGGGCCTCGTCGAAGCCGGCCGGATCCACCTGGTGGCCGAGGGCCCGGCCGGCAGTTTCGTCCCCGGCACCCGCTACACGCGCATCGACGAGCAGTACCCCATGAGCGAGGTCGTCCGCTCGCTCCAGCCCCGCTTCCTCGACTCGGCCGAGGAGTTCGCCCACGACTACCCCGGCCTCTGGGCGAAGATCTCGTCCATGCGGATCTCCTCCGCCGCCTACCTGCCGCTGATCGCCCAGGCCCGCCCCATCGGCGCCATCGGCCTGCTCTACCAGGACAAGGACGGCTTCACCCAGGAGGAGCGCAACCTCCTCGTCGCCCTCGGCAGCAGCATCGCGCAGAGCCTCCAACGGGCCATGCTGCTGGAACAGGAACACGACCTGGCCGAGGGCCTCCAGCAGGCCATGCTGCCCCGCCGCATCCCGGCCGTGCCCGGGGCCCAGATCGCCGTCCGCTACCGCTCCGCCCGGATGGGCCAGGACATCGGCGGCGACTGGTACGACGTGATCCCGCTCCCCGGCGGCCGGGTCGGCGCCGTCATCGGGGACGTCCAGGGCCACGACACCCACGCGGCGGCCGTGATGGGTCAGCTGCGCATCGTCCTGCGCGCCTACGCCGCCGAAGGGCACTCGCCGGCCACCGTGATCGCCCGGGCCTCCGTCTTCCTCCACGAACTCGACACCGACCGCTTCGCCACCTGCACCTACGTGGAGGCGGACCTGTCCACCGGCGTCCTCCAACTGGTGCGGGCGGGCCACCTCGACCCCCTGCTGCGCACCCGTGACGGCGATTGTCGGCGGGTGCTCACGGAGGGCGGCATGCCGCTGGGCCTGTCGGCCGAGTTCGGCCGCCTGGAGTATCCGGTGACCACCGTCGAACTCGATCCGGGGGAAACGCTTCTGCTGTGCACCGACGGGCTGGTCGAACAGCCCGGGGCCGACCTCGACGACGGCATCGCCCTGCTCACCGCCCTGATCCGCAGCGGACCGGCAGAGCTCCAATCGCTCGCCGACCGCCTGTGCGAGGTGGTCGACGACCGGGGCGGCGACGACGACATGGCCCTCCTCCTGCTGCGCCGCGAGGAGACGCAGGCCCCGCAGGGCGGCGGTCGGCTCCAGCAGCACGTCGCCCCCGGGGACCCCGAGGCCCTCGTCGCCGCCCGCCACATGATCGGCGCGGCGGTGCGCGCCTGGGGTGCGCGCGGTCGGGCCGACGAGATCGAGCTCGTCGCGGACGAGCTGATCGTGAACGCCCTGATGCACACCGACGGGCCGGCCATCGTCACCCTGCGCGTGCTGACCGGCCCCGAGCGCAGGCTCCGCGTGGAGGTCGAGGACCGCTCCAGCGCCCTTCCCCGACGCCGAGAGGCGGGTGACTCCGGGGTCTCGGGGCGCGGCCTGATGCTGGTGGACCGGCTCGCGGACGTCTGGGGGGTGGAGTCCCGGGGCAGCGGCAAGTGCGTCTGGTGCGAGTTCGTGATGGGCTGACCCGCCCCCGGCCGGCTCTCCTTCACCCTCCCCGGCTCGCGCTTCGGCCGACGGGGCGCCACCCTGGGAGGATGCCGGAGCTGCCGGAGGTCGAGGCGCTGAGGGTGTTCCTCGACGAACACCTCGCCGGGCGGGTGGTCGCGCGCGTCGTCCCGCTCGCCATCAGCGTGCTCAAGACCTACGACCCGCCCGTCACCGCCCTCGAAGGCGGCCCGGTGGGTCCCGTGGCCCGCTTCGGGAAGTTCCTGGCCCTGCCGATCGGCGAACTCCACCTCGTCACCCACCTGGCCCGGGCCGGCTGGCTGCGCTGGCACGACACCTTCCCCGCCCAGCCGCCCCGCCCCGGCAAGGGCCCGCTCGCGCTGCGGCTCGTACTGGAGGGCGACGGCGGCTTCGACCTCACCGAGGCGGGCACCCAAAAGCGCCTCGCCGTGTACGTGGTGCGTGACCCGGCGGAGGTGCCGGGCATCGCCCGGCTCGGCCCGGACCCGCTCGGCGCCGACTTCGACCGGGAGGCCTTCGCGGCGCTGCTCGCGGGGGAACGGCGGCAGATCAAGGGGGTGCTGCGCGACCAGGGCGTCATCGCGGGCATCGGGAACGCGTACAGCGACGAGATCCTCCACCAGGCGAAGGTGTCCCCCTTCAAGCTGGCGGCCTCCTTCGACGAGGAGCAGATCACCCACCTCTACGAAGCCGTCCGGGACACCCTGGGCGAGGCCGTCGAGCGGGCCCACGGCGTGGCCGCCCGGCAGCTCAAGGCCGAGAAGAAGAGCGGGCTGCGCGTGCACGGCCGGACGGGCGAGCCGTGCCCGGTGTGCGGGGACACCGTCCGTTCGGTGTCCTTCGCGGACTCCTCGCTCCAGTACTGCCCCACCTGCCAGACCGGGGGCAAGCCCCTCGCGGACCGCAGGCTTTCGCGCCTCCTCAAATAGCGGGGCCCTGCGTAGACTCCGCGACCATGGCCGACCCCCTCCAGCAGCCGCCGCCCCGGCGGGAGACCGTCACCGGGGTGCCGCGCGGTGCCCGCAGGCGGCCGCCCGGGCACACCCCGGCCCGCTCGGAGATCTCCGAGCAGACCACCCTGGGCGCCACGTACGTACGGGCGCTGATGCGCAGTCAGCTCCGCGCCGGGCTGGGCGCGCTCGCCGTCCTCGCGCTGCTGCTCGGCCTGTTGCCGCTGGCCTTCCTGCTGCCCCGGGCGGCCTCGGGCCCGCTGGTCTGGATCGCGCTCGGGGTGGCGGCGTACCCCGCGATGTGGTTGATCGCCCGCCGGTACGTGGCCCGCGCCGAACGCAACGAGGCCGATTTCACCGGCCTGGTCACGGAAGCGGCGGACCTCCCGCCGGGCCACGTGCCACCCCCGCGCTGAGCCCGGAGCCCGGAGCCCGGAGCGGCGGGGCGCGTCGCGCCGCGTCAGAACAGGTGCATCGCCAGGTGCCCCAACGGCAGCCCGAGCTGCCACGCCGGAGTCCAGACGCGGGCGTTCTCGTCCAACCCGACCGGTGCGTCGAGGAGTTCGAGGCGTGCGGGGTCGAGGTTGGTGGCGAACAGCTCGGTGTGGTCGAGCCAGCGCCAGGCCGCCCGGGCCAGTTCGAGGTCCGGGTCCTCGTCGTCGCCCCGCTCCCTGGCCTCCTCGCCGAGCGCGAGGAAGCGGGTGTGGACCCAGTCCCGCCACGGGTGCCCGTACGCCGTCAGGGACAGCCACTCGTCCAGTTGGGAGACCACCCGGATCCCGGAGAGCTCACCGGCCGCGTCCGAGAGGTAGATGGTCAGAGCGAGCGTGTCCCGCCCGGCACGGAACTCCAGTGTGCTGGCCGGGATGAGCCGGCCCGTGCGCAGCAGCTCGTCGGCGATGTACTCCGCGTAGAGCCATGCCATGGGCACTGCCAGTCCGCCGTCACTGGTGCCGTTCGAACCCTCGGGCTGCACCGTTCCACCTTCTCCCGTGCGATGAGCTTCCCACTGTCACCCCGAGCCTTCACCGCCGGGCTCGGCTCGCGGGGCATGTTTACGCAACTTGAACGGTCTGGTGCCGATTTGGATGCGCTATCTGTCCGATTCCTGCGCATGGGGGACGATCCGTGAGTGCCTCGCCGCCGGCCGGAACCTGTGGTGCGGGCGCCGAGGGGCGTGTGCCTCAGGCGCCCAGCCCGTACCCGTCGAGGCCCTTGCGCAGCGCCCGCAGGGCGTAGTAGGTACGGGACTTGACCGTTCCGGCCGGAATGCCGAGCCGGGCCGCCGCCTCGGCCACCGAGCGGTCGCGGAAGTAGACCTCCAGCAGTACGTCGCGGTGCTCCTGACCGAGGCTGCCCACGGCCCGGCGGACGTCGATCGCGGTGACCGAGCCCGACACCGCGTCCTGGGCCGCCGGCGCCTGCTCCAAGCCCTCCGGATCGACCTCCTGGGGCCGTGACAGTCGTGCCCGGCGGGCGTCGATCGCGAGCCGGCGGGCCACGGTGAACAGCCAGGGTCGCATGGATTCGTGGCCGCTCGACAGCACCTCCGGGTGTTGCCAGACCCGTACGAGCGTCTCCTGCACGAGGTCCTCGGCGCGCTGCGCGTCCCCGGCGGTCAGGCCGAGGAGGAAACCGAACAGCGCCCGCCCGTGGTCGCGCTGGAGTTCGGCGAGGGCCTCGGGATCCGTGCGCCGGAGGGTGGGGGAGAACGGCACGAGTGGCTCCTTCCGGGCTCCGCTGGGGCCTCGGGTCTCGTCTGGGGCGCGGACACCCTCACCCTGACCTGCACGGAGCCCTCCGGGAACCGTCCGGTGGCGCCGGTGCGCCCAAGCACCCGGGTCGACCGGTGGGCGGCCCGGCCTGGCGGTGAACGGTCGAACGGCGCGGCGAACGGCCGTGGGCCATCGGAGTGGGACCGCGCGGGCGGGCGGCAGCGTTCCTTGACTTGACTCCCCATCTCTTATGGATTGCCTTTCATCCGACAGTCGTACAAATGAAGGCCGGGACAGATGACCAAGCGCACCGTGCGCGCCCTCGCGCTGCTCTCCGCCGTCCTCCTGCCGGCCGCCGCCGCGGGCTGTTCCGCTTCCGGGGAGCGGGCGCCCGCCCGGCTCGGCCCCAGCGCGGGCGCCCCGGGGGCCGCGTCCCCGTCCGGGACCGCCGCCAAGGGCTTCACCCTGGTCGCGAGCGGCGACGTACTGCCCCACACCTCGGTCATCCGGCGCGCGGCGGCCGACGCGGACGGGGACGGCCACGACTTCCGCCCCATGTTCTCCGCCGTCAAACCCGTGGTCTCGGCCGCCGATCTGGCCCTGTGCCACATGGAGACGACCTACGGGGAGGACGGCGGCCCGTTCAGCGGCTACCCCGCCTTCGTCTCCCCGCCCTCGGTCGCCGACGCCCTGAAGGACGCCGGCTACGACGGCTGCTCCACCGCCTCGAACCACTCCCTCGACGACGGCGCCGACGGGATCAAACGCACCCTCGACCGCTTCGACAAGGTGGGCCTCGGCCACGCCGGCACGGCGCGCACCGCCGCGGAGGCGGCCAGGACCACCCTCTACAAGGCGGGCTCCGCCAAGGTCGCCCACCTCGCCTACACCTACGACACCAACGGCTACCCGATGCCGGACGGACAGCCCTGGGCGGTCAACGTCACCCGCCGGGAGCGCGTCCTCGCCGACGCGCGGGCCGCGCGCAAGGCCGGCGCGGACGTGGTGCTGGTCAGCCTGCACTGGGGCACGGAGTGGCAGACGGAACCGGACGAGACGCAGCTCGCCCTCGGCAAGGAGCTCACCGCGTCGCGGACGGACGGCCGCCCCGACGTCGACATGATCCTCGGCACCCACGCGCACATTCCGCAGGCCTACGAGAAGGTCAACGGCACGTGGATCGTCTACGGGATGGGCGACCAGGTGGCGGGCGAGATGTTCGACCACTCGGGCGCGCGGGACATGCGCGGCAACTACGGCTCCATCGCCCGCTTCACCTTCGCCCCGCCGGCGGCGCCCGGGCAGCGCTGGAAGGTCGCCAAGGCCGAGTTCGTCCCGCAGATGATGGACCTCGACGCGGGCAAGGTCGTCAACCTCCCGGCCGCCCTCGCACAACACCCGGGCAACGACACGTACGAGACCGCCCAAGAGGCCGTCTCCGAAGCCGTCCTGAGCCGCGACGCGGCGAAGGACGGTCTGACGATGGGCCGTTGAAACCACCGCTTTCGGATCTCGCCGGCCGGCCGGTTAACCTACCGGTCTCTGGAAAGATCCAAAACGGGGGACGAGCAACGGTGAGCGACCAACAACACGGCCAGGACTGGCAGATACCACCCGCCGGCGGACGGATTCCACCGGCCGGCGGGCCGGTGCCCCCCGGCGGACCGGTGCCCCCGGCCGACTGGCGGACGCCGCCGGTCGGCGCACAGGTACCGCCCTCCGGTGTCCAGATGCCGCCCTACCCCCTCACGGCCCCCGCGCAGCCGGCCGGCGGGAGCGGAACCTCCCACCGCGGGGCGTGGATCGGAGCCGGGGCGACGATGCTGGCCGCCGTGGTCACCCTGGCCGGGGTCTGGCTGATGGCGCCCGACCAGGCCGCGAAGCAGCCGTCGACGGCGAACGGGCCCCTCGCGCCCGCCGACCCCGCCACGAAGGCCGCGGGCGCCCCGAACGCGTCCGGCGCCGCTCAGGCACCCGCTACCGCCGCGCAGCCCTCGGCCCCCACCGCCCCCGCCGCGCAGGCCGGCGGCACCCTCCGCTGGGAGGGCCCGCTGGTCCTCGCCTACGCGGAGGACCGGGACCTCGACTCCTCGCCGCCCGTGACCTCGCCGACCAACGCGCACAACGACTTCTCCCTCTACGACCTCGCCGGCCCGCAGCTGAGCCCCCAGCGCGGAACCAAGGCCCTGGTGTGGGAGACCGAGGGCGCGGTGCCCACGTACGCCGACTGCGCCGCCGCCGTCGTCACCCGGGCGACCACCGCGACCATCGAACTGAAGGCCGGCATGGTGCTGTGCGCCGTCACCAACGAGGGCCGGGTCGCGCGACTGCGGGTCAAGGAGCTGAGCGGCAGCGTGATCAGTCCTCAGGGCGTCTTCCAGATCACCGTCTGGAACAAGGCCTGACCGTAGGCCCCACCGCGCCGCTTCGACGGTGGTGCCGCAGGCCTACGGCACCACCGTCACCGGCCAGCGGCCCGCCTTGACCAGGCGCACCGCCACCGAGCCGACGATCCGGTGGCCGGCCTGCTCGGAGCCGCCGACGACCACCGCGTCGGCCTTCAGCTCGTCGGCGGCGCTCACGAGGCCCGCGTAGGGGTCTCCGTGGAAGGTGTGGAACTGCCAGCGCACCTCGAAGATGCCCTTGAGGCGTTCGGCGGAGGCGCGGACCTCGGCCACTATGCCCTCCGCGATCTCCGAGGTGGTGTCCCCGACGGGCACCCCCATCGAGGCCCCGGCGGCCATCACCGGCTGGACGTACACCAGCGCCAGGAGGGCGTTCTGCCGGCGCGCCAGTCCGGCCGCGTAGGCGGCCGCGCGCAGGGACGAATCCGACCCGTCAATGCCGGAGACAATGACCTTCGGGCCGTCCGTGCCGCGCTCGAATCCCGTGTTCACGTGCTCTGTCACGCTCCCGAGGCTATCCGGCTCGCCGCGCGGACCGACGCCCCCCTCCCTACAGTGCCAAGCATGAGTGCCACGCCGACGGAGACCCGAGGAACCCGCAACCGCTTCCTGAACCGCGTCCCCGACGCCTTCGGGGCGTTCTTCGGAACGCTCGGTCTGCTGTGCGCGCTGCTGGCGCTCTCCCCGGCGCTGCGCAGACTGCTGCGGCCCGTCGTGCGGTTCCTCGACGCCTTCGTGGTGCCGGTCAGCGAGAACCTGGCGTACGCCGTGTTCCTCTTCCTGCTGGCCGCCGCCCTCGGCGCCCGCAAGAAGATCGCCTGGTGGATCGTCATCACCTACCTGGCCCTGCTCGTGCTCGTCGACGTCCTGATCATCGCCGACGGGGACCTCTGGATCGGCGGACCCTCGATGGCCATCGCGGTGGCCGCGTTCGTCGTCCTGATCGCCGGCCGCCAGGAGTTCTACGCCGCCTCCCGCACCGGCGCCGTCTGGCGGGCCATGCTCGTGCTCGGCCTCGGACTGCTGGGCGCGGTGCTGCTCGGCTGGGGCCTGGTCGCGCTGTTCCCCGGAACCCTGCCCAAGGGTCAGTGGCTCGACTGGGCGGCCAAGCAGGTCTTCGGCGGACTCTTCTCCGCCCGACAGTTCGACGGCCGCCCGCCCCGCCCGCTGTACTTCCTGCTGGGCCTCTTCGGCGCCCTCGCCCTGCTGAACGCCGCCGCCACCCTCTTCCGTTCCCAGCGCCTGACGGCCGCCCTGCACGGGGACGAGGAACCGCGGCTGCGCGCCCTGCTCGGCGCCTACGGACGCAACGACTCCCTCGGCTACTTCGCCACCCGCCGCGACAAGGCCGTCGTCTTCGCCCCGAACGGCAAGGCCGCGGTGACCTACCGGGTCGAGGCCGGGGTCTGCCTCGCCAGCGGCGACCCGGTCGGCGACCCGGCCGCCTGGACCCCCGCCGTCGACGCCTGGCTGGCCGTGGCCCGCCGCTACGGCTGGCAGCCCGCCGTGATGGGCGCCTCCGAGGACGGGGCGACCGCGTACGCCCGCTCCGGGCTCGGCGCCCTCCAGCTCGGCGACGAGGCCATCCTCCAGGTCGCCCACTTCGACCTCGACGGCCGCGAGATGCGCGTCACCCGCCAGGCCGTCAACCGGGTCCGGCGCACCGGCGCCACCACCCTGATCCGCCGCCACTCGGCCCTCTCCGAGGACGAGATGCAGACCATCGTCGACAGTGCCGACAAATGGCGCGACACCGAGACCGAACGGGGCTTCTCCATGGCCCTGGACCGGCTCGGCGACCGCGAGGACGGGGACTGCCTGCTGGTGGAGGCCTTCGACTCCGAGGGCGAGCTGATCGCCCTGCTGTCCTTCGTGCCCTGGGGCCGCGACGGCATCTCCCTGGACCTGATGCGCCGCGACCGCGCCGCGCCCAACGGGGTCATGGAGTTCATGGTGGCCGAGCTGTGCGCCGCCGCCCCCGGACTGGGCGTGCGCAGGATCTCCCTCAACTTCGCCGTCTTCCGCTCCGCCTTCGAGGAGGGTGGCCGCATCGGCGCCGGCCCCGTCCTGAAGCTGTGGCGCAAGCTGCTGCTCTTCTTCTCGCGCTGGTGGCAGTTGGAGGCCCTGTACCGCTCCAACGTGAAGTACGGGCCCGAGTGGTACCCGCGCTTCCTCTGCTACCAGGACGCCGGCTCCCTCGCCCGGGTCAGCCTCGCCTCCGGCATCGCCGAGGGCTTCGTCTCCGTGCCGAGCCTGCGCACCCTGTGGGGCAAGGGCCACCCCAGGGGGCTGACGGCTCCCGCCAACACCTCCGCGCTGCCCTCCATCGACTCCCTCGGGCTGGACCTCGTCGGGGAGGGCGACGGGGCGACGACCGAGGAGCGGCTGCCCGAGCAGGTCCGGGTGCGCCACGCCAAGCTGGACCGGATCCGGGCCGCGGGCACCGACCCCTACCCGGTCGGGATCCGGCAGCGCACCCACACCGTCGCCGAGCTGAAGGCAGCCCACCCCGGCTACCCGCCCGCCGCCCGCACCGGCGAGGAGGTGACCCTCGCCGGGCGGGTGATGGTCGTGCGCGACCTCGGCGGGGTGGTCTTCGCCGTCCTGCGGGACTGGACCGGCGACACGCAGCTGATGCTCACCCGGGACGAGGCCGGACCCGAGGTCATGGACGCCTTCACCTCCCAGGTCGACTTCGGGGACCACGTCGTGGCCACCGGCGAGGTCGGCTCCAGCCGCGCCGGCGCGCTCTCGGTGGTGGTCACGTCCTGGCAGCTCACCGGCAAGTGCCTGCGCCCGCTGCCCGACAAGCGCAAGGGCCTCGCCGACCCCGAGGCCAAGGTTCGGCGGCGTTACCTCGACCTGGTCGCGAGCCCCGCCGCGCGGGACGTCGTACGCTCCCGCTCCCACGCCGTGCAGGCCCTGCGCCAGAACCTCCTGGACCGGGGATACCTGGAGGTCGAGACCCCGATGCTCCAGCAGATCCACGGCGGAGCCAACGCTCGGCCCTTCCGCACCCACATCAACGCCTACGACCTGGACCTCTACCTGCGGATCGCACCCGAGCTGTACCTCAAGCGGCTGTGCGTCGGCGGTATGGAGAAGGTGTTCGAGATGGGCCGCACCTTCCGCAACGAGGGCGTCTCCTACAAGCACAACCCCGAGTTCACGATGCTGGAGGCCTACCAGGCCTTCGCAGACTACGACGTGATGCTCGACCTCGCCCGCGAACTGATCCAGAGCGCCGCCACCGCCGCCAACGGCTCGCCGATCGCCCTCAAAGCGGGGCCCGACGGGAAGCTCGTCGCCCACGACATCTCGGGGACCTGGCCGGTCAAGACGATGTACGGGGCCATCAGCGAGGCCCTGGGCGAAGAGGTCGACGCCGATACCGAGGAGCACGTGCTGCGCCGCCTGTGCGACGGCGCGGACGTACCGCACCGACCGGAGAACACCCGCGGCGACGTGGTCCTGGAGATGTACGAGCGGCTGGTGGAGGAACGGACCACGCTCCCCACCTTCTACAAGGACTTCCCCACCGACGTCTCCCCGCTGACCCGCCAGCACCGCAGGGACCCGCGGTTGGCCGAACGCTGGGACCTGGTGGCCTTCGGCACCGAACTGGGCACGGCCTACTCGGAACTGACGGACCCCGTCGAGCAGCGCCGCCGCCTCACCGAGCAGTCCCTCCTCGCGGCGGGCGGCGACCCCGAGGCGATGGAACTCGACAACGACTTCCTCGACGCCCTCGAATACGCCATGCCCCCGACCGGCGGCCTCGGCATCGGCGTCGACCGGCTGGTCATGTTCCTCACCGGTCTGACGATCCGCGAGACGCTGCCGTTCCCGCTGGTGCGCCGCGGCTGATCGGTGGTCCGAGCGGGTGAGGGGAGCGGGGCACGACCGCGCCCCCCGCCCACTTCGGCGATGTCGTTGATACGTAGTAATAATGACAAATGACGAGCAGACAGTAGGGCGACGCGTGCTCCTGCGTACCGCCGTCTTCCTCGGAATCGCCGGCGCCTCAGCCCTCCTTTCGGGAGGCGAGACCGGCAGCCCGGTCCCCGGCGCGGCGACCGGGCCGGGCGCCGGGCCGGGCTCGGGATCCGTGGGCGCCCTCGGCGCACCGGGCGTACGGGCCGGGGCGCTCCCCGAGAAGTCCTACCGGCTGCGGCCCATGACCGCAGAGGCGCCCGCCCGGCCGCCGGCCGTGAAGCCCGCCGTACGGACCCGGCCCATCCTGCAACTGCCCCCCGACGCCGCCGGCGGCGGGCTCGGTGCCACCGGGGCCATGGTGCTCACCTTCGACGACGGCCCGGACCCCCGCTACACCCCGGCCATCCTCGACACCCTCGCCCGGTACGGGGTCCGCGCGATGTTCTTCGTCTGCGGGGAGATGGCCACCGACAACCGCGACCTGCTGCGCCGGATGGTCGACGAGGGACACGTCATCGGCAACCACACCTGGACCCACCCGCTGATCCCGAGCCTGAACCGGGGCGCCCTCGCATCGGAGATCGGGCGCACCAGCGACGTCGTGCGACAGAGCGTGGGGGAGGCGCCGGTGTGGTTCCGCGCCCCCTACGGGGCATGGAACCGGGCCGCCTTCGAGATCGGCGCCGACCTGGGGATGGAGCCGATGGCCTGGACGGTCGACACCCTCGACTGGAAGGAGCCCGGGACCGGGGCCATCGTCTCCAGGGCGCTGGACGGCGCCGCCCCCGGGGCGATCGTGCTGAACCACGACGCCGGCGGGAACCGCTCGCAGAGCGTCCAGGCCGTGGCCACGTACCTGCCCCAACTCCTGGCGCGGGGCTACAAGATGACCCTCCCGGTGCTGCCACCCCGCTGAGCCCCCCTTCCCCGGCTCTCCCGCCCGGACGGCACACTGGTGGCGGGGGGCCGGGCGCGGTGGGGCGCGCGGCCGCAGGAGCACACGGAGTGCGTCGGTGGATCTCAGTGCGGTGATCATCGCGGTGGCGGGTGTCGCGGGAACCCTGGGCGGGTCCCTGTTGACCCAACGGACGGCGGAGCGCGCGCGCCGGCGGGAGATGGAACTCGCGCGGACCCAGGAGGAGGTCCGCGAGGAACACACCCTGCGGCGGACCAGCTGCGTGGAACTCAACCGCGAGGCACGGCAGTTCACCACGGCCTTGGGACGGCACCTGCACGTCATGCGGGAACGCGCGGTCGAGGACGCGGACCGTGACGCGCTCGACGGGGCGAAGGCCGCGCACCGCGACCGCTACTCCGAGGCGCAGATGATCCTGCCCGACGCGGTGCTGGACCGGGCGAGCGCCGTCAACCTGGCGCTGAGCGCGGTCTACGGCACCGTCAAGCGCCTCGAACGAGGTGAGCCCGAACCGGGAGAGACCCCGGAGGGCGCGGCGCGGGCCCAGTACGCGATCTGGGGCCTGCTTCGCTCCATGAGGTACGTCATGCGCCTGGACCTCGGGGTGCGGCAGGAGACCCCGGCGTCCGAGGTCCGGGCCCCGGGGCAGGGGCGGCCCGTGGGGCCCTGAGGGGTGCTCGCCCCGTACGCCCCGTACGCCCCGTACGCCCCGCACCCTCCGGCCGTGAGGGGCGGGAGGGTGCGGGGCGGGGGAGACGCGCGGCGGGGGGAGACGCGCGGCGGAACGTTTCCTCAGCGGGACTGGACCATCCGGGCGAAGACCACCACGTTGCCGTCGTAGCCCTTCGCCTTCGAGTAGCCGCCGCCGCAGGTGATCACCCGGAGTTCCGCGTGCCCGGTGTCCCCGTACACCCGGGCGCCGGGGAAGGCGTCCTTGGAGAACACCTCCACGCCGTACACCTCGAACACGGCCGTGCGCCCGTCGTACCGCTCGACCTCGATGTGGTTGCCCGGCTTGATCGAGCCGAGGCCGTAGAAGACCGCCGGCCCCTGCGCGTTGTCCACGTGGCCGACGATCACCGCCGAGCCCTGCTGACCGGGCGAGATGCCGTTGAGGTACCAACCCGCCAGGTTGCGGTCCTGCGGCGGCGGGGCGTCGATCCAGCCCTGCGCGTCCAGGCCCACCGTCATCACCGGCGCGTCCACGTTGATCGTCGGAATCCGGATGCGCTGCACCGACGAGTGCTCCAGCACCTCCATGTCCGGCGGCGGCGTGGGCGGGTTCGCCGGCAGCTGGTCCGCCCGTACCGCGACCGCCGCGGCGGCGGTGGGTTGCGGCGGCCCGTCCTCCAGGTTCGCCCCGTTGCGCATCATGGCGAGGCCGCTGAGCAGCACCAGCGCGAGTGGGCCCCAGGGGGAGTACCTCCTCCTGCGTGGCTGCTCGTACTCGTCCTCGGTCATGGCTCTCCCTTCCGAACGCGGGGGTCCCGACCCGCGTTCCAGTCCCACCCCGGTACGCCCTTCTTCACGCACGCTAAGGGTGTGCACGTCGGTAGGCGATCGGGGAGGGGCGAACGGGTGGTGCGTCCGGAAGGGGTGCGCCCATCCAGGTAATCGTCACATAAATGTCTGACGGCTCGTGACCTGCGGATCCGTCAGATCATCGGCTCGCGCTTCGGCGTGTCGCTCCCCGTGCGGCCCAAAGGCGGAAATGCGCCCGCCGCGCACCACCCCGAGGGTTCGTGATGGGAGACGTTCTCGTCGATCTGCCCGGGCCACCGCTCCGGGGCGTTTCCCGCTGGAGGTTCCACCATGCGTGTTTTCCGCGCTCTCACCGTGACCGCGGCCGCTTGCGCCGCGATCGGGCTCAGTGCCTCGTTCGCCACCGCGAACCCCCCACAGGGTGGAGGGAACGGGCCCAGCAACGTCACGGTCAACCCGTACTCCGTCCACCAGGGCGCCTCGATGCAGGTCAGTGCGGCGGGCTGCCGCAACGGCGGCACCGTCTGGTCGCACGGCAACTTTCCGCAGACGAACCTGTCCGCCGGCTCCATCGGCTTCGCGACCGTCCGGATCTTCAACCACGCCTCGCCCGGCCACCAGACGCTGTCGGTCAAGTGCCACGACAACAGCCTGGTCGCCACCCACCGCTTCACGATCCTGCCGGGCAACGGTGCTCAGGGCGGCATCGGCGGCTCGTTCGGCCCGTCCACCGTCGAGACCGCCATCGGGGCCGGGCTCGTCGGCACCGCGGCACTCGGGGCCGGCGTGCACGTCATGCGCCGCCGTCGGCCGCTCGCCGGCCGGATCTGACCCACCGCCGGCCCACCGCCGGTCGCCTCGGATCCCGCCCGGGATCGGAGGCGACCGGCGGTGGTCGTTGCGGCCGTCGCCTCGGATCAGTGGCTGCGGGTCGAGCCCCGACGACGCACCGCGTACGCGGTCGCACCGGCGCCGCCGAGCACCAGGGCGGCGCCCGCGCCGATCTCCAGCGGGTCCATCCCGGCCACGCTGCCGCCGAGTCCGCCCCGTACGCCGAGGGTCGCGCCCCGCGAGGCGCCGACCGTGGTGCGCGGCGGGGTGGGCACGGTGGTCACACGGGGTGCGGTGGTGCGCGGCGGGGTGGGCACGCGAGTGGCGCGGGGCGGGGTGATGCCGGGCGCGGTGGTGCGGGGCGCGGTGGTACGGGGTGTGGCGGGCGGGGTGGTGCGCGGGCCGTTGGTGGAGCTGGTGGTGGGCCGCGTCGTACCGCCGGTGATCGTGAGGTCGGCGGAGCCGGTCTCCCCGTTGCAGGTGAAGGAGACGGAGTACTGGGCTCCGCGCCGGGCGTCACGGTCGACCGTGACCCGGGCCGTCTTTCCCCGCGCGATGCTCACGGTGTCGAAGACCCCGGAGGAGGCGCTGGCGAAGGCGGAACCGCAGCCGCTGACGGAGAGCACCGTCTGGCCGCCGGGGGCGACCGTGGAGGGGGTGATGGCGAAGCCGAAGGAAGTGATGGGGGCCGCCTCGGCCGCGAGTGCGGCGGGCACGCCGAAAGCGCCGAGCGCGACTACGACGCCCGTGGCGCCGACGCTCAGCAGGGCGGTGGCGGAGCTGCGTATCGCACCCATGGTCGGTTCTCCGGATCCCCGAGGAGCACCCGCGCGGGATTCCGCACGTGGAGGGTCGTGCACCTCGATGTCCGCCACGCTAGGTGCGCCGGTGGTGACCCGCGATCAGGAGCGTGCGAATGGGGCACGCGCGTAGGCCGAACCGGGGACGGACCTCCGCCCCCGGTTTGCCGACGGACGGCTACTTCTCCAGCCCCAGGTGCGGGAACTGGGCGAAGAAGGGCTCGGCGGTGGCGGCCACCCCCCGGCCGAAGGGGGCGTCGAAGTCCCAGATCAGGAACAGCAGGAAGGCGATCAGGGCGCTGAACAGACCCGCGAGGAGCAGCTCGCGGAAGGAGCGGCGGATCTGCAGGGTGAAGATCAGACCCACCGTCACCAGGGCTCCGGCGATCAGGCCGAACCAGACGACTCCGGGCATGGTGGCCCCGGCGCTCTGGCCCCGTGCGTTGCGGGCGTCGTCCACGACGCCCACCTGGTCCACGAGCGGCTGGTAGGCCTGGCCCTCGTGGTCGGTCCGCGGTTCGTAGTCGGTGACGTCACGGCGGACGCGTTCCAGCAGTTCCCCGCTGCGGTCCGTCAGGGTGCCGTGGTCGGCCATCGACTTCCACTCCGTGTCGACCACGTACGTCACGTAGGCGTCCACGTCGGAGCGGATCTTCTTGCGGACCTCGACGGGATAGACCTCGGAGCGCACGCTGATCTCGTGCAGGGCCTGGGACTCCTGGCGCACGTACTCCTGGGCGGCGCCGCGGCCCTCCCAGACGCCCGCGATGGCCAGGCCCAGCACGATGGCGTAGATCACTCCGATCATCATCGTCATGTACTCGATGACGTCCGGGGTTTCGTTCGGATCGTCGTCCTCGCCGATCCTGCGGTGGTTGAAGAAGGCGATGGTGAGGACCACGGCGCAGGCCGCGGCCATCGCGAGGGACAGGACGAGCCATTCCGACAAGATGACTCCCAATCGAAGGGCGGTTCGGGGTGGGCCCCCGGTCCGGGGCGGGCCTACCGCGGGCGCAGCGCGACGATCGCGAGCACGGCGGGGGCGGCGGTCATGAGGGTGAAGGTGACGGGCGAGATGTGGTGCTCGACCGGCTTGCGGGCGGTGGAGTGGTAAGAGGGGCGGGCCACCGGCTTCTTCGGGGCCGGCGGCGGGGTCGGCGCCGGGGTCGGCGGCTCCGGCGCGGGCGGGGGCGGAGCGGGCGCTTCGCGGACCGGGGGCGCGGGCGGAGCCGGCGCGGGGGGCTTCACCGCGGGCCGGGGCGCGGGAGGCGTCGGCGCGGGCGGCGGGGTCGGCTTCGGCGGGGGAGTCGGTTTCGGGGTGGGCGTGGGTGTGGGCGTGGGGGTCGGTTTCGGGGGCGGGGTGGGGGTGGGCGTCGGGGTCGGCTTCGGCGGGCACGGCGGGGGAGGCGGCGGCGGGCAGTGGTGCCCTCCGCCGTGGTGGCCGCCGTGGTCGTGCCCGTTGCCGTGGCCGTTTTCATGGCCGTCTTCATGGCCGCCACCGTGATGTCCGCCACCCGAGGAAGCTCCCGCGAAGGAGGTTCCGGCGGTCGCGAACGCGATGAGGGCGCCGCTGCCGTCGTCGGCGTCGATCGTCGCGTAAGCGCGGCTATCGGCCACGGCCGGCGTGACGGACAGCGCCGCCCACAGCAGGACCGGGACCGCCAGCAGGCGCCTGGCACAGGCTCTGTTCACCCCGGGATCATGGGGCCACGCGCGCCCGCGCACGCGGGGCCCAGGGTTGGTTCGCCTGAACGGGTGGAGGTGGGACCGTATAGGTTTGAGCCAGGCGGAGATCAGAACTGATCGGTAACCTGGCGAATCCCAAATGGTATTTGTCGGTTTCTTAGCCACTCGTGTTGAGAGCGTGTCCACCTTTGGTGTGTGACCAAGAACGGACCGCCAATTTCCGCTTTCGCTCGCTCCGTTGGGCAATGATCAGTACATTCGGCTCGGACAGGCGTCCGAGCCCCGTCCCGCCCGCTGGACGGACCGGGTGCGATGACCGCGCGACGACATCGACGACGACACTTTGGAGACCCCTATGGAGCGCCCCGCCTGGGCCCCGGCAGGTATCGACATATCGGTGCCGAGCGTGTCCCGCATCTACGATTACTACCTCGGCGGCTCCCACAATTTCGAGGTCGACCGGCAGGCCGCCCGTCGCGCCATGGAATTCATCCCGGGACTGCCGAAGATCATGCAGGCCAACCGGGCATTCATGCGGCGCGCGGTCCGGCACGCCGTCGACGAGGGCGTGACCCAGTTCCTCGACATCGGCTCCGGCATCCCGACCTTCGGCAACGTCCACGAGGTCGCCCACGCCGCGAGCCCCGAGGCCCGCGTGGTCTACGTCGACCACGACCCGGTGGCCGTAGCGCACAGCCAGGCCGTGCTCGCCGGCAACGACCGCGCCGGAGTGGTCGCCGCCGACCTGCGCAAGCCGCAGGACATCCTGGCCGCCCCCGAGGTCGCCCGACTGCTGGACCTCAAGCGGCCGGTGGCCCTGTTGCTGGTGGCCGTCCTCCACTTCCTGGAGGACACCGACGAGCCCTACGCCGCCGTCGCCACCCTGCGCGAGGCGCTGGCGCCGGGAAGCATGCTCATCCTCACGCACGCGTCCTACGAGGGGATCCCGGTCACCGCCGAGGTCGCCGGCGGGACCGTCGGCGTCTACCGGGACATCCGCAACCCCCTCGTCATGCGCGGCCACGAACAGGTCACCCGCTTCTTCGACGGGTTCGAGCTGCTGGAGCCGGGCCTCGTCTCCATGCCCGACTGGCGCCCGGACCGCGGCGGACCGCTCGCGGACGGCGAGGCCCCCGAGGACCCGTACGCCTTCTCCGGCTTCGGCGGCGTGGGGCGCAAGCCGTGAGACTTCCCGCTCCGACCCCGCCACCGGCGAGCCGGGCACCCGCCGGCGTCCCGGCCGCCCGCGTCCCGGTCGACCCCGCGCACGCCGGGGTGGCCCTGCCCCCGCGCGGCTCGGCGGCGTCGGAGCGGCGGCCCGCCCCCGAGGGGGCGTCGGCGCCCCTGCGCGAGCTGCGCAGCGGCCTGGAAGACCGGATCGCCCGCTTCGCCACGATCTGGGGCCGCGCCATCTTCCCGGTGACGGCCACCTCCCTGACCCGCCCCGAGTTCGAGCGGCACCTCCTGCCGCTGACCCGCACCCTCGCCGAGGCCCTGCACGCCCGCCCCTTCGACGCGGGCGTCGGCCAGCGGGTCGGCGAGGAACTCGTCGCCGTGCACTGCACCGACCCCGAGGCCCTCGCCGGGACCCTCGGCGTGGTCGAGTCCTACCTCGTCCTGTACTGCGGCCCGGACGGATCCGGGACCGAGGGCACCGAGGAGTACCGCTCCCGCTGCGCCCGCCTCCAGCACGGCATCGCGGCCGGCTTCGCCCGGGCCCTGCGCGAGCGGACCCTCACGGAGCAGGAGGCCATCGCCCGTTCCGCGCTGACCGCCCGCAGCGACGCCCAACAGGCCCTCCACGCCAGCGAAGCACGCTTCCGCGCCGTCTTCGAGGGCGCTGCGATCGGCATCGGCATCGCCGACCTCGACGGCAACGTCCTGGAGGCCAACGACGCGCTGCTCCAGATGTTCGGCGGCCTCGAAGGGCACGTCCGCGACCGCAACGTCAGCGAGTGGGGCCACCCCGACGACACCCCGCACGTCTGGCGGATGTACGGGGAACTGGTGCGCGGCGAGCGCGAGCACTACCGGGTGGAGAAGCCCTACTACCGGCACGACGGAACGGTTCTCTGGACCAACCTGACGGTGTCCCTGCTGCGCGACGCCGAAGGCGCCCCGCAGTACCAGCTCGCCCTGATGGAGGACACCACCGAACGCCGGCTGCTCAACCTGCGCCTGCGCTACGAGGCCACCCACGACGCGCTGACCGGCCTGCCCAACCGGACCCTGTTCTTCGAGCGGCTGGAGAAGGCCCTCGGCGGCCCGGCCGACAGCCGCTTCGGCCTGTGCTACCTCGACCTCGACGGCTTCAAGGCGGTCAACGACAGTCTCGGCCACTCGGCGGGGGACCGGCTGCTGGTGGAGGTCGCCGACCGGCTCCAGAGCTGCGCCACCGGACCGGGAGAGGTGGTCGCACGCCTGGGCGGCGACGAGTTCGTGGCCCTGACCACGGGACCGGGCGCCGGCAGCGCCGCCGGCGACACCGCGGAGAAGGTGACGGACCTGGCGCTGCGCATCCTGTCCGCGCTGTCGACCCCGATCCGGATCGAAGGTCGGGAGCTGACCGTGCGCGGCAGCATCGGCATCGTCGAGGGCCGTGCGGGCGAACGCACCGCGGCCGAGGTGCTGCGCAGCGCCGACATCACCATGTACCGGGCCAAGGCGGCGGGCGGCAACCGCTTCGAGTTCGCCGACGCCGAGGCCGACGCCCGCGCCATCACCCGGCACGGCCTGACCAACGCCCTGCCGGCGGCGCTGGAGCGCGGCGAGTTCTTCATCGAGTACCAGCCGCTGGTGCACCTCCACGACGGCAGCGTCCACGGCGCGGAGGCCCTGGTCCGCTGGTCGCACCCGCAGTACGGGGTCTTGGGCCCGGACCGCTTCATCCCGCTCGCCGAACGGACCGGCCTGATCGTGCCGCTCGGCCGCTGGGTCCTGGAGGAGTCCGTACGTCAGGCCCGCAGCTGGCAGCTCGAACACGGCGGGGCCGCCCTGCGGGTCAACGTGAACCTCTCGCCGACCCAGCTCCACCACCCCGGCCTGGTGGCCGACACCGTACGCGTCCTGGAGTCCTCCGGCCTGGCCCCCGGGTCCCTGTGCCTGGAGGTCACGGAGTCGGCCCTGATCGGCGCCGACGACGAACTCCTCGAACCGCTGCGCCGGCTCGCCGCCCTCGGCGTGGACATCGCCCTCGACGACTTCGGCACCGGCTACTCGAACCTCGCCAATCTGCGCCGCCTTCCGGTGAGCGTGCTGAAACTGGACCGCTCCTTCACCCAGGGGATGCAGCAACAGCCCGCCAACCCCGTCGACGTCAAGATCGTGGAGGGCATCGTCGCCCTGGCCCACAGCCTCGAACTGGCCGTCACGGTCGAGGGCGTGGAGACCGGCGTCCAGGCGGCCCAGCTGCGCGCCCTCGGCTGCGACACCGCCCAGGGCTGGTACTACGCCCGCCCCGGTTCCCCGGACCGTATCCACACCCTCACCCTCGCGGACGCGGTCCCCACACCCACCCCCTGACCCGGCGGGCCGGCCGACTGGGAGGTGGCCCCGAGGGCTGTCGGGCGGGTGGGCGGCTGAGTGGGACGGCTGCCGGGAGGGCTGGGCTGTCGGGCGGTTGGGGTCAGTCCATGGCCGTCTCCATGCCCGCCTCCGTGCCGCGCCCGGGCTCGCGCACCGCGGCGATGACCCGCGTGTACCGCTCGGCGGTGTCGGCCAATACGGCCGCGGCTGCGGGAAGACGCTCGGCCTCGTAGCCGTCGAGAGCGTCCCGGCGGCCCTCGCCGTGCGCGCCGCCCCCACCGCGCCGGCCTTCCCGACCGCCCTCGCCGGTCAGGGCGGAGGCCAAGGTCCGCCCCAAGGCGACGGCGTCCAGGACGCCGGTGTTCATGCCCAGCCCGCCGGCTATCGGGTGGACGTGGGCCGCGTCCCCGGCGAGGAAGACCCTGCCCTCCCGCAGCCGGGGGGCCATCCGGACGTTGACCCGCCAGACCGAGAGCCAGGTCGGCTCGGCCAGCCGTATGCCGTCCGTGCCGGCGTGCCGGTCGAAGAGGTGCTGGAAGCTCTCCAGGGAGGGCGGCAGTGGTTCGCCGTGCTCGTCCACCTCCGGTGAGCCCTGGAACTGGAAGCTGTCCGTCCCGGGTATCGGGCAGAGCATCACGCCCCCGCCGTCGGAGGTGAACCACTGGTGCCAGCGGTCCCGGCTCAGCCCCGGGGCCGTCACATCGCCGATCACCATCATCTGCGTGTCGTCGGTGTACCCCTCGAAGGGGATCCCGAGGCTCTTGCGGGTCGTGCTGCCGCCCCCGTCGCACCCCGCGAGGAAGCCGGCCCGGACCGCGCTCCCGTCGGCCAGGCGTGCGGTGACCCCGTCGTCGGACTGGTCGATGCCGACGATCTCCGTCCCGTATTCGACCCGGACCCCCAGATCGGCGAGGCGGTCGCGGAGGATCTCCTCGGTCTGCCACTGGCCGATCAGGACGCCGTCCCCGGAGGGGCTGTCGTTGATGTGAGCGCCGTCGTAGTACTTGCGCAGGACCAGGCCCCGGGTGCCGCGGGCGTGGATCCGCTCGGCCACGCCGAGGCGGTCGAAGACCTCCAGGCTGCTCGTGTTGAGGCCTTTGCCCCGGGACTCGTGGTGGGGTCCGGTGCGCCGGTCGAGGATCCGAACGGAGATGCCTCGCAGGGCCAGTTCGATGGCCAGGGTGAGTCCGGTGGGGCCGGAGCCCGCGATCAGTACGTCGGTCATCGGATGTCCTCACTTCGTCGTTGCCCCAAGGAAAGCGCTTCGGCGAAGAAAAAGCAACCCAGTTACAAAATTAACCAAGTCAAGATTTTGTGCTACGCTGTGCGTCATGGAGAACACGACGGGACTGCGCGAGAGCAAGAAATTGCGTACGCGTCGCCAGCTGGCGGCCACGGCGCTGGAACTCTTCCTGGAACGGGGCTTCGACGCCGTGTCCGTGGCCGATGTGGCGGCCGCGGCCGAGGTGTCGAAACCCACCCTGTTCCGCTACTTCCCGAGCAAGGAGGACCTGGTCCTGGACCGGTTCGCCGACCACCAGGACGAGGCCGCGCGCATCGTGCGCGACCGGGATCCCGGTCTCACCCCCCAGCGCGCGGTCCACGAGCGCTTCCTGGTGGGTCTCGCCGAGCGGGACCCGATCACCGGGCTCTGCGACCACCCGAACGTGCTGGCCTTCATGGGGTTGCTCTACTCGACTAGCAGTCTGGAGAGCAGACTCACCCACTACACGGCCCGCGAGGTCGAGCTCCTCGCCGCGGTGCTGGAGGAGGAGGCCGTGCACCCGCTCGCCGCCCGGCTCGCGGCGCTGCACCTGGTGACGGTCCGACAGGAGCTGGGCCGGCGCAACTGGCGCCGCATCGCTGCCGGCCGGAGCGCCGACGAGGTCTATGCGGGGGCCGTGACCGACGCGGACGAAGCCTTCGGGATGCTGGCCGGCGGGCTCGACACCGCCCTCCCCATACGCGGGGCCTGAGCGCCCGGCCCGACGGGGAGTGGTTGGCCCCGGCCCCGGGGGCGTCAGCCGACGAGGACGCGACGTCAGCCGACGAGGACGCGCATCAGTTCGCGGGCCGCGCGCGGGGGAGCCACGTCCGTGCGGTGGGCCAAGGCGATCGTGCGGCGCAGCGGGGACCCCGCGAGGCGGGTCGCGCGCAGGCCGGGTCCGCCGTTGTCCACGACCATCGCCGGGACCACCGCGATGCCGAGTCCCGCCCGCACGAAGCCCAGTACGGCGTCCATCTCCCCGCCCTCGATGGTGAACACCGGCTCGAAGCCCGCCGCCCGGCAGGCCCCCACCGTCAGGTCCCGCAGGTCGTAGCCGTGCCGGAACATCACCATCGGCTCCTCGCGCAGATCCGCGAGGGTCAGCTCCCCACCGCCCGCCGGCGGCGGCAGGGTGGCCGCCGAGACCACCACCAGGTCCTCCGTCAACAACTCCACCGTGGTCAGTGCGGGCGCCGACGGAGGGAGCGGCAGTGCGATCAGGGCGAGGTCCAGCGCACCGCGCGCGAGTTCGCGCACCAGGTCCAACGAGCCGCTCTCCTCGATCAGCAGCTCGATCCCCGGGTGTGCGGTGTGGAAGGCGCGCAGCACCGCCGGCAGCATGCCCGTGCAGACGCTCGGTGTGGCCCCCAGTCGGATCCGCCCCCGCCGCAGTTGCGCCAGCTCCTGCACTTCGAGGCGGGCGGTGTCGGCGTCGGCCAGGATCCGCCTCGCCAGCGGCAGCAACGCCTCGCCCGCGTCCGTGAGGGTGATGTTCCCCCGCACCCGGCTGAACAGCTCGGCGCCCAGTTCCCGCTCCAAGGCCTTGATCTGCTGGGAGAGCGAGGGCTGCGCCACGTGCTCGCGTTCCGCGGCGCGCGTGAAGTGCCGGGTCTCGGCGACGGCCACGAAGTAGACGAGCTGCTGGAACTGCATGACCCCAGTCTAGGCACGTCGATAGGCAGGGGCTATCGCGATCAGCTCCACCATGTCTTGGACCTTTCGGGACTTTGGTCCCTACGGTCGATCCATGGCTCTGGCAACGCGGACGGATCGACGGCCGTCCACCTCGCGCACGCTCTGGGACTCCACCGTCGGCAAGAAGTCCGTGATGGCCGTCTCCGGCCTGATCATGCTCGGCTACCTCGTCGTGCACATGCTCGGCAACCTCAAGATCTTCTTCGGGGCGGACGAGTTCAACGGCTACGCCCACTGGCTGCGCACCCTCGGCTCGCCCTTCCTGCACCACGAGTGGGCCCTGTGGATCGTCCGGCTGGCCCTCGTCGCGTCCGTCGTCGCCCATGCCGTCTGCGCCTACCAGCTCAGCCGGCGCGACATCAAGGCGCGCCCGGTGAAGTACGCCCACAAGCGCCGCCGTGCGAGCTACGCCACCCGCACCATGCGCTGGGGCGGGATCATCCTGGCCCTCTTCATCGTCTGGCACCTCCTCGACCTCACCACGCTCACCGTCAACGAGCGCGCCTGGGCCGGCCACCCGTACGAGAACGTCCTCGCGACCTTCTCCACCTGGTACGGGAACACGATCTACCTCGTGGCCATGGCGGCCCTCGGCCTGCACGTGCGTCACGGCTTCTGGAGCGCCGCCCAGACCCTCGGCGCCGGCAGCGCCCGGCGCGAGCGGACGCTGAAGTTCCTGGCCAACGCCCTCGCCCTCGTCCTCTTCGCGGGCTTCGTGTCCGTCCCCGTCGCCGTCATGACCGGAGTGGTGAGCTGATCATGCACACCGAACACACCGAACACACCCACTACACCGAACACACCCAGTACACCGCGCACATCGAGTACACAGAGCACCCCGAGCACCCCGAGACCCCCGAGACCCCGGCCTACGCCGACTACACCACCGGCGAACCGATCGTCGACGCCAAGGCCCCCGAAGGCCCCATCGCCGAGCGCTGGGACCGGCGCCGCTTCGAGGCCAAGCTCGTCAACCCGGCCAACCGCCGCAAGCACCGCGTCATCGTCGTCGGCACCGGCCTCGCGGGCGGCGCGGCCGGAGCGACCCTCGCCGAGCAGGGCTACCACGTCGTCCAGTTCTGCTTCTCGGACTCCCCTCGCCGCGCCCACTCCATCGCCGCGCAGGGCGGCATCAACGCCGCCAAGAACTACCGCAACGACGGCGACTCCGTGCACCGCCTCTTCTACGACACCGTCAAGGGCGGCGACTTCCGCGCCCGCGAGTCCAACGTCCACCGCCTCGCCCAGATCTCCGTGGAGATCATCGACCAGTGCGTGGCCCAGGGCGTCCCCTTCGCCCGCGAGTACGGCGGTCTCCTCGACACCCGTTCCTTCGGCGGCGTCCAGGTCTCCCGCACCTTCTACGCCCGCGGCCAGACCGGCCAGCAGCTCCTGCTCGGCGCCTACCAGGCGCTGTCCCGGCAGATCGCCGCCGGCAACGTCGAGATGCACGCCCGCACCGAGATGCTCGACCTGATCACCGTCGACGGAGTGGCGCGCGGCATCGTCGCCCGCGACCTCGTCACCGGCGAGGTCTCCACCCACTACGCGGACGCGGTGGTCCTGGCCAGCGGCGGCTACGGCAACGTCTTCTACCTCTCCACCAACGCGATGAACTCCAACGCGACCGCCGTCTGGCGCGCACACCGGCGCGGCGCGCACTTCGCGAACCCCTGCTTCACCCAGATCCACCCCACCTGCATCCCGCGCACCGGCGAGCACCAGTCCAAGCTCACCCTGATGAGCGAGTCCCTGCGCAACGACGGCCGGATCTGGGTCCCCAAGGCCCACGGCGACACCCGCCCCGCCGCGCAGATCCCCGAAGAGGAACGCGACTACTACCTGGAGCGGATCTACCCCTCCTTCGGCAACCTCGTCCCCCGCGACATCGCCTCCCGCGCCGCGAAGAACGTCTGCGACGAGGGTCGCGGCGTCGGTCCCGGCGGCCAGGGCGTCTACCTCGACTTCGCCGACGCCATCCGCCGCATGGGCAAGGACAAGGTCGCCGAGCAGTACGGCAACCTCTTCGAGATGTACGAGCGGATCACCGCGGAGAACCCCTACGAGGTCCCCATGCGGATCTACCCGGCCGTCCACTACACGATGGGCGGACTGTGGGTGGACTACGACCTCCAGACCACGGTCCCCGGCCTGTTCGCGATCGGCGAGGCCAACTTCTCCGACCACGGGGCCAACCGCCTCGGCGCCTCCGCGCTCATGCAGGGCCTCGGGGACGGCTACTTCGTCCTGCCCGCCACCATCAACGACTACCTCGCCCGCCACCCCCACCACGACGCGATCGACGACAGCCACCCCGAGGCGGCGGCCGCCGTGCGCGAGGTCCGCGACTGCCTCGCCAAGCTGCTCGCCGTCGACGGCGACCGCACTCCGGACTCCTTCCACCGCGAGATCGGCGAACTCATGTGGGAGTACTGCGGGATGGCCCGCACCGAGGAGGGGCTGCGCAAGGCCCTCGCCCGCATCCCCGAGATCCGCGAGGAGTTCTGGACGCGGATCAAGGTTCCCGGCCGCGGCGAGGAGTTCAACCAGTCCCTGGAGAAGGCCAACCGCATCGTCGATTACCTCGAACTCGCCGAGCTGATGTGTCTCGACGCCCTCCATCGCGCCGAGTCCTGCGGCGGCCACTTCCGCCAGGAGTCCCAGACCCCCGACGGCGAAGCCGCCCGCCGCGACGAGGAGTTCGCCTACGTGGCCGCCTGGGAGTACCAGGGCACCGGAGCCGCCCCCGTCCTGCACAAGGAAGACCTCGTCTTCGAGTACGTCCACCCCACCCAGCGGAGCTACGCATGAAGCTCACCCTGCGCGTCTGGCGCCAGCAGAACGCCGACGCCCCCGGCGCCATGGCCTCCTACCAGGTCGACGGCATCTCGAAGGACATGTCCTTCCTGGAGATGCTCGACACCCTCAACGAGGACCTCATCCTGCGCGGCGACGACCCGGTCGCCTTCGACCACGACTGCCGCGAGGGCATCTGCGGCGCGTGCAGCCTCGTCATCGACGGCGACGCCCACGGACCCGAGCGGACCACCACCTGTCAGCTCCACATGCGGTCCTTCGACGACGGCGACACCATCGACGTCGAACCCTGGCGGGCCTCGGCCTTCCCCGTGGTCAAGGACCTCGTCGTCGACCGCGGCGCCTTCGACCGCATCATCCAGGCCGGCGGCTACATCACCGCCCCCACCGGCGCCGCGCCCGAGGCCCATGCCACCGCCGTCCCCAAGCCCGACGCCGACTTCGCCTTCGAGCACGCCGAGTGCATCGGCTGCGGGGCGTGCGTGGCGGCCTGCCCCAACGGCTCCGCGATGCTGTTCACCTCCGCCAAGGTCAACCACCTCAACGTGCTCCCGCAGGGGTCGCCCGAACGCGAGACGCGCGTCCTCGACATGGTGGCCCGGATGGACGACGAGGGCTTCGGCGGCTGCACCCTGACCGGCGAATGCGCCACGGCCTGCCCCAAGGGCATCCCGCTGCCGTCCATCGCGGCGATGAACAAGGAGTGGCTGCGGGCGGTCCGCAAGCGCTGACCCGTCACCGTCACCGCCACCGTCACCCTCCCGAACCACCGTACGGGCGCCCGCGCGGCCCCACCGCGTGGGCCGATCGGCTGACCCGATCCGCCGACCGGGCGCTCGTACGGGCCGTACCCCGTGCCGTGCGGCGGGCGCCACGGGCGGGTGGGGTTCAGTGGACCCCATGCCAGAAGCCCCCGCAGGGTCCGGACCGCGCCGCCGCACCGTACTGGCCGCCGCCCTCGCCACCCCGCTGGTCCTCGCCGGCTGTGCCGAGGCCCGCGACCCCGCTGCCGCCCCCGGGCCACCGGCCTCCGCCAAGGACGCCCTGGTCATGGTGGTCCGGCACGCGGAGAAGCCCTACGCCGGGGACACCGGCGAGGACGACGACGGCAACGAGCACCCCGGCGAGCTCGCCGGGCGGGGCCGCCGCCGGGCCGAGGAGCTGAGCCGTCTCTTCGCCCCGACCGCCGGCGCCCGCCTGCCCCGGCCCGCCGCGCTCTTCGCGACCGGGGGAGGGGCCAAGGCCCCCGCCCGTTCCCGGCAGACCCTGACGCCCCTGGCCGCCGCCCTGCGGATCCCCGTACGCGGTGAATTCGCCCTCGGCGCGGAACCGGCCCTGGCCGCCGCCGTCCTGGCCGCCCGGACCCCCGTACTCGTCTGCTGGGAGCACCCCGGCATCCCGCGCCTGGTCCGCGCCCTCGGCGCCGACCGTGTCCTGGGGCTCCCGGCGGCCTGGCCCGACCGCTACGACCTCGTCTGGACCTTCACCCGCACCCAGGGAATCTGGACCTTCAAGGAGTCGTCCCAGCACCTGCTGCCGGGGGACGCGTAGCACCGGCCGCCCGTCCCAGGGCGCGCGCCAGGTACGGGGCCGTACGGCTCTCGGCGCAGGCGGCCACCTCCGCCGGCGGGCCCGCGACGGTGACGCGCCCACCGCGCGCGCCGCCGCCCGGCCCCAGGTCGACGACCCAGTCCGCGCCCGCCACCACCTCCATGTCGTGTTCCACGACCACGACCGAATGGCCCGCGTCCACAAGCCCGTGCAACTGCCGCAGCAGCACCCGCACATCGGCCGGATGTAGCCCCGTCGTCGGTTCGTCGAGCACGTACAGGGTGTGGTCGCGACGCAGTCGCTGGAGTTCCGTCGCCAACTTGATGCGCTGCGCCTCGCCGCCCGACAGCTCGGTGGCCGGCTGGCCCAGTCGCAGGTAGCCCAGGCCGATGTCCTGCAACGCCCGCAGGCTGCGCGCCGCCGCCGGGACCTCGGCGAAGAACTCCGAGGCCGCCTCCACCGTCAGTCCCAGGACCTCCGCGATGTTCAGCCCGGCGTAACGGACCTCCAGGGTCTCGGCGTTGTAGCGGGCGCCCGCGCAGGTGGGGCACGGGGCGTAGGTGCTGGGAAGGAAGAGCAGCTCGACGGAGACGAAGCCCTCGCCCTGGCAGGTCTCGCAGCGACCGCCCCGCACGTTGAAGGAGAACCGCCCCGCCTTCCAGCCGCGCGCCTTCGCCTCCGGCGAGGCGGTGAACAGCCTGCGCACCACGTCGAACAAGCCCGTGTACGTCGCCAGGTTGGAGCGCGGCGTACGGCCGATCGGCTTCTGGTCCACCTCCACCAGCCGCCGCACCGGGAAGTCGGGCTCGGCCAGCCGCTCGGCGACCTCCCGCGCGAGGACCTGCCCGACCAAGGTGGACTTCCCCGAACCGGACACCCCCGTCACGGCTGTGAACACCCCGAGCGGGAACGTGACGCTCACGTCCCGGAGGTTGTGCCGGCGCACACCGCTCAAGGTGACCGAACCGGTGGCGGTGCGCCCCGGCGCGGGGACCGGAGTCGGCTCGGCGAACAGGTGTCGCGCCGTCACCGAGTCGGCCACGTCGCGCAGTTCGGCCGGTGGTCCGCTGTGCAGCACCCGCCCGCCGCGCTCCCCGGCCAGCGGCCCCACGTCCACCAGCCAGTCCGCGCGCCGCACCACGTCCAGGTGGTGCTCCACGACGAAGACCGTGTTGCCGGACGCCTTGAGCCGGTCCAGTACGTCCAGCAGGGCCTCGGTGTCGGCCGGGTGCAGCCCCGCCGACGGCTCGTCCAGGACGTACACCACCCCGAACAGGCCCGACCTCAACTGCGTGGCCAGCCGCAGCCTTTGCAGCTCGCCCGAGGAGAGCGTCGGCGCGGTCCGGTCCAGGCTCAGGTAGCCGAGCCCCAGCTCCACGACCGGGGCGATCCGTGAGCGCAGGTCCTCGGTCAGGACCCGGGCCGCCTCCCCGCCCGCCGGCGCGTCGGCCCGCGCGCCGCTCAGGGCGCCGTCCAGGAGGTCGTCCAGATCCGTCAGCGCCAGCCCGGCCAGCTCGGCGATCGTACGGCCCGCGAAGGTCACCGCCAGGGCCTCCGGCCGCAGCCGCCGCCCCGCGCACAGGGGGCACGGCGCGTCGGTGAGGAACCTCTCCGCGCGAGCCCGCAGGGTGGCGCTCTTGGTGTCGGAGAAGGTGCGCATGACGTAGCGGTGGGCGCTCATGTACGTGCCCTGGTAGGGGCGTTGGATCCGATCCGCGTCCCGCACCGGGTGCACGGTGACCACCGGCTGCTCCTCGGTGAACAGGATCCACTCGCGGTCCTTCTCCGCGAGCTCGCGCCAGGGCCGGTCGACGTCGTACCCCAGGGCCTCCAGGACGTCCCGCAGGTTCTTGCCCTGCCAGGCGCCGGGCCAGGCGGCGATGGCTCCCTGACGGATCGACAAACCGTCGTCGGGCACGAGGAGTTCCGCGCTGGTGCCGTGCACCCGGCCCAGGCCGTGACAGGAAGGGCAGGCTCCGGCGGCCGTGTTGGGGGAGAAGGAGTCGGAGTCCAGCCGGGCGGCGCCCGGCGGGTAGACACCGGCGCGGGAGAACAGCATGCGCAGGGAGTTGGAGAGCAGAGTGACCGTGCCGACCGAGGAGCGCGAGCCCGGCGAGGAGCGCCGCTGTTCCAGGGAGACCGCCGGCGGCAGCCCGGTCACCGAGTCCACCTTCGGCGCCCCCACCTGGTGGATCAGCCGCCGTGCGTACGGCGCCACGGACTCGAAGTAGCGCCGCTGGGCCTCCGCGTAGAGGGTCCCGAAGGCCAGGGAGCTCTTCCCGGAGCCGGAGACCCCGGTGAACACGGTGAGCGTGTCGCGCGGGATGTCCACGTCGACCCCGCGCAGGTTGTGCTCCCGCGCGCCGCGCACCCGTACGAAGGGGTCGAGGGCGTCGCGGACGGGGGCATCTCGGACGACGGCGTCGCGGTCGGGGGTGGAGGGAAGGCTCGGCGGGTGCATTCGCCCCAGTTTAGGGCCCCGACCCCGCCCGGGGCGGGCCGGGCCCGGCGAGACTTTGACGACAGGGCCTAGGCGAGGCCGGCGACGCGGGCCAGCCGGGTGAAGGTGTCCGCCAGGGCGGTGCGGTCGTACGTGGAGGTGGCGACCAACAGCTCGTCCGCGCCCGTCGCGGCGGCGACCTCGGCGAGGTCCCGCGCGACCTGCTCCTCCGTGCCCGCCAGGTGCCCCTGGAGGGCGCCCTCGAACAGTTCGCGCTCCTTGGGGGTCATCTCCAGTGCGAGGACCTCCTCGGCCGGCCTCAGGGGCGGGAAGCTTCCCCGGGTGCGGGACACGGTCAGCGCCCAGGCCTCCGGGACCAGGATCCGCCGCGCGGCCTCCTCGGTGGCGGCGACGGCCACCGACCCGGAGACGACCACGTACGGCTCCGCGCCCCAGGCGGACGGCCGGAACTCCTCGCGGTAGCGCGCGACGGCCTCGGCGACCCGTGCGCGTCCGCGCAGGTCCCCGACCACCATCGGCAGCCCCGCGCGGGCGGCGATTCCCGCCCCCTGCCCGGTGGCCAGCACGAACGGCGGGATCCGCAGCCCCTCCGCCGGGTGGGCGTGCACCCCCGGGTGGGCGCGCTGGTTGCCGTCGATCCAGCCGAGCAGCTCGGCCAGCTGTTCCTCGAAGCGGTCGGCGTCCCCGGTGTCACGGCCCAGGGCCCGCCGGATGCCGTCCGTGAAGCCGACCGAGCGACCGAGGCCCATGTCGACGCGGCCCGGGAACAGCGCCTCCAGGACCCCGAACTGTTCCGCGACGACCATCGGCTGGTGGTTCGGCAGCATCACCCCGCCGGTGCCGACCCGGATCCGCCGGGTGGCGGCGGCCACCGCGGCGGCCAGCACCGTGGGCGCGGAGCCCGCGACGCCGGGCACGCTGTGGTGCTCCGAGACCCAGAAGCGGTGGTAGCCGAGGTCCTCGGCCCGCCGGGCGAGTTCCACGGTGTCCCGGAGGGCCTCCGCGGCGGTGTGGCCCTCGCGGGTGCGGGACCGGTCGAGTATCGAGATGCGCTGGATCACACAGGTCTCAACGCGTGGCGGCGCCAAGGATTCCCGCGCACCCGGTCCACGTAGGGCTCCGTCTCGGCTCCGCGACCCGGGCTCCGCGTCTCGGGCTCCGCGTCTCGGCTCCGCGCCCGGCGCCTCGACGGTCGCCCGGTCCGCCCGGAGGGCTCCGGCCCGCACGGCCTACGCTGGCCGGTATGACCGAGACCGCACCCCGCCGACCGCTGGCCGTGTTCGACATCGACAACACCCTGGCCGACACCGCCCACCGGCAGCGCTTCCTGGAGGGCCGCCCCCGGGACTGGGCGGGCTTCTTCGGCGCCGCCCCGGCCGACCCGCCGCTCGCACGGGGAGTGGCGCTGGCCGTGGAGAGCGCCGCCGACTGCGAGGTGGTCTACCTGACCGGGCGTCCGGAGCGCTGCCGCGCCGACACCGTCGCGTGGCTGACCCGGTACGGGCTGCCCGAGGGCCGGGTGTGGATGCGCGGCGACCAGGATCGGCGTCCCGCCAGGCTGACCAAGCTGGAGGTGTTGAAGCGGATCGCGCGGGGTCGCGAGGTGCGGATGCTCGTGGACGACGACGAACTCGTCCGCCAGGCCGCCAGGGCGGCGGGCTTCCGCGTGGTCCTCGCCGACTGGGCCGCGGACGCGCCCGAACTCAAGTCCGCGCAGGAGGGTGAGGGCCGCACCTGAGGGCCGAAGCCCCGCCGCGGCCCCGCCCCGTCGCTTCCGCGCCGCGCTCATTCCTCGCCGTCGAGGCGGAACCCCACCTTCAGGCCGACCTGGTAGTGCGCGATCCGCCCTTCCTCGATGTGCCCGCGCATCTGGGTGACCTCGAACCAGTCCAGGTTGCGCACGGTCTGGCCCGCGCGGGCCAGACCGTTCCGGATGGCCTGATCGATGCCCTCGTCCGAGGTGCCGACGATTTCGGTCACCCGATAGGTGTGGTTGGACATGGGGTCTCCCGCCGGTCGTCGCCGTTGGCGTGACGTACTTGCCGTTGCCTTGCTGTTGCCTTGTTCCACGGTGCCCCAGTAAGGGCGGGTCCGCGAACTTTGTGCGAACAGTCCCGGGCGAAAGGGGGTTGACCGGACCATTGGTCTATGCCAATTTCAAGCCATCTCCAGGAACCATCCCCCAGAAGGTGACCCCCCGTGAAGATGCGCTTCCTCGCCGTGTGCACAGCTCTCGCAGCCTCGGCCGCCCTGACCGGCTGCGGTCAGTCCGGAGGGGCGGACGCGGCTCCCACTCGGGTGACCCTCTGGTTGATGAAGGGCAGCGCCTCCGACGACTTCATCGGGAAATTCAGCGCCGACTTCGAGAAGGAACACCCCGGCATCGACCTCCAGGTGCGCATCCAGGAGTGGAAGGGCATCGGCGACAAGGTCAACGACGTCCTCGCCGGCAAGAGCAAGGAGGGCGCCGACGTCATCGAGGTCGGCAACACCCAGGTCGCCCAGTACGTGGAGACCGGCGGCGTCTCCGAGCTCACCCTCGAAGGCCTGCGCGAATGGGGGAGTTCCGACTGGCTCAAGGGCCTCTCCGAGCCGGGGACGGTCGAGGGGGCCCAGTACGGAGTCCCCTGGTACGCCGCCAACCGGGTGGTGATCTACAACAAGGAGCTGTTCGCGAACGCCGGGATCAAGACCCCGCCCAAGAACCGGCAGGAGTGGCTGGCGAACACCCAGAAGCTCGACAAGGGCGAACAGCAGGGGATCTACCTCGCCGGTCAGAACTGGTACGTCCTCGCGGGGTTCATCTGGGACGAGGGGGGCGAGCTGGCCGTCGAGAACAGCGGCGAATGGTCCGGAGCCCTCGACGACGAGAAGTCCGTCGCCGGGATGGAGTTCTACAAGCAGCTCCAGGTCCTCGGACACGGCCCCAAGGACGCCGACGAGGAGACACCGCCGCAGTCGGACGTCTTCGCCCGCGGCCAGGTCGCCCAGATCATCGCCCCGCCCGGCCAGGCCGCCCAGATCGAGGCCGCCAACCCGGCCCTGAAGGGCAAGCTCGGCTTCTTCCCGATCCCCGGCAAGACCTCAGAGAAGGCGGGCGCCGTCTTCACCGGCGGATCCGACCTGATCATCCCGGACAAGACGCGGCACCGTGGCCAGGCCGTCGACGTCATCAGCGCCCTGGTCAGCGAGAAGTGGCAGACCGAACTGGCCCGCACGATGAGCTACGTGCCGAACAAGACCTCGCTGGCCCACGTGGTCGAGGGCAACGAGGGGGCCGCGGCCATGGCGCCGGGCGCCGCCCAGGGGCGGGCCACTCCCAATTCGGCGCGCTGGGCCGAGGTGGAGGCCAAGAACCCGATCAAGCCGTACATGACGGCCGTGCTCACGGGTCAGGACCCCCGGACGGCCTCCAAGACCGCCGCGGCCGCGATCACCAAGCTCCTCAAGCAGCCCGCCAACTGAACACCGCGCCGGACGGCCCTGCCGGGGAGTCGCCGTGCGGCACCGCCGGACAGTCGGCCGTACGGGCCCGGGGGAGGGCCCGCGGAGCCGACTCCGCCTGCCCTCCGAGCGGGCTGTCCGGCGAGTTAAGCCTCCGCACATCCAAGGGCCGCTGAGCGGTCATGTCGAATCCAGCCGGTCACGGAAGAAGTAAAGGAGCCAGGTCCGCCCCTGCGGGCCGGCCACCCGTGCCCGGATCAGGAGCAGCCATGACCATCGCCCCCCTGTCCCCGTCCCCCCTCGCACCGCCCGCCCCGCAGCTCGCACCCGCGTCTCTCGCCCCCCTCGCACCGACGGCCCCCGCCACCCCCGGGACCCCGCAGTACACCGTCCGCCTCGCCCGTGACGAGGCCGAGGTCCGCGCCGCCCAGCGACTGCGCCACCAGGTCTTCGCCGGAGAACTCGGCGCCCGCCTCGACGGCCCCGAGCCCGGCCTCGACGTGGACGCCTTCGACGCCTACTGCGACCACCTCCTGGTCCTCGACGAGGAGCGCGGGGAGGTCGTCGGCACCTACCGGCTGCTGCCCCCCGAGCGCGCCGCCATCGCCGGACGCCTCTACTCCGAGGGCGAGTTCGACCTGTCCGCCCTCGACCCGATCCGCCCCGACCTCGTCGAGGTCGGCCGCTCCTGCGTGCATCCCGACCACCGCAACGGCGCCGTCATCGCCCTGATCTGGGCCGGCCTCGCCCGCTACATGGAGCGCTCCGGCCACAACTGGCTCGCCGGCTGCTGCTCGATCCCGCTGTCCGACGGCGGAGCCCTGGCCGCCGCCACCCGAGAGAGCGTCCTCGCCCGCAACCTCGCCCCGCAGGAGTACCGGGTCACCCCGCACCTCCCGTGGAACCCCGAGGGCATCGCCGTCGCCGGCCGCACCGAATTGCCCCCGCTGTTGCGCGGCTACCTGCGCCTGGGCGCCTGGGTCTGCGGGGAGCCCGCCCTCGACGCCGGGTTCGGCTGCGCGGACCTGTACGTCCTGCTCGACCTGCGGCGGACCAACCCCCGCTACCTGAAGCACTTCCTCTCGCTCGCCCCGGGCGCATGAGCACCTGGCTGCCGACCTCGCCCTGCACCCCGCAGTCCTGCGCCGGACACACCGGCCGGGCGGCGGGCGTCCCGCGCGCGGTGCTCCGCCTCGCCGGCGCCCTGGCCCTGGTCCTGCTGTCCGTCCTGGTCGCGGCCCCCGTACGGCTGCTCCCCCCACGACCCCGGCACGCCCTGATCCGGACCTGGTCCGCCGCACTCGTGGGATCCCTGGGCATCCGGATCACCGTGCACGGGTCGGCGGGCGCGGACGGGGGCCGGCTGATCGTCGCCAACCACATCTCGTGGCTGGACATCCCCCTCGTCACCGCCGTCCTGCCCTGCCGGATGCTCGCCAAGAGCGAGATCGGCGCCTGGCCGGTGATCGGCCGACTCGCGGCCCGAGCCGGCACCCTCTTCATCGAACGCGACCGGATCAAGGCCCTGCCCGACACGGTCGAGCGCATCACCGGGGCCCTGCTGGCCGGCGACCGGGTCACCGTCTTCCCCGAGGGCTCCACCTGGTGCGGGCGAGCCCAAGGGCCCTTCCGGCGGGCCGCGTTCCAGTCGGCGCTGGACGCACGGGTGCCCGTACAGCCCGTACGGATCGACTACCGGCTGACGTACGCGGACCCCGCGTCGGCGTCGGACGGCGGTCTGTCCGGGGCGCCCGCCTTCGTCGGGGACGACCCGCTGACCGCGTCCCTGTGGCGGATCGCACGGGCCCGCGGGGTGCACGCCGAGGTGTGGCTGCTGCCGCGGATCCCACCGGGCCGGCACGCCGACCGGCGGGAGTTGGCGGACGCCGCCCGACGGGCCGTCTTGGGCGAGGCCGACGGGCGACCGCTGCCGGGGCGCGTGCCCCGACAGCGGAGCGCCGGTCAGACCTGTGCCGGGCCCACCTCCGGCACTCCGTCGGCCACCGACAGGGACAGCGCGAAACGGCCCGCCGAGTCCGTCCACCATTGGGTCAACTCAAGTCCGGCGGCGGCCAGTTCCCGCCGCACGCCCTCCTGACGGAACTTCGCGGAGATCTCCGTCAGGATGTCCTCACCCTCCTCGAAGGCCACCACCAGGTCCAGCGCCCGGATCTTCACCACCGCGGGCTTGCGGGCCCGCAGCCGCATCTCGATCCACTCGTGTTCCCGGTTCCACACCGCCACGTGGGCGAAGTCGGCGGTGTGGAAGTCCGCACCCAACTCCCGGTCGATCACGGTCAGGACGTTCTTGTTGAACTCGGCCGTCACCCCTTGGGCGTCGTCGTACGCCGCCACCAGCACGTCCTCCTCCTTCACCAGGTCCGTGCCCATGAGAAGGGCGTCCCCGGGCGACAGCATCGCCCGTACGGAGGCCAGGAAGGCGGCCCGCTCCGGCGGCAGCAGGTTGCCGACCGTACCGCCCAGGAACACCACCAGCCGGGGACCCTCCGACTCGGGCAGCCGCAGGGGCCGGGTGAAGTCGGCCACCAGGGCGTGCACCCGGAGCCCCGGATGCTCCTCCATCAGCACCCGCGCCGCCCCCGTCAGCGCGCTCTCGCTGACGTCCACCGGGACGTACGTCTCCAGCGCGGGCATCGCCTCGATCAGGTGCCGGGTCTTCTCCGAGGAGCCGGACCCCAGCTCGACCAGGGTCCTGGCCCCGCTGGCCGAGGCGATCTCCCGGGCCCGCTCCAGGAGGATCTCCCGCTCGGCGCGGGTCGGGTAGTACTCCGGCAACCGGGTGATCTCCTCGAAGAGTTCACTGCCCCGAGCGTCGTAGAACCACTTGGGCGGCAGCTCCTTCGGCGAGCGGGTCAGCCCCCTGGAGACGTCGTCGCGCAGTGCCGTCTCGGCGGCGTGCTCGTCCAGGGTCCGGGTCAAACGGAAGTCGCTCACGTGGAAGTCTCCTTGAGGGGGGTCAGGACCACACCCGCGCGGGTGGCGGTCAGGAGGGTCCGGTCGGGCACCTCGTACCACCGGGAATCGTCGTCGTGCGGTTCGGAGGCCACGATCACCCGGCCGGCGGGCGGGTCGGCCCGGTACCAGAGGGAGTCGCCCCACGCGGTCGCGGCGATGGCCCGGCCGTCGGTCAGCAGCAGGTTCAACCGGGACCCCGGAGAGGCGGCGGCCAGTTCGTGCACCGCCTCGGCCAGCGCCCTGCCCAGATCGTCACCGGCCCGCAGGCGGTGCAGCACCAGCGCCCACACCAGGGCCGAGTCGGTGCGCGCGGCCAGTTGCAGCAGCTCGCCGGGCGTCAGCGTGCCGGCCACCGGGGCCACCGCGTCCGGCCAGTCCCGCAGGGCCCCGTTGTGACTGAACAGCCAGGGACCCGAGGCGAAGGGGGCGGCGGCGGCCTCGCCGTCCGACCCGGCGAAGGTGGCGTCGCGCACGGCGGCCAGGAAGGCCCCGCTGCGCACCACGCGCGCCAGGTCCGCGAAGCCCTCGTCGCCCCAGACGGGCCGGCCACGCCGGTAGCGGGCCGGGACCGGGTCCCCGTCCGCGTACCAACCCACCCCGAAGCCGTCCGCGTTGACGGTGCCGTGGCGTTGTCGGCGGGGTTCCCACGACTGCCGCACCAGGGAGTGCTCGGGCTCGCTCAGTATCCTCCCCAGGGATATGACCGGCCCCAGGTAGGCGAGGTGACGGCACATCAGAGGTCCCTCGCGGTGCGGAAGCCGGAGAAGATCTGCCGCCGCACGGGCAGGTCCCAGTTGCGGAAGGTGCCCCGGCACGCCACCTGGTCCACCGCGAAGGAGCCGCCCCGCAGCACCTTGTGCTCCGGCCCGAAGAACACCTCCGAGTACTCCCGGTACGGGAAGGGGCGGAAGCCCGGGTAGGGGAGGAAGTCCGAGGAGGTCCACTCCCACACGTCGCCGATCAACTGGCGGACTCCGAGCGGGGAGGCGCCGGCCGGGTAGGCGCCCGCGCCGGCCGGACGCAGGTGCCGCTGGCCCAGGTTGGCGTGGGCCGGGGTCGGGTCGGCGTCGCCCCAGGGGTAGCGGCGGGAGCGGCCGGTCGCCGGGTCGTGCCGGGCGGCCTTCTCCCACTCGGCCTCGGTCGGCAGCCGGCGCCCCGCCCAGCGGGCGTAGGCGTCGGCCTCGTACCAGCTGACGTGCAGCACCGGCTCGTCGGCCGGGACCGGCTCGGTCACCCCGAAGCGACGGCGCAGCCACTGGCCGCCCTCCTGTCGCCAGAACAGCGGGGACCCGATGTCGTGCGTGCGGATCTGCTCCCAGCCCTCGGGGGCCCACCAGCGGGGCTCGCGGTAGCCGCCGTCCGCCATGAAGGCCTGGTAGGCGGAGTTGGTCACCGGCACGGTGTCGATCCAGAAGGGCGGCAGGTCCCGTACGTGCGCGGGCCGTTCGTTGTCCAGCGACCAGGGTTCGGCGGACGTACCCATGGTGAACGGGCCGCCGGGCACGAGCACTTCGGGGCCCTCGGGCGCGGGCCCCCGCGAGGGCTCCGGGTCCGGGGCGGTCAGGACCGCCGCGCCCTGCCTCAGCTGATGGGTGATCAACATCGTCTCGTCGTGCTGCTGTTCGTGCTGGGCGATCATCCCGAAGACGTAACCCCCGTCCAGGAGGGCCGTGCCCTCCAGCGGAGTCCGCTCCAGCAGATCGAAGACGCGTCCGCGGACCTCGGCCGCGTACCGACGGGCCGCCTCCGGGCCCAGCAGGGGCAACTTCGGCCGTTCGGAGCGCGGATGCTCGAACGCGTCGTACAGGGGATCGATCTCGGGGTGCATGGACTCGCGGCCGGCCACCTCCCGCAGCAGCCACAGCTCCTCCATGCTGCCGATGTGCGCCAGGTCCCAGACCAGCGGCGACATCAGGGGAGAGTGCTGCGCGGTCAGGTCCGCGTCGCTCACGGGATCCGTCAGCCCGGCCGTACGGGCCCGTGCGGCGCTCAGCGCGGCGACGGCCCGCTCGCGCAGGTCCGGCGGGGCCGTCGGGGCGCTCTCGTGGTGGGTCTCGGTGGTCACGGGCGCTGCCCCTTCCCGGCGGGCTGCCGCCTCAGGTCGTGTTCCGCGGCGTCGTCGGCCGGACAGCGCCCACGGCGTACGAAGCGCTCCTCGAACTCGCCGACGACGTCCCGCACCCGACTGCCCGCCCCGAGCCGGGGCAGGGCCTCGCGGGCCGCCCGGAAGCAGGCCCCGGCCGCCGCGCGCAACTCGGGATCGGCGAGGCCCGACTCGGCGGCCGTGCGCCACAGCGCGTTGCGGGGCGCGGGCGCGTCGCCGTAACGGTCGGACAGCCCCTTCGCCACGCGGTAGGCGGTCTCGGCGGCCTCCGCGTCGTCGAACAGCGCGTGCACCACCGCGGTGGGCACCAGCCACCCGTCGTCGCCCGGCTGCGCGTCGATCATCCGCATCTCCAGGTGCCCGCGCGGTCGGACCGGCGGGAAGAGGGTCGTGAGGTGGTACTCCAGGTCCCCGAGGCCGGCCCCGCGCCCCACCGGCCCCGCGCCCCGGCGCAGCCAGTCGCGGAAGGTCAGACCGCGCGGCACCGCCCACACCTCCTCGGCGTCGGACCGTACGCACATCACCTCGGCGTCGAGCGCGGCCCGCGTCCAGGCACGCCGGGGTTCGAGCTCCAGCGACGGGGCGAGCGCGCGCCGGGCGTCGATGTCGCTCCAAATGCCCTGGCGCGCACACTTCCAGCCCGCGTACGGTCCCTCGCGCGCGGGGGAATTGGCGAAGGCGGCCACGAACACGGCCCCGAGGAGGTGGGACATCCGCCAGCGGCGACCGTACCCGAACGGGCCCGGCTCCTCGGTGCCGGCGTCCACGCAAACCTGCACGGAGGCGGAAGCGCGCATCATGGCGCGGCCGGCCGGGCCGGTGCGGTCGAAGTACGTCTCCATCGCGTCGTAGCGGGGGCTGGCCAGCAGCCTGCGCGGGGGATGGCGCGGATCGCGGCCGAGGCCGCGCAGGACCAGCCCTTGGGCGTCGAGCACCCCGCGCACGGCGGCGAGGTCGGCCTGGAGGCCGCCCACGCAGGCACGGAGGGAGGCGGCCGGGGCGGAGCTGAATTCCAGCTGGCCGCCCGGCTCGACGGTGATCCGGGAGTTCAGCGGCAGGGAGCGGGCGCTCTCGTGGGCGGCGCTGAGCCGTTCGGGCGGCAGCGGCAGCCAGGGACGCTCGGCGTCGAGCACCAGCCATTCCAGCTCGGCGCCGATCAGTGCGGGCGGGCCGGTCTTGAAACATATGCCGTGGAGCAGATCCTCGGCGGCCGCCTCGCTGAAGGGGGCGTGCTCGCGCTCGGGGGTGGGTCGAGCGGGTGAATCGGAGGGCATGTCCGGCTCCTCGTCTCCTGTTGTCGGCCGTTTCTTCACCCGTGCCTACCCGTCCTCGGAGGGCAAAATCCTTTGCCGTGGCCACCGGCTCCGCCGCAGGATTGCGGCGTGAGCAGCAGATTGCGTGAAGTGGCGCGGACGAACGCGCTGATCCTGGCGGCCGGGGAGTACCGGACGCGGTCGGGACGGCGGATCTTCCTCGCCGACGCCCTGGCGGAAGCCAGGGCCGGAACCAGAATATATGGACCGAACCAGGTCATTCCAGACGAAAGAGCCGTCGGGGGAGCGCGACCGACGGTCTACGAGGTCACGGGGGAGAGCAGCACGGTCGCGGCGCGTCGCCTCGCGGCCCACGGCCCGGTGGCGGTGCTGAACTTCGCCTCGGCCCGCAATCCCGGGGGCGGCTACGTCCGCGGGGCCAAGGCGCAGGAGGAGGCCCTCTGCCGGGCCTCGGCGCTGTACGAGACCCTGCTGGAGGCTCCCGAGTACTACGAGACGCACCGCGCGGGGAAGAGCACCTTCTACACCGACCGGGTGATCCACTCGCCCGGGGTGCCGGTGTTCCGCGACGACCGGGGCGAACTGCTCGACACCCCGTTCCGGGCGGGCTTCCTCACCTCCCCGGCCCCGAACGCGGGCACCATCCGCCGCCAGGAACCGGAGCGCGTCCACGAGATCCCGGCCGCCCTGGCCCGCCGGGCCGAGCGGGTCCTGGAGGTGGCCGCGCTGCACGGCTACCCAGGGCTGGTCCTGGGCGCCTGGGGGTGCGGGGTCTTCCGGAACGACCCGGCGCAGGTGGCGGAGGCCTTCCGGGCGCTGCTGACCGGCCGCTTCGCGGGCGCGTTCGAGCGGGTGGCGTTCGGCATCCTCGACCGGGCCCCCGGCCCCCGCGAGGCCTTCGCCCGGGCCTTCCCGGCCTGATCCGCCCCGCGGTGGGCGGCGGGCGGCAAGGGCAGGCCGTGCGGGCGGCGCCGCGGTGCTCCTGGCCGCGCAGCAGGCCGCGCGCGGGCCGTCAGGGGCCGGTCGGGGCCCGAGTCGGGGGCCGGTAGGGCCGGCAGGGCCCTCAGGGGGCGCTAGCGCCAGCCGTAGCGCTCGCGCAGACGGTCCACGACCAGCTGGAACCGGCCCCGGTCCAGGGCGCACGCCTCGCGCCGCATCCCCGACTCGTGGACCCGTAGAACGCGGTCCACGGCCACCCAGGACTCCCGCCCGGCTCCGTCCCAGGGGCCCGAGCCGATCGGCACCCACTCGCGGTCCTCGTCGTGCCGCTTGCTGGAGAGCTGGACGGCGAGCAGCGTGCTCCCGCCGGCCTCCCGCGCGACCACCAACACCGGCCGGTCCTTGCCGCGGCCGTCGTTCTCCTCGAAGGGGACCCAGGTCCAGACGATCTCCCCGGGATCCGGATCGCCGTCCTTGTCGGGCGCGTACTCGGTCCGCACGGGCCCGACGGAACGCGGGTCGGCCTCGGCGGTGGCGGTGACACCGTCCCGGCCGGGCTGCTCGACGTGACTGTTGCCGTGATGTGAAAGTGCCGTCATTCGGCCGAGGTTACTGCTCTGCGGCGGCCCGCCGGGGGCAGCGCGCAGCCCGGTCCGGCGAAAAACCGAGGGGTGTCGGATCGTCTCCGCACCCCTCGGTCCCCCTCCGGTGCCACGAGCGCCTGACCCCCGTCCATGCGCTCGCGCCACCACTGCTCCTCGGCGGGTCCACCGGCCCCACCCGTGTGCTCGTCCGGCGACGACCAGCGATCGGGGCGGGTGAAACATACGTGGACGACGCCCCATCCTGTCAAATAGACGAGACAGATTCACAGGTTGATTGGACGATCCCGTCAAGTGAAGGAGATACTGGACCGGTTCCGACAGACAACGGCCCCCGCGAGGGGCGAGGAGTAGTGATGGCGGCCATGGGTGAGGACGCTCAGGGCCCGCACACGATCGCGCGGCGACTCGACCACCTGATGAAGGAGTTGCACCCGCCGGGCCGCGGGCCCTTCAACTACCGGGAGATCGAAGCCCGCATCAAGGAGACGGCCGGGCCGGGCGATCCGACCGTGACGCACGCCACCGTCAACAACATCCACACCGAGAAGGTGACCAACCCCTCGGTGGACTCACTCCGCGCGCTCGCGAAGTTCTACGGCGTGCCGGTGAGTTACTTCTTCGACGACTCCGTGGCGGAGACCACCGACCGCCGGATGCGCGAGCTCAAGGAAGGCGCCGAGCTGGCCAGGGCCAGTGACGACCTGGCCGACGTCCTCCAGGACGGGAACGTACGGGCCATCGCCTTCCGCCTCAAGGGCCTGTCGGCCAAGGCGCTGCGCGGGATCCAGGGCGTGGTGGAAGGCGCCCGGGACTCCGAGGGCCTGCCGGCCGTGGAGGAGAAGGCCGCGCGCCGGGGCCGACGCCGCCCGTGATCGGGGTTGTGAGGGGACGGTGACGACGGTCTTCACACATTTCACCAGCCGAAACGACGGGGCGGCGGGGGTCGGCAGGCACTAGTCTGGTCGGCGGCGCGGTGGAGAATCCGCCGCGCGGCACAGCGATCCCGAGGGGGGCCGGCCGCACCAGGCCGGTCGAGTGACGCCGATGTGGTGGAGGTCAAAGCGCCGGGCCGGCGATCCGCTGGCCGAAGTCGTCGCCCGACTGCACATCCCGATCCCGTTCGACCTGAGACAGTTCTGCGAAGCCGTCGCCGCCGACCGCGGGAGGCCGCTGGTCCTCCAGGAGTTGGACGGAGTCAACCCGGACGTGCCCTGCGGGATCTGGGTGAGCCTGGACGAGGCCGACCTCGTCTTCTACCAGCCGGCCGCCAGCACGATCCTGCGCCGCCAGATCATCCTGCACGAGGTCTCGCACATGCTCCTCGGACACGTCGGGCCGCACTACGACCTCGCCGGAACGCCCCGGGACGACGACCTCGCCGCCGCCTCGACCTCGCTGCGCGCCCTCACGACCCCCGCCGAGCAGTTCGGCGGACCCGCGCCGTGCGGGCGCGACACCGGGGACGCGTCCGAACCCGAGGTGCCGGTCGCCGCGTTCATGCGGGCCGAGGCGGCCCGGATCCGGGCCGCCGTCTCGGCGACGACCCGGCTCGACGAGGAGACGGGCATCTCCCCCGACACCATGTTCGCCCTGCTCGGCCGCACCAAGTACTCGGGCCCCCAGGAGGCGGACGCGGAGAACCTCGCCACCCTCATCCACGAGAAGGCCAGCCGTACCGAGGCGCGGTCACGGACGGCCAAGGGCGCCGACGTGGTGGAACGCCTCAGCGACGCCTTCGGCCACCCCACCGAGTGAGAAAGACCGTCTCATCAAAACCGCAATAGTCATCACCCTCTGGGTCGTGGCGATATGGCGGCTGCCCGCAGCCGTCCGCATCCCCCGGCAGCGGCCCCTGTGGGCAGCCTTCGCCAGCATCGCCCTGGCCTGCTCGATCGGCAGCCCCCCGGCGCAACGCCTCCTCTTCGAGCCGATCGGGGTGAACAACCTCGCCACGCTCTGCAAACACGGCCTCGGCATCGGCGGGTCCTCGGCCGTCCTGCTGTTCGTCATCACGATGGCGCGGCCCGACGGGGTCGACGCCTGGAAGCGGCGCCTGCTGTTCGCCGCCGCCGGCGGAACCGTCCTCCTCACCACCTTCTTCTTCCTGACCCCGCGCCCGTCCGAGGTCGACAACTTCTTCGAGGCCAACCTCGGGAACCTGTACGGCACCCTCTACTGCCTCGTCTTCCTCGGGTACCTCACGGCCGCCATGTCCGTGTCGAGCCGGCTGTTCTGGTCCTACGCGCGCCGCGCCGCCGGCGCCCCGCTGCGCGCGGGCCTCGCCCTCCTCGGTGCGGGCACCGCCTTCGGAGCCCTGTACACGACCTGGCGCACCGCCCACATGCTGACCCGCCTGGCCGGGGGCGAGTTCCCCGCCGGTGACGCGACCACGCAGCTCGTCGCCGACCTGCTGGAGTTCACGGGCATCGCCCTGATCCTGCTGGGCAACACCGTTCCCGCCCTCGGCGTCCAGTGGCGCTCCCTGACCCACCGGCGGGCCCTGCGCCGGGTCGAGCCCCTGTGGGCGGCGCTGATCGAGGCCGTCCCGGGCGTGGTCCTGACCGAACCCACCGGTCGGGGCCCGCGCCTGCGGCTGCACCGGCGCCTCATCGAGATCTGGGACGCCGTCCTGGTGCTGCGCGCGTACGCGCCCGCCGAACTCGTGGCCGCCGCCCGCGCCGAGGCGGACGCCACGGCGCGGGCGGCGGGCGAGGAAGACGGCGTGCGGGAGGCCTTCGCCGAGGCGTTCTGGCTCCGTGTCGCCCGACAGGACTGCCTGAGGGGCGCCGACCACCACGGCCCGCCCCCGGACGGTGAGCCCCACCGGAACGACACCGGAGCCGGAGCCGGAGCCGGAGCCGGAGCCGGAGCCGAAGCGGACGTGGACTTCGACGCGGAGGTCCGCAAGGTCGTGGCCCTGGCCACGGCCTACGCCGACCCGCGCACGGCCCGCTTCGCCGCCACCCGCAACACGGAGCTTCCGGTATGACCCTGCTCCGTGAGACCCCCACGCGGCCCCGGCCCGCCCAGCGCGTCACCGACGTCCTCGAACCCCGCACCTGGATCATCGCCGTCACCCTGCTGATCGGATGGCACGCCGACGGCGCCACGGGTGTCGGCTGGGGTCTCTTCGCGGCCTTCTTCTGCGGGGTCGTCCCGATGCTGTGGATCAAGTGGGGCCAGCGCCGGGGCTACTGGGGGGACCGGCACGTCCGCCGCCGGCAGGACCGCCTGATCGTCCTCCCCGGCGTCATCGCCTCGGTGATCCTCTGCGTCACGGCCATGGCGGTCTTCGAAGCGCCGTCGGAGATGAACGCCCTCGTCCTGGCGATGCTCTCCACCCTCGCCGCGATCCTCGCCGTCACCACCGTGTGGAAGATCAGCGTCCACACCGCCGTCTCGGGCGGCGCGGTCCTCATGTCGGCCCTCGCCTACGGGCCCTGGCCGCTCGCCGCGCTGGTCCTGGTGGCCGCCGTCGGCTGGTCCCGCGTACGCCTGAAGGACCACACCCTCGCGCAGGCCGTCACGGGAGTCGGCCTCGGGATGCTGGTCGCCGGCCCGGTCTTCGTCTGGCTCCGGTAGGGGTCTCCGCAGCCCGCCGCGCGGGACCGCGCGGCGGGCGTCAGGCAGTGGGCGGTGGGCGTCAGGCGGTGGGCGGAGGTGGCCAGTGCGTCGCCCACCCCTCCGCCGCCTCCAACTGGGCGGCCAGGGACAGCAGCCGCGGCTCCGCGTGGGCCGGGCCGAGCAGTTGAGCCCCGACGGGCAGGCCACCTGGAGTGAAACCCGCGGGCACGTTGACGCCCGGCCAGCCGAGCACGTTCCACGTCCAGGCGTACGGGCAGGCCGCGATCATCGCCCGGTCCGTGGCGAGGGCCCCCAGCCCGGAAAGGGCTCCGATCCGCAGTGGGGGAGTGGCCGTGGTCGGGGTGAGCAGGACGTCGAAGCGGCCGAACAGCTCACCGACCCGGCGGGCCAGCGCTCCCTCGGCCCGGCGCGAGATCCGCAGGGCCCGCCCGCCCAACAGTCGGCCGGTGCGCATCGCCCCGCGGGTGCGCGGGTCCAGCAGGGCGTGATCCGGGCTCCGGTCCGCCAACTCCCTTACGCCGGCGGTCGCGCGGGGTACGAAGGTCAGCCCGATGGGGCCGTAGCGCGGGTCCTCCGGGACCACCTCGTGGCCCAGCGCCTCCAGCTGCCCCGCCAATCGGTCCACCGCCGAACGGACCGAGGGGTCCAGCGACTTGGGCGATGCCGTGAAGGGCATCCCGTACGACAGGGCGATCCGCAACCGGCCCGGCGGGCGCCCGACCGCCTCGGCCGCCGCGATGCGCTCCGGGCGGTGCAGATCGCCGGGGTCCGGCCCGCTCGCCGCGTCCAACAGCAGGGCCGCGTCCGCGACCGTGCGGGCCAACACCCCGTTGACGGTGAGTCCGTGGAAGGACTCGGGCGCCGGCCAGGTGGAGATGCGACCGCGCTGGGGCTTGATGCCCACCAGGTGGGTCCAGGCCGCGGGGATCCGTACGGAACCGGCCCCGTCGGAGCCGAGCGCGGCGGGCACCAGCCCGGCGGCCACGGCGGCGGCCGAACCGCCGGAGGAACCGCCCGGTGTGTAGCGCGGATCCCAGGGGTTGCGGGTCTCGCCGAAGCCGGGCCCCTCGGTGAAGGGCCACTGGCCCAGCTCCGGCGTCTGGGTCTTGCCCACGATCACCGCCCCGGCCGCGCGCAGGCGTCGTACCGCCTCGCCGTCGACGGTCTGGGGCGGGAAGTCCCCGGCGCGGCCGAAGGCCGTGGGTTCCCCCGCCACGTCCATGTCGTCCTTGACCGCGAGGGGCACCCCCAGCAGCGGCAGTCGTTCGCCGCGCTCCAGCCGTCGGTCCGCCGCCTGGGCCTCGGCGAGCGCGGCCTCGGCCCGGACGATCCGGAAGGCGTTGAGACCACCCTGGGTCGCGGCGATCCGCGCCAGTGAACGCTCCGTCAACTGCCGTGCCGTCAAGCTGCCTTCTCGAAGGGCCGCGACCATCTCGGCCAGCCCCTCGGGTGCCCGCGGCCCACCGGGGCCCCACGCGCCGTTCGTCCCCGCCGACGCCGCTCGCGCCGCATCCACCGTGCCCGACATCGGACCACCCCCCTACCGATCGGTAGCACGACGGTAGGCGCCCGTCCCACCCGCCGCCAAGGCCCCGGGCCGTGCCCGCACGGACCTCGTGGGATCGCCGCATATTCGCCGGCGCCGCCGGGCGCGGCCCGGTATGTTTCCCGACGATGACGACCTACACCCCGCACAGATCGGGGGTCCCGTCCGCGCAAGGTGAGTGCTGATGCCCACCGAGACCGCGTACGAGGATCCACCCGCTTCCTTCTGGCCGCGCGTACGAGAGTTCGCCGTGCCGCCATCCATGATCGAGACCGCGACCGCCCGTCGCCGCGCCGGGGACTGGGCCGGGGCGTGCGCCGCCGCGGGATTCGACGTCGACCTCAACCCGCGCCTCCTGGCGCACACCCACGGACGCGAACTCGCCACCCGTGTCCGCGACGACCTCCGCGCGCTCGCTCCCGACCTGCTGCGCTGGCACATGCCGAGGACCGCTCCGCACGGGCTCCTGCGCCCCGGGCTCACGGTCGCCCTGGCCCGCTACGAGGGCGCCGGGCGGGCCGGCGCGGAGCACCCGGCCCACCTCGTGGTCCGTACGGCCCCGGCCTGGGCCGACGCCGGGCAGCGGATCGACCTCGGGCTGTGGGACGGCGCCCGGGACGACCCCGGAGCCCGCCGCCACCCGCACCCCCATCCCGACCGGCGCTTCCGCCTCGACCTGCACCGCCACCTGTGGGACGCCCGCCGGGCCGGTGAGCTGCGGATCCGCTCCGCGGGACGGGCGCGGGAGGGGGAGGGGGAGCGCCACGCCGCCGTCGACCGGTGGGCGGACGAAGCGGGGATCCTGCTCCGGGCCGAGGGGCGGACCGCCGGCCGCGTCGTCGTACGCCTCGGCGCCCGCGACCTGCTCCTCCTCGACGTCGCCCCGCGACGGGCCGCGGCCGGTGCCGCCGGCGGGGACGGTCCGCCCGCGTGGCGGATCGTGGGGAGCGCCGCCGTGAGCGCGGCGGACCCCGCCCTGCCGGTCCTGCCCGACGCGGCGACGTGGGAGCCGCCCGACCTGGCGCTCCTGCGCACCGGCGCGATCGACCCGGGGCAACTGCACCCGCTGGTCGCCCGGGCGCTCGTACCGGACCACCCCCCGACGGCGCCCTCCCCGGGGCCGCCGGACCCCGCGGGGGCGCCGCACCGGGTGTCCTGCCGCGGGGCCGAGCACCGGATCGCCCTGGTCGACGGGGTCCTCGCCGCGCTGGACCACGACCCCGCCGAACTCCGGCGCGAGGAGCTCCTCGTCGCGCTCACGGGCACCCCGCTGCCCTGCCTCCAGGCGATCGACACGGCACACCGCCGTCCCGACTGCATCACCGGCGTACGCGAACGCCTCCGGCACGGGGACGTCGCCGGCGCGCTGGCCGTCGTCGAGGGCCTCCTCGGCACCGAGGCGGTCCTGCGCGACGGCGCCCTGCGGGACGAGCTGGAGGCGGCCGCCCGACAGCGGGTCGTCCACGGCCTGTTCAGGGCGGGCCTCACAGGACCGGCCCCCGGCAACGGGGTGTTCCTCCCGTACGGCGCGAGCCCGCGCCCGCGCCGTACGTCCCCCCGCCGCGCCTGACGGCGCCCCGCCCCCGGAGCGGGTCCCGCGCGTTCCGGGCCCCGTCGCACCGTCCTTCCCGCGCACCACGAACCCACAGGTGACCACCATGCCCATGCAGACCCCGTTCGCCCCTTCCGCCCTCTCCGCTCCCTCTACACCGTCCCCGGACAGCCGGCTCGACGTCGCGGGCGACCTCCTCGCGCTGCTGCGCGACACCACGACCGAACCGCGTCCCGACCCCCAACTGGAGGCCCTCGCCCTGGCCGTGGCCGCCGACCTCCCCGTCCTGCTCTGGGGCGAGCCCGGCATCGGCAAGACGGCGGCCCTCACCCAGCTCGCCGCCTCCCTGGACCTTCCGCTGACCACCGTCATCGCCAGCGTCCACGAGCCCTCCGACTTCTCCGGACTGCCCATCATCGGAGACGACCCCGCCGAGAAGGGCGTCCCGATGGCGCCGCCGGACTGGGCCGTGCGCCTCGTACGGGCCGGTCGGGGCCTGCTGTTCCTCGACGAGCTGTCCACCGCCCCGCCCGCCGTCCAGGCCGCCCTGCTCCGTCTCGTGCTCGAACGCCGCGTCGGCGCGCTGCGGCTGCCGCCCGACGTCCGCATCGTCGCCGCCGCCAACCCGCGGTCCTCGGCGGCCGACGGCTGGGAACTGAGCCCGCCCCTGGCGAACCGGTTCGTGCACCTCCAGTGGACCCACGACCACGAGGTCGTCGTACGGGGCCTCGGCGGCACCTGGCCCGAGGCGACCCTGCCCCACCTCGACCGCGACAAGCTCCCCGAGGCCGTCGCCTTCGCCCGCCGCGCCGTGTGCGGACTGCTTTCCGCCCGCCCCGCGCTCGTCCACCGGCTGCCCAGCGGCGAAACCCGCCGCGGCGGCCCCTGGCCCTCGCCCCGCAGCTGGGACATGGCCCTGTCCCTGGTAGCCTTCGCGACCGCCGCCGGATCCTCCCGCGCGGTGCTGTCGGAGCTGGTCAGGGGCACCGTCGGGGACGGCCCCGGCCTGGAACTCCTGGCGACCCTGGACCGGATGGACCTCCCGGACCCCGAAACCCTCCTGGCCGACCCCGCCGGAGCCGAGCTGCCCGCGCGGGGGGACCTGCGCCAGGCCGTGCTCGACGGGGTGGTGGCGGCCGTCCGCGCGCGTCCCGAGAAGTCCCGTTGGGACGCGGCCTGGGAGCTCCTGGTCCGGGCCCTGGACACCGGGGCCCCCGACCTGGTCGTCGTCCCCGCCACCACCCTCGCCTCCCTGCGCCGCGAGGACTGGGACGTCCCCGCCGCCATCGAACGGCTCGCCGGGGCGGTCTCCCTGTCCCGGAAGGCCGACGCCGCCGCCGTCCGGGCGAACGCCCGGGCCGAGGCCGAAGCCGCGGCGAAGGCCCGCCGGTGACCCCCTCCGTCGGCCACGCGGTCGACCACGCGGTCGGCCACGCCGTCGAGCCCGCCGTCGACCTCGACAAGCTCTACGCCGCCCGGCTGCACGCCGTACGCGTCCGTCCCTACCTGGCGACCGCCCTGTTCGCGCTGCACGTCGTCCCGTCGCGCCGGGTCCCCACGATGGCCGTCGACCGGCACTGGCGCTGCTACGTCTCCCCGGGCTTCGTGGACCGGACCCCCGTGGAGGAACTGGCCGGAGTGTGGGTGCACGAGGTGTCCCACCTCCTGCGCGACCACCACGGGCGCGGCGACCGGGTCGCGCGGGAACGCGGACTGCACGGCCGCGCGGAGCGGCTGCGGATGAACATCGCCGCCGACTGCGAGATCAACGACGACGCCTACGGAGAGGGCCTCACCCCACCCGCCGACGCCGTCACGCCCCAGTACCTCGGGCTGCCCGAGGGGGAGTTGATGGAGGACTACCTCCGACAGTTCCGGCTGGGCCCCCTCACCGACGACCTCGCCTGGCTGGACTGCGGCAGTGGGGCCGACGGCCTGGAACGGGAATGGGACCTGGGGCCGGACGGCGCGCACGGACTCGACGCGCAGGAGCGGGACGCGGTCCGCTTCCGGGTCGCCCAGGGCATCGCGGGCCGTCCGGGGGACGCCCCCAAGGGGTGGCGGCGCTGGGCGGAGGAGGCCTTCCACCCGCCGCAGCGGTGGCGGGAGTTGCTCGGGGCGGCGCTGCGCGCGGCCGCGAGCGGTTCCGGCGAGGGCACGGACTACACGTACGGGCGTCCCGCGCGGCGTTCGGCCGGGGTCCCCGGCGTGGTCCTGCCGAGCCTGCGCCGCACTCCGCCCCGGGTCTGTGTGGTCGTCGACACCTCCGGCTCGGTCAGCGACGCCGAACTGGGCAGCGCGCTCCTGGAGGTCGCCGCGATCTCCCGGGCCGTGGGCGGACGGCGCGACCTGGTCACCGTGATGTCCTGCGACGCCTCGGCCGGTGCCCTGCACCCGCTGTGCCTCGCCGAGGGCATCCCGTTGATCGGGGGCGGGGGCACGGACCTGCGCGAGGGGTTCGCCCGGGCACTGCGCGCCCGGCCCGGCCCGGACGTCATCGTGGTCCTGACCGACGGCCAGACCCCCTGGCCGTCCACCCGACCCCCGTGCCGGACCGTGGTCGGCCTGTTCGCCCGCGCCGGCGCGCCCCGGACCACGTACGAGGAGGACGAGGAGGGTGAGTACGTCCCGAACTCGCCACCGACCTGGGCCCGCGTGGTGGAGATCGGGTAGGGCGTGCCCGTGAAGGGGGGAGTGGGCCGTTGCGTCCCGTTATCAAGCGGTGTCCGGCATTCCGCACCTTGCCCACGGTATGTACGCGCCATTCCCGCCCCCGTGGGGTCGTGGCGCCGGCGGGGTGCGCCCGTCGCGCGCGGAACCGTCCGTGGGCTGCTCGTATACGTTGTGTGATCGATGCTCACAGGTTCGCCAGAGCGCCTTCACAGGGCGCACACTTCCGGCCGATCCGCGCCCGCGTGCGCCTGCGGGGGGCAGACGGCCCGCGAGCCGCCGTCCTAGCCTCCCGGGCCATGCGATCACCTCTGAAGAGCCGCCTCGGCCTCGCCGCCGTCCTCGCCTTCGTCCTGGCCCTGTTCGGCCTCGCCCCCGCCGCGAGCGCCGACCCGGCTCCGGCCGCCCTGACGTTCAGCACCAGCGCCGCCACCGTCACCCCCGGCGGCACGGTGAACCTCTCGATGACGCTCACCAACAACAAGACCTACGACATCTGGTTCGTCTACCAGTCGATCGCGCCGACCTGGCTCACCACCCAGCGCGCCGACCTGAAGTACAGCTTCACCGGCTGCAGCCTGGCGACGCCCACCGGCGCCGCCTCCTGCTCCGGCGTCGGGCCGTCCGACCTCGGTGGCAACTACGGCGCGACCATCCCGCCCGGCCAGAGCCGCACGGTGACGCTGACCCTCCAGGTGGCCGCCGATTCCGGTTGTAACGGGAACATAGGCTTCTACTCGTACTACTACGCCGAGTTCAGCGACAGTTCGAGCATCAGTGCGGGCCCCGCCTACACGCCCGAGACGCGCGTCCTCTGCGCCTGACGGAGCCTCGCTCGTCGCTCCGGTCGCCCTTCCGGTTCCCGCTCGGGGTGGTGGCTTGAAAGAGCCATCGAACAAGCATCGCAAGGGTGTGTACCACCAGAGCAACGCGCCGGCGGACCGTCTCGGTCCGCCGGCGCCCCGCTCGGCTCCGGACCGGCACTCGAAGCCGACCGGAGCCTCTGATCGCAAAGTGTCGGAAAGGCGCACGGCCTCGATTCGACTCTGTTCGAGTCCAGTTGGTTACCTGCGTTTTTCCGTCGGTTTTCGCAACATCCCCACGAAAGCTACACAGCTGCATCACTATGTGACCCGACGGATGCGTCGACGACTGGTTTCTGAGGGGGATGCCGGCGTCGCGCAAAGGGGGGCGTCCGCTTCGTGCGGAGCCGCGCTGTCCCCTGCCCGGGGAGGGGACTTCACCGCATGAAGCGAAGCATACGCACCACCGTGTTATCGGTGGGCGCGCTCATCGCAGCCTTCGGCCTGCCGGCCGGCACGGCGCAGGCCGACACGACAACGCCCCGTGTGGACCTGCGTGTTCTGGTCGTGACCGACGGCGGTCCGGCCGTCCAGGCCATCACGGCCGAGCTCGACTCGGCGGGGACGCCGTACACGCAGGTCGACCTCACCCGGTCCGACCGACCCACCATCGACCCGACCTTCCTCGCCGACACCGTCGACGGCCGGCCGCGCGCCAAGTACCAGGCGGTCGTCCTCCCCAACGACAACCCGTTCGCGCCGGGTTCCGCGGAGATGTCGGCCCTGACGGCCTACGAGCAGGCGTACGCGATCCCGCAGGTCGACGCCTACACCTACGCGCGCCCCCAGGTCGGGCTGCAGTACTTCGTCGCCGGCGGGTACGCGGGCAGCGTCGACGGCGCCCAGGCGGCGGTCACCACCGCCGGCCAGGCGGGCCCGTTCGGCTACCTCGACGGTGCGGTGCCCTTCGAAGACAACTCACCGACCGTCGGAGAGAGTTACGCCTACCTCGCCCAGCCCGCCCCCGGCGCGGACTTCACCACGTACGTGGACGCGCCCATACCGGGTACCGCCCGGCGCGGCTCCCTCGTCGGCGAGTACCGGCACGACGGCCGGCGCGAACTCGTCGTGACCTTCGTGTACAACCGCTACCAGCAGCAGTACCGGCTGCTGGCCCGCGGCATCGTCGAGTGGATGACCGGCGGCGTGCACCTGGGCGCCTCCCGCAACTACTTCTCCGTCCACGTCGACGACGTGTTCGCCGCCGACGACCGCTGGGACACCCAGCTCAACTGCACGCCCGGTGACGTCGACTGCGCGGGCGGCGCGGGCACGCCCAGCCCCATCCGGATGACCGCCGCCGACGCCGAGTACGCCAAGTCCTGGCAGGCCGGTCGGGGCATCACCCTCGACATGGTCTACAACGGGGCCGGCAGCCTCGACCAGCGCGAGGACAACAACGGCGTCGACGCACTGGCCGACAAGCTCCAGGCCGACCGCGCGCAGTTCCGTTGGATCAACCACACCTACACGCACGCCTTCCTCGGCTGCGAACAGGACACCAGCGTGGTGCCCTGGCGGTGCGCGACCAACACCAACGGCAGCACCAAGTGGATCAGTCGCAACGCCATCGACGACGAGATCGCCCTCAACCGGGTGTGGGGCCAGAACTTCGGACTGCCCCTACAGAACGACGAACTGGTCACCGGTGAGCACTCGGGCATGGCCGTCCTGCCCCAACAGCCGCAGGACAACCCGAACCTGGCGCTCTCCCTGACCGGCAACGGCGTCAAGTGGCTCGCCTCGGACAACTCCCGGGACCCCGAGCAGCGCCAGGTCGGCTCGGCCTCCACCGTCGCCCGCTACCCGATGAACGTCTACTACAACGTGGGCAAGGCCGTCGAGGCGGTCGACGAGTACAACTGGATCTACACCTCCCGGGCCCAAGGCGGCAGCGGCATCTGCGAGGACCACGCGGACACCACCACCTGCCTGTCCGCACCCCTCGACACCGCCACCGGCTACGCCGGTCGGATCGTGCCGACCGAGATCCACACGGCGCTCGGGCACGTGCTCGCCAACGACCCGAAGCCGCACTTCATCCACCAGTCCAACCTGGCCGAGGAACGCCTCGCCTACCCGGTGTTGAACGGGGTCATCGACGGCTACAACTCCCTGTTCGCCGCCAACACACCCCTGGTGAACGAGCCGATGAGGGACATCGGCGCCGAACTCAAGCGCCGCGGACTCTGGAAGAGCGCCGTCCAGGCCGGCCAGGTCACCGCCTACCGGGTGGGCGACACCGTGACCGTCGTGGCGCCGAACGGCCTCGACGTCACCGCGAGCCTGCCCACCGGCACCCAGCGGGCCGGCGCCGCCTACGGCACCCCCTACGCGGGCCGGGCCTCCGGCTGGACCGCCTCCACCGGCGCACCGATCACCCTCACCCTGCCGTCGTCCACACCCGCGGCCCCGTCCGCCGTCGCCGCGGCCCGACCGGCACCCGTGAGCGCCCCCGCACCCGGCACGCCCGTACCGCCGGCCGTGCGCGAGGGCGCCGAGGACACCGACCGGCGCTGAACCGGCGTCCACCGGTCCGGGCCCGCCACCGTGCGGCCCGGACCGGTCCGACCACCCCCACACATCGGCCGTGGAGCCAGCCCATGCACGTTCACCACGGCGAGCGACGCCGCCGCGCGACGCACGTCACCCTCCTCACCGAAGGCACCTATCCCCATAGTCACGGCGGGGTCAGCGTCTGGTGCGATCAACTCGTCCAGGGCATGCCCGACGTCGACTTCGAGGTCATAGCCGTCACCGGCACCGGCCGCGAACCCCTGGTCTGGGACCTGCCCGGCCATGTCCTCAACGTCAACACGGTCCCGATGTGGGGCCCCGCCCCGGAGGGCCGCGCCCCCCGCGGACGCGGCCACCGCAGACTCTCCGGTGCCTATGAACAGTTCCTGACCGCGCTCCTCGACCCCTGCGCCGAGGCCGGGTTCGCCCCCGCGCTCTACACGATGGCGCGCGCCGCCGCCGACGGCTCCCTGAGCCCGTTCCTGCGCGGGGACCACGCCATCGCCGTCCTCGCGGCGGTCTGGAACCGCCCCGGGCTCGCCGTGCGCGAGGCCCGCCCCACCCTGCACGACGCGCTCACCGCGACCTCGCTGCTGGAACACGCCCTGCGTCCGCTGGCCGCCCCGCTGCCGGAACACGGGGTGGCCCACGCGGTCAGCGGCGGCGTCGCCGCGCTCCCGGGACTCGCCGCCCTGGAGCGGCACGGGGTCCCGCTGCTCCTGACCGAGCACGGCGTCTACCTCCGCGAGCGCTACCTCGGGTACCGCACCGCCCCCTACCGGTGGCCGGTGAAGGCCGTGGTCCTCGGCTTCTTCCGGCTGCTGGCCGAGGAGAGCTACCGTCGGGCCGCCCTGGTAACCCCCGGCAACCGCTACAACCGGCTCTGGGAGGAACAGGGCGGCGCCGACCCGGATGCCATCCGTACGGTCTACAACGGCGTCGACCCCGCGGCCTTCCCGCCCGCCGGTCCGGAACCGGACGCGCCGACCCTCAGCTGGGCCGGGCGGGTCGACCCGATCAAGGACCTGGAGACCCTGATCCGGGCCTTCGCCCTGGTCCGCGAGCGCATACCCACGGCACGGCTACGGCTGTTCGGCGGGACGCCGCGCGGCGGGGAGGCGTACCGGGAGCGGTGCGAGGCCCTGGCCCGCGACCTCGGGCACGCGGACGCGGTCACCTTCGAGGGCCGGGTCGACGACATCAAGGACGCCTACGCGGCGGGCAACATCGTGATGCTGTCCAGCATCAGCGAGGGTTTCCCGTTCACGCTCATCGAGGCCATGTCCTGCGGGCGGGCGACCGTGTCCACCGACGTCGGCGGCGTACGGGAGGCCGTCGGCGAAGCGGGCCTGGTGGTCCCGCCGCGGGATCCGCAGGCCATGGCCGAAGCCGCCCTGGAACTCCTGGGCGACTCCGGGCGCCGCGCGGCCATGGGCGAGGCGGCCCGACTGCGCGTCATCGAACAGTTCACCCTGCGCCAGACCATCGACACCTTCCGCTCCATCTACCTGGAACTGCCGGAGCTCGACCGCACCCCGCGCACCCGTCGCGTCACACGGATCCCGCGCGTCCCGGCGAGCGCCACAGTGCGGACACCGGAGCCCGCGCTCGCGGCTCCCGTCCCCCTGCTCCTGACCCCGGTGGCCGTCGCCGCCGGCCGCACGCGCCGCTACGAACGGGCCCGACCGTTCGTCGCGCCCTCGTGGGCCCACGAGCCCGGTGCGCAGCCGGCCCACGAGGCCGGGGCCCCCACGGCCACCGGCACGGGAAGCCGTGCCGGATGAGCGGGCCGATGTCACTCGAACCGGGTGGAACGAACCAGGACACGCTGGCCCTGAGGCTGGCGGACACCGCCGCGCGTCCGCCGCGCCGGCTGTGGGCCGAGACCACCCTCGCCCTCAGGATGCCCGGACCCGACGAGGAGGAGGTCAGTCGGCTCGCCGCCGAACTGGCCGACCGCGTCGGCCCGGCCGTCCACCCGTACGAGGTGGCCGCGCTGTTGGAGGCCGAAGGCCTGTCGGCCGAGGTGATCCGGGAGCGGTACGGGCACCCCAACATCTTCTCGCTGGCCGCCGCGCTGTACGAGCGGGTGCCCCGGATCTTCCCGGAGCCCGCCCGGACACCGGACCCGTGGCGGCCGGACACCGTGCGGTGCCTGCTGCGCGGTGTGTTGTTCGCCCTCCCCGGGCTGGCCTACCTGCTCACCGCCCCGCTCTGGAACCCGGGCCGGCACGCCACCGGGCTCGTCGTCGCCGGCATCGTCTCCTGGGCGTGGGGACAGGCCCTCGGGCACCGCGCCTACCTGCGCATGGTGGCCGGACAGCGCGAGGCGGCCCGCACGCTGCTGGTGGGGGCGCCGGTCGGAGCCGTCGTCGCCACCGCCGCCGCCGCGGTGGCCACCGGAGGCGGGGCCGCCACCTGGGCGGCCGCCGCCCAGTCGCTCTACCTGGGCGCCGCGGGCATCCTCCTGGTGCTGGGTCGCGAGCGACTGCTGCTGCTCGCACTCACCCCGCTGATCGCCGGCGGCGCAGTCCTGCCCTGGTGGGAACCGGGACCCCTGCCCCGCGTGGGGCTGCCGTTGGTGGCGCTCCTCGCGACCGCGGCGGCCGTCGGTCGCGCGCTGCGCACCGCGTACGCCGCCCCGGCCGCCCCCGGCGGGGGCGAGCGTCCCCCGCTGCTGCGGTCCCTGCCGTACGGGCTCTTCGGGCTGGGGGCGGCGGTGCTCGTGCTGCTGGAGGGGCGGGCCGAGCCGTACGCCGTGATCGCCCTGACCGTGAGCATGGGCCCCGCCGAGTGGCTGCTCTACCGCTTCCGCGGCCTGTCCGTGACCGCCCTCGGCGCGGCCTCGACCCCCGCCGGGTTCCTGCTGCGGTCGGCCGGAGTCCTCGGCCTCTGCCTGGCCGGCTACGTGCTGCTCCTGCTGCCCGTGGCCCTGCTGACCGGGGCCGGACCGGCCGCGCTGCTGCTGCTCGCCGCGACCCTGTGGACCGCGCTGCTGCTCCAGGCCTTCGGGGTGGCATGGCCGCCGGCCGTCATCTGTCTGGCGGCCGCTGGAGCCGCGAGCGCCGTCGCCCTCCTGACGCCGACGTCCGGCCCCTCGGCCCTGTCCCTGTCCTGCGGCCTCGCCGCGCTGGGCCTCGCCGGATGCACCCTGTGGATCCTCGGACGCCCCGCCCGGCACGCCTGACGACCCGGCGGGGCTGAGCGCCCAGCGGGCCGACCGGCCGGCCACCCATGCCCGTACGACCTTCCAACGCATTCGAAAGGCACCTCAGTTGACCTCCGCACCGCTCGCCGCCGTCACCGGGGCCGAGGGCTTCATCGGCTCTCACCTCACCGAGGCCCTGGTCACCCGGGGCTTCCGGGTCCGCGCCATGGCCCAGTACAACTCCTTCTCCTCGTACGGGTGGCTGGAGACGCTGGCCCCGGACGTCCTCGACCAGGTGGAGATCGTCCTCGGTGACGTCCGCGACCCCGGCTCCGTCCGCGGACTCCTCGAAGGCGCCGACGCCGCCTACCACTTGGCGGCGCTGATCGCGATCCCGTACTCCTACCGGGCGCCGCACAGCTACGTCGACACCAACGTCACCGGAACCCTCAACGTCCTGGAGGCCGTCCGCGCGCTCGGCACGCCCCGTCTGGTGCACACCTCGACCAGCGAGACGTACGGCACCGCGCAGACCGTCCCCATCACCGAGGACCACCCCATCAACACCCAGTCCCCGTACGCCGCTTCGAAGGCGGGAGGCGACCGGCTGGCCGACAGCTACCACGCCAGCTTCGAGACCCCGGTGGTCACGCTGCGGCCGTTCAACACCTACGGGCCGCGCCAGTCGATGCGCGCCGTGATCCCCACCGTCATCGGCCAGGTGGCGGCGGGGGAGCGCGTCATCACCCTGGGCGACCTGCGGCCCACCCGTGACTTCAGTTTCGTCAAGGACACCGCGCAGGCCTTCCTCGCCGCGGGCACCGCGCCCGCGGACCGTGTCGTGGGCCGCACCTTCAACTCCGGGACCGGGGGCGAGATCTCGGTCGCGGACCTGGTCGCGCTGATCGGCAAGGTCATGGACGTCCCCATCGAGGTGCGCGAGGACGGCGAACGGCTGCGGCCGGCCGCCTCCGAGGTGATGCGCCTGGTCGCCGACGCGAGCCGACTCACCGCCGCCACCGGGTGGCGGCCCGAACACACCCTGGAGGAGGGCCTCGCGCACACCGTCGACTTCTTCCGCGACCCGGCCAACCTGGCCCGCTACAAGACCGGCATCTACAACATCTGACCGTGCCGGGCTCCGCCGACGTTCACCACATCCCCACGTCACTCAACTCAACGTCCCCCCACGCGACCCAAGGAGGAGACCCATGTACGCAGTGATCCTGGCGGGCGGCAAGGGCGTTCGGCTGCGGCCCTACACCACGGCCCTGCCCAAGCCGCTCGTTCCCATCGGCGACCAGCACGCGATCCTGGAGATCGTGCTGCGCCAGCTCTCGCAGGCCGGATTCACCCGCTGCACCATAGCCATCGGATACCTGGGCGAGATCATCCGGGCCTACGTCGGCGACGGGTCCCAGTGGGGCATGAGCGTGGACTACGCGACGGAGGAGAGCCCGCTCGGCACCATCGGTCCCCTGCTCAACCTGCGTGACCGCCTCCCCGAGCACTTCCTCGTGATGAACGGGGACGTGCTCACCGACCTCGACTACGCCGACGTGCTGCGTCGCCACGAGGGGTCGGGAGCGCCGCTGACCATCGCGACGTACCCCCGCAAGGTGCACATCGACTTCGGTGTGCTCACCACCGACGACAGCCGGGTGGTCGCCTTCACCGAGAAGCCCAGCATGGACTACCACGTCTCCATGGGCGTCTACGGCCTCAGCCGGTCCACCCTCGACGGGTACACGCCCGGCCTGCCCCTCGGGTTCGACGAACTCGTCCTGGACCTGTTGGCCAGTCAGAATCTGCCGCAGTCCTATGCGTTCGACGGCTACTGGCTCGACATCGGACGCCCCGACGACTACGACCGGGCCAACGCCGAGTTCACCAGCCGCAAGTCCTTGCTGCTCAAGGGAGCCTGACCACCTCATGCGCATTCTCGTCCTGGGCCGAACCGGCTACCTGGGCGCCCATGTCGTCGACCGCCTGCGCGCCCTCCCGGGCGCGCGGGTGTTCGACGGCGGTCGCTCACCCGACGCCGACTTCGGCGTCGACCTCGCCGCCGATCGGCCCGAACGACTGGCGGGCGTCATCGCCGCGGCCGCACCCGACGCGGTGGTCAACTGCGCGGGCGCGACCGGCGGGGACGCCGTGACGCTCGCCGAGGTCAACGCCCGCGGCCCCGCCGTACTGTGCGCCGCTCTGCGGGAGGCGGCGCCCCGGGCGCGCCTGGTCCACCTCGGCTCGGCGGCCGAGTACGGGCCCGGCGAGCCGGACAGCCGGGTGACGGAATCGGCCGCCACCCGCCCGATCACCCCCTACGGCGCTACCAAGCTGGCCGGCACCGTCGCCGTCACCTCCTCCGGGCTGGACGGTGTCGTCCTGCGGGTGGGCAACCCGGTGGGGCCCGGCGCCCCGCCGAGCGGCCTGCCGGGACGGATCGCCGCCCTGCTGCGCGACGCCGGCGCGGATCCGGACGCGGTGCTGCGGCTGGGCGACCTCTCCGCCCACCGCGACTTCATCGACGTGCGCGACGTCGCGCACGCCGTGGCGCTCGCGGTCACCGCGCCCGGCCCGCTGCCGCCCGTACTGAACATCGGCGCCGGCAAAGCCGTCCCGGTCCGCGAACTGGTCCGGGTGTTGGCCGACCGGGCGGGCTTCCGCGGCCGGATCGAGGAGGACGCGGGCGGATCGGCCCGCTCGGCCCAGGTGTCGTGGCAGTGCTCCGACATCACCGCCGCCGACGAGGCCCTCGGCTGGCGCCCGGTCCACGGGCTCGGCGACACGCTCGCCACGCTGTGGGCGGCCACCGCCGCGGCGGGATCCCGCACACCATGACCCTGCTCGTTCCGCTGTACGTCCACCCCGCCGAGGACCCGGGTGCCTGGCACCGGCTGATCACCGGCGCCGCCGCCACGTACGGGGTGGTGCTCAACCCGGCCGACGGCCCGGGAGAGCGCCCCGACCCGGCCTTCGCCGCGGCCGCCGCCGCCCTGCGCACGGCCGGCGCCCGACTCCTCGGCTACGTGGACACCGCGTACGGGGCGCGCGGCAGAGCCGAGGTCATCCACGAGATGATCCGCCACCAGGAGTGGTACGGGGCCGACGGCGCCTTCCTCGACCGGGTGCCCGCGACCCCACAGGAACTGCCCGGAACCCGGCGGCTGGTCCGATCGCTGCGGCGACTGGGCGCGACCCCCGTGGTCCTGAACCCGGGCGTCCATCCGGCGGCCGGCTACGTGCGCCTCGCCGACCTGACCGTCACCTTCGAGGGACACTGGTCGACGTACGTCTCGGCGTTCACCAGACCCGACTGGACGGCGCGCCACGCCCCCGAGCGGTTCTGTCACCTCGTCTACGGGGTGCCCGACGCCCTGGTCCCGCTCGCCGTCCGCACCGCGCGCGAGCGCGGAGCGGCCGTGTCGGGGCCGGTGACGGGCGAACTCCCGAACCCATGGAAACAGTTGACCCCCGCACTCACCGGGATGGAACGATGAGCCGCACCCTGCCGGCCCGCCTGGGCCTACTGGCCCTCGTGACGGCCCTGGCCCTGACGGGCTGCTCCGGCACGAACGACGACGATGACGACGACGCCGCACCGGACCCGTCCGGCCCCACGGCCACCCGGGATCCGGCGCCCGACCCGTCCGCCCCCTCCTCCCCGGGCGGCTCCCCGTCCACGACGCCGGGGAGCGCGACGCTGTCACCTGGCGCCCCGTCCGGCTCCGGCGGTCCGGCCACACCACCGGCCCCGGGCGACCAGGCGAAGCCCCGCTGGAAACCGCAACCCGGTCTGGCGTGGCAGTGGCAGCTCGACGGCCGGTCCGACCCCTCGGTCGACGTCCCCGTGTACGACATTGACGGCTTCGAGAACACGGCGGCCGACGTGGCCCGGCTGCACAAGGACGGCCGCAAGGTGATCTGCTACGTCAACGTCGGGGCCTGGGAGGACTTCCGGGCCGACCGGGACGCCTTCCCCGCCACCCTCTTCGGGGAGCCCAACGGGTGGAAGGGCGAGAAGTGGTTGGACATCCGGCGGATCGACCTGCTCCGTCCGATCATGGAACGGCGCTTCGACATGTGCCGGGACAAGGGCTTCGACGCCGTCGAACCCGACCTGATGGAGGGCTACGGCAACAAGACCGGCTTCCCGCTGACCGCGGACCACCAACTCGCCTACAACCGCATGATCGCCGAGATCGCCCACGCCCGCGGACTGTCGGTCGGCCTCAAGAACGACCTTCCGCAAATCCCTCAGCTCGTGGGCGACTTCGACTTCGCGGTCAACGAGGAGTGCGCCCAGTTCGGCGAGTGCGAGGCGCTGAGCCCCTTCATCAAGGCGGGCAAGGCGGTGTTCCACGTCGAGTACAAGGGGTCGACCTCGGGCTTCTGTGACGAGTCCCGCCGTCTGAAGTTGTCCTCGATGCTGAAGAACCTGGAGCTGGACACCTGGCGCAAGGCCTGCTGACCGAAGGGGGCCTCAGGAGGTCCCCTTCGGGGCGGCAGCAGGGCGCAGGAGGCCGGTGAGGCGGACGGCGAAGTGCGCGGCCGCGGCCGCCGCGACGAGGTTCAGGGCGTCCGCGACCATGCCCAGGGTCACCGCGTCCAGCAGTGCCCCGATGTCCTCGGCCCGGCCGTAGCGCGAGCCGGAGTACGCACGGAGCAGGATCGAGCCCGCGAAGGAGCCCCACCAGAGGTTCACCGGCCAGAAGGAGCCGCCGGCGGTCCCGACGGCGCCCCGTGTCCGCAGGCCCACCGTCCAGAGGTCGACCGCGATCCGGTACGGCATCCAGAGGCAGGCGACCGGCACGAACCAGGCACCGATCGCCCACCCCGGACCCTTGCGGAAGTGGTCCGGGGCCACCGCTCCGGCGTCGCGCCGCATCCGGTGGAACCAGGTGACGAAGGCCGCCGCGCAGGCCACCCAGGCCCAGGCGTGGAGCTGGTCGGCCACTCCGAACAGGTCTTGGACCGTGTGGAGTTGCTCCTCCCCGACGGACAGGAAGCCGTCGTCCCGGACCACCTCGGAGTGCAGCCGGGCGCCGATGTACAGGGAGAAGAGGTCGGCGACGCCGGCGGTCGCCAGCAGCGCGCACATCGCCGCGAGCAGTACGCGCCCGGAGCCGGGCGGCCGGACGGGCAACGGCGGGCGCGGACGCAGGACCTGGGAACGGGACATGACGGTGTGGACCCCTCACGGGCGTGGAACGGACATCGCCCGCGGATCGGCGTGCAGGGGGAAGGTACGCCAGAGGGGGTCCACCCGTCCACGGAGAGGTGGGCCGGGGCGGGTCGTGCCGGGCCCGGATCGTCCGGCACGATCCGAAAGAGGCGCCCTAGATCCAGCCGGCCAGCGAGGCCATGAAGCCGTCGAAGTCGTCCCGGTGGATCGTGTGGCCGGCCCCCGCGACCGAGCGGACCTCGAACCCGCGCTCCTTGAGCAGGGCCGCCCGCTCCGGCGAGATCAGGAAACTCGGGTCGGCGAGCTGGACCAGGGAGGGGACGGCCGGGGCCGCCGGCAGCAGGTCGAGTCCGGCCAGCGGGCCCAAGGCCGTCGCGGTGACCTCGTCCCACACCGCCAGGGTCTCCAGCTCGATGTCCACGTCCGCCTCCTCCCAGCGCGGGTTCATCGCCCGAACCCGCTCCCTGTCTGCCGCCTTGAACAGGGCGAACATCTCCGGCCCGAAGCCCGGCTCCGGCGCCGCCAGGTGCCAGGCAGGATCCGAGAACACCGCGCGGGCGGGCCGCAGCCGCTCCACCGCGTACGCCAGGGACAGCGCGCCCAACGAGTGGCCGATGGCCAACTCGGCGCCGGCCGGCAGGGTTTCCACGAGGTCGTCCGCGAAGAGCTGCGGGCTGTACTCGCCCCGCCCGCTCGCGCCGTGCCCGCGCAGGTCGACGCCGATCACGCGGTAGCCGAGGTCCGCGAGGGCGGGACCGACCCGGCGCCAGGTGCGGTGGTCGGCCATGATGCCGTGGACCAGGACGGCGAGACGGTCGCCCTCGCCCCAGGTGTGGGTGTGCAGTCGCACGGTGGTGCCCTTCTTTCAACGGTGCTGCGCAACAGGGAACAAGAGAAGAGGAGTTGAGCGGGCGGCGGCAGCAGCTCAGCGCACTCCGCGGATCGGTCGCACCGCGAGTGCGCCCGCCACCGCCAGCACGGCGGCGACGATGAACAGGGCGGTGTAGCCGCCGCTGACCGACACGATCACGGAGGCGATGAACGGCGCCACGATCTGCGGACCGGCGTTCGCGATGTTGAGCACGCCCATGTCGCGCGCGGCGTCCTCCGCGGCGGGCAGGACCATCGTGACGAGCGCGGTGTCCACGGCCATGTAGCAGCCGAACGCGAGCCCGTTGACCACGGCGAAGACCAGCATCGCCGTCCAACTCGTCGACACGGCCGGGATGACCAGCGCGACGGCCGACAGCAGCGCCGAGGCGCCGACGAAGAGTTTGCGCCGCTCGAAGCGGTCGGACAGGTAGCCGCCCACGACCGTCGAGAGGACCATCGCCACGCTCGTCAGCGGCATCATGATCGCCACCGCCGCCTCCGGCTCCATCCCGTCGGGCAGCACGGTGTGGTCCTGGAGGATGTAGAGCTGGTAGCCGCTGACGGCGAAGTAGCCGAGGACGAGCAGGGCCCGGCCGATGAACGCCCAGCGGAAGTCGTGGTCCTTGAGGGCGCTCGCGAAGGCCGCCAGCTGCGCCTTGACGGGGAGCGGGGCGCGGGCCGGGAGTCTCTCCTCGCGGGTGCAGGCGGTGAACAGCACGGCGGCGCCCGCGACCATCGCGCCGAAGACCAGGTATCCGGTGCGGTAGTCATCGGAGAAGGCGGCGCCGATCAGCGCCCCGAGGGTGGAACCGAAGGGCAGGCCGAGGCCGACGGCCGCCGATGCCTTGCCGCGGGCGCCGGTCGGGACCCGGTCGGGGACCACGGAGGTGATGGCGGCCTGGTAGACGTTCATCACGGCCTGGCCGAGGCACCAGGCGATGGTGATCAGCAGGATCGTGTCGGCGAACCCGAGGAGGAACATCGCCGGGATCGCGGCGAGTCCTCCGCCCAGGATCCAGGGGTTGCGCCGTCCGCTGCGGTCGGACAGGGCGCCCGCGACCGGGTTGAACACCGTCGCGAAGATCGCCGAGACCCCCGCGATCAGGCCGAAGTTGGCGACCTTGTTCGCGGGGTCGATGTCCTCGACCTGGAGCGCCAGCAGGATGCCGGCGACGCCGATGTACAGGGCGTACATGGCGCTGTTGCCGACCAGCAGCAGGGGCAGGAGCCCGCGTGCGGGAGCGCGGTCGGAGCCCGGTGCGGGAGCGGGGGCCGGACCCGGTGCGGGGGGCGCGGCGGACGGGTCGGCGGCGGTGGCGTCGGGGGCGGCGCCGACGTTGCCGGCGCCGGGGGAGGAAAGGGCCACGGTGCCCTCCAGGGCAGGTGATTCGAGGGACGAGGGGGTGCGCGCCGCCCCGTCGCGACGGCGGGGGTGCGACGGAGCGCGACGGGGCGGCGGCACGGCTGGACACGTACGGCGGCACACTCCTGTGAAGAGCCCGTGACGCCTGGGTTACACGTGTCAATGAATCGTGTAACCACTGTGTAGCATTGGTTTCCGGCCATCCGCTAGCCCTCGGCCGCATCCGGTCTGGAAAGATGCCACGGCAATGTCTCAGTCATCGAAGTCGCCGAACCCGCCCGGCTCTACCCGGCGGTCCGGCCGCGGGGCACCGCCGGGGCAGGCCCCCGCGGCGGTCCCCCCACCCGTTTCCACGCCGGCCACCCCACCCGTGCCGACCAGCGCCGACGTGGCCCGCCGTGCGGGAGTGTCGCGCGCGACGGTCTCGTACGTCCTGAACAACGCCGAGGCGGTGCGGATCAGCGAACCGACCCGCCGCAAGGTCCGCGAGGCCGCCGAGGAACTGGGCTACGTCCCGCACGCCGCCGCCCGCAGCCTGCGCGCCGGGCACACCCGGATCGTGCTGATGCCCACCTCACACGTGCCGGTCGGGCCGCTGTACAGCAACTTCCTCAACGAGCTGCAATGGGCCCTGCGCCGTCTCGACTACACGGTCGTGCAGTACGGCAGCCTCGGCCTCACCGGCGACGAGGCCGTGCGCGCCTGGGCCGAACTGCGTCCGGTCGCGGTGATCTCGCTCGGAGAGATCACCCTGTCCCCGGAGAACGTCGCCACCCTGAAGCGGGCCGGAGCCCGCGCGGTCATCACCCTGGGGCCCGCCGAAGTGTCCGGGGCGCACGCCCTGGTGATGGACCAGGCCGAGGTCGGGGCCCGGGCCGCGACGCACCTCGTCGGGCGGGGCCGACCCCGGATCGGGGTGGTCGTACCGCGCGAGGAGGGGTTGGACCTGTTCTCGACGCCCCGTCTGGAGGGGGCCCGGTCCGTGGCGGGCGCCGAGGTGGTGGCGCTGCCGATGGCGTACACCGAGGAGTCGGCGGCGGAGCTGGCCGCCCGCTGGCCCACGCTCGGCCTGGACGCGGCCTTCGCCTACAACGACGAGTACGCGATGCTCCTGCTGCGCTCCCTCCAGGACGCGGGCCTGCGGGTCCCCGAGGACGTGGCGCTGATGGGCGCCGACGACCTGCTCATCGGGCGCCTGCTGCGGCCGCGCCTGAGCACGGTCCGCATCGAGATGCCGACCGGCGACCACCTGGCGGAGCTGGTGGACCGGGTCGTTCGGGAGCCGTCGGAGGCCACCGAACGACACGACCTGTTGGGGGCGGTGGCGGTGGCGCGCGAGTCGACCTGACGGGGATCGCCCGGCGCGGACCGTGCCGGGGTACGGGCTGCGTTGTCGCGCGGGCGGCGCCCCGGTCCGTCCGACGTACGCCCCTGTCGCGCCCGCCGGGGGCCGTTGACAGGCGGTGACGCGGGGACGGAGACTGCGGGCGCGCCCCACCGGGCGTCCCCGGGGGCGCGACCCGGTGCCCACAACGGCGCCCGGCGCGTCACCGCCCGTACGGATCCGCCCAGGAGAGCCCGCATGAGCATCCGCGCCGCCCGCTCCGTCCGCGACGTGTACGTCGTCGACGCCGTCCGCACCCCGATCGGGAAGTTCGGCGGTGCCTACGCCGGAGTCCGGCCGGACGACCTGGCCGCGCACGTGGTCCGGGCCCTGGTGGACCGTACGCCCGCACTCGACCCGGCCCGCATCGACGATGTGGTCTTCGGCGACGCCAACGGAGCCGGCGAGGACAACCGCGACGTGGCCCGCATGGCGGTGCTGCTGGCCGGGCTGCCCGTGAGCGTGCCCGGGGTGACCGTCAACCGGCTCTGCGGGTCGGGCCTCGAAGCCGTGGTCCAGGCGGCTCGCGCCATCGCCGTCGGGGACGCCTCCGTCGCCATCGCGGGCGGGGTCGAGTCCATGACCCGCGCGCCCTGGGTGCTCCAGAAGCCCGAGCGCGCCTTCCCGGCCGCCCACCAGCAGATGTGGTCCACCACCCTCGGCTGGCGGATGACCAACCCCGCCATGCCCCCCGAGTGGGCGGGCTCGCTGGGCGAGGGCGCCGAGCTGATCGCCGAGAAGTACGGCGTCACCCGCGAGGCCCAGGACGCCTTCGCCCTGGACAGCCACCGCAAGGCCGCGGCCGCCTGGGACGCCGGACTGTACGCGGACGAGGTCGTCCCCTTCCCGGGGGTCGACCTGGCCCGCGACGAGTCTGTCCGGGCCGGCTCCACCCCCGAGTCCCTGGCCCGACTGAAGGCCGCCTTCCGCTCCGACGGCTCCGGTACGGTCACCGCCGGCAACGCCTCCCCGCTCAACGACGGCGCCGCCGCCCTGCTGCTGACCGACGAGGAGGGCCTGGCCGCCACGGGACGCGAGCCCCTCGCCCGGATCGGCGCCCGCGCCGTGACCGGGATCGAGCCGCAGCTCTTCGGCCTCGGCCCGGTGGACGCCGTCGCCCGCGCGCTCGGCAAGGCGGGGCGCGGCCTCGGTGACCTGGCCGTCTTCGAGCTGAACGAGGCGTTCGCCGCCCAGGCGTTGGGCTGCCTGGCCGCCTGGCCCGAGCTGGACCCGGCCGTGGTCAACCCGCGCGGCGGCGCCATCGCCATCGGTCACCCGCTCGGCGCCTCCGGGGCCCGGCTCGCCGGCTCGGTGGCACACCAGTTGGCGGCGGCCGGTTCGGGCACGGGGCTGGCCGCCCTGTGCATCGGTGTGGGCCAGGGGATCGCGCTCGTACTGGAGCGCTGAACGGGGCCGGGGCTGGGGCGGGGCGGGGTCGGGCCGGGCCGGCGCGGGGCGGGGCGGGCGATCGTTTCCGGTCAACCGGATCCTCAACTGCCCAATAACAGAAGAGAAGTGGCGCTTCCGGTCTGGCACGATGGCGCATGCTGCCGCCCCCCTCGCCGCGCCCATCCCCCGGAGGCCCCGCGCCATGCCGCTCCTCGACCCGACGCTCTGGCAGGACGGACCCACCCTGACCGGCGGCACCGCTCCCGTCGTCGAACCCGCGACCGGCCAGATCCTCGCCACCCTCGACCTGGCCGCCCCCGCCGACGTCGCGGAGGCCGCCGTACGGGCCCGGGCCGCACAGCGCGACTGGGCCCGCACCACCCACCTGGAGCGGGCGTCCGTGCTGCGCCGCGCCGGCGACCTGTTCGCCGCCCACGCCGACGAACTGCGGGACTGGCTGGTCCGGGAGTCCGGCTCCGTCCCCGGCAAGGCCGCCTTCGAACTGCACGTCGCCGCCCAGGAGTGCTACGAGGCCGCCGCCCTCGCCTCACGGCCGACCGGCCAGGTCCTGCCGAGCGAGGCCCCCAGGCTGTCCTTCACCCGCCGCATGCCGGCGGGCGTCGTCGGGGTCATAGCCCCTTTCAACGCCCCGCTGATCCTGTCCATCCGTTCCGTCGCACCCGCGCTCGCGCTCGGCAACGCGGTCCTGCTCAAGCCGGACCCCCGTACGGCCGTCTGCGGGGGCTTCGCGCTCGCCGCCGTCTTCGCCGCCGCCGGACTGCCGGCGGGACTGCTGCACGTCCTGCCGGGCGGATCCGAGACGGGCGCGGCCGTGGTCGCCGACCCGCGCGTACGCGTGGTGTCCTTCACCGGTTCCACCGCTGCCGGCCGCGCCGTCGGTGAACTGGCGGGTCGTCACCTCAAGCGGGCGCACCTTGAGTTGGGCGGCAACTCGGCCCTCGTCGTCCTGGCCGACGCCGATGTCGAGGCCGCCGTGGCGCAGGCCTCCTGGGGCTCCTTCTTCCACCAGGGCCAGATCTGCATGACCGCCGGCCGCCACCTCGTCCACGCCTCCCTCTACGACGAGTACGTGGAACGGCTCGCCGCCCGCGCCGAGGCCCTCGCCGTCGGCGACCCCCACCGGGGCCCCGTCCACCTCGGACCGCTCCTCGACCGGGGTCAGCTGGAGCGTGTCCACGGCCTGGTCGAGGCCAGTGTGGAGCAGGGCGCCAAACTCGTCGTCGGAGGCACCCACCAAGACCTCTTCTACCGGCCGACGGTGCTCGCCGGCGTGGACGACGACACCCCGGCCTACACCGAGGAGGTCTTCGGCCCGGTGGCCCCCGTACGCTCCTTCGCGACGGAGGACGAAGCCGTGTTCCTGGCCTCGGCCGGCCCCTACGGGCTCTCGCTCGGCATCATCACCCGCGACGCGGCCCACGGCCTGGACCTGGCCGACCGCATCCCGACCGGGATCGCGCACGTCAACGACCAGACCGTGAACGACGAGGCCGTGGCTCCCTTCGGCGGCGTCGGGGTCTCCGGCACGGGCGCCCGCTTCGGCGGCGAGGCGAACCTGGACGCCTTCACCGAACTGCGCTGGACCACGGCCCGCACCACCCCGCCCGGCCACCCGTTCTAGGCCCTCTCTTTCGGCGCCGCTGATTTCCGTCGTCCCGGCCCGGACACGGCGTGTCGGGCGGCCCGGAATGTGTCGGGCCGCCCGATCGTTCAAGCAGGACACGCAGCAAACAGGAGGTCTGGAAACCGTGGCTACAGTCGAGCTCACCAAGGAGAACTTCGACCGGACGGTCAGCGAGAGCCCGTTCCTGCTGATCGACTTCTGGGCGGGCTGGTGCCGTCCCTGCCTGCAGTTCGCCCCGGTCTACGAGAAGGCGGCCGAGGCCAACCCCGACCTGGTCTTCGCCAAGGTCGACACCGAGGCGCAGCAGGAACTGGCGGCGGCCTTCGACATCACGTCGATCCCCACCCTCATGATCGTCCGTGACCAGGTGGCCATCTTCGCGCAGCCCGGAGCGCTGCCCGAGGCCGCCCTGACGGACATCATCGGTCAGGCCCGCGCACTGGACATGGACGAGATCCGGGCGAAGATCGCCGACTCGCAGCCGGCGGCGGAGCAGGGCGAGGCCCCCGGCACGCCGGAGGCCTGAGATTGGTGACCCCACCCCCGCACTGCGGTGACACTGGACCGTATGACTGATGCAGCGGTGGAGTACGACGTAGTGGTGCTCGGCGGGGGCCCGGCCGGCGAGAACATCGCCGACCGGACCCGCGCCGCCGGGCTGAGCACGGCCCTGGTGGAGAGCGAACTCGTCGGCGGGGAGTGCTCGTATTGGGCCTGTGTCCCGAGCAAGGCGCTGTTGCGCCCGGCGCTGGCGCGGGCCGATGCCCGCCGGGTGCCGGGGCTCGCCGGATCCGTGAGCGGCCCGCTGGACGCGGAGGCGGTGTTCGCGCACCGCGACTACTGGGCGAGCGACTGGAAGGACGAGGGGCAGGTCGGCTGGCTCGACTCCATCGGCGCCGACCTCTACCGGGGCCACGGGCGGCTCTACGGGATCCGCAAGGTGGCCGTGACCAGCCCCGAGGGCGAGCACCACGTGCTCTCGGCCCGGCACGCGGTGGTCGTCGCCACCGGCACCAGGGCCGTCGTTCCCGATGTGCCGGGGATGGCCGAGGCCCGGCCGTGGACCAGCCGCGAGGCCACGTCCGCCCGCCAGGCCCCCGACCGGCTGTTGATCATCGGGGGTTCCGTCGTGGCGGCCGAGATGGCGACCGCCTGGCAGGCGCTCGGCTCGCGCGTCACCGTCCTCGTACGGGGCTCCGGGCTGCTGCCGCGGATGGAGGCGTTCGCAGGCGAGCTGGTCACCGAGGCCCTCACCGAGGCAGGCGCGGTGATCCGTACGGGGGTGGACGTCGAGTCGGTGGTCCGGGACGGCTCGACGGGCCCGGTCTCCGTGGTCCTGAAGGGCGGGGAGGTCCTGGAGGGCGACGAGCTGCTGGTGGCGACCGGGCGCGCGCCCCGTACCGAGGACATCGGCCTGGACACCGTCGGTCTGGCCCCCGGGCACTGGATCCCGGTGGACGACAGCTGCCGGGTCCCCGGCATCGACTGGCTCTATGCCGTCGGAGACGTGAACCACCGGGCGCTCCTGACCCACCAGGGCAAGTATCAGGCCCGCATCGCCGGCGCCGCCATCGCCGCCCGCGTGGCCGGGGCGGGCGGTGCGCAGGACACCGGCCGCTGGGGCGCGCACACGGCCACCGCGGACACCGAGGCACTGACGCAGGCCGTCTTCACCGACCCCGAGGCCGCCGCGGTCGGCCTGACCCTGGCGGAGGCCGAACGCGCGGGTCACCGGGTCCGCGCCGTCGACTACGACCTGGGCAAGGTCTCGGGCGCCGGTCTGTACGCCGACGGGTACCGGGGCCGGGCCCGCATCGTCGTCGACCTGGACCGGGAGGTGCTGCTCGGCGCCACCTTCGTCGGTTCGGGGGCGGCGGAGCTGCTGCACGCCGCCACGATCGCGATCGTCGGCGAGGTGCCGATCGAGCGGCTGTGGCACGCGGTTCCGGCCTTCCCGACCATCAGCGAGGTCTGGCTGCGCCTGTTGGAGACGTACCGGGGATAGGGCGCGGGCCGGCGGGGCAGGGCGGCGCAGAGCGCGGAAGGAGCGGAACGGGACACGTGAGGCGGGAACCGGCCAGGTGGGAGGCGCGGGGTTCCAGGGCTAAATTGATTAGGTTAGCCGTACCTAAGTCGATCAAGCCTCTTCGTGGAAAGGCGCCCTCCCATGCGCGTTGCCCGCCTGCCCCGCGCCGCCATACGGCTCACCGCTCGCGCCGCCTTCGCCGCCACGGCCGCCGTGGCCCTCGCCCTCGCTGCCGCCGGCTCGGCCTCGGCCGTCACCTCGACGCGTACGATCACCGACGGCGCGACCTACCACCTCGGCCTCACCGCGCCCGGCACCACCGGCGCCTCCCCCTGGGTCGACAACACCTACGGCGGGACCCTGCCCCACACGTCCGCCTTCGGCGCCGGCGGCACCTTCGGCGCCGGCATCCACGTCAAGGCCGACCTCGGCGGCGGACAGATCTGCGGCGAGACGGTCGAGTGCGCCATCGTCACGCGCGCCGACCACTTCAACTCCGCCAACCGCACGTACGACGTCCATGTCCCCGTCACCTTCAACTAGGCAGGCCGGCCTCGTTTCGTGACGACACGTCATGCCGTGGCCGGAGTCCGGACGCGTGTGGTCCGGGCGGGGGCGGTCGGTCCGGAGGGGTGTGGTCTCGGCCGCGCTCGCGCCGGTCCTTGTGTGCGGGGCCGCCCCCGCCCTGCCCGCCTCGGTGGCGCCCGCGCCCGCCGGCGGGGAGCCGCGCGCCGAGGTACCGCAAGGGACCGTCGCCTACCGGAGCGCGGCCGACTTCACCGCCACCGGCAAACCCCGGGACCTGCTGTTCCACCCCGAATCGAAGAAGCTGTACGTCGGCTCCGAGGACCTCCCCGGCACCACCGAGGTCAACGAGAACGGGCTGTACGTCCTGAACCCGGCCGACGGATCCGTACGCGGCACCGTCGGCCAACTCCCCGGGCCCACCGGCGCCGATGCGTCGGGCTCCCCGGGCTCCGCCGGTTCCTCGGAGGTCAGCGGTTCCGGCGGCACTGGCGGCTCCGTCGGCGGCGCGGGGGCCACCCCCACCGGCGGCGCGCTCGCCTCCACCGGCGCCGTCGCCGCCCCCCTCGCCGGAGCGGCGGCCGCGCTCACGGGAGCGGGCTGGCTGCTGGTCCGGCGCAGGCGCGCCGCGGCGAATCCACGCTGAGCGGCTTCCACCCCGTACCGCCCCCCAGGCCCTCCCGTGCCCATGGGAGTTCCCCGTCACCCGGTGACCGGGAAACTCCCGCGCGGCCCCGTGTCCGGGCCTCGGAGCGGCTCCTGTTGAATCGGTCGCACGTGCCGCACGCGGCCGGCTCCCGGCCGATCGGCCGGCGTGCCGCGCGGGCGGCCCCACCACGACCGTCGAGGAGACCCGCCCGTGAAGGTGATCGCGCAGCTCAGTGACGTCCACATCGACGGCGGCCCCCGGGCCGCGGCGCGTACCCGCGCGGTCATGGAGTACCTCGACGCCCTGCCCTACGACCTGGACGCGGTCCTGGTGAGCGGGGACATAGCCGACACGCCCACGGCCGCCGAGTACGAGGAGGCGCGCGAACTGCTCGTCTCGCGGCACCCGTTGGTCGTCTGCCCCGGCAACCACGACGAGCGCACCGCGTTCCGGCGGGGGCTGCTGGGCCAGGAGGACCCGGGATTCGGGCCCGTGAACCAAGTGCTCCACGGGGAGGGCTTCGTGCTGGCCGCGTGCGACTCCTCCGTCCCCGGCGAGCACCACGGCCGCCTGGAGGACTCCACCCTGGCCTGGCTCGACGCGATCCTCACGCGGACCCCGCACGAGGTCCCGGTTCTGGTCGCCTTCCACCACCCGCCCGTCCCGCTGCACACCCCGTACGTCGACGACATCCGCCAGTTCGGGGAGGAGCGGCTGGCCGAACTGGCCCACCGGCACCCGCACGTGCGGGCCTTCCTGTGCGGTCACGCCCACACCGCCGCCGTGACCACCTTCGCCGGCCGACCGCTCCTCGTCGCACCCGGCGTGGCGTCCTCCATCCGCCTCCCGTGGGAGCGCCAAGCGGGCCCGGACCACCACATCCACCTCGACGAACCGCCCTGCGTCGCCTTCCACGTACTGGGCGACGACGGCCGGCTGACGACCCACTACCGGATCGTCGTCGAGCGCCGGTAGCTGCTGCCGTCGCGGGTGCGCGTGAGGTTCCCCGAGGTGACCAGGTGGCGACGCAGCGCGGAACAGTCCTCGTGGACCGTCCGCAGCGCCTCGTTCACCTCGGGCTCCGTATAGCTCCGGTCCGCCGCGAACAGGGTCTCCGCGAGGTGCAGGAGCAACTGCTCCCGGCGGGCCGCCTTGCGCGGGATGGCGACGAGCCGCCCCCCGGAGAACAGGTCCGAGACGTCCCTCGGGGCGCGGGCCGGGGTCGGATGTTGTCGCTGCTGCTCAGTGGTCCGTGACATGCCTGCGAGCTTCGCGCGGGGGCCGCGCCCGGGGCAACGGGTTTTCACTCCCGGCCCTCCACCGGCGTCAAGCCCAACCGCCGCCCGGCGAGGTCGAACTCCGTGACCCTGACGCGGACCCGCTCCCCGACGGCGGGCCCGGCCGCGCCGTGCACCAGCCCCGTCACGCCACCGGCCACCCGGACGAACACCCCGAAGGGGACGATCCGTTCGACGGTACCCGTGTGGACGCGGCCGGGGGCGAGTACGTCGACGTACGCCTGCCAGGGGTCGGGCAGCAGCGCCTTCACGGACAGGCTGACCATTTCCCGGTCCGGGTCCACGTCGAGGATCTCGGCGCGGATCCGACGGCCGACGGGCGCGACCTCGTCCACGTCGGAGAAGTGGCTCCACGACATCTCGGGGACCCGCAGGAACCCGACGCCCTCTCCCAGCCCCGCTGTGGGGCCGTCGCCCGGCCGCTCGTCGAGGTCCACGTATACCCCGATGTCGTCCAGCCCGGTCGCGACCACCCCCGTGACGACCTCCCCGCGCCGCAGCGAGCCGAGGTACGTCCGCAACCTGCGCCCCCGCGTCTCGTTGGTGCGCCGGCGTGCGCGCAGCACCCCGTCGGCGTCCGGCACCGCCGCGGCGAGCAGCGGACGGCGGTCGGCCTCCTCGACCGGAACCAGCGCCGCGAGGTGACCGGGCCCCGACGGGAGCGGCGGGTACGCGAGGTCGGTGCGGCCCATCCAGGCCTGGGCCGGGCCCTCGGAAGGGGAGTCGCCGGGACGTTGCCGCACGAGGAGCGCCGGGCTCTCCAGGCGCAGCAGGGCGCCCCGCACCGCGTCGATGTCCTCGGTCAGGTCGGGCCACAGCGCGAGCCGGGCCCGGGGCGCGAGCCGCTCCCGTACGCCGGACAGTTCGGTGGTGTCGTGCAGGCGGTGCCAGTGGAAGGCGTGGTCGACGGGGCGTTCCTCCAGCAGGAGCCGACCGCGCGCGGCGAGCAGGCGCCGCACCTCGGCCCAGAAGGCGTCGTCGGCGGGCAGGGCGGGCTCGATCTCGTCGAGCGCGGGATCGTAGGGCGAGCGGGCGACCGGCTCGACGACCAGGCCCACTTCTCCTGCCCTGCGGGACAGTTCCGGCACCGGACGGCCCGACACGAGGTAGATCTCGCCCCGCTCTCCGACGTGGACGTGGAAGCCGTCGGCGCCGCACAGTCGGGCCCAGGGCCCCTCGCGCAGCACCATCGACCGCAGCAGGGCGAGCCCGGATTCCAGGGACACGCGGGACCCGTCGTAGAACTCGGCCTCTGGCACCGGGGGTTGGTCACGGTAGCGGCTACGGAAGTCGAAGAACCCCGTGGCCATGGGGTTGTCGAGGGTGAACCGGGTGATCCCGAGGGCCCGGGCGGCCTCCGCCACGAGGGTCCGGTGCGCGTCGGCCACGCGTGAGCGCTCCGCGTACGGGACGCGCCCCTTCGGGGAGTCGGGGTCGGCGGCGGGGGAGGGCGGGGTGATCCGTAGGACGGAGGTCGCCGACTCGGCGTGCCACGCGCCGGGTTGGGGGGCCTTGGCGGGTCGGGGGTGGCTGGGTGGGGTGGGCATCGTCCGAAGCCTACGCGCGGGCCCGCCGCCGGTCGGTCGGTGCGGCGGCGGGCCCCGGTGGAGCGGGTGGGTCAGGAGGTGACGGTGATCTGCTGGGCGGCGTTGGTGGTGTCGGTGACCTTGTAGAGCGCGTTGAAGGTCGAGGAGGTCGCGCTCGTCGGGCAGCCGAAGCCGCCGGTGACGGTGACCGGGACCGAGGCGTTGGTGAAGGTCAGGCTGGACGGGGCGCCGTTGACCCAGCTGCCCCCGACGTTCGCCGGGCCGCTCGGGGCAGCGGCGACCGTGCAGGTGGCCAGACCGGTGGTGTGCACGACGAGCCCGCCGGTCGGCACCGTCATGGTGGCGGTGATGGGCGAGCCGTTCTGCATGGACACGGCCCAGGCGCCGCTGGTGGTGACCGTCGGGGTCACGCGCGGCATGCTGGACGTGCAGGAGCTGTAGGTCGGCGGCGAGATGGGCGAGGAGACGGGCCCCGCCGCGTTGTGGTTGCCGGGGGCGGCCGGCACCGCGCCGGTGGAGACGGAGACCGTACACGTCACCGTGACCGAACCGGCCTTGAGGGTGGCCTTCCCGCGGAGGGTGGCCTTGAAGGCGTGTCCGGCCGGGGTGACCGTGGTGGACCCGGCGAGGGGTAAGGGTGCGGCGGAGGCGGTGGCGGAGGCCACCGTCAGGGCGGCCGCGGCCGCCATCCCGAGGGCGAGCGAGGTGCGCGTACGGCTCATGGCTGAGCTCCTTGGGGATCGTGGTGCTGCGGGGTGGCAGCGGGGGACTGCCCGGGGGCGGCGGAGCCCCCGGCGCGCGGGGCGGCGTACGGCTGCCAGGCGAACATCAGCCCGCCGCCGAGGATGCCGAGCAGGGTGCCGATCAGAAACCCGCCGAGGTTCGACAGGACCAGCGCGGCGGTGGCGATCAGGGTGGTGAGGAACCCGGCGAGGGGGCGTTGCCGGGGGGAGAACCAGGCGGTGAGCCCGAGGACGGTCATGATGGCGCCCATCAGGACCGACGGGATGCCCGCCACCCCCTGCTGGAGCATGATCTTCAGTGGAGCCAGCGGCAGTACGCAGATCCACGCCCCGGCCAGGATGGCGAACAACCCGCCCCAGAAGGGCCTGCCGCGCCTCCACCGCCGCCAGCGGCTCAGAAGCATTCCTTCTTGCCCTTGCTGATGTTCATGCTCAGGCCGGAGAGCTTGAAGGTGCCCGCGTTGGTGGCCCACGCCGTCTGCCGGAGACCGGTGATGTTGACCGTGTCCGCCTGCTGGGCGAAGAGGTCCTGCATGCCCACGGCCTCCGTCGGCCCCTTGTCGAGGGTCGAGGCGTCGCGGCCGATCTCGATGTTCGTGAAGACCGCGTCACCGGAGAGCTGGGTGGCGTCCACGAACAGGTTGCTCGTCTCCTCCGGGCCCTTCTGGCCGGCCGTCAGGTTGAGCGAGATGTCCGACGATGGGGAGGGTCGTGACCACCGACTGGCACAGACTGTGCAGTTTGGCCTCCCTGATGGCGGTGACCGCCACTTCCGCCTCCACCCGCCGGGCCATCGCCCGCGAGAACTCGGCGGCCACGACCTCACCCGCCACCGGTCGCAGGGCCGCCACGGCCTCCCGAATGTGATCCAGATCGGTGGCCGAAAGTCGCTCCAGCCCCTCGGTCCCGATCACGTGCCGCCGGAACAGTGCGACGAACCGGTCCGCCGGCGCCGCCGCCTGAGCCTGTACGAAGTCCCCGGCGTCCAGGATCTCCCCCAGGGGCACCCCTTGGCGCACCAGCGCCACCGTGGCCTCCAGCAGCCGCCGGCTCGGATAGGTGACCCGGTCCCCGTCCAGGCGTACGTAGCCCGACTGCGCGGCCGGGTGTGTTCGGCGCTCGCCTGCGGGCCGAACAGCTCGCGCAGTTCGGCCCGGGTCATGGTGACCGGCTCCTCCTGGACCCAGTCCCTGGTCATCTCCCGCTTGAAGCCGAGGAGTTGGGACAACCCCCCGCCCTGCTCCCAGGCGGCCGGCAGCTCACCGATGCCGTTGACGGTGTACCCGCGCCCCAACAGGTCGCTGATCAACCGGAGTCGGGTCAGGTGGTCGTCCGAGTACCAGGCGATCCGGCCCTCGCGGCGGGGCGGCGGGAGCCGCCCGCGCTCCTGGTAGTAGCGCAGGTTGCGCACTTTGACCCCGGCCGCCCGGGCCACGTCCTCTCGGCGGTAACGACCGCCCTCGCACACCCCGTCGTCCGACCTGCCGTCCTGCTCCGCCTCGCTGTTCACGCGGCAGAGTGTAGGACGTACCGGCAGGTCACAAGGGGCGCTGTCGTGCCTCGCGCTTGATCGCCCGCAGGACGACGAACTTCGGTTCGCTCGCTGCCACTTCGCTGTTGCCGAAGAGGCGGCGCAGGTGCGTGTGGTAGCCCATGTGGCGGTTGGCGACCACCCACAGCTCCCCGCCCTCGCGCAGCACCTTGCGGGACTGGGCGAACATGCGCAGCGCCGTCGCGTCCGTCGTCGCCTGGTGGGAGTGGAAGGGCGGGTTGCACAGCACCAGGTCCACGGAGGCCGGATCCAGCATCGCGACGCCGTCACCCACGTGGAACTCGGCGGTGCGCCGGCCCGCGCCGACGTTGGCCTCGTACGTGGCCTTGGCCGAGGCCACCGCCTGGTACGACTCGTCGGTGAACACCACCGCGGCGTCCGGGTCGGCGACCGCGACGGCCGCGCCGACCACGCCGTTGCCGCATCCCAGGTCCACGACCCGGGCCCCGTCGGTGTTGGTCGGGATGCTCTGGAGGAAGAAGCGGGTGCCGACGTCGAGGCGGTCCGCGCAGAAGATCCCGGAGTGGTTGACCACGGTCAGGCCCGCGCCCGAGCCGCCCTGCTCGTCGACCTGATACGTCAGCGGCCAGGGGCCGGGGGCCGCCTTCGCCGTGAGCGCCGGGTCGGGGGTGCAGAAGATCAGCCGGGCCTTCTTCTCCGCGAGGGAGGTCTTCGTCGGGCCGAAGACCTTCTCGAAGACGCGCAGGGTGGAGGTGTGGATCTCCTTCACCATGCCGGCGCCGACGACGACCGTGCCCTCGTGCACGTGCGGGGCCAGCCGGTAGAGCTGGTCCTCCAGCAGTGCCAGGCTCTTCGGGACCCGTACGAGGAGCACGTCGATCCGCTCCGGTGGCGCGTCCTGCGTCGTCAGCAGGGTCACCGTGGCCTTGGACGTGCCGATGCCGGCCCGGTCCAGGTTGCCCTCGGTGGCGGCCCGCGTCAGCGAGGAATCGGTGATCTGCGTGGGCCGGTGCGCGGCCAGGGCCGTCGTCAGGGCGCCCCAGCGGTCGCCGATTACGGTGATCCGCCCGGCAGCGGCGGCCAGGTCCACGGGGCCGCGCTCGTCGGTACCCGCGTCGAGATGACGCAGCAGGTACTCGTCGGCGGCGTCCCAGGCACGGAGCTGGTCGCGCGGGTCCGCGGGGAAGCGGTTGAGTTCGTAGGAGCCGAATGGCGTGGTCAGGCGGTTCATATGCACCCCAGGCTAGCCCAGGCGCCCGCCCGGCCCCGCACACGCGGGGCCGGGGGACCCTGACCTGTACGGATCCCGCCTCCGGACGGCCCCTCGGGGCCGCCCCGGCGGCGTTCCGGTCCCGGATCGCCGTTCGGGATGGTGCTCCGGATCACGGCTGCGGATCACGGCCGCGGATCACCGCTCCGGGAACTCGCCGGCCATCGCGGCGGCGATCCGCAGGTACGGCGCCGCCTCGGCGGCCCGGCCCTGCCGCTCCAGGGTGCGGCCCAGCATCAACTGGGCGTAGTCCTCCACCGGCCACCGCTCCAACAGGGCGCGCAGCTCGCTCTCGGCGCGGGAGAGCTGGGCGGAGTGGTAATAGGCGCGGGCCAGCAGGAGGCGGGGAGCGAGCTGCTCGGGGGCCTCCTCGGCGACCGTGACGAGGACCTTGGCGGCGGTCGCGTACTCCTTCGCGTCGAAGAAGAGCTGCCCGCGTGCCCAGCGCTCGGCCGTGGTTCCGTGCTCGTGGTAGGTCGTCGGGGTCGTCGGCGCGTTCATCGCGTCCCTTCCGCTCGGCGGTCTCGTTGCGTCGCCGAGTCGAACGCATCCGCGGGCCCGGACATTCCGCCGGGCGGCGGGGACGGCGGGAACGGCGGGGACGGACGGTGGGGTGGCGAGGACGGCAGGCGCGACAGGTCCGGGCCGCCGTCCGCGGGGATAGGTTGTGCCGTATGAGCAATCTCGATCGCCAGCCCGCTCTCGCCGCCTGCGGCGGCCGCGGTTTCGTCGTCGCCGAACCGGTGCGCGAGCTCCTCAGCCCGCGCACGGTCAAGCTCGGGCAGTCCACCGAGGTCCGCCGGCTCCTGCCGAACCTGGGTCGCCGGATGGTCGGCGCCTGGTGCTTCGTCGACCACTACGGCCCCGACGACATCGCCGACGAGCCCGGCATGCAGGTCGCTCCCCACCCGCACTCCGGACTCCAGACGGTGAGCTGGCTGCACGAGGGCGAGGTGCTCCACCGCGACAGCGTCGGCAGCCTCGCCACGATCCGCCCGCGCGAGCTGGGCCTGATGACCTCGGGCCGGGGCATCAGCCACTCCGAGGAGAGCCCCCGCCCGCACGCCCGCCTCCTGCACGGAGCCCAACTGTGGGTGGCCCTGCCCGACGCCCACCGCGACGTGGCCCCGCACTTCCAGCACCACGCGGAACTCCCTCGGGTCACGGCCCCGGGCCTGACGGCGACGGTCATCCTGGGCACCCTCGACACGGCCACCTCGCCCGGTACGGCGTACACCCCCATCGTCGGCGCCGACCTCACCCTGGCCTCGGGCACCGAGACCCGCCTCCCGCTCGACCCCGACTTCGAGTACGCGGTCCTGTCGATGTCGGGCGAGGCCCACGTGGACGGCGTCCCGGTCCTCCCCGGCTCGATGCTCTACCTGGGCTGCGGCCGCACCGAACTCCCCCTGCGCGCGGCGTCGGACGCGAGCCTGATGCTGCTGGGAGGCGAGCCGTTCGAGGAAGAGATCGTCATGTTCTGGAACTGGATCGGACGGTCCCAAGAGGACATCGCAGGCTTCCGCGAAGACTGGATGAACGGCGCCCGCTACGGCGAGGTGAAGGGCTACGACGGCCCTCCGATTCCGGCTCCCGCGCTCCCCGCGACCCACCTGAAGCCCAGGGGTAGGGTGCGCTGACCTGGCGGTTTGCGGGGGCGGGGGCAGCGGTGCCCATCCCGCATCCTGAACGAGCTGGTTCCGCCCACGGCCGCCGGCCTCCTGGAGGAGTGCCAGAGCCGGAGCGCCTCTCGTGGTGATGGTCCAACCCAACGCGTTGTCGCGCGAGAGCCCCTGCCCGGTCCAGGTCGAGTTGGAGTGGTCGATGGCCCGGGCCATCGGCTTCGCCGGATCACTGCTTGGCTCCTTCACCTCCGGACCGAGGGCGAGGCACGGTTCCCGGACCGTTCGAGGACGCGGTCGTGGACGGTCGAAGAGCACGTCAACCCACCCGGATACCGACCGCCAGCGTCAGTTCGAGGACCCGGTGCGGCGACCCGAGATCCGGGAAAAGTTCCCGCAGCTGCGCCATCCGGTAGCGGACGGTCTGGGGGTGGACGAACAACGCCGCCGCCACCTCGTCCCGCCTGCCCTGGTGCAGCAGCCAGGCCCGCAACGTCTCCTCCAGCCGCCGCGCGGTCGCGTCCGGCAAGGTCCGCAACGGGGCGAGGGCTCGGACACGCAGGTCGGCGAACGCGTCCGCATCGGCGCTCAGTACCAGCTCGGGCAGGTGGTCCTCGGTGTCGCGGATGTCGCAGGAGAGGGAGCGCGCGCGTACCGCCCGTGCGTACGAGGCGGACGCGAGCGTCCACGGCCGGGCCGGGCCGACCACGGCGGTGCGGTCGGGCAGCCGCCTCAGGAGATGTGCTCGGTCGGCATCGGGGACGAGCAGCACTCCGGAGGCGTCCGGCAGATCGTCGAGGACGAGGGTGCCCGGGTCGAGCGCGCGGTAGGCCGGCCGGGCGTGGGCGGCGGGCAGCAGGACCGCGGTCAGCGAAACCGGCGGTTGCCACCCGGCCCGCCCGGCAGCGGCAAGGAGCACGTCCGGGCTCGCGCCGGAGAGGAGGTCGCGGGCCAGTTGTTCCAGGTGGCGCTCGTGGGCCCGGCCCCGCGCGGCCAGTTCGTCGGCGTGGCCCGCGGCGCTCGCGGCGGAGAGCTCGTCGATGTAGGCGAAGGTCAGCTCGGCGAACTTGGCGACCTGGGCGGCGGGTAGACCTGCTGGTACGGCGCCTGCGGCCAGGCCTCGCCAGGCCACGCGGGCGCCGACCCGGTAGGCGCTGAGCAGGGCGTCCATCGAACGGCCGTCGCGGACCTCGCCGCGGCCCAGCTCGTAGGCCGCGTCGCCGGCGTCGCCGCCCGTGGCGTTCCCGCTCGCGAGGTCAAGGTAGAGGCCCAGGGCGGTGCGGACGGCTCGGCGGATGGTGGCGCCCATGCGGCCCGAAAGGGCGTTGGCGTAGGGCGGGACCTCATCGATGATCGCCTGGACGACCTCGTCGGCGGTGGTCCTCAGCGCGGCCCGAAGCGCGGTGACCGTCGTCTCATCCAGGACCAGTTCGCTGGCCCTCCGGACTGCATGGCTCATTTTTTGTTCCCTGCGAACAATTCAACTGATCAGATTCACGTCCTACGGACAGGACTTTATCCCCTGAAGCACACCAAGCTGGGGTCATGACGAGTGCAGCCCTCCGCAGTAGGGCGTGGAAACTGCTGGAGATGGTCACGACGCCGCTGCTGCCGTCGGACTACCTCGACCTGGTCAGCCCGCTGCGTGCGGGCGGCGACCTGCGGGGGCGCATCGAGGCCGTGCACCCCGAGACGGGTGACGCCGCGACCCTCGTGATCAGGCCGGGACGGGGCTGGCGCGGCCACACGGCCGGTCAGTACGTGCGGATCGGGGTCGACGTCGACGGGGTGCGCCTGTGGCGCGCCTACTCGGTCACCTCGCCGACGAACCGCCGCGACGGCCGGATCACGATCACGGTGAAGGCCATCCCGGACGGCAAGGTCAGCAACCACCTGGTCCGCGGGGCGCGACCGGGCACGCTGATCCAGCTCGACCAGGCGACCGGCGACTTCGTGCTGCCGGAGGCCAAGCCCTCCAAGGTGCTCTACCTGACGGCCGGCAGCGGCATCACGCCGGTGATGGGCATGCTGCGCGACATCGAGTTCGACGATGTCGTCATGGTCCACTCCGCACCGAAGCCGGACGACGTGATCTTCCGCAACGACCTGCACGACCTGGTCGCGGACGAGAAGCTGCGTCTCACCGAGCTGCACACCGACACGGACGGCATGCTCGAAATCGCCCGTCTGGGTGATCTCGTCCCCGACTGGGCCGAGCGCGAGACCTGGGCGTGCGGGCCCGCGGGCCTGCTCGACGCCGCCGAAGCGCACTGGACCGCGCACGGCGTCCCGGAGCGCCTGCACACCGAACGCTTCCGCCCCGGCGTCGTCGTCACCGGAGACGGTGGCGCGGTCACGTTCAGTACCAGCGGCAAGACCGTCGACGCGGACGGCGCCACGCCGTTGCTGGACGTCGGCGAGGAGGCCGGCGTGCTCATGCCGTCCGGGTGCCGCATGGGCATCTGCTTCGGCTGTGTCACGCCGCTCAGGGCGGGGGCCGTCCGCGACCTGCGTACCGGCGAGATCACCGAAGCCGAGCCGGGCGTCCTCATCCAGACCTGTGTGTCCGCCGCGGCGGGCCCCTGCGACATCGAACGGTAGGAGCACCTTGACCGCCATCGACCCCACCGCCCACCTGACCGCGGAGCAGATCGAGGAACTCGGCCGCGAGCTGGACGCGATCCGCGACGAGGTGATCGCCGGCCGCGGCGAGAAGGACGCCGCCTACATCCGCAAGGTCATCTCGGCACAGCGCACACTGGAGTTGGTCAGCAGGGGCGTCCTGCTGTTCTCGATCTTCCCACCCGCGTGGCTGCTCGGCACCGCCGGCCTGTCCGTGGCGAAGATCATGGAGAACATGGAGATCGGCCACAACGTCCTGCACGGCCAGTGGGACTGGATGCGGGACCCGAAGATCCACTCCACCACCTGGGACTGGGATCACGTCTCGCCGGCCGAGCAGTGGAAGCACTCGCACAACGAGCTGCACCACACGTACACCAACGTGATCGGCAAGGACAACGACCTCGGCTACGGCATCATGCGCGTCGACGAGGATCAGAAGTGGCACCCGTTCCACCTCGGCCAGCCGCTGTGGAACTTCCTCAACGCCTGCTTCTTCGAGTACGGCATCGCCGCCTACGACCTGGAGCTCGGCAAGAACCTGCACAAGCGCCGCCGCAAGAACCCGGAGTTCCGTGCGCGGGCCAGGGCCGTGGGCCGCAAGATCCGCAAGCAGGTGCTCAAGGACTACGTCATCCACCCGCTCCTTTCGGGCCCGTCGTTCCTCACCACGCTCGCCGCCACGTTCACCGCGAACCTGGTGCGCAACGTCTGGACCCACTCCGTGATCATGTGCGGGCACTTCCCCGAGGGCGTGCAGGTCTTTGAGCGCCGGTCGATCAGGGACGAGACGCGCGGCCAGTGGTACCTGCGCCAGATGATGGGCTCGGCGAACATCAGCGGCAGCAAGGCCATGCACTTCATGACCGGCAACCTGTCGCACCAGATCGAGCACCACCTGTTCCCGGACCTGCCGAGCAACCGGTACGCCGAGGTCGCGGTGAAGGTGCGCGCCTTGTTCGAGAAGTACGAGCTGAATTACGTCACCGGGCCGCTGCCCAAGCAGGTGTACTCGGCGTGGCACAAGGTCTTCCGACTCTCGCTGCCCAACAAGCAGCCCAAGGTCACGATGCCGGACCGCGAGCAGGAACTCGCCGCGGCCTGATTCCCGGTCCTGGCCGGCGCCGCAGCTCCGAGGGTGGGCTCCAGGGACGGGAACCCGCATGTGGGCGTTGGCGAACGTGGCGCCGCAGGGGCGTGGCGTCGTCCACGGCGCCGGCCGGCCACCTGCTCAAGGCTGTGGCCCGGCAGCTGACGCAGGCGAGACCGCTCGACCGGCCGTAACGGTGAATCGGCTCCGCGCAGAGCATCCACGGGCCGATCTTCCAGACGGGGTCTTGTCGGCCGGTGCGCACTGGCGGTCACCGCTCTCGTAGTCGGTCAAGCACTGCGGAAGATCGCGGTCCCGCTCCCCGACGGGCTGGGTCCCGACGACGCAGTCGGCCGGAAGTTCCACTGCCGCCGACCGCACCACGCCCTAGACTGCGACCGCTCCAAAACCTGACGTTCATCGGGAGGGCGTGCAGAATGAAACGAGCACTCATCAGCGCATGCGCGGCCGTGGTGTTGGTCGTGTCCGGGGGGAGTGTCGCCGGCGCTTCCGATGGCGCTCCGCCGCGGACCACGCACGGCCCTTGCCAGTACGCACAGACCCCGGACGAGCCTTCGGCGCGCCCCGTTCCGCTGCCGCCCGACCCGCGGCGCACCCCCAGTCGGGGCACGGTTGACATGGCTGTTCCGACCAGCCAGGGTCCGCTCCCGCTGCACTTGGACCGGGCCAAGGCGCCGTGCACGGTGCAGAGTTTCCTGCACCTGGCACGGCACGGGTTCTACGACCGTACGGTGTGCCACCGTCTGACGGCGTATCCGACGCTGAAGGTCCTGCAGTGCGGCGACCCGACCGGTACCGGTGAGGGCGGGCCCGGGTACAAGTACAAGGACGAGCTGCCGGTGGACCTGCCGCCGGCGCCGACCGATCCGACCGGTGCGCGCCGACTCTATGGGCGCGGCCTGCTGGCGATGGCCAACGCCGGTCCGAACACGAACGGTTCACAGTTCTTCGTCGTCTACGGCGACTCCGCACTGCGACCGAACTACACGGTGTTCGGCACGGTCGGGGCCGACGGCCTGACGACCCTCGACGAAGTCGCCGCCGGAGGCATCGAGCCGACCGCGGAGGACCCGGCGCCGGTCGACGGCACCCCCGTCCTGTCGACCGAGCTGCTGCGCGTCCGGCCGTCCCGCGAGCATTGACGCACCGCGACGTGGCCACGTCCTCGATGAGCAGGCTCGGGCCACGGGGGGTTCTTCCGCTCGGCTCGGGATTCCGGCGGGCGCCTGTCCGGTCCGGCGACATTTCGTGCCGGACGGTCAGGTGCGGCCGGTCGGGGCGTGGGGTCGCTGGATGTCCTCCGGGTAGGCCGTGTGCAGCACGGCCTCCTCGTAGGTGATGGTGCCCGCCGCGACGAGGGCGTTGAGGCTGGTCTCAAGGGTCTGCATGCCCTCACGGTGGCCGGTCGAGACCATGTTGCGGATCTGGCGAGACTTGCCCTCGCGGATCAGGTTGCGGATCGCCGACGTGCCCACCAGCACCTCGAAGGCGGCGACCCGGCCCCCGCCGATCCGGGGGATGAGCGTCTGGTTGAGGATGCCGACCAGGGTGTGCGCCAACTGCAACCGGATCTGCGGCTGTTGCGCGGCCGGGAACACGTCGACGATGCGGTCCAGCGTTTGCGACGTGTCGTTGGTGTGCAGGGTGGCGAACACCAGGTGCCCGGTCTCGGCGATGGTCAGGGCCGCGGAGATGCTCTCCGGGTCGCGCATTTCGCCGAGGAGCAGGACGTCGGGATCCTCGCGCAGCGCCGAGCGCAGCGCGGCGGGGAAGGAGTCGGTGTCGGTGCCGACCTCGCGCTGGTTGACCGCCGAGCGCTTGTGCCGGTGCAGGTACTCGATCGGGTCCTCGATGGTGAGGATGTGCACCGGCCGGTGTGTGTTGACGTGGTCGAGGAGCGCCGCCAGGCTCGTCGTCTTCCCCGATCCGGTCGGCCCGGTGACCAGCACGAACCCGCGCGGCATGCCCGCCCACCCCATGACGACCGGGGGGAGCCCGAGCTGCTGGGACGACGGAACGTCGAACGGGATGATCCGCAGCGCCAACGCCGATGAGCCGCGCTGCACGAAGGCGTTCCCGCGCATCCTGGCCCTCTCGCCCCAGCTGAACGCGAAATCGACCTGCTTCTCCCGGCGGAACCGTTCCGTGAGTTCCTCGCCCAGCACCCCGGTCACCAGGCGATCGACCTCCGGCTCGGTCAGCGCGGCCCCCTCGACCGGTCGCAGGGCGCCGTCGACGCGGAGGAACGGCGCCGATCCGGCGGTGAGCAGCAGGTCGCTGCCGCCCCGCTGCCACAGCTCACCGAGCAGGTGGTCGATGATCGAGGAACTCGGCCCGGACATGGTGGTCTCCAAGGTGGCGTGCTTGTTCATGGCAGGACCGTCCACTGCTTGACGGTGCTGGTGTGGCCGTCGAAGGACACGGCGGCCTGGAGGAGCGGTCCGGACAGCAGGTCGATCCGGGTGCCGCCGAGGTGCTCGGTCGCGCCGCCGCTCCCGGCGGTGACGGTGTAGGTCACGGTCAGCCCGGCCAACTGGGAGGCATGGGTCAGGCCGCACGGTGCCAGGTCGATCTGGTCGGTCACCGGGCCGCTCGATCCGAGATGGACCGGCACGTCCGGTGAGTTGACGCCGGTGCAGGTGCTGCCGGTGAAGTCCACCGACACCTTCACCGACTTCACGTCGCCGTCGTCGTGGTGCGCCACTTGGAGGACGATGTGGTCGAGCGGTCCGGTCGTGGCCGGTGCCGGCGGGGCGTAACCGCCGAGCGTGAGGGACGCCCGGCCACCGCCGGGGACGGTGGCGTCCGTGACGTCGACGGGTGCGCCGGGAGCCGGGGGCGTGAACCCGGTGAGCGCGGTGACCGAGGCCGGCTTCGCCATCACGGCCGGGTAGGTCGTGAACAGCACCGGCTCCGGTGGGATCCCGATCACCGGACGGAGGTATCCGGTGGCCGGGATGATGCCGAGGTCGATGGTCCGGGCGATGATGCCGCGGGTGACCACCTGCGAGCCGACCCGGCTCATCGACAGGTCGACGGCGGCGGTCGGCGCGTAGACGGTGCCGTTGATCACCAGGCGGCTGTGAGCGGTGGCCGTGTCGGCGTCGTCGGTCGACTTCAGCACCGCGCAGCGGCTGCCGGTGGTGAGACAGCCGGACAGGGCCCTGATGGACGGGGCTCGGAACACGATGTCGAGCTCGACGCCGTCGAGCCGGTCGGTGGCGGCGGCACTGCCCGCCCCCAACCTCGCCGCGTAGTCGACAGCGAGCTTGGACAGCTGGTCGGCCTGCCGGAGCCCGCAGGCGCCGAGGTCGACCACGTCGACACCGAGTGTCCCTGGACGGGGGGTGAGGGCGTGGTTCGCGTCGCAGGCGGTACCGGTACCGGAGACGGTCAGCGCGGTGGTGGGTGGTTCCGTCGGCGAGGGCGGCGCCGGGGGCGTGGCCGGGTCCGGGGGAGCGGGGGGCTCCGGGGGCGAAGGAGGTGCGGGGGGCGAGGGCGCTGCTGGGGTGGTGTCGTCGTCCTGGTGCGAGACGCGCAGCACGACCTTGTCGATCACCGCCCCCGTCGGCAGGGAAGGCATCGTGAACGCGCCGAGCCGGATGGACGCAGACGGGGTGGCCGCGCCAAGCGTCGCGGTCGAGGTGCTGGTGTCGATCGTTTGCGCGTTCGTCGGGTCGAGGAACGCCGCGGCGCCGGGTGTCGCGGTGCTGATCGCCTGGGTGGGCCGTGCCGCGATGGGGGGTCGGTAGGCCAGTTCCAGGGTGACGCCGTCGAGCTGATCGGTGGCCGTGGTGCTGCCGGCGCCGAGGGTGGCGGTGTAGGTCACCACCAGGCCGGTCAGATGGGCGGGGTCGTTCAGCCCGCAGACGGCGACCAGGTCCAGGGTGTCGGTGGCCAGGGCGCCCTGGTGCGCGGCGAGTTTGCGCGAGGTGGTGCAGGAGCCGGGTATGCCGGGCCCGGTCAGGGTGACCGCGACCGTCGGCGGCGGTCCTCCGGTCGCCCCGGGATCGTCGCGGTGCGCGACGTGCAGCAGGGCCCCGTCCAGGACCGAGCCGGGCGCCGGCGCGGGGGTGTCGTAACCGCCGAGGGCGATGGTGGCGGTCGGCCTGGTCACCGCGTCGAGTGTGGCGTGGGCCGTGTTGGCGCCGTCGATCGCCTTGGCGTTGGTCGCGGGGACGAACGTCGTCGACTCCGCGCTCGTCGCCGGCCGGGGCGGCGGCGCGTCGTAAACGACTTCGAGCCACACGCCGTCCAGGGCATCGGTGCCCGCGGTGCCGCCCGCCTTCAGCCCGGCGGCGTAGGTCGCGGTCAGGCCGGTCAGCTGTGCGGGATCGGTGATGCCGCATGCCTTCAGGTCGACGCGGTCCTCGCCCGCGCCGGCCCGCGCCGTGAGCGGCAGGTTGGTACAACTGCCGCCGCCGCGAGCGGGGGTGACGTTGATTCTGGGCGCCCCCGCGTCGCCGGTCTCCTGATGGGCCACTCGCAGCACGGCGGAGACGATCGTCGACTCCGGCGGCAAGGGCGGCCGGTCGAACCCGGCCAGGGCGATCGACGCGGACGGGGCGGCCGTGGTCAGGTCGGCGCCGGCCACCAACGACGTCGGCTGTTCGCCGATCTCCAGGGCGTTGTCGGGACGGGTGCCGGTGGCGGTGAACCCGGTCGACGCGGCCACGGTGGTCGGCTTGAAGGTGGTCGGCGTGCGGTAGGCCACCTCCAGCCAGATGCCGTCCAGGCGCTCCGTGGCCGTGGTGCCGTCGGTGTCCAGGGTGGCGGCGTAGGTCACTGTCAGGCCGGTGAGCCGGGCCGGGTCGGTGAGCCCGCACGCGCCCAGCAGGTTGATCGGGGGATCCTCGGCGAGCGCCGTGTGCCGGGGCAGGTCGTCGGTGCGGCAGATGTCCGCGCCGACGGCGGTGGTGACCGTCACCGCCCCGGGGGCGGTCAGATTGCCGTCGTCCTGGTGCTTGACGTGCAGCGTCGCGCTGGTGATGACCGAGCCGGGCGGTACCTGCGGGGTGAAGCCGGCGAGCTGCATCGAAGCCGACTGGCGTTTGGTCGTGCCAAGGACCGCAAGGACAGCGTCGGCCGTGCAGCCCGCGGTGCCCGTGGGCTGCGCACACCCGGGCAGGGTCGGCTGTTCGCCACCGGTCAGGGCATGGCCCGGGTTGGCGAAGCCGGTGTTCGTGACCACCGCGGTCGGCCGCAGCGTGTGTGACGGCTTCGGCGGCTGGACCCCGTACACCGCCACCTGCTGCGCGTCCGGGGTCACCGGGGCACACAGTTCGACGTGTCCACGGTCCACCTGGAGCCGGCTGCCGCCGCCCATCATGACCTCGACGCCCGCGGGCCGTGTCGTGTCACAACCGCCCGGGTCGGGGATGGTCGGGCGGGTGGGGGCCCCGGGATCCCAGCCGGCCTGCGTTCCGCCGACCACGCTGACCGTGGGGTCGGCGACCGTCCAGACCGCGGTGTCGCCGGTGAAGGTGAAGTCGAAGTAGTAGAGACCCGGCTGTAGCCAGACGACGACGTCGGGGCAATCACCGCCGGTGAGGCGGGTGAGGGCGCGGGCGTCGTCGTAGTAGCCGGGCTGCAACCGCGCCAGCCAGGAACCGGGGCCGGGGCACGCGGGCACCGTTCGCCGGACCGGGACGGCCGTGGTCGGCGGGGTGTAGTCCGGATCGGCGCCGATGACCCGGTCGGCGGGAGCCGACGGGGTGTCGTTGGCGCAGTCGTGGACGTACGGCGCCTGGGTCGGCGGCAGTTGGGTCTGTGACACGGCACCGGAGCAGTCGCCGACGGCGGACACGTCGCCCGACACCAGCATCGAGGCGCCGGCGCCGGTGGTGACGTTCGAGTGGGAGAACACGCTGCCCTGTACGCGCAGGCCGGGCGCCGTCACGTTGATGCCGTCCGTCGTCTCCCGGCCCAGGCTGCGCAGCGCGTCCTGCGGTTGGGTCGCGCGCGTGGTGACGGGAGACGCGTTGAGGGGGTCGCAGTGGACGATCATCTGCCGGTCGTTGACCGGCGGGGCGGTGTAGTAGGCGCACGGGTTGCCCTGCGCGAAGTCGTTGATCGCGAGCTGTGTGGCACCGTCCGCGCTGTAGCCCCGCTTGCCCTGGTCGACGTACACGCTCGCGGCTTTCAGTCCCGTGCCGGCGAAGGACAGGACCGACACGGTGACCAGGCTGAAGACGACGACGAAGGCCAGCGCGAGGATCAGTGTCGCGCCCTCTTCGTCGTCGCGCCGGCGGCGTGGATCCGGCCGGCCGGTCATGACGAGCTCGATCGACGGACGGCGGTGAGGGCCGTCGGGGGCACGGCGGGGTCGCTCTGCACGGTCAGTGTTACCTCCATGGGCGGGGTGCACGAGGTCTCGGCACCGCAGCTCAGAACCACCGGACGGGTCGATGTGGTGGTGGCGATCCGGCCCAGCAACGTGGTGACGACTCCTCCGTCCGTGCACTTCACCCGCTTGAGGGCGCCGGTCGGCTGGTCGTAGGTGTAGACGACGTCGGTGCCGGGCCGGCTCAGGTGGACGATCACGCCGGCAACGCCGCACGCGGGGTCGGTCGTGACGTGGTCCGCGCTCTGCACGTCGCCGTAGAAGTAGCGGTTGAGGGTGCCCGCCGCGCTGGTGGCGGCCACCCGCTGCTCGGTGCCCGCCGTGAACCGCAGTCCGAGGACGGTCGCCTTGGCCAGCACGGTCCCGATGATGCCCACGATGACGATCGTGACCAGCAGCTCGATCAGGGTGAACCCCGACTCCGGTCGGCCGGTGGGCCGTTGCGTCGTCATGACAGCATCGACTCCCGCTTGACCACTTCGAGCGTCGCGTCCTTGACGGGGTGCGGGCCGGTCGAGTGCACGGTGAGCGTCACCTTCTGCACTCCGGTATCGACCGTCGGGCAGGGCCGGCCGAACGCACCCACCCCGTCCCAGTACTCGACCGCGACGGTCACGGTGTACCCGGCCGGCGGCGTCGGAGTCTCGTAGCCACTGGCGCAGGAGACGTACGGTTCGCTGACGACCTTCTCGGCGGCGCTGCGGATGACAGAGTCGGCGCCGGTCACCTTCTGCTGCGTGACCGAGCTGATGATCGCGGTGCCGATGCCCCCGACGATGGCCACGAAGGCGATGCCCATGAGCACCACGGCCACGAGAGCCTCTACCAGGGTCTCGCCCTCCTCACCGCGGCGGAGGCGCCGCGGGCGGCGTGTCGGGCGGGTCACTGGACGTTGACCTGGTTGTAGACGCCGTAGATCGCCGAGACGAGGGCGACCGCCACGAACCCCACGATGACCCCGACCATGATCACCACGGTCGGCTCGAACAGGCTGGTCAACCGTTTGAGTTTGTGTTGCAGTTCCTTCTCGTAGAACTCCGACACGTTCTCCAGCTGGTCGTCGAGGGTCCCGGTCTCTTCCCCCACGCGCATCATCTGGGTGACCGTCCCGGGGAACAGCTTGGTGCGGGCGATCGGCCGGGAGATGCCGCCGCCTTCGAGCATCTCCATCCGGGCCGTCCCGATGGACCGTTCGTACACCAGGTTGTTGGCGCCCGAGCCGGCCAGGCTGAGCGCCTCCGTGATGGGCACGCCGGCTTTGATCATCGACGTCAGGATGCGGCAGAACCGTTCGATGATCATGTAGCGGACCACGTCGCCGAGCACCGGCATCGCCAGCAGGAAGCGGTCGCGCAGCACCCGTCCCCGCTCGGTCCGCAAACCGGCGATCACGGCCACGACGAGCGCGGCGAGCACGCCGGCGATGACGGGGTACCAGGCCGTGACGAAGTCGGTGAAACCCAGCAGAATGCGGGTCGGCAGCGGCAGTTGCGCGTCGAAGGAGTCGAAGAACGCTTTGAAACGGGGCAGTACGAAGATGACGAGGACGAGGATGACGGCGATGGCCAGACCCATCACCAGGCTCGGATAGGTCAGGGCGGAGCGGATGCTGCGCCGGGCCTCGACGTCACGCTCGATGTAGCGGCCCAACTGGGCCATCACCACGTCGAGTTCACCGGTCGCCTCTGCCGAGCGGAGGACGGATATGTAGAACGGGGGGAGCGCCGTGGCGTGGGCGGCCATCGCGGCGGCGAAGCTCTCGCCGAATCGCAGCGAGTCCATGACGTCGACGAGCAGTTTGCCCAGCTTCTTGTCCTTGGTCTCGGCCCGGATGATCTCCAGGGCGTCCAGGATCGGTACTCCGGCCTTGATGAAGGCGCCCATCTGGCGGGAGAAGTTGCTCAGCTCGACCAGGTCGACCTTTTTCGCGGTGAGTTCGAGCTGCAGCAGGTTGCGGCCCGCGGCCTTGACCGACTGCACGTCGTAGCCCTGCCCGGTCAGGCTGTCGGTCACGCCGTCGACACTGGTGCCCGTGAGCTCGCCGGTGGCCCGCTTCCCGTCCGGGCCGACCGCGACGTACTTGAAGGTGGCCATGCGGGTGCTCTCCTGGTTTCCAGTGTCAGAGGTTCGCGTCGTCGTTGTGTGGTTGCGGCGGCAGGCGGGACTTCGCGGACATGCCCCAGGCCGTCTCGCTCGACCTAGACCACATACACGCTGGACATGATCTCGGCGATGGTCGTGACGCCCTCCTCCACCAGACGAACGCCTCCGTCCAGGAGGCTGTCCATGTGCTGCTCGCGGGCGGCCCTGCGCAGGCTGTTGATCGGCGCCTTCTCGACGAGCAACCGCTTGACCGAGTCGGTCATCACAAGCAGTTCGAAGACACCGATCCGCTCCTGGTAGCCGGTCCGGGAGCAGAAGTTGCAGCCCCTGCCCTGCCAGAACCCGGTGTCGGTCGACCCGCCGGCCTGCGCGAAGAAGGCCAGTTCGTCCACGCCCGGCTGGTAGGGCTCGCGGCACTGATCGCAGATCCGCCGCACCAGTCGCTGGCTGACCACACCGGCGACCGTGGAGGTGATCAGGAACGGCTCGATGCCCATGTCCGTGAACCGGTGCAGCGCGGAGCAGGCGTCGGCGGCGTGGATGGACGACAGGACGAAGTGGCCGGTGAGAGCGGACTCGACCGCGATCCGCGCCGTCTCGGCGTCCCGGATCTCGCCGACCAGGATCACGTCGGGGTCCTGCCGGAGGATCGAGCGCAGCCCGGTCGCGAACGAGACGCCCGCCTGGTCGTTGATCTGGATCTGGTTGACCGACGGGACCACGTACTCCACCGGGTCTTCGATGGTGGTGATGTTGCGCTCGCTCTGGTTCAGCTCACCGAGCGTGGCGTACAGGGTGGTCGTCTTGCCGCTGCCGGTCGGTCCGCCGCAGGCGACCATGCCGTACGGGGAGCGGAGCAGGGACGAGAACCGTTCGTAGGTCGCGGCGGGCATGCCGAGCTCGGCCAGCCGCAGCAGTGTGCGGTTGCTGTCGAGCAGCCGCAGTACCGCCTTCTCGCCCCAGATGGTGGGGGTGGTCGCGACCCGGATGTCGACCGACCTGCCGTCGATCTCGGTGGCGATCTGCCCGTCTTGCGGGCGCCGCCGGTCGACGATGTTCATGTTGGCCATGATCTTGATCCGGCTGACCACGGACGGGCCCATGTTCTCCGGCAGGCTCAGCACGTCGTGCAGCGCGCCGTCGATGCGGTACCGGACCCGGACCCGGTCGGCGTGCGGTTCGATGTGGATGTCCGAGGCCCGGTCGCGCAGGCCCTGGGTCAGCATGAGGTTGACCAGGTGCACGACCGGCGCGTCCTCGCTCACCACCCTGGCCCCGGAGTTGGCGTTGCGGCCGGTCTCGGTCGCCTCGAAGGCCTCGACCAGGCTGCTGACGCCGGTCAGCGCCCGGTAGGCGCTGTCGATCGAGCGTCGGATGTCCGAGGGAGCCGCGATCGCCAACCGCACCCGATCCGGCGCGACGGCCCGGCCGAGCTCGTCGAGCACGCGCGGGTCACCCGGGTCGCCCGCCGCGATCAGCAGCGTGCCCTCGGCCCGCCGTACCGCGACGACGCCCAGCGAACGGGCCAGCGCCTCCGGGACCCGGGCGGCCGCCTCGGGATCAGGCTCGCTCTGGCGCAAGTCGGCCATTGGGAAGCCGAGTTGAACCGACAGCGCCTCGATCAGCGACCGCTCGTCGACCATGCCGAGTTCGACCAGCAGCGCGCCGAGCCGCTTGCCCGACGTCGACTGTTGCAGGAGCGCCTCGTCCACCTGCGCCGGGGTGAGCAGCCCGCGTTGCACGAGCAGTTCCCCGATGCGCGGCTGCTCCTGCCCCGCGGGCGACGACGGCGCCGCGCCGGACGTCGTGTCGCCGACCGGTTCGCCCGCCGTGGCCGGAGACGATTCCGGGCCCCGCGCTCCGTCGGGCAGGGCGCCGTCCTCGCCCGCAGGGCTTGTCGTCGCCGCACCGCGCCGGAGAAGCCAGCGATTCGCCAAGGAACCCACCCCATTCGCGCATCCAGAACAACAGCCGAATCATTGGCCGCAGACGGATCCACGTCACTGTCAGCTGCTGATTAGTCAGCGGCATACTACTGCACGTCGCCGCGCGGTCATCCGCGTCGTCTCGGCGGCATTCGCCGAAGTCACCCCTTGTGAGGCCGTTGCTCGCTGAGTAGTCTGCCGCTGATTAATCAAGTGGTTACTATCACTCGATTTTGCTTGAACCGCTCGCTGTAGATGGAGAAAGATGTTCACTCACCTGCAAGGCAAGTTGCGCCGGCAAACGCGTGCGCTGAACGAGACGGCGGAAGCGGGCTTCACGCTCATCGAGCTTCTCGTGGTCATCGTGATCCTCGGCATCCTGTCCGCCATCGTCGTCTTCTCCGTCCGCGGCATCAACGACAAGGGTCAGGGCTCGGCGTGCAAGACCGACAAGGCCACGATCGCGACCGCGGAAGAGGCGCTCTTCGCCAACGCCGGCAAGTACGGCGACATGAAGGCGCTGACGGAGGGTGGGTTCCTGTCCAGCGCTTCCAACTGGTACACCGCCGCGGTGACGTCGACCGGACAGTTTGAGCTCACGCCGGTGACAAAGGCGGACGGGTCGATCCCCTGCGCCGGCATCTGATGCCGGCGAGTCCTCGCCGGACGTCGCCGGCAGCGGTCGTCAACCGGTCGAGTTCGCCGGATGGCAGCGGAAGCGCCATCTGGTGAACCGCGCTCGGCGGCCTGCGGCATCGCCGGAACGTCCGTAGGCCTGAACCGCCGTGGGGAGGGCGGGCTGGTCGCGGCGAGGATCCCAGTGGCCCGAACTACCGGCCGAGATCAACCGCATTGTGCCGGTAGCAGCCGGAATGCGCGGTACGGCACCATGGCGTTCATGCCATCCATATGTGTCGTGATGATCGGTCTGCTGGGTCTCGCGGTGGGGTCGTTCCTCAACGTCGCCGTCTCCCGGGTGCCGGTCGGCCTCTCGGTCGTACGGCCCCGCTCCTCCTGCCCGCGATGCGCCACGCCGATCGCGGCCCGGGACAACATCCCCGTCGTGTCCTGGCTCTTGCTGGGCCGGCGCTGCCGCGCCTGCCGGGTTCCCATCCCCGCGCGCTACCCGCTCATCGAAGCGCTCACCGCGATCCTGTTCGTCGCCGAGGCGCTGCGCTTCGGCCGGTCGGAAGTGCTACCGGCCGAACTGGTCTTCACCGCAGGGCTGCTGGCCCTGGCCGCCTGCGACGCCGAACACTTCCTGCTCCCTCGGCGGCTGATCTACCCGACCCTCGGGCTCACCGCCGTCTGCCTGCTCGCGGCCGCGGCGGTCACCGGCCAGTGGCACCGGTTCGGCGTGACCGCGGCCTGCGGAGCGGGTGCCTTCGCCGTCTTCTTCACCCTGCACTGGGTGCGGCCGGCCTGGCTCGGCTTCGGTGACGTGCGCCTGGCCGGCCTGCTCGGTACCGGGCTGGGGTGGCTCGGTCCGTGGCACCTCGTCTTCGCGCTGCTGGCCGGCAGTGTCGCCGGATTGCTGGTGGGCATCGCGCTCATGGCGGCGGGGCGAGCGACCCGCAGTACCCGGCTCCCGTTCGGCGTGTTCCTCGCCGCCGGCGCCGTCACCGCCATCCTCGTCGGCGCTCCTGTCGTCCATTGGTACGAGAGCCTGAGTGACCCGTACGCGACGGGTGCGCCACTCACGACGGTCCGCCGCTGACCAAGGACCACCCGGGCCGGACGTCAGCCGCGGCCCGGTCGTCCCTTGCGGCCCGGTCGTCCGTTGCCGACCGCCGGCGGACCGGAGACGGCGCTTCTGGTCCTGCCTACAGGGTCGCGGGCCACCCGGGCAGCGAAGACTGTGGCATCGTACAAGCATCTACCGGGGTGATTTGTCGGTTCTTGCGGGATTTCGTCCCTGTTTAAGTCGCTCGGCTCCAGGCTCCAACGACATCGCAAACGCCACCGGCGCCGCCTACCCTGGTCAGCATGGAGCGACCTGACCTGCCACTGGCCGAGTGGATCGTACTCGCACTTCTGGCCGAACGACCCAGCCACGGCTTCGCCATTTCGGCACTCACCGCGGAGGGCACGGAAATAGGTCAGTTCTGGTACATCTCGCGACCCATGGTCTACCGATCGATCACACGGCTGGTCGAGCGCGGACTGATCGCGCCGGTCGGCGCAGAGGAAAGCGATCGCGGACCGCAGCGCATGATCTACGCCGCCACTCGCGCGGCGAAGACGGCCGTCAACCGGTGGCTCAGCGAACCCGTGGACCACCTGCGCGACATCCGCGCCGACCTCACCTGCAAGCTTCTGCTGCTCCAGCGTCGCGACACCAGCCCGGCTCGCCTGATCGAGCGCCAACGGGTGGTCATGGACGAGATCGAGGAGTCGCTGCGTGCCAAGGAGCACACCAGTGACCACCTCACCCGCGCGATCTACGCCTGGCGGCTGGAACTCGTCCGTGCCGCGCGCCACCTTCTCGACGCCGTCGACGTCGACGCGACGCGGCTGGCCGTCACGGCCGGCTGACGTCACGTTCGCGGGATCCACCCCTCGGCAGGGCCGTGGACAGTGCTCGACGATGCGTGTGTGACCACGGGGAGGGCCCGACGATCGCATCATCGCGATCACCGGGCCCGCCGCGCACGTCAGCGTCTGCTCAGCAGGCAGCCGCCGGAGAAGCCTCGTCGGCTACGGCACCTCGATGACGGTCTCGCAGGAGCCGCCGGTCGCGATCGCATCCGTGCCCGGGAGCGTCGGACCGCCGTTGGCGTCGCCGGCGCAGACGTCCGTGCCGCTGCCGCCGGAGAGGGTGTCGCTGTCGGCGCCACCGACCACCGTGTCGTTGCCGCCGCCACCGGAGAGCGCGTCACTGCCGGCCCCGCCGCGGACGGTGTCGGTGCCGTCGCCGCCGCTGATGGCGTCGTTGCCGTCACCGCCGTCGACGTAGTCGTTGCCGTTGCCGCCCGACACGGCGTCGTTGCCACCGGACGTGCAGATCGTGTCGTTGCCGCCGTTTCCGCTGACGCTGTCGTTCCCGTTGCCGGTGACGATCACGTCGGCGCCGCTCGTGCCGTTCACGACCCCGTTGCCGGTGATCGTGGCGGCGAGACCGTTGCAGCCGGCCGAGACGCCGATCGTCACGGTCGCGACGTTCGAGTCGTTCGTGGCGTCAGTCGCCTTGTACGTGAAGCTGTCGCTTCCGACGTAGGCGCTGCCGGGCTGGTAGCCGAACGAGCCGTCCGGGTTGAGCGTGAGGGTGCCGTGCGTCGGCCCGGTCACGAGCGATGCCGTCAGGGTGTTGCCGTCGGGATCCGTGTCGTTGCCGAGGACACCGGGAGCGCCGACGGCGAGCGGGGTGTCCGCTCCGACCTGGCCGTACGAGTCGTTCGCGGCCGTTGGCGGCCGGTTCGTCGTGTTGAGTAGCACCGAGGCGTCGTTGACGAACGTCGCCGAACTGTTGCTGTTGGCCGTGACGACATCGGCACGTCCGTCACCGTTGAGGTCGGCCACCGCCGTGGCCTGCGGGTTCTTACCGCCGCCCAGTCCGAATACGAGCGGGCTGCCGAACGCACCCGCGCCGTTGCCCTCGAGCACCACGACCTCGTTCGAATCGGCGCTGGAAACGACCAGGTCGGCGTGGCCGTCGCCGTTCAGGTCGGACACCGACGCGGAGCTGAGGTTCGCCCCCGCCGACAGGACGCCGGCGGTGCCGAATCCGCCCGTGCCGTCGCCGAGCAGGACGGCGACGGCCCCCGGCGAGCCGGTCACCACGACGACGGCGTCCAGCTTGCCGTCCTCGTTGACATCGGCGAGCTTGAGCTTGGACGGCAGTGTCACACCGGTCGCCGCGTTTGACGCCGGGGCGAAGCCACCGTGTCCGTCGCCCGACAGCACGGAGAGCGTGCCGGTCACCGAGTTCGACGTGATGAGATCCAGATGGCCGTCACCGCCCAGGTCGGCGACCGCGATGCCCTGCGGGCTGGTACCGGCGCCCAGTGCGAACTGGGACGCCGCGCCGAAGGTGCCGTCGCCGTTGCCGAGCACCGCCGAGACGCTGTTCGTGTTCGCGTTGGACGTGGCGAGATCCGGCTTGCCGTCCTCGTCGAAGTCGCCCACGGCGACGTCGGTCGGGAAGCGCGCGACACACGGGTTGTCGCCCGTGGTGTCGCACCCGGGCGTCGGGTTGAGTTGGACGGCCGCTCCGGAGCCGAGAGCTCCGGAGCCGTCGCCGAGCCAGACCAGAGCGACGTTGCCGCGCGAGTCATGGCTGATGACGTCCTTGTGGCCGTCGCCGTTGACGTCGCGGATGACTGCCGAGCCGAGGAAGACGCTCGACACGGTGTGCGGCGCCGCGTACTTCGTCACGGCGCCGAAGCTGCCGCCACCCGAGCCGAGGAACACGCCCAGGCCCTCGGCGCGGATCGCCGTCACGAGGTCCGGTACGCCGTCGTTGTCGAGATCGCCGATCGCGACGGCGGAGCTGCCGCGGCCGTTGTTGTCGAGGTTCACCGCGGTACCGAAGCCGGTCGGGTCGACGACGACTGCCGAGGCCGGGCTGGCGGCCATCACGACGGACGCCACCGCGAGGATGAGCGTCTGAACTCGGCGTGGCCGACCACGCGTGACCGCAACTGAGCGGCCGTCCGGCACGAGGTGCCGACGTGGAGATCTGTTCATGGGTTTGGCCCCTCCTCGGGGCCGGATGAATGAGAGTTGGTGACGCGATTCGGCAGGACGTCGGCCGGTCGGCAAAGTGCCGTGCCGAGCCTCCCGGACAGAAGACGAAGGGGAGTCGGCGTCGCCGCGCGAAGCGAGCCGGGACCGTCGGCCGGTGACGCTCCTACCGGCCGACGGTCCGACGTCCAGTGCTCCGGAGCCTTAGTAGCCGTAGGCGGCGAGAGTCGCCTGGATGGTGGAGTTGACGTCCCACTTGGCGGTGAACAGGTCTTCCCAGGCGGCGGCCGCACCGGCGTTGCCGCCGCTCAGGGCGACGCCGTACTGCTCGATGTCTCCGTAGCCGGAGTACGCGCTCGGATCGACGTCGGTCCACGTGTTGGGGTCATTGCCCGTGGTGCCGTTCAGTGAACTCGACGTCCAGCTCACGTGCATGATGTTCGACTTCGCGACGAGACCCAGCTGGGTGTTCCCGCCGGCGTTCGCCGTCACCGCGCCGCGCACCTGGCTGATGCCCGATTCCAGGCGCACCTTGCACGCCGTACCCGCGGTGTCGCAAGCGCTTCCGGTGAACACGTTCTGGCCCGCCCCACTGGTGGTCCAGGTGAACCCGTTCTGGATCAGCGCCTGCTTGGACGCCGCACCGAACGGCGCGGAAGCCGGGTCGGCGACCGCGATCCGGTGCCCACTCGTCGCGAGCCAGCTCACCACCCCGGGGATCGTCGTGGGCACGGTACCGGAGACGGGCGACGCGTCGCATCGAGGCGACTGCGCCTTGCCGTTGCCGCTGCCATTGGCGTCCGCGCCCAACGCGAGCGGCGGACTCCCGGCGTTGGACGGGTCATCACCCTTGGTCGAGCCGGCCCAACTGCCGCTACAGCTGTAGATCGCCAGGCGCCCGACTGCCACAACGGTCTTGCTCGAGACCAGGCCGTTGCACTCGACGCTCCCGCTCGCCGTGCACGTTCCACCATCCGTGGTCGGGATGACCGCGTCCACGTTGGCTTGGTCCGCAGACAGGAACGCGTCAATGTGCACGGGCCCGTCGAGGCAGTTGTTCGACGAAGACGGATTGCAGGTGGTGTAGGGCCCGGCGCTCTTCAGCTGCTGCCGCAGGCTGCCCGACGTGATCCCCCGCATCGTCGACGTATCGATCGCGGGCTTGTTCCAGAACCCGCCGATCTGCGACGCCCCGTTCGCCGTGAACGCCGTGAAGGACTCGAGCGATGCGATCGTGCCCTTCATGTCCTTCACCGCGGGATACATGTTGTTCGCGATACCGACCTGCGAATCCGTCGTGGCGAATGCCGCTGGTGCCACGGTGGCGATGAGCGCCGTCGCGAGGGCACCCACCGTGAAGGCGTTCCGTACCCGGCGCATCGCGGTGCTGCCGGAGTGCGGAGCGCTCCGAGTGTGTCTGGACCTGATTCGCATCTGTTACTCCTAGTTGATCTGGTTGGCGGCGTGCCCCCGCGCGGGCACCCTGCTGGTGCGGTCAGGTGAATGTTCGAAACTCCTGGGCATCTGCGAGGTTTTCCGACGTGACGGTGCCGCACATGCCTAGATGGTGCTCACCTGGGCGCTCGGTAGTCAATGATTGACAACTGTGCCGGCTGTGGATGTAATGCAACGTATCCAGCCTGCAGCGGGCCGGCGGCCGAGTGCCGTCGGCCGCTGCGGCACGCATGGGAGGGGCCGGCGGCACGATGGGCAGAGGCGTGGTATGGCACGGTTGAGCAGGCTGTCGCGCTCGCGCGCGATCAGGTGGAGTGTGTTGGTTCTCGCGCTCGTTGCGGTGGCGTTGGTCGTCGTGACGCTCGCGCGCGGTGGGTCAGACGCGGCCGCCCCAGCCCAGAAGTCCGACCCCGAGTGGTGCACGCCGGGCACCCAGCGCACCGCGCTCTGCCCACGCTCCAAGGTGTTCGACGCAAAGGAATACGCCACCCACGGCGACTCCTTCGAGTGCGGCAATTTCGCCAGTCAGGCAGATGCCCAGGCGGTGCTGCGGACCAACCCCGACGATCCGAATCACCTTGATGACGGAGGCGGTGTCGCGTGTCGTGGACTGCCGCAACCGCGCGACACCAAACCGGTGGCAGTCGCCGCACAGCAGGTCGGATGTGGTCCTGGCGACACGCGCAGCGCGCTCTGCCCGCAGCCGGAGCGGCCCTTCGACGCTCGCCACTTCCTGCGTTACGGCAATGACGCCTACGACTGCCCGGACTTCGCGAGCCAGGCGGATGCGCAGGCCGTCCTGCGTTTCGCGCCTGCCGACCCGAATCACCTTGACGACGATGGGAAGGGCATCGCGTGCCCGGACCTGCGGGGCCCCAAGGACGTCAAGCCCGTGCGACGGGGAACACCGTGACGCGGCAAGGGCTCGCGCGCGTGCTCGGGCTGAACGTGACCCATCGATCGAAGGAAGCCCCGACTGCCATGACATCGGACCATTGCCCGTTCTCCTTGCGTGTCAGACGCCAGGACGGCTTCACGCTCATCGAGTTGCTCGTGGTCATCGTGATCCTCGGCGTCCTATCCGCCATCGTGGTGTTCTCGGTCAGGGGCATCGGCGACAAGGGCCAAAAGAGCGCGACCGCCGCGGACGCGGCTACGTTGCGAACAGCGGAAGAGTCCTTCTGCGCGAAGTACGGGCACTACGGGACGGCCGAAGATCTGAAGGCCGACGGTCTGCTGACCGGCGAACCGGTCTACAACCTGGTGGCGGTCGGCGAGGAGAACAAGTGCGGTCGAGGCGCGAAGTCGTCGTTCACGTTGTACGACACCTCCACACCGACGGAGCGCGCGGCGGACCCCGTCTCCGCGGGCACGACTCCGATCGACCTCGCGGTGGATGAGAAGGCCGATCGCGTCTATGTCGTGGCCAGAGACAGCAACAATGTGACCGTGATCGACGGAAAGACCGACGCGCCGATCGGTGGTCCGATCGACGTTTCCAGCGCTGTGTCGAGCCCGACCCGCATCGCGGTGAACCCCGACACGGGGCAGGTCTACGTCGGCGGTACGCGCGGCGTCGCGGTCATCGACACGACCAAGGCCAATCAAGTGACCTACGTCGGCGGCTACACGACCACCGTCACCGGCCTGGCCGTCTCTCCCGAGAACGGCGACGTCTACATCGGCGGCGGTGTCGGAAGCGCCTCGGAAGTGGCCTACATCGCGGCCGGCAGCTCGTCGGCGACGCCGATCCCCCTGCCCACTCGGGGACTCGGGAGCGCGCTTGACTTTTCGTTTGACGCCGTACACCACGCGGTGTACTTCGCGAAGGTGGGCATCGGCGGCGCGAGCCCTGCTGCCAATACCGGTCTCTACGCCATCTCGTCGCAGACCCATCAGGCCACGGTCGTAGCGGACTTCCCGACGAAGTCAGGCTGCAGCACCCCCGGGAACCTCCTTCCGAACAGCACGCGTGGCATTGCCGTGGATCCGGGCCGCAACCTCGTCTACCTCCTTGCCAGGAGGTGCGTTCCGAACCCGGCGAATCCCTCGGGCGCGGGGCAACAGGTCGCGACAACGATCGCCGTCAACCCCAGCGACCGCACTTCAACGGCGATCGACGACCCGGCTGGGACGACCTTCAGTCCCGCCGCCGCGGTCTACAACGCGGCGGCCGGCTCGGTCTACGTCTATTCGGAGGGTGGAAAGAGCTGCGGTGGGGCCGGGGGCCGCATCGACCGAATCGTCGGGACGACGGTCACGGGGCAAGCATCAGTCTGCGCGGCGTCAACTGCCGGCGGGAACCCAGCGCACAAGCTCACCATGCTGAGAAACTTCAACAGGCTCTTCGTCGCACAACAAAGTGGGGACAACGGGCCGGGCGGCGTGGGGGTGGCCGATGGCACCACGCTGCTGACGCGAGCCTCGCTCGGCACGCCCCGACAGTTCGGCGCGTTGGCCGTGAACAACACCACGGGGAAGCTGTACGCGGTCGACACGGAGAACGGAACGGTCGCTGTGTTTCGGACGGGATCGGTCTAGGACCATGTCAGAGCAGCCACGCAACCTCCACAAGGGTCCGGATCGCCGCCCACGACCGGGTCGTCGTACCTCCCTCGCGGCGATCTGTGTGATCGCGTCGATCACCCTGACCGCGTGCGGCGGAGACAACGGGCCACCGGAGCGTGCGTTCGACGTCGCTCCGTACGTCCACCAGGGGCACGTGGTCGAATGCGGCGCGTTCAAGGCCCAGGCCGACGCGCAAGCGGTGTTGCGAGCGGACGCACTCGACCCCAACGGACTCGACCGGGACGGCGACGGCATCGCGTGCCCGAACCTCCCCAAGCCGACGGACAAGAAGCCGGTCCACCGCGACTTCATGACCGACGTGGACGGCGCGCCGATCATCGAGCCGGTCAAGCCGTCGCCGAACTAAGGGCTGTCCCGTAATCCCTGGTGGGCCGCTCCGCACGGGCCCCGCCGCCGCGGCGAACCGGGGTCAGGGGAGGGGTTGTCGCTCGGACTCGGCCAGTACCAGGCGGGTCAGCTCCACGCGGGAGCGGATGCCCAGCTTTCCGTAGATGCGCCGGAGGTAGTAGTTGACGGTGTGCGGAGACAGCTGCACCTCGCGCGACACCTGCCGGTTCGTCAGGCCGTCCGCGACGCGCGAGGCGATCGTGCGCTCGGTCTCGCCCAGTCCCTCCCAGCCGGCGGCGGCGTCCGGAGCGGGTGCGGGCGTCTCGGGGGAGGTCACCAGGACGCACCGGCCCGGGTGCTCCCGGATCAGCCAGGAACGGGAGCCGGAGGAGGCCTCCACGCGCTGGTCGGCCTGGCCCCGCGCGTCGAGCAGGGCCCGCAGGTCCTCGGCCGCCGTCGCCGCGCCCCAGGCGTCGGTGTGTTCCGCGGCGGCCCTGCGCAGGCCCTCCGGATCGCACTCGAAGAGCGCCCGGGCGTGCAACGCGGCCGCCTGTAGCCCGGCGACGCCGGGATTGGCCGCCGCCAGCCGTTCCACCGTCCGCAGCGCCTCCTGCCCCGGCGCCGGATCCCCGGCCGCCCGGGACAACCGTACAAACCACGCCGCGGCCCCCGGCTCGGCGAAGTGCAGGGTGCCCAGCGAGGGAAGGGCCTGGTGGGTGCCGCGCAGCAGTTGCGCGGCGGCCGGGGATTCACCCCCGGCCGCCAGCCGGAGCAGGCCCAGCCACGCCACCGGGACGGCGGCCAGCGGGGTCAGGTGCGGCGCGAACCCCCGCAGCCGCTCCAGGTGTTCCTCGGCCGCGTCGGCGTCCGCGCGCCGCAGGGCCACCCGGGCCAGGGTGGCCGACGCCCACGCGGCCAGGGTGTGCAGGCCCTGGGGGTCCGCCGCGGCCAGCGCGGCGCGCGCCGCACCGTCCGCGTCGTCCAACTCCCCGCTCCGCAGGTGCGCTTCGGCCAGCGCGAGGTCGGCGGCCGGACGGAAGGTCGCCAGGTCCCCGGGGGAGGTCTCCCGCAGCAGACGGCCGATGAGGGCGCGGGCCGCCGGGACCTCGCCGACCGCGATCAGGCGCCGGGCGTGGGCGATCCGCGGGTAGGCCCGGGCCGCGGTGGTGTCCGGGGTGAGGGGCTGTTCGGCGGCCTCCGCACCACTGCGCAGGGCGCCGGCGGCGTCCCCCTCGGTCCACCGGATCCGGGCCAGGGCCGTCGAGGCGGCGCGCAGCGCCTCCTGGCTGCCGTCCTCGACCAGGTCGGGCGCCGGCCCGGCGGCCGGGTCGGTGTCGCCGCGCAGCACCTCGCTGCCCCCGACCCCGACCATCAGCAGGTCCAGCAGCACCCGCCGCAGCGCCGCCGCCTCGTGCTCGGGCATCGGCCGTCCGAGTGCGTTGCGGGCCAGCACGAGGGCGGAACCGGCGTAGCCGGAGGTCAGCAGCGTGTCCAGGGCGCCCGGGAGGCCCGCGCCGCCGCCTGCCGGGGCCGGCCGCTCCCGCCGGGCACCGGCCCCGCGCCCCAGCGCGACGAGGTCGTACGGCGGCAGTACCGGCCGGGCGGCCGCCCTCCGGGCCTCCTCCAGCAGGGCGGAGCGCACTCCGGTGGGGATCGCCTCGTACACGGCCCGCCACAGCAGCGGGTGTTCGAAGGTGACGCCGTCCTCCGCGAGCCGCAGCACCCCCGTGGCCAGCGTCTCCTCCAGCGCGGGCAGCAGCGCGGCGGTCGTGGTGTTCAGCATCGCCACGGCCTGCGAGAGCTGGAACGTGCGACCCAGCAGCGTGCCCACCCGCAAGAGCTGTACGGACTCGGGCGACATGTCCCGCATCAGGCCCGCGACCGCGGCCCGCACCCGGTCGGGGAGCCGGCCGGGAGTGAGCCGCACCAGGTCTCCGTCGGGACCGATGCGGCCCTCCTCGCGGAGCCCTTCGAGGAATTCGACGATCAGCCGCGGGTTGCCGTTCGCGCAGGCCATCACGTCCAGCAGGGCGGGTTGGGGCGCCACCCCGAGCCGCCCGCCGACGAGTTCGCGCACGGCGGCCTCGCCGAGCGGCTCCAGCTCCAGGCACGTGCGCGTCACACCCTGCTCGGTGCGGGCGTCACCCCAGGAGGGGAAACCGGTCCGGTCCGCGACCGCCGCGCCCGCGCTGAGGGCCAGCAGAACGGACACCGGCGGTGCGGACGCGGGCCGTTGTTCCCGTACCAGCGACAGCAGGGCTTCGGCCGCCCCGGCCCTCGCGTCGTCGATCACGAACAGGGGCCGCTCGGTGTCGAGGGCGGCCCGCAGCGCCCGGGGCGGCGCGGGGGCGTACAGGTCCGCGTCGCCCAGCTGATGGACGGCGAAGCCCCGGCTCCGGGCCCGGCCCGCGGTGTCGAGGAGGAGACGGCTCTTGCCGATGCCCGTCTGGCCCCCGACGACCAGGAGTTCGGGGCGCCCGTGGGCGGGCCCGTCCAGGAACCTCACGAGGCGGCGCCGCTCCTTCTCGCGCCCGTACAAGGCCGTCACCGAAACCATCGCCCGTCTCCCGTCCCTGGCAACCGCCCCTCGCCCGACCGGCGGTTTCCGTGTCCCGCACCACCATAACCATGCCGGGCGGGACACGGCCGATCAGGCCGTACGGCCGCTACATGTACGAAACATCCCGGCCACGAGCCCGCCCATGACCCGCTCCCCGTCCTCGGTCAGCACGGACTCGGGGTGGAACTGGACCGAGGCGAAGGCGGGGCCGCGCAGTGCGTGCACCTCGCCGGAGTCCGGGTCGACGCTGACGCGGACGGGCCCGAACTCCGGATGGTCGAACTCCTCCACCTCGCTGCGGGCGGCGTAGGTGTTGTAGAAGCCCGCGCGGACCACGGTGCCGAAGAGGTCGACGTCCTGCCGCACGCCCTGGTTGGGCACCTTCCGCCGGACCAGCGGCAGCCCCAGGCGGTCGGCGAGGACCTGGTGGCTGAGGCACACCGCGAGGAACGGCCGCTCCTCGCGGAGCAACCGGACGGCCACCTCCCGCAGGTGGCCGATCTTCGCGTCGCCGGCCGCCCGGGGATCGCCCGGCCCGGGCCCCATGACCACCAGGTCGTGGCCCGCCAACCCGTACGGCTCGTCATACCGACGTACCGTCACTACCAGTCCCAATGACGTCAGTTGATGTCCGATCATCGAGGTGAAGGTGTCCTCGGCGTCGATGACCAGCGCCGTGCGTCCGGCCAGGTCGGGGAGCGGTCGCAGCCGGTCGGCGGCCGGCCGCAGCCAGAAGTCCGCGAGACCGTCGTTGCGACGGCGCAGCTCCTCGCGCACGCGCGGATGGGCGGAGAACCGGGACGGCCCGCTCTCCAACGCGGAGAGGATCCCGGCCGCCTTCGCGCGGGTCTCGGCGACCTCCGAATCCGGGTCGGAATGGCGTACGAGGGTGGCGCCCACGCCGATCCTCACCCGCCCGCCACCGGTGATGTCCGCCGTACGGATCATGATGGCCGAATCCAGACGACTCCGGCCCGCCCCGTCCCGGCCGATCAGGGCGACGACCCCGCTGTAGTAACCGCGCCCGGTCCGCTCGTACCGCTGGAGGACCTTGGCGGCGCTCTCCAGCGGGCTGCCCGTGACGGTGGGCGCGAACATCGTCTCCCGCAGGATCTCCCGCGGGTCGCGGTCCGTGCGCCCCTCGATGTAGTACTCGGTGTGGGCGAGCCGCGCCATCTCCCGCAGGTGCGGGCCGGTGACCCGGCCGCCGGCCGGGCAGATGCGGGCCATCATCTTCAGTTCCTCGTCGACGACCATGTACAGCTCGTCGGTCTCCTTGCGGTCCGCGAGGAAGTCGAGGACGCCGGAGAGGGTGGGGCCGGAAGCGGGATAACGGTAGGTGCCGCTGATCGGGTTCATGACGGCGTCGCCGTCGGCGACGCTGATGTGGCGTTCCGGGCTCGCGCCGACGAAGGTGCGATCCCCGGCCCGGACGAGGTACGTCCAGTACGCGCCGGACTCGCGCTGCAGGAGGCGCCGGAAGAAGGACAGGGCGCTGCGGAAGTCGTAGTCGGTGACGTCCGCGGTGAAGGAACGCTGGATGACGAAGTTGGCGCCCTCGCCGCGCCCGATCTCGTCGGTTACCACCTGCCGCACCAGCTCCGCGTACTCCGCATCGGGCACGTCGAATCCGCCACCGGTCAGCGCCACCGGTTCGTCGGGCAGTCGGCGCAGCGCCTCGTGGAGCGGCAGCGCCTCCTGTTCGGTCACGGACAGCGCGATGAGAGGTTCGCCGTCGTCGGTGCAGGCGTAGCCCCGCTCGGTGATCTGCCGGTAGGGGACGAGGGCGAGGACGTCGTGGCGCGCGGTTCCGTCGGCCGTCCCGGAGGGCGGCAGCGGCAGGTCAGCGAGGGCGCCGACGTGCGCGAACGGACCGGAGAGGACCTCCAACCGCTCGCCCGACCAGTCCGGCCGGTGGATCAGCGCGTAGGCCTGACGGCGGCCCCGCAGTACGTGTTCCAGCAGGTCGGAGGTCACCGGGCGGCCCTTTCGGTACTGAGGGAGGACACGAGTTCGTCGGTGGTGGTGACCACCGCGCAGCGGGCCGCTGCGTAGTCGAGGGCCAGGCGGTGGGAGGCGGCGTCGAAATCCGCGACGGCGTCGGCGACGAGGAAGGGGCGGATGTCGTGGGTGAAGGCGTCCACGGCGGTCATCAGCACCCCGACGTGGGCGTAGACCCCGCACAGGATCAGCTGGTCACGGCCCGCTTCCCGCATCCGCGCCAGCAGGTCGGACGCGAAGAACGCGCTGTAGCGCCACTTGGTGAGCAACCAGTCCTGCGGGGCGGGGGCGAGCTCCGGTACGACCTCGCGGTCCTCGGGCGCCACGCGCATCCCCGGCCCCCAGAAGTCGGCGAGCAGGCCCCGCTCGCTCTCGGTCATGCCGCCCGGCTGGGCGGTGTAGGCCACGGGGATGCCGAGGTCCGCGCACCGGCGGCGCAGCAGGGCGGCGTTGCGGATCAGTTCGGTGCCCGGCGAGCCGCCGGACCGGAAGGGTTCCAGGAAGTAGCGCTGCATGTCGTGGACCAGCAGCACGGACCGGGCCGGATCCGGCTGCCAGTCGGCGGTGTTGGCGGGCAGATCGGCCGCGGTGGGCATGGGGTAGGGAGCGATGGCGGGAATTCCCGGCATGGTCGTCCTCGGTTTCCTTCTCTGGTGTGTCGAGGCGGCGGGGGCGGCGCGGCGTCAGGAGCGCCAGGCGGCGGCGACCGCCGCGGCCTGCGCCGGGTTCAGGCGCGGGTCGCACAGGCTCGTGTACTTCGTCTTGGCCACGGAGATGTCCTGCGAGCCCCACACGCACTCGGTCACCTCGTCCGGGGTGGTCTCCAGGTGCAGGCCCGCGGCCGTGCCTCCGGCCGCCGAGACCGCCTCCTGGAACTCCTCCACCTCGCGCACCACCGTGCCCACCAGCCGGGTCTTGAGCCCGTCGGGCCCGCTGACGGTGTTGCCGTGCATCGGGTCGCACAGCCACAGCACCGGATGCCCGGCGGCCCGTACCGCGCGCACCAGGGCGGGCAGCCGGGCGGCGGCCGTACCGGCGCCCATCCGGGCGATCAGGGTGAGCCGCCCGGGGCTGCGCCGGGGATCCAACCGTGCGCACAGGGCCAGCAGTTCGGCCGGAGTCATCCCCGGACCCACCTTGCACGCGACCGGGTTGGACACCAGGGACAACAGTGCCACGTGCGGCCCCTCGATCTGCCGGGTGCGCTCGCCGATCCACGGCCAGTGGGCGGAGCCGAGGAGCAGCGAGCCGTCGGACCGGCGCCGCAGCAGCGGCAGTTCGTAGTCGAGCAGCAGGGCTTCGTGGCTCGTCCACACGGGGGCCGAGATCCGGCGGCGGACCGCGGGCGGCCTGTCCCAGCCCAGCGCGCCCACGACCCGCCGGGCGGCCTGGTGGGCGTGCAGCAGCCGGGCGGGGTCCGGGCGCCGCAGCAGCGGGTCGGGCTCGGCCGAGTTGACGGCGGGCCCGCGGTACACCGGAAGCTCCCGCCCGTTCAACGTCTCGGTGGGCCGCGAGCGGGGCTTGCCGTACTGGCCGGCCAGCCGCCCCACCCGCAGCACGGGAAGGCCCGAGGCCATCGTCATGGTTCCCGCGAGGACCTCCAGCAGGGCCGCCTTGCGGGCCACGTCGTACGGATTGCTCTCGGCGAGGTCCTCGGCGCAGTCGCCCGCCTGCACCACCTGGATCCGGCCGGCGGCGGCTTCGGCGAGATGACCCGCGAGTTCACCGATGTCGGCCGCCGTGACCAGCGGGGCGGAATTCTCCAGTTCCCGCAGGACATGCGGAAGCTCCGGGTGGTCACTCCATTCCGGCTGCTGGAGGGCGGGCAGCGCGGCTATGGCTTCGCGTATCTCGTTCACCTGGAATTCCATTTCGATTCAGGGGATTCCTTGAGCGCCGCGGCCCGCACGGCGCGGGCGACGGCAGGGGTCACGCGCGGATCCAGGGAGTACGGCACCACCCGGTCCGCGGCGAGGTCGGGGGCGGCGAGCTCGGCGAGCGCGTCGGCGGCCGCGATCTTCATGGACTCCGTGATCCGACGGGCCCCCGCGTCCAGCGCGCCCAGGTAGACGCCCGGCGAGGCCAGCGTGTTGATGACCTGGTTCGGGCGGTCGGCGGCGCCCGTACCGGTCACCGCGGCGTAGCCCGCCACCAGATCCGGATCGACCTCGGGATCCGGGCTGGACAGCGCGAACACGACGGGGTCGGGAGCCATGGTCTCGATCAGCCGCGGCGCCACCCGGGAGCCGGAGACACCGATGAACACGTCGGCTCCGCGCAGCGCCGTCGCGGCCGTGCCGTGCAGGCGCCGGGGGTTGGTCCGCTCCGCGAGGGCGGCCTTGACCGGGTTCATGCCCGGCCGTCCGGGCACCAGGATGCCGCGCGAGTCGACCACGGTCACGTCCCGCACGCCCGCCGCGAGCAGGATGGAAGCGCAGGCCACACCCGCCGCTCCCGCTCCGTGCACCACCACGCGGCGGCTCTGCGGCGACTGCCCGAGCACGGCGCAAGCACCGCGCAGCGCCGCCAGGACCACGATGGCGGTGCCGTGCTGGTCGTCGTGCATGACCGGACAGTCCAACGCCTCCACCAGCCGGGCCTCGACCTCGAAGCACCGGGGTGCGGAGATGTCCTCCAGACTCACCGCGCCGAAGGAATGGCGCAGCCTGACGACGGTTTCCACGATCTCGTCGACATCGGTCGTGGACAGCACCAGCGGTACCGCGTCCAGCCCGGCGAACTTCTTGAGCGCGGCGGCCTTGCCCTCCATCACCGGCAGCGCCGCCCGCGGACCGAGGTCGCCCAGGCCCAGCACGGCGGTTCCGTCGGTGACCACGGCGACCAGTCGGCCCGCCCAGGTGTAGTGCGCCGCGAGTGCGGGATCGGCGGCGATGGCCCGGCTCACCCGGGCCACCCCGGGGGTGTAGGCGGCGGCGAGGGAACGCGGGTCGTCGAATGCGGTGGTGATCTCTATGCCGAGTTTTCCGCCTTCGTGTGCGGCGAATATCTCGGCGTCCGTAACCGGCTTTCCGGCCCTGGTGGTGATCATGGCGAGAAGGCTATCCACGGAATCCGAGAATGCGGACTACCCACTTGAGTAGTCCTGGTCCGGAGCCTCGAACTACCCGTTCACGCAGTGGTCACGGGGGCAAGGGCGAACACAGAATGGAGAAGCGGGAATGCGGCGACCCGGGAATTCGGCGCCCGTAAGTCCGCGACCCCGAATCAGCGACCCCGAATCAGCGACCCCGCGTCAGTGAACCCCAGTCAGCGACCCCGAAGGACGAGAGACCGCCATGGCGACCCTGATCATCAGCAACCAGCGCACCGAGGAGATGGTGGGCGACCTCGAACTCCTCGCCCCCGAATACCGCCGCTACGTGGGCAACCAGGCCCAGCGCATGGCCTGGCTCCTCGGCGAGGGCGACGTCCTGGTCCTCCCGGTCGCCGCCGACGAGGACTTCCTGCGCTACGTCACCGACCGGCTCGGCATCGACCGCTCCTCGGTACAGGTCCTCGTCCCCCCGCAGGGCCGCTTCGGCGAAGGTGTCCTCTCCCGCGACCGGCTCGGCGACGACGGCTTCGTCACCGAACTGCGCTCGGCCGTCGAGTCCCACCGGGTGGACCGGGTACTCCCGTTCCACTTCGACAGCACCGTCGCGGGCCTGACCCGCGCCCTCGGCCTCGACGCCGCCACACCCGGCTTCGGCTTCCTCGACCAGAGCGGCGGCCGCCTCCTCAACAGCAAGGCCACCTTCCGGGCCCTGGCCGGCGGCACCGGTTCGCCCGTACCGCGCGGCGGAGTCTTCGCCGGGCAGGAGGACGCCGCCGACTTCCTGTGGGAGCAGCTCCTCGGCCGCGGCCGGCCCGCCATCCTCAAACAGGACTTCCACGTGGCCGGATTCGGCAACGAGATCGTCAGCCCGGTCCCCGGCGTCGACCCGATCGGCGCCCAGCGCACCGTGGTCGCCGCCGACCGCGCCGAACTCGACAAGTACCTGACGGACCGCTGGCCCTGGCTGACGGACGGCGGTCGCCATACCGTCGTCATCGAGGACTACATCCCGCGGTCCGTACCGATCTACGCGGAACTGCGCGTCGAAGACGGCGGCGTCGAGTTCACCGGACACGGCGAGATGCGCATGAAGCCCGTGCTCAACGGCCTGATCGTGCCGGCCCCCTCGGCCGGACTCGACGCCTTCCCCGGCTTCCTCGCGACCGCCCGCCGGCTGTGCGAACCGCTGCACGCCATGGGCTACCGCGGCATCGTCAGCATCGACGCGATCGTCACCCCCGGCCAGGACATCCTCATCAACGAGTTCAACTGCCGCACCGGGGGCTCGACGCACATCCACCGCATCGGCGAACGCGTCGTCACGGGCGACTACTTCACCGACCGGGTCCTGGTGGAACTGCGCCGATGCACCTTCCCCGGATTCAACGCCACCGTGCGCGCACTGGACGCCGCCGGTCTGGGATACGACCCCGCCACCCGCACCGGAGTGCTCATCACGGTGGACGACGGCAGCCCGGACGGAGGCTTCGGCGAGTACTGCGTGGTCGGCGAGAGCCTGGAGCACGCCGAAGCACTCGAAGGACACGTCACCCGGCTGCTCGCCGGAATCGGCCCGAAGGGCTGAGGGCGGTGACCGCAGTCAGGAGCGGCTACCGGGCCCTGATGACCCGCGACCTGCTGATCTGGGCACTCGTCGCGCTGACCGGAAAAGCACCGGTGGCGATGGCCCCGCTCGCCCTGGTGTTCATGAGCCGCGAGGGCCCCGGCGGCTACACCCTCGGCGCGACCCTCGCCTCCGCCTACGTACTGGGAGAGGTGGTGGGCGCCCCCCTCCTCGGCACCCGTCTGGCCCGCCACCGCATGCGCCCCCAACTGGCCGCGGGCCTGTTGGTCGCCGCGGCCGCCTTCGCCGCGATCCCCCTCACCCGGGGCGCCCCCGTACCCGTGCCCATCGCCCTCGCGTTCCTCGCGGGCGCGGCCCCGGCCGCCTGCCCGGGCGGCGTACGCACGCTCCTGACCCGCTTGGTCGACGAAGCCGCCGTACCGCGGGCCCTGAGCGCGGAGGCCACCCTCACCCAGATCACCTGGGCCGCCGCCCCCGCGCTCGTCGTCGTCCTGGCGCTCCAGGCCTTCGCCGGAGCCCCGTTGGTCCTCGGCGCCGTCCTCGCCGCCGCCTCCGCGGCCCTGCTCGTCCTGCTGCCCGAGCCGGAGCCGCTCACCGCCGCCGCCGCGGCGAAACGGACCGGCCGGGAACCCGCCATGACACGGGTCCTGCTGTCCGGCTGGCCCGTCTACCTGACCAGCGCCGCCGCCATGGCCATGCTCGCCACCGCCGAACTGGTCCTGCCCGCACTGCTGGAGGACCGTTCCCTGTCCGTGGGCTGGTCGGGGCCACTGCTCGCCGGGTTCGCCCTGGCGAGCGCCGCGGGCGCCTTCTGCTACGGACTGCGCACCTGGCCCGGATCGGTCCGCGTCCAGAGCCTCGTCCTGCTCGCCGCCACGGCGGGCTGCGTGGCCCTCGTCACGGTCCTGCCGGGACTGCCCGGCGTGGCGATCGCCCTCGCGGCGGCGGGCGTCTTCCAGTCGGGAGTCATGGTCTCGCGCAGCCTGAGCCTGCGCGAGCGCCTACCCGAACACGCCCACGCCGCCGGGTACTCGATGATGTACGCCGTCCAGGGCGCCGGCTACAGCCTCACGGCGTCCCTCTCCGCGGTCGCCCTGGAAGTCGCCGACCCGACGACTGCCATCCTCGGCGGGGTCGTCATCGCCCTGGTCATCACCGCGGTGAGCGCCCTCGCCGAACGAACCCCCCTCCCCACCCGCGAACCCGTCCCCGCCCTCGGCGACCCCCGCCCCTGACATGTGGACCGCCCGGGTCCGGCTTCGCGCTGCCGCACCCGGCAGCGCGAAGCCGACACGTCCCGCCGCGCCGTAGCCGACGCCGCGCGCCCATCAGGGATTACGGGACAGCCCTTAGCGGAACGCGGCCACGTTGCGGGCGGCCCAGTCGGCGAACGGGCGCGGGGGCCGGCCCAGGATCCGCTGTACGTCCGGGCTGACGCGCACTTCGGCCGGGGTCGGGGAGCCGAGGATGTCCAGGGTGTCCTCAGCGAGTTCCGCCGGCATGCTCCGGGCCATGGCCGCCTTGGCTTCGGCGCGGGTGAGGTCGTGGAACCGCACGGGCGCGCCCAGTGTGGCGGCGATGGCTTCCGCCTGCCGGCGCGGCGTGATCGTCTCCGGGCCGGTCAATTCGTACACGCCGCCGGTGTGTTGCCGATCCAACAGACAGGCCGCCGCGACCTCGGCGATGTCCGCCGGGTCGATGATCGGCACCCCGACGTCGCCGAAGGGCGCGGCGACGACCCGCCGCGCGCGGACGGACTCGGCCCACCACAAGGCGTTGGAGGCGAAGCCGCCCGGCCGCAGGATGGTCCACTCCATGCCGGATCCGCGCAGTACGTCCTCCACCGCGCGCATCGCGATCCGCGTCGGGCCGTAGGGCCTGGTCGCCACGCCCAGCGAGGTGAGCAGGACGACCTGACGAACCTCGCTGTCCGCCGCTTGGGCGATCAGGTCGGCCGGGGCGGCTCCGGCGGCGTGCATGTCGCCTGACAGCAGCAGGAACAGCGCCTTCGCCCCGGCCAGTACGGGCCGAAGACCGCCGGGCCCGGTCAGGTCGGCGGCCACGTGCCGGACACCGTCCGGCACGGGCGCCGCGTGCCGCGACACCGCCGTCACCTCCCGGCCCGCCCCGGCCAGTGCCCGCGTCAACGGCCGGCCCACGTTCCCGGTGGCCCCTGTCACCACGATCATGATCAGCTCCTCGTCCTCGCTCGATGTGCTCTGTGGCCTCGACGCTAGGAGCAGGGCTTACTTTTGGTAAGGCCATACCCCGAGGTAAGCTCCTCCCATGACGGAAGGCGTGCAGCTCACACAGGCCGGGGCGGGACAGGGGTATGAGGTGTTTCACACCGACTGCGCCGCGCGCGACGTGGTCGACCATGTGACCAGCAGGTGGGGCGTCTGGGTGTTGATCGCCCTGCGGAACAACAACCTCAGGTTCTTCGAACTGCGCGAAAGCATCCGGGGCATCAGCGAGAAGATGCTCTCCCAGACCCTGCGCGCGCTCGTACAGGACGGCCTGGTCTGGCGCGAGGTCGAACCGACTACCCCGCCCCAAGTCACCTACGGACTGACCGAGTTCGGCCGGGACATCGGCGAACCGCTGACGGAGCTGTTCGACCGCATCACCCGCCGGCTGCCGCCCCGCGACGCCGGATAGCGCGGGGACGGCCGCCGCGCACGCGCGACACCGACGGCTCGGACCCGGAGGTCCGGGGAACCGGCCGGGTGGGCCGAGGTGAGTCCGCGTGCGGATCCGCGTCTTACGCGGTGGGGTATCCGTAGACCGCCGAGGCGCCCAACTCCTCCTCGATGCGGATGAGTTGGTTGTACTTGGCCGTGCGGTCCGAACGGGACAGGGATCCGGTCTTGATCTGCCCACAGCCGGTGGCGACGGCCAGATCCGCGATGGTCGTGTCCTCCGTCTCGCCGGAGCGGTGGGAGATGACCGACGCCCATCCGGCCCGCCGCGCGACGTCCACCGTCCTGAGGGCCTCGGTCAGCGTCCCGATCTGGTTGACCTTGATCAGGACCGCGTTGCCCACCCCCGTGCGAATGCCTTCCCGTACCAGTGCTTCGTTGGTGCAGAACACGTCGTCCCCGGTCAACTGGCACCTGTCCCCGACCCGTGCCGTCAGCTCGCGCCACCCGTCGAGGTCGTCCTCGGCCATCGGGTCCTCGACCGAGACGATCGGGTACGCGTCGATCAACTTGGCGAAGTAGTCGACCTGTTCGGCGGAGGTGCGCCGGACGCCCTCTCCCGCGTACGTGTACACACCGTCCCGGTAGAACTCCGACGCCGCCGGGTCCATGACGAGGCCGATGTCCGCGCCGGGTCGGTATCCGGCCCGTTCGACGGCGGCCATGACGAAGTCGAGCGCCTCCTCGGCCGTACGCAGCGCGGGCGCGAAGCCGCCCTCGTCGCCGACGCCCGTGGAGTGACCGGCGGCGAGCAGGTCGCGGCGGAGCGTGTGGAAGACCTCGGAGCCCATCCGGACGGCCTCCGCGAAGGACGCCGCGCCGACCGGCGCGATCATGAACTCCTGGAAGTCCAGCGGATTGTCGGCGTGGGCACCGCCGTTGACGATGTTCATCATCGGCACCGGAAGGACGTGGGCGTCGGCTCCGCCGAGGTAGCGGTACAGCGGCCGGCGGTGCGAGAGGGCGGCGGCCTTCGCGGTGGCGAGGGAGACCCCGAGCAGGGCGTTGGCACCGAGCCGTGCCTTGGTGGGCGTGCCGTCGAGCGTGACGAGCGCGGCGTCGAGGCCGGCCTGGTCATCGGCGTCACGCCCGATGACGGCGTTCGCGATCTCGCCCTTCACATGGGCCACGGCGCGGTCGACACCCTTGCCGTGCCAACGCCGGGGGTCGCCGTCGCGCAGCTCCACCGCTTCGCGGGCGCCGGTGGAGGCGCCGGAGGGAACGGCGGCGCGGCCCTGGGATCCGTCGGCGAGGACGACGTCGACCTCGACGGTGGGGTTGCCGCGGCTGTCGAGAACGGCGCGGGCGGTGACACCGCGGATGGCGGACGGCTCGACTGTGTGTGCGGGCATGGGAGTTCCTTCCCGTTGTCGCAAGCCGGGCCTCGACTGCGACGACGCTGACGCTCGGCCCGACGAGACGAAACTCTACAGCAAGGCTGTGCAGTACTGCTGTTCAGTGTGGCTGTTCAGTGCTGCTGCACAACGGCGTTTCCGGGGTAAAGTGCCCTATGCCCACCCCCGAAGCCGCCACCGTCGCCGCCGATCTGCGTACCGCGATGGGCAAGCTCTCCCGGCGCGTGAAGCTGGAGGACCGGATCCCGCACGGGCAGGTCGCGGTGCTCGGCGTCCTGGACCGCGACGGCGCCATGACCACCAGCGATCTCGCGACCGACCAGCGCGTGCGCCCCCAGTCGATGGCCCGCGCGGTCGGCCTCCTCCTCGATCAGGGTCTGCTCACCCGCAGCGCCCATCCCACGGACGGCCGCAAGTCCCTGCTCGACCTCTCGGAAGCCGGTCGGGCCGCGCTGGAAGCGGAGCGCGGCCGTAGGGCGGGATGGCTGGCCATGGCCATCGAGGCCGAACTCACCAAGGAAGAACGGGAGTTGCTGGCGCGGAGCGCGGCCCTGATGGACCGACTGGCCGCACGCCAGGGCCTGTCCGGGCGCGCGTGAGCGCAGCGGGACGTCCGCGTCGGCGACACCGCTCGTCGAGGGAACGCGCCGCAGGGGCCGGTCGTCGTCCCCGATGACGACCGGCCCCTGCGGCAGCTCTATGACGGCTCTGTGACGGCCAAAGAGACGGCCTGGACGCCTACTTGGGCATCAGGACGGTGTCGACGATGTAGACGGTGGCGTTCGCGGTCGGGACGTTGCCGCAGACCACGTTGGACGTGCCGTTGACCTTGTAGGCCTCGCCCGATCCGGCCGTGGTGATCTTGCCCTTCTTCAGGGTGTCGAAGGAGCCGCTCTCCAGCTGCTTCGGGGTGAGCTTCTCACCGACGACGTGGTAGGTGAGGATCTTGGTGAGCATGGCCTTGTCGGCGAGGACCTTGTCGAGGTCGGCCTTCGGGATCTTCGCGAACGCCTCGTTGGTGGGCGCGAAGACGGTGATGTCCTTGGCGTTGTTCAGGGTGTCCACGAGACCGGCCTGCTTGACGGCGGTGACCAGGGTGGACAGTGCCGGGTTGTTCGAGGCGGCCGTGGCCACCGGGTCCTTGGCCATGCCGTCGAAGGACCCCGCACCCTCGGCCGGAACGCCCGCACAGGCCGGACCGAACGGCTTGTCCATCGCCATCGCCATCGAGGGCTCGGCGGAGGCCGCCGCGGACTCCTCGGCCTTCCCGTTGTCCGCACTCGCCCCCGCGTCGGCGCCCTTGCCGCTGTCGGAGCAGGCGGCGAGGGCGAAGGGGAGGACGGCGGCGGCGACGACGGCGACGGCGGTGCGGCGGAAGCGGAGGGCGTGCATCGAAGGCTCCATGAGGGCGGTCGGGACTACAGGACGGGGTCGCGGGCTCCTCGTCCCGATGGCTGCGCGGGGTGGCGAGGTGCCCACATCACGCCATTCGGAGCGGTCCGGCCCGCGGATGGGGGTCTCACCCGATCCGGTGACGACCGGTGCCTTCGGGGTGTCCGGTCGACGGGGGGACGGGGGGACGGGGCAACGGGGAGACGGCGCGACGGCGCGGTGGTGCGCAGGGGGGTGGGCGCCGGTGTGGCTCTCGACAGTCCGTCGGCGACCATCGTTCCGCTTCCGACGGAACTCAGGTACGGGGAGTCCTGCTTGACCTCGGTGCCGAAGTTCGAGCCGGTCTGCTCGACGCGGGAGAGGTCGTACCCGAGGCAGCGCAGGTAGGGGACGATGCCGGAGCTGTCACCGAACAGGCGGGTCAGAAAACGCCGGTTGGTCATGAGCGTGATCACGCGGTGCACACCGTACCGGAAGCCGTAGAGCGGGTAGACGGTGCCGGGGACGATGGCGCGGGACAGCAGTCGGGGGACCGTGGTGACCACCAGGAGCCCCAGGGGAATCGCGCCGAAGAAGAGGACCAGCGAAGCCGTCAGGGCCTCGACGTAGAAGGTCCAGGCCGTCAGCGCGGTCGGGCCCGGTTCCAGTACCGCGGCCAACTGGGGCGCCTCGGCCAGGAGGAGACCCACACCGCCGAGTGACAGCGGCAGGGTGACGAGGAGGACGGCCAGTACCTGCAGGATGCCGTGCGCGGCCCGACGCGTACCGCCGCAGCGGGCCGGGTCGACCACCGGGTAGGCCGTGTCGGCGCGCAGCGCGGGCGATCCGTGCCAGTGTTCACCGGCCGGCACCGCCTGCCCCCTGTGGAGGGCGGAAGCGTGGGCGAGCCGGGCACCGTCGCCCAGCGCGGTCCCGATGTCGAGGACGGCGGCCTCGCCGACGACCGCGTCCCGGCCCACGGAGACCGGTCCGGTCTGGATCAGGCCGGCGTGGGCCCGGTAGCAGGTGAGGTAGGCGTCCTTCCGGATCACCGCGCGGTCACCGACGACGAGCAGGTCGGTGCAGACCGGTACGTTCCGAGAGAAGACGGCGGCGCCGCGGCCGATCCTGGCTCCCAGCACCCTCAAGTAGAGGACGTAGAGCGGCGATCCGACGAACAGCACGGGCGGGGCGGACCGGACGAGCGTCTTGACGATCCAGAAGCGGAAGTATCCCAGGCTCCAGATCCGGATCTGGCAGGGCCGCCACCTGCCGATGAGCACCCACTTCGCGAGAACCGGAACGGCGCACAGGCCCAGGAGGGCGGCTCCGCCGAAGAGCACCGACCGCAGGTAGACGTCCGTGGGACCCGACCCGGCGGATATCCACTCGTAGCCGCCGACACCCGCGAGCGCGACGAGGTAGGAGTAGCCGAGGAAGGCCAGCAGTTGGAGCGCACCGCAGAGCAGGTAGTGCGGGGCCCCCCGGTCGGGCTCCGGCATCGGCCGTGCGGGGGAGGTCGGGCGCGCGGGTTCGGGGACGGCGAGGGCCTCGGCCAGGCTCGCGATCGTCGGATGCCGGTAGACGTCCTTCATCGATACCGGCGGCAGGCCTTCGGCCTTCCGGACCCGTGCGCAGAACCGGGCCATCACCAGGGAGTCGGCGCCCAGTTCGTCGAAGAAATGACGGTCGACGGACACCCGGTCGAGGTGGGTGACGTCCCCGAGGATGCGGGCGAGGGCACCTTCCACACCGTCGGCATCACGGCGCGGCACGGATGTCCGCGGGTCGGCTTCTGCGGCTCTTCTCATCACGGCGGGCTCCCTGGAGGGTCCGTTCGGACGCCATGACCCTCATTCGGTGCCGGGACGGGAAAGGATGGGCAAACTGCGGATAAGCCCTTTTCTGTCTAAAGTCCGGATGATTTCCGCAAAGCTCTGATCCCGCGCTTTTCGTTTGTTTCTCCACCCATCAACCGGTCGGGCGGCAACGAATGAAGGGTCGAGGGGGACGAGCGGGCCCTGTGACGGGGCAGGGCCCGCCTCCACGAGGAGGAACACATGGCCACCCATCACGTCCGCCGCTGCGCCGTACTCGCGGCAGCCGCGTTCGCACTCCCCATAGCCCTGGGCGTGGCAGCCCCGGCGTTCGCCGAGTCCCAGCACTCCGATCCCTTCGGCCCGGCCTGCGCGTCGGTGCCCAAGGAGGGTTCCGGCAGCCTCGCGGGCATGGCGAAGGACCCCGTGGCGACTGCCGCGTCCAACAACCCGGCACTGTCGACGCTGGTCACGGCCGTCAAGAAGGCCGGTCTGGTCGACACCCTGAACAACGCGAAGGGCATCACCGTGTTCGCGCCGACCAACGCCGCGTTCGCGAAGATCCCGAAGGCCGACCTGGACAAGATCCTGGCCGACAAGGCCGAGCTGACCAAGATCCTCACCTACCACGTGGTGGGCGAGAAGATCACGCCCAAGCAGCTCACCGCGGGTACGTTCAAGACCCTCGAAGGCGGCTCCCTGACCACGGCCGGATCCGGAGGCACCTTCACCGTCAACGGCGAGGCGAAGATCGTCTGCGGCGACGTCCAGACCGCCAACGCCACCGTCAACATCATCGACACCGTCCTCAACCCGATGTGATCCCGCCGTTCCGGTCCCCTTCCACGAGGTCGCGCGCCCCGGGCGTGTGGCTTCGTGGAAGGGGACCGGAACGCGTCCGGGGACCGATCAGACGGTGGAGGGCGACCGCGGCATCGGCGGGCAGCATGCGGGGCCACCAGGTGGCGGGCCCGAGGTCGGTGACGAGCGCGGGGACGAGGAAGAGGCGGACGAGGAGTGCGTCCAGGAGGACTCCGACGGCGACGATCACGCCGATGTGGAAGAGGTAGACGAGGGGCATGACGGTCAGGGCGGCGAACGTCGCGGCGAGCACGATCCCCGCCGAGCTGATCACGCCGCCGGTCGAGGTGAGCCCCCGTCGCACACCGATGTGCGTTCCGTGCAGCAGGGCCTCCTCACGGACCCGGTGCATCAGGAAGATGTTGTAGTCCACGCCGAGGGCCACCAGGAAGACGAAGGCGTAGAGCACGATCGTCGGCTCGGTGTCGGCGGCCCCCTGTGTGAAGCGCAGCAGGGCCGCGCACGTGCCGAGCGCCGCCAGGAAGGTCAGCACGACGATGACGACGAGCAATACGGGCAGCAGCAGGCAGCGCAGCAGGACCACCAGGACGAGGAGGACGGTGACGAGGACCGCCGGCATGATGACGCTGCGGTCGTGCGCGGAGGAGGCCTGCATGTCGTATGCCTGGGCGGCCTGACCCCCGACCCGAGCGTGCGCCCCGGGGATCGTGCGCACGGCGGCGCGCAGATCGCCGACGGTCCTCTGAGCGGCCTCGCCGTCCGCCACGTGGGTCAGGGTGACGGCGATCCACGCCCGTCCGGCACGTGTCACCGGACGGCCGTCCGGCTGTGACAACACCTCGGTGCCGGCCACGCCGGGCGTCCCGGCGGCAGCCGCACGGACCTCGTCCAGGCGCGCCGCGGCGGTCAGGACGACGGCGGGGTTGCCCAGCCCGGCGGGAAAGCGCCGCTCCAGCGCGGCCTGGCCCGCGACGGACGGCGCGGTGGCCGGGAGCGCCCGGTCCAGGGGCACGCCCCGGGTGGTCAGCAGCGGTGACAGGGCCACACCGGCGATGATCACGGTCAGCGCGCCCGCCCAGATCCGGCGGGGCCTGCGGGCGACGGCGTACGCGATCCGGTGCCACAGCAGCGGCCCGCGACCGGGTCCCGAAGTGCCGCGCCGGGGCCAGAAGGCAGCGGGCCCCAGGAGCACCAGTACGGCGGGCAGGAACGTGAGCGCGCACAGGAGGGCGGCGGCCATGGCGATCGCGCCCGCCGGGCCGAGGGCGCGATGGGCGGGAAGATCGCTGAGCAGCAGGGTGAGCAGCCCCAGCGCGACCGTGGCCGCGCTCGCGGCGAGGGGGCCCACCGACCGGCGCCAGGCGACGCGCACGGCCTCGGACACGGTCGGGTCCCGGTCGAGTTCCTCGCGGTAGCGGGCCGTGAGCAGGAGTCCGTAGTCGGTCGTGGCCCCGATGACCAGGACGAACAGGATCCCCTGCACCTGACCGTCGATCAGCAGGATCCGCGAGCAAGCGAGTCCGTAGAGGCAGGCGCAGGCCACGGCGAGCGCGAGCAGGGCGGTGGTGATCACCAGCAGGGGGAGCAACGGGCTGCGGTAGACCCACACCAGGATCAGCAGGACCGCGACCAGGGCGACGAGGAGCAGCCGGCCGTCGACCCCTTCGAAGACACCGTCGAGGTCGGACCGTACGGCTGCCGGACCCGCGAGTTCGACCTCCGTCCGGGGCACCGCGGCTGCCGCGCCGCGAACGGCGCGCAGCGCGCGTCCGAGGGGGATTCCCGGACCGGAGCGGATCTGGACCACGCCGGCCACGGCGGTCCCGTCCTGCGAGACGGAGATCCGGCCCGGCACTCCGGTGGTGTACCCGCGCCCGTCGAGGGAGGACAGGGCCGCTGCCGCACGAGCCTGGAGGTCCGAACCGTCCCGGCCGCCGGGCCCCGGCCGGGTCGCGGTCCACACCACCACCAGCGGCAGTGAGGAACCTCGCGGGGAGGAGGGCTCCAGGGCCTCCAGCGCCTGCGCGACCTCGGTGGACTCCGCCCCGCGCGGCAGGAGGGCGGACTGTTCCAGCCCGGCCACCGTGCCGAGGCCGGAGACGAGAGGAGCGGACACGCAGCCGGCGAGGAGCCAGGCGGCCACCACGAGCAGCGGCCCGAGCAGAGCGGACCGCCGGAACAGACCGAGCATGTGCCCTCCGGGCGTGCGGCCGTGGCGGCCTGGGGGTGCGGGAACGGGCAGCGGTGGGCCGGTCCGCCGGACGGCCCACCGGGTACCGGGTGGTGTCAGCTCTGGTTCAGGGGCAGGGCGAGGTCGGTGACCTGGCGGTCCTTGGGGAAGGCGCCCATGTCGCGGGCGGCTCCGGTGAGGAGGTTGATCCCGTACAGGCGGAAGGCGCCGCCGGTGTTCAGCGCGGCGAAGCCCTGGTTGGTGCCCTGCTTGGGCGAGAAGTAGATGTCGAAGCCCGCCTCGGGGCCCGCGTTGACGCCGAGGTTCCCGGTGGGCGCGAGCATGCCGGCGTTGGCCGGGGACTGCAGGGAGACCCGGTCGGCCGTCGTGTCGATGTCGAACAGCGAGGTCGCGGTGGCCGCGTCGAGGTCGTTGTTCGTGTACGCGGCGCCGGTGACGCCCATGGCCGTTGACGGGGGCGTGGTGGGGTTGGTGAGCATGCCGTCGACGGTGGTGCCGAGCGGGGCCGCCTTGTCGTCGATGTTGTGGCGCAGGTTCTGCCCCGTGTTGCTGATCACGCGCAGCCGGTTGGCGGCGGGGTTGAAGTCCACGCCGTACCGGGCTCCGGACAGGGCGACGGTGAGCTGGGAGACCTTGACGGCCTTGGCGTTGTTCGTGTTGAGGGTGTAGACGCCGCCCTTGTCGCCGACGCCGTAGAGCTTCTCGTTCTGCACGCGGAAGTCGATGCCCACGATCTTGGTGTCTCCGCGCAGGCCGGACAGCTTGCCGATCGACGTCGTCTTCCCGGACCGGTCGACGGTGAACTCCACCAGTCGCTGGTCGGAGGTGAGCCCGATGGCGGTGAGCGACGTGCGCTCCATACCGCCCGTGCCGCCCATGCCCTGCGGGTCCCTGCCGTCGGCCGAGGCGAGGACGGGCGCGGACAGGGCGGCGGCCACGGCGACCGAGAGGGCGATGGTGGTCTTGCGCGTACGCATGGTGCTCCCCAACTGGTGTGTCGTCCCGCTCGGGATGGGAGCGGGATCCGTACGGGGTTCGCAGCGCACGGGCACCCGGACGGGCCGAGCCCGCCAAGACCACCCCGACGGCGGCATAGTCCGTTTGTCGGGCCGGGCGGGGTCCGGCGGGGGCGCCCCGCGCGGGAGCCGCGCCGCCGGGGAGACGTAAGGATCGTGCTGCGTGTCACGAGAAGGGTCCGAGCCGTGGATGCGCGATGTTCAACGCAGCACGCGTACCCGACAAGCCGGAAATGCTCGGAGGTGTCCTGAATGGATGCAAGCGGTGGCGAGCCCGAACGGCCGGACAGCGCCACGGAGGGGTCGTCGGCCGCGCCGGAGCCCGCCCCGACCCCACGGGTGCCGGTCGCCGAGCGCGTACGGGGTGCGGTGGACCGGGCGCGGGCGGCGGGTCCACCACCCGGCCCGGCGCGTCCCGGGTTCTGGCGCAGCCCGTTGCGGGGACCGTGGCTCACCGGGGTGTTCGGTCTGGTCCTGCTGGTCGGGGTCATCGTGCTGTTCGTGACGGGACTGCTGTCCTACGCGGCCTACAACCCGGACCTCGCCGCGCGCAACGACCAGACGCCCGACAAGGGGTGGCTGGGCTTCTACCTGTTCACCTGGCCCACCTCGCCGTACTGGCTGTACCGGCTGACCCAGGGCGTGCACACCGTCCTCGGCGTGGTCCTCGTGCCCGTGCTCCTGGCCAAGCTGTGGTCGGTGATCCCGAAGCTGTTCGAGTGGCCGCCGATCCGCTCCGTCGGCCACGCCCTCGAACGGCTCTCGCTGCTCCTGCTGGTCGGGGGCGCCGGCTTCACCTTCGTGACCGGCCTCCTGAACATCCAGCTGAACTACATCTTCCCCGGATCCTTCTACGTCCTGCACTTCTACGGGGCCTGGGTGTTCATCGCCGCCTTCGTCGTGCACGTCGCCTTCCGCCTGCCCCGGGCGGTGCGGGCGGTCCGGGCGGGCCGGAACTTCCGGCCCGCACCCGAGTCGGAGGAGGCCGCCGGACTGGTATCGCCCCGGCCGGCGCCCGCGACGATCTCGCGCCGGGGCGCGGTCGCCATGGTGGGCGCCGGTTCGCTGGCCCTGCTGGCGGTGACGGCCGGCCAGAGCATCGGCGGCTGGTGGCGCAAGACCGCCCTGCTGGCCCCCCACGGCCGTGAACCGGGCACGGGCCCGAACGGGTTCCAGATCAACAAGACCGCCGCCTCCAGCGGGATCCGGGCCAGTGACATCGGTCCCGACTGGCGCCTGACGGTGCGCGGGGCAGGACGTCAGGCGGTGCTGACGCGCCAGATGCTGCTGGCGATGCCGCAGCGGGAGGCGGCGCTGCCGATCGCGTGCGTGGAGGGCTGGTCCACCCCCGACCAGCAGTGGGCCGGGGTCCGCCTGACCGACCTCGCCGCCCTCGTCGGACTCGGCACCGACACCCCGCAGGTGTTGGTGGAGTCGGTCCAGCGCGGCGGCTCCTTCTCCTCGGTGGTGCTGGCCGCCAACCAGGCACGTGACGACCGCTCGCTCCTCGCGGTCCGGGTGAACGGGGCCGACCTGTCCCCGGACCACGGCTACCCGGCCCGCGTGATCATCCCGGCGGCCCCGGGCGTCCACAACACCAAGTGGGTCACCCGCCTCACCTTCGGAGAACCGGCATGAGCGCCCGCACCAGAGCCGCGACCGCCTTCCGTCGGCGCTACGGCGCCTCCCCGCTCCACCTCCTGCTCACCCTGGCCTGCTTCGCCCTCGCCCTCTACGCGGGCATCCGCCTCCTCAAGGGCGACACGGTCGGGGTGGCGATCTGGTTCGTCGGCGCCGCCCTCCTCCACGACCTGGTCCTGCTTCCCGCCTACTCGCTCACCGACCGCGCCGCCCAACTCCTCGTCCGGGGCCGGACCCCGCAGGGCGAGGGCATGCCCCGGCCGAGCGTGAACCACCTCCGCGTCCCGGCCTTCGTCTCCGGTGTCCTGTTCCTCGTCTGGTGGCCGCTGATCCTGCAGCGGGGCGGCCACTACACCGCCTACACCACCCTGTCCGCCGACGGCTTCCTCGCCCGCTGGCTCCTCATCACGGCCGCCCTGTTCATCGCCTCGGCGATCGTCCTGCTCGTACGGACCTGGCTGCGCCTGCGACCGGAGCGCGCAAGGGCCCGGGCGCAGCAGGCGCAGGCACGCGGGGCCACGAAGTGACGGCAGTTGCCCGGAGCGCCGGACGACCGGACTCGCACGAGGGAGCGTCCAGGTGAGCGAGCGGCCCATCGGCGACTACGCGATGCTCTCGGACTGCCGGTCGGCGGCGCTGGTCGGTTCCGACGGGTCGGTGGACTGGCTGTGCCTCCCGCGGTTCGACGGCCCGGCCGTCTTCTCCCGGCTGCTGGACCAGGACGCCGGGCACTGGTCGATCCGCCCCGTCGGGACCGCCGAGGTGAGGCGCCGCTACCTGCCGCAGACCCTCGCCCTGGAAACGACCTTCCGCACGCCCACCGGGACGGCGGTGCTGCTCGACGCGCTGGCCCTCGGGAAACGCGAACGCGGCCACGCCATGGGGCAGTCCTCGCCCGGCACCCTGCTCCGGCAGGTCACCTGCACGAGCGGACGCCTGGCCATCGAGGTCGAGTACGCCCCGCGCCCCGAGTTCGGGCTCATCCAGCCCGTCCTGACACGGGTCCGCCGCGGTCTCGTGGCGCGCGGGGGCGCCCACGCCCTGATGCTGTCGACGGACGCCCCCCTGTGGGTCACGGGGTCCACGGCCCGGAGCGAGATCGCCCTCCGGGCCGGCGACCGCCTCGACTTCGCACTGAGCGCCGAGTCGGCCTGGGGCCCCGACCCCACACCTTGGTCCGGCCGCCGCGTCCGCCGCCGGCTGGCCGACACCGAAGCGGGCTGGCGCTCCTGGTCCACGCTCCACTCCGCCTACACGGGCCCCTGGGAGGAGCAGGTCCGCCACAGCGGACGGGTGCTGCGTGCCCTGACCTACGCACCGACCGGGGCGATCGTCGCGGCGGCGACGACCTCGCTGCCGGAGACCGTCGGCGGAAGCCGCAACTGGGACTACCGCTACACGTGGGTCCGTGACGCCAGCCTCACCCTCCAGGCCCTGGCCACCTCGGCCTGCAAGCAGGAGAAGGCCGACTTCTTCGGCTTCCTCGCCCAGGCCGCCGCCACCCAGTTGGACCGCGGCGTCGACCTCCAGGTCATGTACGGCATCGGCGGGGAGCGCGACCTGAGCGAGCGCACCCTGACGCACCTGTCGGGCTGGCGGGGCAGCAGCCCGGTGCGCGTCGGCAACGACGCCTGGCGCCAGCGCCAGCTCGACGTCTACGGGGAGTTGCTCGACGCGGCGCACCAGACGCTGCCCCACGACGTGCCGCTCGACCCGCCGGTCCGGACCTTCCTGCGACAGTGCGCCGAGGCCGCCGCCCGGCGCTGGGCGGACCCCGATCAGGGCATCTGGGAGGGCCGCGGCCCCGCCCGTCACTTCCTGCACTCCAAACTCATGTGCTGGGTCGCTCTGGACCGTGCCATCGACCTCGCTCCCGCCCTCGGCGCCCAGGACCGGGTCGCCGACTGGGAGCGCGTTCGCCAACAGATCCGCGACGCCATCGAGGAGCAGGGCTACAACGAGCGGCGGGGCGCGTTCACCCAGGCCTTCGGCAGCCGCCGGCTCGACGCCTCCGCGCTGATGCTGCCCCTCACCGGCTTCCTGCCCGGCGACGACCCGCGCGTGCGCTCCACCGTCGAGGCGATCGCCCGCGAGCTGACCGACCCCCGGGGCCTGGTGCGCCGCTACATGACGGACGACATCGGCACCGACGAGGGCACGTTCCTGCTGTGCACCTTCTGGCTCGCCCAGGCCCTCGCCCTCACCGGCCGGAGTGCGCGCGCCCGCCAGGTCTTCGAGAACGCCCTCACCCACGCCAACGACGTCGGCCTGCTCCCCGAGGAAGTCGAAACCCGAACCGGCGAAGCCCTCGGCAACTTCCCCCAGGCCTTCAGCCACATCGGCCTCATCAACGCCGCCCGTGCCATCCACGCGGCGGAGGGCGGTGCGCCGGCGTCCTGAGCGGTTCGCCCGTCCGCCTGCCCTGCCCTGCCCGTCCGTCCGCCGCCTGCCAGGTCGTTCACATGCCGGTGACGGCGCGGGCGGTGAGTCCGATTCCGACCAGCAGGACGAGGGCCGAGGTGGCGGCGGGTCCGACGCGTCCGAGCGCCTTCAGGCGCGCCGAGGCCCTCCCGGCGGTGCGGGCGGCGATGCGGTCGCGCAGGCGTACGAGGAGGAGCCCGGCGAGGGTGAGGGTGGCGGCCATGCCGAGCCCGTAGCCGATCACGAGGAGGATGCCGAAGACGGTCCGGCCGAGCGCGACGGCGCCGAGGAGCACGACCAGTGCGGACGGGCTGGGGACGAGGCCGCCGGCGATGCCGACTCCGATGAGGCTCCAGCGCCGGCGGGGGGCGGGAGCGGGGGCGTGGTGGTGGTCGGCTTCGCCGTGGTGGTGGGGGTCGTGCGCGGACGGGGCGGCGGTCTTGGTCAGGACGACGGTGGTCCCGACGGCGGGCGCGGTGTCGGCGTCGGGGGCGCGGCGTGAGGAGGGCAGGCCGGAGGGCGGTTCGTGGTGGTGCCCGTGAGCGCCGTCGTGCCCGTGCCCGTGGCCGTGGTCGTCGGCGTGGTCGTGCCCGTGGTCGTGTCCGTGGTCGCCGTGGTGGTGATGTCCGTGGCCGTGCCCGTGATGGGGGGCTCGGCCCCGTAGGGCCGAGTACAGCAGCCGGAGGCCGATGGCGGTGACGAGGAGGCCGCCGGCCAGGCCGAGCCAGGTGAGGACGGTTTCCCCCGCGAGGTGGGTGGCGAGCGGGAGGAGGAGGCCGAGGGCGAGGACGCCCGCGGTGTGGGTGAGGGTGACGGTGGCTCCGACGGTGACCGCGTCACGTGGCGTGCCGCGCCGGCCGGCCAGGTAGGCGGCCATGATCGTCTTTCCGTGTCCGGGCATCGCGGCGTGGGAGGCGCCGAGGACCACGGCGAGCAGCAGGGCGAGCAGGCCGACGGGCACGGTGAGTTCGCGGCTTCCGAGGAGGCTGTCGAAGAGTGCGGAGACCTTGTCGAGCACGGTCGTGATCGGGCCCGCACCGGGCAGGCCGGGCGGCACGATCCGGGCCGCGGGTCCCTGCCCCGGAGCCGTCCTGATGTCGGCACCGCGCTGGTCGAGCGACGCCGTGAGGGGGTCCTCGGGGTACTGGCGCAGTCGGTCGGTGGGGGAGGCCGCGGGGACGGTGGAGTCGGCCAGGGTGAGTCCCACGCCGTCGGCGGTGATCTCGCGCCAGCCGATGCGCCGGGTGTCGTAGTGCGTGACGGCGTGGACCCGGGCCGGGGAGGTGAGGTGCGCCTCCGCGCGGAGCCGGCAGGTGAGCCGGCTGGTCGTGAGCCCGGCCTCACCCGGATGGAAGGTCAACCCGCCGGGTTCCCGACTCCATTGGACTCCCACCCCGCCGACCTCGGCGGTCAGTTGCCCGGCCAGCGTGGCGCACGCGCCGTCCGTGTACCTCCCCTGCTCGTCGGCGGTGACGTTCCCGTCGTGGTCCCGGTCGACGAGCGGGCGCTCTTGCGCCGCCGCGATCTCGGCGCGGTCGACCACGATCTCGGCCTCGACGGTGTGGGGGCGCAGGGTGAGGTGGGTGGAGTAGTTGACGGTGAAGTTGCCCAGCGGGTGGGCCGAGGCCGGGTGCGCGGCGGCGATGAGGGCCAGCAGTGCGGCTGCGAGGGGGGCGGCGGCGAGGCGCCGGCGGGTGTGGGGGTTCATGGGGTGTCGTCGATTCGCCGGAGTGCCGCGCGCGCCTCGGGGGCGTGGAGCGGGTGGAAGGAGGGGTCAGTGGCCAGTGCCCGTTCGAGGTCGCTCCGGGCGGCCGTGGTGTCGCCGAGGGCCTGGTGGATGGCGCCGCGGTGGTAGAGGAACAGGGCGCTGCGCGTACCGAGCGCGAGGGCTTCGTCGGCTTGGGCGAGGGCCTCCCGGTCGCGTCCGGCGCGGTGCAGGGCCCAGGCGTAGGCGTCGTGCACGGCGAGGAACGGCCGCTCGCGTACGGCCGCTTCGGCCATGGTCACGGCGTGCCGGGGGTCGCCGTGGTCCGCCTCGAAGTGGATCGCGTCGACGTCGGCGGGCGCGTTGCCGGCCCGGCGGAGCGTTTCCTGGGCGCGCAGGACCGCGTACTGGGCTTCGGCCTGGTCCTGGTGGCCGAGGGACTGCTGGAGTTCACCGAGCGCCAACAGGTACTGCGGGAGCGGGGCCGCCGCGACGGCCGCGGTGTAGTCGGCGACGGCCGCCTCGCGGTCGTCCGTGGCGGCGCGTGCCTTGGCCCGGGCCTCCAGCAGGCCGGCGTCGAGCGGTGCGAGGGCCAGCCCCGTATCCGCCTGACGCAGGGCGGTGGCCGCGTCGCCGCCCTCCAGGGCGAGGGAGGACAGGTGGGTGTGGGCGAAGGCCCGTTCGCCCGGAGTGCCGGCCGCGCGCAGCGAGCGCTCCATGAGCGCCTCGGCCCGGTCGGTGTCGCCGCGCAGTTCGACGGCGTAGGAGGCGCGGGCCAGGGAAGAGCTGTCCGGGCGCAGGTCGACCATCTTCTGGACGGCCTCCTCCGCTTCCCGGTACTGGCCGAGCTGGGTGTGGGCGTCGGCCAGGATCCCGTAGGAGGCGGGGGTGGTGGGGCTGGTCGCGACCGCCTCGTGGGCCCAGGTGAGGGCGTCGCGGAACCGGTGGCGGGCCGCGGCGAGGGCGCCCATGCCGATCTCGGCGTGCAGGTTCTCCGCCGAGCGGAGCGCGAGCGAGCGGCGCAGGGCCGTCTCCGCCTGCGCGTACGTGGCCTGGTCGGCGGTCGTGCGGGCCTGCTGGACCAGGGCCATGCCGAGGTCCGCCCAACTGACCGGATCCTTCGGCAGGCGCTTGACGCGCTCGCGCGACGCCTCGATGCCGCGCGCCGTACCCGTGGAGGAGGAAGCGGACGCGGGGGCGTCCGGTGTGCCGGCGCTCGACGGGGAGAGGCCGACGGCGCCGACGGTGAACAGGACCACGCCCAGGGCGATGGTGATCCCGGTGTTGCGCAGCTGTCTGCGGTGCCGGATCGCGGGGGCGGGCTTCTCTTCGGGCCGGTGCACGGGATCCTCCCCGGTGGGGTCGGTGGCAGGTGTTCCGGGCGGGAACCGCAGGACCGGCCGCGGTCCCCGCCCGGAGAACGGGTCAGTTGGCCTTGCGGCTGCGGCGCAGACGGAAGCCACCGACGCCGAGGAGCAGAGCGCCGAGTCCGCCGAGGGCCGCGGCGTTCTTCGTGCCGGACCTCTCGGGCGCGTTCGGGCCGCTGTTCACGGACTTGGTGTGCGGGAGCGCCAGGTACGGGAAGGCGTTCCCGAAGGGCACCTCGTTGGCGTTGACCTTGTCGCCGTCGGCGAGCGCCGGGACCAGTTGGCCGGTCTGGGCGGCGCCCTCGACGGCCTGGAGGGAGATGTCGATGACGTCGTCGGTCAGACGGCGGCCGTTGGGGAAGCCCGCGAAGTCACCGGCGAGGACGCCGTAGCGGTTGGGGTTGGCGGTGGGCCGCACGGCCATGTTCAGCCGCAGCTCCTCCGCGGGGACGATGTCCCTGCGCTTGGCGTCCTTGTTGAGGCTGTGGGCGTTGAGGTCGGCCTGGATGGGTCCGCACGCCTTGCAGATGCCGGTCAGGTAGATCTCGAACAGGTCCCTGCGCGGGGCGGCGGGCGCGGGGACGTTGTAGACCTGCTGGATCAGCTTGGGCAGGATCGGGTCGAGGACCTTGTCGACGACGGGCTGGACGGTGCGGTCCTGGTCCGGGTTGAGCGTGTTGAAGGCGTCCTTGTACTTCAGCGGGACGACCACCTCGTTCACGAGGGGGTTGCCCAGGCGGGAGACCTGCTTCCACTTGTCGCCGTGCTTGTCACGGGAGTCGGAGAGCTGCACGCCCTGGCGGTCGGTCGTCGACCACACGCCGATGACCGGGTTGCGACCGGCGTTCCCCTTCAGCGCGAGCTGGGCCTTGGGGATCTGGAGGGCGACGGAGTTGACGTTGTAGCCGGCGAGGGTGTCCTGGCCGCGCTCGGAGAGGTTGCCGCCGTAGAGGAGGTCGAAGACGCGCAGGTCGGCGAAGAACGGGTCCTCGGCCTGGCCCGCGAAGGTCTTGCCGCCGCCGGGCACGTTGCGGATCGCCTGGTTGCGCAGGGCGGCGTAGTTCGGCATGGACGCCGGGCCCACGCGGGAGGGGGCGGCCGGCACGTTGGAGAGCAGGACCCTGCTCTCGTCGCCGTGGGAGACCACCAGGTCGTAGACCTGGCGGAAGTTGAGGTCCGGGTCGTCCAGCGAGGTCACCGGGCCGGTGTTGTAGAGGAACTGGTTGGCGGCGTCACGGTAGCTGTTGTGGAAGCGCCAGGTGTAGGTGATGTCGGAGACACCGTCACCGTTGTTGTCGATCTTGATGTTGTAGCGGAGGTCCTCGCCGAACGCGTAGAAGTTCGGGCCGCCGTTGGGCTCCTCGAACGGGATCCAGTTCGCCAGGAGCGTGACCGAGTCGGGCCGGTCCAGGCTGGTGTACGCGTACACGTCGGTGTTGTCCGCACGCGGGTCACCCGCGATCAGCGGCGCCTCGCGGTGGCTGGAGGCGGCACTGATGCCCGGCGCCAGGGTGATGGCGGCGAGGCCGGTCGCGAGCGCGCCGGCGCCCAGGACGAGGAGGGACTGGTCGAGCACACGCCGCGAACGGGGCCGTGCGGGGGTGGACTTCAAGGGTGTTCCTCTCGACTGCGAACCCCGTCGCGCCGCGCACACCGGCACGGCCGGACAGGGGCTTTGAGGTGGGGGTGACCACTCGGGTGTCACGCAGACGGAAGGAAAGCACGCACCACCCACGCCTTGTGACCACATTTCCATCCGTGCCCGGAGGGGATTCCGTCGCGTTCTCGTAAATCCGCTGGCCACGGCCTCCCCGCGGAAAGTCGGGAGGGTTCCACATTCGCCACGACACGCAGTCGGAGGGTTGGGCCATTCGGGCATTCTCGTGTTATTGCAACCCATGCGCAATAATTGGTCGGGGTATTTGTTTGTGGATGCAGGACGACACGTCGCGGGCAGTGGCGGGGAGTGGTGAGGGGGAATTTCGGCCGACTCTTCCGTGGTGAGTGACATCTCGCCCCGTCGGGACATACTCCGGGTACACGACGTGTCGCACCACCACACGAAGGGCGTCCCACCCACATGCCGCGCATCGATGTAAGTACCGACAAGGACCGTAGCGTTGAACTCCACTTCGAGGACTTCGGCCGGGGCCGCCCGGTCGTTCTGGTCCACGGCTGGCCGCTGAGCGGCCGCTCCTGGGAGCCGCAGGTCGCCCCGCTGGTCGAGGCGGGCTACCGGGTGATCACCTACGACCGGCGTGGATTCGGTTCCTCCGCGCAGCCCTGGGAGGGCTACGACTACGACACCCTTGCCGCCGACCTGGACGCGCTCCTGACGCATCTCGACGTACAGGACGCCACCCTGGTCGGGTTCTCGATGGGCGGCGGTGAGGTGGTCCGCTACCTCCACCGCCACGGCAGCGGACGCGTGCGCCAGGTGGTCCTCGCCGCGGCGGTGCCCCCGTACCTCTACAAGAGCGCCGACAACCCCGACGGCGGCCTCGACGACGCCACGATCGCCCAGTTCGAAGGCGGCGTACGCGCCGACCGGCTCACGTTCCTGGAGGGCTTCGTCACCGGCTTCTTCCAGGCCGGCGAGGACACGGACCTCGTCAGCCCGGCGCAGCACCGCTACCACGTTCACCTCGCCGAGGGCGCCTCGCCCAAGGGGACGCTGGACTGCATCAACGCCTTCGCCCGTACCGACTTCCGCGACGACCTCGACCGGATCGACGTCCCGGTCCTGATCATCCACGGCACCCATGACGCCATCGTGCCCTTCGAGGTCAGCGGCAAGCGGTCCCACGAAGCGCTGCCGGGCAGCACCCTGGCCCTGATCGAGGGGGCCCCGCACGGGCTGAACCTCACCCACGCGCAGGAGTTCAACCGGCACCTGGTCGACTTCCTCGCCAAGTGACGGCCGCCCCTGCCCGCGCCGTACGGGCGTGGGCAGGGGCGTGAACGTCGCGTGTTCCCGCCCGGCGAGCAGCGGTACGGGCAGGCTGGTTTCGGCAGGCCGCTTCGCCCGGCTCGGCGGGAATATGCTGAAGTAACGATTCTCTTCGCGGACCAGAAAAGCAATGCCCCGCCCGGCGATTCGAAAAGGACGGCGGCGCCGCTATCGGCGGAAAGGTGAAACGCGAACGAAGTCGGGATTCGGCTGTCGTGTCGCGATCCTCATTTCCACGGCATCCGCGCACCAGGTAATGGCCCGCCAGGCGGGGCGCTTTTGTCCTTTGTTGATCCCGGAAGTTCCGGCACTCCTCAAAACGTGCGCCGGGGCCTTTCCCCCGCTTCTCCCATGACGCCCGCGCGTCACCTTCCCGAGACCGGGACGGCGCCCTCTCTTCGTGAGGACACCCCGGGGCGGCTTGGTCTCCGTCGGCACGTTCCCTCGAATGGCCGATCCGCCGCCCATCCGCCGCCCATCCGCCGCCGATTCGCAGCCGATCCGCCCCGCCGCCCCGCGCCGTCCCGCCGTCGGGTGAGGGGCTGCCCACCGCGCCAACGGCGAGCGTCCGCTCCCGGGCCGGGTCACTTCCGCCAGAAGAGGTGGTGCGCCACGCCGCTCGGGCTGGGTACGACCTCCAGGTGGAACCGGTCGAGCAGCTCGTCGGGGGATTCCCACAGGCGTACCCCGGAGCCGAACTTCACCGGCGAGACGGCCACGTGCAGGGTGTCGACGAGGTCGGCGTCGAGGAACTGCCGGATGGTGGTCGCTCCGCCGCCGAGCCGGACGTCTTGGCCCCGCGCCGCCTCCCGCGCCCGTGCGAGGACCGTGGCCGGGTCGCCGTCGACGAAGTGGAACGTGGTGTCGGAGAGCGTGAACGAAGGACGCTCGTGGTGGGTCATGACGAACACCGGAGTGCGGAACGGGGGCTCGTCACCCCACCAGCCCTGCCAGTCGTGGTCGCGCCAGGGTCCGCGCTGCGGGCCGAACTTGTTGCGGCCCATGATCTCGGCGCCGATGTTGCGGGCGTAGTCCCGCGTCAGGTAGTCGTCCAGGCCCCGGCTGCCCCCGGGGTCGGTGCGCATGGGCCAGCTCGCCGTGGCGCCGGCCCAGGCGAACAGCCGGCTGGGGTCGACGTGACCGAACGGCCTCTCAAGGGTCTGGTCGTCCCCGGCTCCGATGCCGTCACTTGAGACGTTGAAGTTCTGCACTCTCAGCAGCTGGGTCACGTGTTCCTCCTGTGATGGCGACAGCGGTGATGGGCCTCCGCGGTGGTGAGACTCCCCGGGACGGAGAAACTCATCGCCGCGTCGGTGACCGCTCGGACATCCGGCCCCTCATTGTCGCCGCAGGGGAGGTCAGTGTGGCGTACCGCCGGTCCGGGCGGCCGTCGCGCACACCCGGTGCAGGAGGTAGTGCAGCTGGGTTCGCTCACCCTTGGTGAGCGACGACAGCAGTACGTCCTGCACGGCCCGCAGGTCCTCCTCGACGGCTCGCAGCACCGAGGCGCCGGCCGGTGTCGGCGCCACGACCTCCTGTCGGCCGCCGACGTTGACGATCATCGTCTGCACCAGCCCCCGAGCCAGGAGGTCATCGATCACTCGCGAAGCCTCGGCCTCCGGCTTCTCCATGTGCGTGGCGAGATCGCGCCGGGCGTGCGGACCCAGCTCCGCCAACGTGGTGAGGACCGCCTGGTGAAGGGGGCTCAGCCCGCGCGCGCCCAGGCGTTGCGCCGCCCTCGCCTCGACGGCCCGGCCCGCCGCCGACAGAAGATCCACGGTCAGCTGGGAGGGGTCGCGGGACTGGTGCCCCCTGTCGTACACGTCGCGTCCAATCGCCGGGGAGGGGGGCGTCACCTCGACCCGCCCACGGCGCAACGCCGTCACGCCGCCTGCCGTTCGCGCGGAACGGGCTCGCGCTTCGCCCCGGACCCGCACGGAACTCCGCGCCTCAGGGGCGCACGAGGTGAACCTGGGCCGACCCTACGTGCACGCGGGCGATTGGTCTACATCGAAGTCGTCAGTCGGGCGCCTCAGCGACCCCGTACGCCTTCGGCCGCGAGTTCCACGTACTCGTGGAGGCCGTACGCCAGGGCCACGGCCAGGAGGGCCGACACCGCCACGGTCGACAGGAGCCCGACCGCGGCCGCCCGTGTCCTACGGGCACGCGGCCGGACCGGCGCCGGCCGCAGCAGGGCTTCGACCCGCTGGGGAACCGGCCCGGAACCCACCGACAGCAAGGGGCCGCGACCTCGACCCGCCGGACCGGAGGAGGAGGCGGCGGCCAGCGCCGCGCGCGCGATCGCGGTCGCGGCCAACCGCCGGTTGCCCACCGCGGAGGCCGCCGCCTCGTCCGCCCACCGTTCCAGGTGGAAGTCCAGGGCCGGGCGCAGTGAGCGTAGGGCCGGGTGCACCGCGGCGGCCAGGTGGGTGGTGGCGGACAGCAGGTGGTGGCGGTCCGCGAGATGGGCGCGCTCGTGGCCGAACAGCACCTCCCGCTCCGCCGGACCGAGGGTCCGGAGCATGCCCGTCGTCACCACGATCCGCCCGCCGCACCCCCGCCGCCCCGGCAGCGCGAACGCCTGCGGGTCGGGATCCGTCACGAGCAACAGGTCCCCGTCGCAGACGGCGTCTCCCGCGGCCGACCACGCACGCGTGAGCAGCGAGCGGCGCTCGTACCAGCGGCGCCCCACCAGCACCGCCTGGAACACGAGCACTGCCCCGGCGGCAGCGGAGACCGGTACCGCGGCCGGCCACTCGGCGACCGTCCGCGACAGCGGAACCTGTTCGAGGGAGGCGAGGAACGGCACGTGGAACAGGCCGATCAGCGCCGCCAGCGTGCCGCCGGCCGGCAGCGCGGCGGCTCCCGTCAGCACCAGACAGGCTTCACGCGGGGGCAGGAGCGCGGCCAGTCGGCGCGCGGCCGGGGCCGCGGCCCACGGAAGCACCAGCGCCAGCATGACCAAGGCCAGAACCGGTGTCACCGGTTCACCGACCTTCCTCGGCCTCGCGGAGCAGGCGCCGCAGCGCGTCCTCGTCGTCCCCGGAGAGCGAGGACACGAAGCGCTGCAGCACCAGGTCGCGCTGTGGTTCCCGCTCCAGTTCGCGGCGCATGCGCCCGGCGGCCAGCCCGGCGGCGTCGTCCGCCGCCGCGTAGGCGAAGCCGCGCCCCGAGCGGATCCGCACGAGCGTGCCCTTGTCGTACAGGCGGGTCAGGATCGTGGTCACCGTCGTCCGGGCCAGCTCCCGGCCCAGCGCGGTGTTGATCTGCTGTGGCGTCAACGGTTCCTCGGCCGCCCAGAGGACCGCCAGCACGTCCGCGACCAGCTCACCGTGCGGACGTCTCGCGTCCCGGTCGTCCTCGACCATGTCCTACCGCCCCGCTCCTGCCCGGCGGATCGCCCGGGCACCGATTTCCGCCGTGCCCGGCGAACTTTACGTGAGGGGCCGATCCCCGGACGGCTCGCCGACATCAGCGTGCGGCGAGGGCGTCGTCGGGTAGGGGGGCGGGGGCGGCGGTATCCGGGCTCCGTGTCGCGAGGGCGCCGCGCCGATCGGGCGCGGCGCCTCAGGGGGATTCGCCCTGGGCGATCTCGATGCCGGCGTGGAGATCGTCGGCCGCTTGGAGGGAGGCGCCGGCCGACAGGGCCAGGCAGGTCAGGAGTGTGGCTGCCGCCGCCCGGCGGACGAGGGGCCGTGCGGCCTTCTCCAAGTGGTGGTCGCCGAGCAGGGCGGCGACGCGTTTCGGGACGGGGCCCGCGGTCGCCGCGAGGGCCGCCCCGGGGCGTGGGCGGCCCGCGGTGGAGGAGGTGCGCGCGGCGAGTGCGGCCCGGCCGATGGCCCGGGCGGTCAGTCGGCGGTCGCCGACCGAGGTGGCGGCGGATTCGTCGGCGCTGCGCTCCACCGCGTAGGCGAGCGGTTCGCGCAGCGCACGCAGGCCCGGGTGGCACAGCCCGGCGAGGTCGACGACGGCCGTGAACAGGTGGTGGCGGTCCTTGAGGTGGGCGCGTTCGTGGGCGAGCAGGACCTCGCGTTCGGGGGCGGAGAGTGCGCGGAGCATGCCGGTGGTGACGACGATGCGGCCGGGGCGGCCGGGCAGCGCGTAGGCGTCGGGGTGGTCGTCGGCCAGGACGACCAGCTCGCCGTCCGATCGGGCGGCCAGGCCCCGGGCCTGCCTCAGCCGCCGCCGGCGGCGGTCGGCGGCCCGCACCAGGAGGGTGGCGCACCAGCTCAGAAGGGTTGCCGCGGTGACGGCGACGGCGATGACGGCGTCGGGGGAGCCCGAGGCCAGCGGGGCCAGCAAGTGCCCCGAGGCGGCCACGGCGTGCAGGTGGGTGGCGCCGGGGACGATGAGCAGGGCCAGGGCGCAGGCGCTTCCAATGGCCAGTCCGGCGGCCGTCAGGGTCAGCAGCCGGAGCGCCTGCCGTGGGGGCAGGCTCACGGCGAGCCGCCGGCCCGCCGGGCCGGCGAGGAACGGCAGGACCAGCGGCAGCCACACCGTGTGGATCACGGGGTGCTCCTGTCGTCGTCGAGGAGGAGGCGCAGCAGGCGCTCGTCCTCGTCGTTGAGCTGGGACACGAAACGGCTCAGCACCGCGCCCCGGTCCTCGTCCTTGGCCATTTCGGCGTGCATCCGGCGGGCGGTGAGCCCGGACGCGTCCTCGGTGGGGTGGTACGCGAAGCCGCGGCCGGAGCGCGTGCGCGCCACGGACCCCTTCTCGTGCAGGCGCGACAGGATGGTCGTCACCGTCGTGCGGGCGAGGGCGTCGCCGAGGACCCCCTGCACCTGCCCGGGCGTCAGCGGTCCGTCGGCCGCCCAGAGAGCGGCCAACACGCGCGCCTCCAGCTCTCCTGCGGGGCGTCGATCCCCGTGTGTGTCCCCCATGGGCGCGCTCCTTCCGGCTTCGATCGTCTACAGTAGCGTAGACCGTCTACAGGCTTGTAGTCGTTGGTCGGCGGGACGCCGTCCCATGCCCTCGCGCCCATGCCCTGACCCTCTCACCCCCTCGGGAGCTGTTCGACATGGCCCTGCCCCTTCTCGCCGCCGCGTCGCAGGCGCTCAGTCCGCAGGCCGTCAACCTGCTGGACGCCGGCTCCCTCCTGTCGTCCTTCGGGGCGCTCGGCGTCGCGGCCGTCCTCTTCGCCGAGACCGGCCTCCTCGTCGGCTTCTTCCTCCCCGGCGACTCCCTGCTCTTCACCGCCGGACTGCTCTGCGTATCGGGCAACCACGGACCGGTCCACCTCTCCCTCCCGCAGGTCCTGTGCGCGGCCGTGGCCGGCGCCCTGCTCGGGGCCCAGGTCGGTTACGTCATCGGCCGTCGCGGCGGGAGCGCCCTACTCGCCCGCAGCCGCAGCCGCAAGCTCCACGAGGGCGCCGAACGCGCCGAGGAACTCCTCGACCGCTACGGGCACGGCAAGGCGATCGTCCTCGCGCGCTTCGTGCCGATCGTCCGCACCGTCCTCAACCCGATGGCCGGGGCCCTGGGCGTTCCCGCCCGGGTCTTCACCCTCTGGCAGGTCGTCGGCGGCCTCGCGTGGACCGTCGGCCTCGTTCTCGCGGGCTACGCCCTCGGCTCCTCCGTGCCCAACGTCGACCGCTACCTCCTGCCGATCGTCGCCCTCGTCGTCCTCGTCTCGCTCACCCCCCTGGCGCTGGAGTTGATCCGCCGGCGCTCCGCCCGCACCTCGAACGGAGGCTCGCATTGAGCCCCCTCGCCCTGGACGGCCCCTCCGTCGACGGAAACCTCTACACCTGGCTCACCGGGATCGCCGACCGGGCGCCCGGTTGGCTGGACGGCCTCCTCTCCGGCTGGTCCACCTACGGCCTCGCCCTCTTCGGAGTGCTGATGTTGGCCGCGTGGTGGCGTGCCCGCCCGGCCGCGGACCCCGCCAGGACCGCGATGGCGCTCGCCGCGCCCCTCGTGGTGAGCGCCGCCTTCCTCCTCGACACCGGCATCAAGTCCCTGTTCCGGGAGCAGCGCCCCTGCCAGGCCCTGCACACGGTGACGTTGGAAGTCTGCCCGCCCCTGGGCGACTGGTCCTTCCCCAGCAACCACGCCGCCATCGCCGCCGCCGCGGCGACGGCCCTGTGGATCGTCGACCGCCGGCTCGGAACGATCGCCCTACCGGCCGCGCTGCTCATGGCCTTCTCCCGGGTCTGGGTGGGCGCCCACTACCCCCACGACGTCCTGCTCGGCCTGATCGTCGGGACGGCCGTCGCCTGGCCGCTCACCCGTACGGCCCGTCACGCCGCCCCCGTGGTCCGGCGATTGGACGGGACCGCGCTGCGGCCCCTGGTCGCCTCCCGGTGAAGGCGGGTAGGGCAGCGACGCCGAGGCGCTGGGCTCTGGCCGCGGCCGGGTGCGCGGCGCTCTTCGCGGTACTGGCCGCCCTCGTCTCCGCCGGAGGGGCGCCGTTCCCCCTGGACCGGGCCCCGCACCTGTGGTCGGTGGCGCACCGTCCCCCGGTCGCGGTGGCCTTCGCCCGCGCCGTCACGGTGACGGGCAGCGGCCCCGTCCCCTACCTCTGCGCCCTCGGCGCCGGTCTCCTCGCCGGTCGGGGCACCCGAGGCCGGTGGCTGTCGGCCGCGGGAGCGCTGGGCTTCCTGCTCGTGGCGCAGGGTGTGCGCACCGCTGTCATGTACGCCGTGGCCCGGCCCCGACCGCCGCTCGCGGACTGGACCGCGCACGCCTCCGGGTACGCCTTCCCCTCCGGCCACACCACCACATCGGCCCTCGCGGCGGGGCTCCTGGCCGGGGCCGCGTGGCGAACGGCCGGCCCGGCCACCGCCCGACTCTGCTGGGTCCTCCTGGCCTGTTGGGCCCTCGCCGTCGGGCTGAGCCGGATCTACCTCGGGGTCCACTGGCCCACCGACGTCCTGGGCGGCTGGCTCTTCGCCGCGACCTGGCTCGCCGCCGCCACCGCACTGGCCACGCGGAAGTACCGCGCGCCGTCGTGACGGGGCCACGTGCTGGGCGCGCCGGCCGCCGGTCCGACATCGGGTTCGACCGACCCCCGTGTCGCGCGGTTCGACCTTCGGCCGTGTGACACGGGTCGGACCGGGCAGGCGCCGGGGCGAACGTTTCCCTTGACGAGAGAGGCGAGGTCCGATGACCGAGTACGAACGCTCCCGCACGATGCCCGCCCTTCCCGAGCACGTCTTCGACCAGGCCGCCCAGGTGGAGCAGATGGACCAGTGGCTCCCCGAAGAGATCCGCGTCCACGACGACGGGCTGCCCGCCGTGACCGTGCGCGAAGGCGGCGACGAGGCCGAAACGGCGGCGCTGCTGCGGGCGCGGCCGGAGCAGATGCGTCTGGAGTGGGGAACCAGGCAGGACGGCGCCTACGCCGGATGGCTCCAGGTGGCGGGTCTGGACGGCGGGCCCAGCGCGGTGACCGTGCACCTGTCCTTCTTCGCCGAGGACCACGACCCGGGAGAGCAGGCGGTCAACGCCCTCCTCGACCGCAGCCTGGAACGCCTGGAGGACCAGGTGCGTCTGCGCGTCGACGGCACGGCGGGCTGAAGAGGGCGGGACCGTGGGGTGGCCCCGTGCCGGCGCGCCGCCGTGTGGTCAGGAACCGGTCAGGGGCCGTCGTGGGGGCGGAGCAGGAGCAGGGCGATGTCGTCGTAGCGCGGCGCGGACCGTTCGGCCCGGTCGATGAGGGCATCGGCGACGGCGTCGAGGTCTCCGGCCCCCCTCGCGGCCAGGTGCCGGGCGAGTGCCGCCGTGGAGTCGTCGATGTCGATACCGGGAGTCTCCACGAGCCCGTCGGTGTAGAGGGCGAGGACGGCGCCGAACGGCAGGGGGACCTCGACCGTGAGGTACTCGGCTGCCGGATCGACGCCCAGCAGCAGCCCCGGGGGCAGGCTCAGGGGGCCGGTGCGGCCGTCGGGGTGGCGCAGCAGGGCCGGGGGATGCCCGGCGGTGGCCAGGAGCGCACGGTGGTTCGAGAGGTCCAGGTGCGCGATGAGGCAGCTGGCGAACAGGCCGGGGTCGAGGTCGATCAGGAGGCGGTTCGTGCGGGACAGGATGTCGCCGGGGGAGGCGCCCGCCGTGGCGTGGGCGTGCACCGCCGTGCGGAGCTGTCCCATCAGGGCGGCGGCGGTGGTGTTGTGGCCCTGTACGTCGCCGATCGCCGCGGTGGCCGTCGTGGGGGTCCGGGCGATCAGGTCGTAGAAGTCGCCGCCGATGTCCATGCCGTGGCCGGCGGGACGGTAGCGGGCGCAGACCTGGAGGCCGGCAACGCGCGGCAGGGTGCGGGGCAGCAGGCTGTTCTGCAGGGTGTGGGCGAGGGCGTGCGTGGCGTCGTAGAGGCGGGCGCGGTCGAGGGCTTGGGCGATCAGGCCGGCCATCGAGGTGAGCAGGGCGCGCTCGGCGGGGGAAAAGGGGCGGGGCCGGTCGTAGGAGAGGGTCAGGGAACCCACGTGGCGGCCGGAGGCGGTCAGGGGCAGGAAGGCCCAGGCGTCGCGGTTCTCGTACCGCGGAGCGGAGGGGTGCGCCCGCCGGAACTCCTCGTGGTTCGCGAAGAAGACGGGCCGGCCCGTGGCCATGACCTGGGCGGGCGTTCGGCCGGAGCCCACCGGCTCGCCGTCGAACCGGTCGATGAACTCCTGGCGGTAGCCCCGGTGGCCGAGGATCCGCAGCCGACCCTCCCTGGCGGTCATGACCACCAGCCCCTGCGGTCCGAAGCCGGGGACGATCTGGTCGGCGGCCAGTTCGATCACGTCCCGCACCCCGACCGCTTCGGCGAGGACGGTGGCGAGGTGCGTCAGCTGGTAGAGCGCCGCCGCCCCCACGGGCTCGGCCCCGGGCGGATCCGGGGTGCGCGCCCGGGCGCCGTGCGCCTGCGCGCTGGGGGTGATGTGCACGCTGATCCCGGTGTTGTCCGGGTAGAGCCGGAACGACAACAACCGGTCGGGAGGACGCCGGGCGGTGAACGAGGTGGGCTGCCGGCTCACCACCGCCGCCCGGTAGCGGTCTTCGAAGAGGGGGTCGTGCAGCCACAGGAGCACCTCCCACGGCCGGTGGCCCAACAGCGCGGCGGCACTCGCGCCCACCAGTTCGACTCCGGCGGGGTTGATGAAGGTGAGCCGGCCGTCCAGGTCGAGCGCGCAGCAGCCCACGGGCAGGCGTTCGGTGAAGCGCAGGGCGGCCGTGGCCTGAGTCGGGTCGGCCTCACGGGGGTGCGCCGCGGGGAGCAGGGTGGGCTCCGCGGGGAGCCGGAGCGCGTGACCGCCGGCGGTGGTCCGTCGCAGGAGGTCGGCCGCGCGTCGGCAACAGGCGGTGACGGTGTCCCGTTCGGCCGCGCTGAGCTGCGGCGGGTGCCAGACGGGCCATAGCAGGACGATGCCGCCCCACGCGGTGGCGGCGTCGGCGATCGGGGCGGCGGCGAGCATGAAGTCGTACGGCAGGACGATCCCGAGCCGAGGATAGCGTCGGGCGACCTCTTCCTGACTGCCGAGCCATACGAGGCGCCGTCGGCGCATGGCGTCCGCCACCGGAATCTCGGCGTCCATCGGGATCCGGGCCCACGGAGCGGCGATCCGCCGGGACACGCCCGACACCATGGTCAGCCGCAGCACCTGTTCCTCCGGAGAGCGCAGGTAGACCAGGCCCACCGATGCGCCGGTGTCCCGCACCACGTCGGAGAGGAGGGCATCGGGCAGGCCCGCGCCCGGGCCGGGTTCGCTCCCACGGCCGGCGGCGTCCACGGCCGTCACTCGCTCCCGCTGATGCCCCGCAAACAGCCCATGAACAGACAATACGACACTTGTGGTGGAGGGGATTCCCCCGCCGGCGGTGGCAGCCGGCCGCTGTCGGGAAGCCGGTACCGGCGCGACGGACATCGGGTTCGGGCAGGCATCGAGGGGCAGGCGCGCAACCGTACCCGGCGCCCCGGTTACCCGGCGCCCCAGTAACCCAGACGACGCGGAGGACCCCCGTGACCGAGTCCACCCCCGGGCGGCAGCCGGACCAGCACACCTACCGGCGGGCCGCGGACTACGTGGCCGCGGCCCTCATCTTCCTCCAGGACAACGTCCTGCTCACCGAGCCCCTGCGACCCGAACACCTCAAACCACGACTGCTGGGCCACTGGGGCACCTGCCCCGGCCTCACCATGGTCTACGCCGCCCTGAACACCCTGGTCCGGGAGCGCGACGCCGATGTCCTCATGGTCACCGGCCCGGGACACGGGGCGCCGGCCCTGCACGCCAACCTCTGGCTCGAAGGCACCCACGAGGAGTACGACCCGGCCCTGGCCCGAACCGGCGCCGGGCTGCGTGAACTCGCGCGGCGCTACTGCGCGCCGGACGGGTTCCCCAGCCACCTCTCGCCGGCCGTCCCGGGCACCCTGCACGAGGGTGGCGAACTCGGCTACGCCCTGGCGACCGCCTTCGGCGCCGCCCTGGACGCCCCCGACCGGATCGTCGCCTGTGTGATCGGTGACGGGGAGGCCGAGACCGGCCCCACCGCCGGTGCCTGGCACTCGCCGAAGTACCTCGACCCGGTGACCGGCGGCGCGGTCCTGCCCTTCCTGCACCTGAACGGGTTCAAGATCTCCTCCCCGACCGTCTTCGCGACGATGTCGGACGACGAGCTGACCGCGCTCTTCCGCGGCTACGGCTGGGACCCCCGCATCGTGGACCTCACCGAGGACCCGCCCGGGGACCCCCTCGGAGCCGCCGTCCTCGACGCGCACACCGCGATCCGCGACCTCCAGGACCGCGCCCGATCCGGGGACGAGCCGGTCCGCCCGGCCTGGCCCGTGATCGTGCTGCGCAGCCTCAAGGGCCTGGGCGCGCCCGCCGAGGTCGAGGGCAAGGCCATCGAAGGCACCTTCCACGCCCACCAGGTGCCGCTGCCCGAGGTCCACGACGACCCGGAACAGTTGCGGGCCCTCGAAGGCTGGCTCCGCTCCTACCGCCCCCAGGACCTCTTCGACGGCGACGGGCGGCCCGTATCGGACGTCCTCGCGGGCGTGCCGCGGGGCGCCGCGCGGATCGGCGCCCAGCCCGCCGCGAACGGCGGGCGCCTGCGCCGTCCGCTCGACCTCCCACCGCCGGCGCCCCACGCCGTCGACGTCTCCGCCGGACCGGGCACGGCCACCGCGAGCCCCACCCGCGTCCTCGCCGACTGGCTGACCGAGCTGATGCGGAGCAGCGCCCAGAACCGCGACTTCCGCATCGTCTCGCCGGACGAACTCGCCTCGAACAAGCTCGACGCCGTCCTGAAGGCCGGCGGGCGCGCGTACGTCTGGCCCGTGGAGGAGTACGCGGAGGACCTGTCCCGTGACGGCCGGGTGATGGAGATGCTGTCCGAGCACAACTGCCAGGGCTGGCTGCAGGGCTACCTGCTGACCGGTCGGCACGGCCTCTTCCCCACCTACGAGGCGTTCGCCACGATCGTGGACAGCATGGTCAACCAGTACGCGAAGTGGCTGAAGATGGCCGGCGAAGTCCCCTGGCGCGCCCCCGTGAGCAGCCTCACCTACCTCCTCAGCAGCGAGGGGTGGCGCCAGGAGCACAACGGCTACAGCCACCAGGGCCCCGGTTTCATCAACAACCTGCTGAACAGGAAGAACACCGTCACCGGCGTCTACCTGCCGCCCGACGCCAACACCCTCCTGGTCACCATGGAGGAACTGCTCGACGAGACCGGAAAGGTCAACGTCGTCGTCGCGGGCAAACACGACGCCGCCCAGTGGCTCGACCTCGACGCCGCCCGCGCCCACTGCCGGGCCGGTGCCTCCGTCTGGCCGTGGGCCAGTACGCACGGGGGCGAGGACCCCGAGATCGTCCTCGCCTGCGCCGGGGGCATCCCCACCGTCGAGTCGCTGGCCGCCGCGGACATGCTGCGCCGCGACCTGCCCGGAGCCAGGGTGCGCTTCGTCAACGTGGTCGACCTCTGCGCCCTCGCCCCGCCGGACCGCCACCCGCGCGGGATGGCGGACGACCGGTTCCGCGCCCTGTTCGGCGACGACACGCACGTCGTCTTCGACTTCCACGGCTACCCCTCGGCGGTGCACCAGCTCCTCCACGGCCGCCCGCACCCCGACCGGTTCCACGTCCGCGGGTACGTCGAGGAGGGCACCACGACGACCCCGTACGACCTGCTCGCCCTCAACGGGACCTCCCGGCACGACCTGGCCGTCACGGCCCTGACGTACCTGCGGGACCGGCACGCCGAGGCCCCCAAGCTCGCCGAGGACATCGCGCGCCGGCGCGACCTGCTCCGGGCGGAACTGCGCCGCACCGGCACGGACCCGGCGGAGATCACCGCATGGAAGTGGACGTCATGACCGGCCCCGTCCTCGGCCCCGTCCTCGTCCTCGACGCGGGCTCCTCCAGCCTCCACCTGGTCGTACTGGACGAGAAGGACCGGGCACTGGCCCGCCGGGACCTCGACGCGCTCCCGGACGGCGGGGCGGGCCCCGCGCTGGAGGAATTCCTCGGAACGTGCCCGCCGGTCTCTGCCTGCGGGCACCGCCTCGTCCACGGCGGCCCCCACCTGCGCCGACCGGCCGTCGTGGACGAAACCCTGCGCACACTGCTGGATGCGGTGGCGGACCTCGCCCCGCTGCACGTGCCGCCCGCGCTGGCGGTGCTCGACGAAGCCCGCCGCCTCCTCCCCGACGTCCCCCACGTCGCCTGCCCCGACACCGCCTTCCACCGCGATCTCCCCGAACCCGCCCGCACCTACGCGCTCCCGAGGGAATGGAACCGCCGTCACGGCCTGCGCCGCTACGGCTTCCACGGCCTGTCCTACGCGTACGCGTCGCGTCGCGCCGCCGAACTCCTCGGGCGCCCGCTGTCCGATCTCCACCTGCTCGTCACGCACCTGGGCGGAGGCTGCTCGGCCTGCGCGGTGCGCGGGGGCGTCAGCGTGGACACGACCATGGGATTCACTCCGCTGGAAGGGATGGCGATGAGCAGCCGCAGCGGCACCGTCGACCCCGGGATGCTCCTGTGGTTGCAGCAGGAGACGGGCGTCGGTCCACGGCGCCTGGAGGAGGTCCTCATGCGCGAATCGGGCCTGCTGGGGCTCTCGGGGACCTCCGGTGACACCCGCGAACTCGTCCGGGCCCGCACGGCCGGCGACGCCGACGCGGCTCTGGCGCTCGACGTGTTCACGCTCGGGGTCCGTCGGGGGCTTGCGGGCGTGGCGGCCTCCCTGGACCGGGTCGACGCCCTCGTCTTCACCGGCGAGATCGGCGAGGACCAGCCCGAAGTACGCGAGGACGTGGCCGCGGGCCTGACCGTACTCGGCGTTGAAGGCGGCCTCCTGCCGACGAACCCCACCGAGCCCGCCCCGGTCAGCGCTCCGGGAGCGGCGGTGCCCGTCCTCGTCGTCCCCACCGGTGAGGTCCGGCAGATCGCCCGCGAAACCCGGGCCTGCCTGCGGAGCTGAACGAGGCCGACCCCCGGTGAGCACCGGCCGGTTTCACCCGTCCGGGTGCGGGAGTCGAATGCGGGGTCATGCCGCGGTGACCTGTGGGCAGCAGCGTGGGGGACGGGCATCGACGACCTTGCCCGTGTCCTTGCCCGTGTCCTCCGTGCCGACGGCCGTCGGCGCGGCCGCTGAAGAAGGAGGCTGCATTCATGTCGCAGGTCGAAGAATCGATCGAGGTGGACGTCGCCGTCCGCACCGCCTACAACCAGTGGACCCAGTTCGAGACGTTCCCCCGCTTCATGGACGGTGTCGAGAAGATCACCCAGATCAACGACACCCTGACGCATTGGGAGACCAAGGTCGCCGGCGTGGAGAGGGAGTTCGACGCCGAGATCACGGAACAGATCCCCGACGAGCGCGTCGCCTGGACCACCGTGGGCGGCGAGGCCAGTCAGGCCGGAGTCGTGACCTTCCACCACTTGGCCGACAACCGGTCCAAGGTCATGCTCCAGCTGGACTACGACCCCGAGGGCTTCACGGAGAACGTCGGTGACAAGCTCGGCTTCGTCAAGCGCCAGGTTGCCGGCGACCTGAAGCGCTTCAAGAAGTTCATTGAGGCCCGCACCGTCGAAACCGGCTCCTGGCGCGGCGAAGTCTGAGCCCGATCCGGATCGGCGCGCCCGGATCGGCGCCCGGCTCGGTCGGCTCAGCGGGGCGGAGCCCAGAAGGCCGAGAGGGTCCCCCGGCCCGGGGCCAGAGCGTCCCATCCGTCCGCCAGGTCCACCACCACGACGCCTGATGTGGGAAAGCCCTCCCGGAGCCGTTGCAACAGCTCCGGGGGGCCACTCCCGCAGAGGGAAGTGGCCAGTTCGTGGATGCCCGAGTTGTGGCCGACGAGGAGGGCGCTGCCGAGCGCTCCGGCCCGTATCGAGAGGACGTCCACCAGACGGTGCGGCGGCGCGTCGTAGAGCTGCTCGTCGTACACGGTCGGGGGCGGATCCCCCAGCGCGGGCACCATCAGCTCCCAGGTCTGCCGCGTCCTGCGCGACGGCGAACACAGGGCGAGGTCGGCCGTGTACCCGGACCCGGCCAGCCACCGTCCGGCCCGGGGCGCGTTCTCGCGCCCCCGCTCGCTCAGGGGGCGCTCGAAGTCCTCGATCCGTCCCTTGGGCACGGCCTTGGCGTGTCGCACCAGCACCAGGCGTCGCCCCCGTCCGTCGACGCGGGCCGAAGGTTCGACGGGCATGGTCCTCTCCTTCGTCGTGGGGCACCCCCCCCACCCCATGGTGCGGGGGCCCTCCCACGTCCGCACCCGTGGACATCCGGTGCCGTCGTCGGTGGTGCCGGGGGCGGTGGGTGGATGCGCTCGGTCGGGCTGTGCGCCGGCGCGTCCGCCGGTCAGGACGGCGGCGCGGACAGGTCGGCGCGGACCAGGGCAGCCGCCAGCCTGGGCAGGTCCTCGCCGCTCACCAGCCCGGCCAAACCCTCGGGCGTCCGCGGCAGACCCAGGTCGGCGGCGGCCCGGCGGGCCCGCCGGTCGAAGGCGGGGCGCAACTCGGGCCACACTCCCTGTGCCTCACGGCAGAAGATGTCGGCGCCCACGGGACCGATCCGCGGAACCTCCCGCAGCAGCTCGCGGAGGCGGCCGGCGTCCTCGCGGCCGGCGTCGCGCAGGCGGCGAAGGTCTCCGTGGTAGCGGTCGAGCACGAACCGCGCGCCCTCGGCGAGCGCCGTCGCCGTACTTTCGTCGTAGCGGCGGTAGTGGGCGCGGCCCAAGGCGTCCACCCGGTCCTGCCAGGAGGACGCGGCCATCGCCCGCGGCGTACGCCATCCCGCGGCGAACACCTCGTGGGCGGCCGCGACCGCGAGGTCGGCCTTGATGCGTACCGAGAACAGCACGCAGAGCGTGAGCAGTTGGTACAACGGCATGGGCGTGTTCCGGAGGTGGATGCCCGCCTCCTCGGCGTGGGTGCGCCCGTGCTCGGCGAGCAGTTCGCGTACGGTGGCGCGCTGCGTCATCACGAGCCTCGCTCGGGTGCGGGCGGCCGAGGTTCCGGGCACCCGGGGGCGCCCGGAACCTCAACCGTGTCGACCCTCATCCTTCGGGCTCGTCCAGCGCTGGTCACCCGTCATCGGGTCCTTGACCGGACCCGGCCGGTCGAGGCGGCTCGCCTCGTCCGTGTCGGCGGCGGCCGTCCGCTCGTCGTCGGCGCGCGGAACCTCTCGTCCACCGCGCCGAGCGTGCTGCTCGTGATCGTGGCCGGGGTCGTGCCCGTGTCGGGCCCCGTGCCCGTCGTGCGGGGGTACGCCGCCCGCGCCGCCCTGCTCGTCCATCGTGCCCTCCTCGTCGTAGCGGGGTCTTCACCGTGGCCGCTTCCCGATTCCCGACCGGCGAAACCCGCGACAGGGGCCACCGGCCGGGCGCCGGCGGCCGGGCACGGGATGGGTGCGAAGCGGTGGCTTCAGGAGACCGGTTTCAGGAGACCAGGGGAGTGGCGTCCACCTCGGTCAGGCTGACCGTGCTCAGTCCGCCGCGCTCGCTCCGCACGTCCGTCACCTTGAGCTGCGTGCCCGGCGCGAGGACGTACTCCTCCTCTCCGGTGAAGGCGGAGAAGTTCCGGATCCCGACCGCCTGGGCGGGCGTCACCTCGAACAGCGTCCGCTTGCCGCGGCTGCCCAGGAAGGACCTGGCCACGCTGCGCTCGGAGGTGCAGGAGGAGACGCCCCACCACGTCACCGTCCGACCCACCGGGTACTGCGCCCGCAGGTCCAACGACACGCCGCGCCACAGCGGTTGGGTGTGGGCGGGCAGTTCCGAGATCGCCGAGAACAGCAGCCGCAGGTACGGCAGGTAGGGCGTGATCCTGGTGCGGTCCGGGGAGCGGAGGACGGCGTTGATCTCGCGGTAGAAGGCGGACTCGCAGGTGTAGAGGTACAACGCCGAGACCGCGTCGGCGGACGGCCCGCCGACCACCCCGTCCGCCCGCCGCCTGCCGAAGTCGCGGGACCGGTCGATGTGCCCCGCGAGCCCGGCCAGCGTCTCGGCTACGGGCGCGACGGCGTCCCGGAAGTCCATCAGCGGAGTGTCGAACACACCGGTGATCGCGGGGAGGACCAGACCCTCGTCCTTGACGCTGGTGAGGCGCTCCAGGTACATCTGGTGCAGGTTCATGGTCGACTCGATGAAGGCGCCCATGCGCGCCGCGACGCCGCCGTCCGAGCCGCCGCCGACAGCCCCCTCGTTCCAGCCCTTGCTCGGCAGCCAGTCGATGCCGTCGGCGCCCAATGACGCGAGGGCCTCGTTCACCTGGGCGAAGTGGTCGCCCTCGCAGAAGATGTCGCCCTGCGCCGCCGGGTTCGCGTGGTCGATGTGCCGGACCTCGACGTCCGGGTACTTCTCCTGGAGCCGCAGGACGACCCTCTTCAGGCTGCGCGCGTGCGCCCCCCACCAGGCGAACACCACGCCGCGGTCCTCCTCGTCGGCGTCCTGCTTCGACTTGAGGATCTCCTCGACGATCCGTTCGGCCACGGGCCGCCAGAACGCCGTGTGCCGGTCGGCACCCATCGCCCCGTCGCCACTGGCGGTGAGCGAGGCGTTCAGCAGCAGCACGCCCTGCGTCAGCATCGCCTGGAACCACTCCGGCGGTTGGACGGTGTCCCGCTCTTTCAACAGCGCACGGACGTCGGCGATGGGCGTCTTCTTGACGATGCCGTACTTCCACATCGCCGCGGCCTTGATGACGCAGCGGATGCTGACGACCCTGCCGAACTGGCTGTCCTTCCAGTCGATGAAGGTGTTGTCGAACATGGCTATGCCCGTCGCGCTCTCCTGGCGCGGGTACGGGTTCTGGCCGAAGACGACGACCTTCCACTTGTGCGGGGGATGGGGCTTGAGCGCCTGGAAGGTCAGCTCACGGACCGGCACGACCTCGGAGCCGCGCCCCTTCCCGATGAACCCGCCGGCGTTCGGCTGCGCCTCGATGACCGGCTTCAGCAGCGGGAGCCAGGGCTCCCCGCCGCCGTGGAACAGCTCGGTGAGGGCGAGGGGGTCGGTGGCGTCGGTCATGTGAGGAGTGCTTCCGATCGTCGTGGTCGTCGTCGTGGTCGTCATCGTGACCGTGGTCGTCGGGGAAGGCACCTGCTGGGCGGGATGGTCGGCGGGCTCGGCCGGCATCGCGGCCTTCGGCGGCACGATGCGCACCCGCTCCTCGACCGGCGCGTTCTCGATGCCGCTGAGCTGCGCGAGGATCGTGGCGCGCAGCTCGTCGTCGTCCTCGAACCAGTGGTCGTGGAAGAGCGTGTAGCCGGTCCACATCAGGTTGGCGCACACCCGGGCCGGGACCCGGCCGGTCTGCGCGCCCATGCCCACCAGCGCCACCGAGCGGATGCTGCCCGGAACCTTCCGGTTCTGTCGGTGCACGGCCTGGAAGGCGGCGGCGCAGGACAGGGCCACGTTCAGCGTGGCGCTCACGTTCTGCGAGGAGCCGACCATCGTCGGCGTCGAGATCAGGTACCGGGGAACGCCCGCTCCCGACGGGACACAGACGGCGCTGCCCACCGGGAGGGCGCCGGCGAACCGATCGCGGATCGCGCGCTGAACGCGCAGCTGGATGCCGGATCCGAGGTGCCGCTTGATGACGGCGTCGACCCCGCCGTCCATCCGGCCCCGGGAGTTGGTCGGGGTGACCCAGGCGTCGACGTCCTCGTCGAGGATCGAACCCCTGTGGATCTCGATGCCGGGGGTGTCCGCGAACGCCGCCCGCCACGCCTCCACCACACGCTCGTTGACGTCGGTCAGCACCACCCTGAGCCCGGGCTGCGCACTGCTCGCGGTCATCGTCCACCCCTCGTCGAAAACGCCCCACACAACACCCCGAACCTAACCTCCGGCACTGACAACACGGTCCTGTTGAGGGGAGGCTGACGTGAGGTCACGGGTGCGTCTGGCTCGGGGGTGGGGGGTGGGCCGGCAGGATGGGGGGATGGAACGTGTGCTGGGGATCGGTGGACACTTCATGCGGGCCGCCGATCCGGCGGCCCTGAGCGCCTGGTACCGGGATTGCCTGGGACTCGACGCGGACGAGTACGGCCTGTGGCGGCAGGAGGCCGGGCCGACGGTGTTCGCGACGTTCGAGTCCGGGACGGACTACTTCGGCTCCCGCGCCCAGCAGACCATGCTCAACTTCCGGGTCCGGGATCTGGACGCGATGCTGGCGCAGCTGCGGGCCAAGGGGGCGGACGTCGCCGAGGGGACGCAGGACATGGAGGGGGTCGGCCGATTCGGCTGGGTCACCGACCCCGAGGGCCATCGGGTCGAGCTGTGGCAGCCCGCCTGACCCGAGGGCGGCGAGAGCCCGGATCCGGTGGGCGCGGCCGTGGCGGTCCGGGAGGGGCCGGGTGTATCCGGCACGAGTGGGTAGGCGCGGCAGTGTAAGCCGTAGGTCGTATCCGAAGGCCGACTCGTCGGGGTGTGCCGGGAGGACCCGCCCCGGGTTCGGCGTGTGGTGGTTAGGCAGGCAGAAATGACACTCACAGCAAAATGCGGTGCTCGGTCGGTCGATGCCGGCCCGCCCGGGCCGCCCCTCTCCGCGTTCCCTCCGCCCGGGACCGTCGCCCGCGCCCGCGAGGTGGCGGCCGGGATCCTGGAGGACTCCGGCCTCTCACCCGGCGACCGCCTCGTGGCGGACGCCCTGCTGGTCACCTCCGAGCTGGTCACCAACGCCATACGCCATGGGGGAGGCCTGACCGCCTTCCGGGCCGAGGTCCGCGACGGAGCCTTCCGCGTACTGGTGGCCGACCGGAATCCCGATCCGCCCGTCACCCGGGTCGGCCCGACCGTCGGATGCGTCGGCGGCTACGGGTGGCGGCTGGTCCACACCCTCGCCAGCCATGTCACGGTGACGCTGCACGCGGCGGGCAAGCACATCACCGCGACCCTCCTGCCCGCCCCTGCTCCCGCACCCGCCTGACCGGGGCAGGAGGGCCTTGGCCCGGGGCGGCACATGAGGGGCCCGGCGGGTCAGACCGGCGCCGAGTCCCCGGACGGCGTCGCCCGCGCGTCGTGTGCGGCCCGCGCCGGCCGTGACGGCGGCAGGGCCCGAGGGTCTGCGGCGGCCTCGGGGGCGCTGTAGGAGGAGACGAAGGTGAACGCGCGCGGGGACGGTCCGTGGGCCCGTAGGTCCGACAAGCGTTCCAGGCCCTCGGCGGCGGTCGGGAGGTGCCCGGCGGGGACCCACCAGAGCACCAAGTGCGCCTCGACGTGCCGCTCGAACCATTCGCGTCGGCGCCGCATCGCCTCCAGGTGCCCGCTGCGGTAGGCGAAGTCCCACAGGGCCTCCCGGGACTCCCACACCGACAGGGTCACGATCACGTTCTCCCCCGCCGGGCGCAGGCCGGTGGCATCGGCCGCCCCCTCCTCCACCAGCCGCCACACGAAACCGGGCGCGCCGTCGGCAGCCGCGTTGACCGGGTCGAGCATCTCGACGAACGGCGCCATGCGCGGGTCGTCGAGGGGGTGGAGGAGCGTGGCGACGTTCAGCTGGGCGAGACGGGGAGGCAGGGGGAGAGGGCGTGGGACGGCGTGCGTGGATGCGGTCATGGCCTCATCCCAACACGTGCGGGTTTTCTATGTCAATGCTCATTGTTTTTAGAACTCTCCAGCACCACGCAGCACTGGCCCGGGCGGGCGTCCATGCGGGCGCGGACGGAGCCGTCCGCGCCGAGCATCCCCTCCAGCAGGGCGAGGTTCATGCCGCAGACCAGTGGCGGGAACAGTTCGGCGACGGCGTGGAAGGGGCAGTTGTGCATACGGACGATCCGAGCGGCCGGTTCGGCCGGTTCGGCCGGTCCGGCCGACTCGATCGCCTCGTCCCCCCGGCCCGCCCCGTCCGTTCCCTCGGCGGCCTCCAGGTGGGGTTCGTAGCCGCGGGCGGTCAGCATCTCCATGGCCTCTTCGAGCCCGCCGCAGGGCTCCGCCGAGCCGCGCAGTTCCTCGCCCCGGCGGCGCGCGGCGGCGCGGAGTCCGGCGTCGAGGCCGGCCTGCTCGGCGGCCTCGGCGAGCAGTTCGGCGGCGGTGCGGTAGTCGCGGGCGGGCAGCGACACCGCCCACTCGGCCCGGGTCCGCGTGTACACCTTGGCGGGGCGGCCGGCGCCCGGGCCCGAGCGGCCCGTCAGGCGGCGGCTGCCGCTCTCCAGGAGACCGACCTCGGTCAGTTTGTCCAGATGGTGCGCGGCGAGTGTCCGCGTCACCCCGACCGCCTCCGCGGCCTCGTTGCGGCCGACCTCGCGGCCCTGGGCCGCCACGTACTCGTACAGGCGGCGCCGGACGGGGTCCTGCAACGCCGCGATCACATCGATGTCCTCCACCCGGCCATTCTAGGAACAGCGCAGGTTGGAGATAGAAAGCCGGGCCGCCCACCGCCCAGCCCCACCGCCCCGCCCGCGACGTGACGGGTGGCGGCCGGCCCGGGCGGCCAGAGCTACGGCTACGGCTACGGCTGTGGCAGGTAGGCCTGCCGGGTCGCGCAGGTCCAGATCACCGGCTTCAACGTGCCCTTCGCGTTGACGGCCGCTCCGCCGACCCGGCCGTCATCGGCGACCGACGCGGCCGTGCTCGCCCGGTTCGGGGAGAGTCGCGGCAGGGCGAGCACCGGGCCGGTTCCCGGCCAGAGCTGCGCCTGGTCCGGAACGGCCTGCTCCTCCGGGTGGAACCTGGCGGTGCCGACGGAGACGCCGCTGTTCGGGCCGATCGCCTCGAAGGTCCCGTACGGGTGGGTGTTCAGCACGCCGGGGGAGGTGCCGGGCGCGCTGTACGGGGGAGCCCAGGTCCACGGCGTGAACCGGTAGCCGGGGCCGTACCGGTCGTAGCCCACGACGCGTCCGGCCTCGTCGAGGTCCTGTACGCGGCTCTCCTGGTCGGTCGGGGCCAGCGGCTTGGCCGGTCCGCCGTCGCCGGGCCAGATCACCGGGTACGTGCCCTGGTGGTGCGCGCCGGTCTCGGGGTCCTCGTAGTCCTGCCGGGCCATGCCCAGGACGTCGCCCCCGTTGTTGACGGCGGTGACCAGATCGAGGCGGGTGCCCGGCCCGGCGTCCCCCGGGAGCGGCAGCTCGCGCACCCTGAGGCCGTCCTTCCAGACGAGGCCCACGCCCGCCCGGTCGCGCGAGACGACGTACCCGGCGTCGTTGACGTCGGCGTCACCGTACGCGTAGTCGCTCCCCGGCAGCCGGGTGATCGCCGGGGCGCCCGCCCGGTAGGTGAACACGTACCCGTCGGCGCCAAGCACCCGGCCCACCATCAGGCCGCCCTTGTTCGCGGCGACCAGCTCGCCCCGGGCGTCGGCCGTGGGCAGCGGGACCCTGTGGAGCGTGGCGCCGGTCCAGAACACGGGCCGCGCACCGGAGACGCCCACGGAGAGCCTGCCCGCGCCGAGGGCGAGGACGCCCTCGGTCTGCGGGTTGCCCGGGTCGTAGGCGGAGGTGCCGAGCGAGCCCAGTACCTGGATCTTGGGCGCGCAGCCGGCGGCGGCCGAGGCCGGGCCCGCCGTGGTGACGACTCCTGCCAGGACGACGACGGCGGCGGCCAGGCGCACGCCGCTTCTCACGGGTGTGTGGTTCACGATGCGAGTCCCCCTGTGGTGTGTGGTGCGTACGCGGCCCCGGGGGTGGTCTTCCCCGGGCGTGCGCGATCCCCCTGTGTCTCATGTGCCCTGTGGCAGCGGCCCGTTGAGCGTATCCGGCGGCGCCCCGTTCACCGAGGGTGCGCCGGTGTGGAGGTCCCGCACCGCGTCGGGCTCCATCGGTTCCGCCGACGGGCCGACCGGGCGGGGTAGGTTGGTCGGGTGATCGACTTTCTGCGGGGCGCTCCGATCGAGGGCGACCTCGACGTCGTGTGGCACGCGGGGTGGCCCTTCCCGAAGCGCGACCCCGCCCCGGAGATCCAGGTCCACGCGTACACCGAACACACGGTGATCCTGCGGCAGAACAAATCCGTGCACTACGAGGCGCCCTTCCTCTTCCTCCTCTTCGGAGACGAGCGCGCCCTGCTGCTCGACACCGGGGCGAGCGCCGACGCCGCCCACTTCCCGCTGAGGGAGACCGTCGACCGCCTCGTCGACGACTGGCTGGCCCGCCACCCGCGGCCCGGGGCGCCCGGGTACGGGCTGCTCGTCGCCCACACCCACGGGCACGGCGACCACGTCGCGGCGGACGGACAGTTCGCGGACCGGCCCCTCACCACGGTCGTCGGCGCCAGCCTGGAGGAGGTCACGGCCCACTTCGGGCTGACGAACTGGCCGCACGACCTCGGCACGCTCGACCTGGGCGGCCGGGTCGTCGACCTGATCCCCGGCCCCGGACACCAGCGGGCCGCGCTGGTCCTCCACGACCGCCACACCGGGCTGCTGCTGACCGGAGACTCCCTCTACCCGGGCCGGCTCTACGTCGAGGACCGCGCGGCGTACTCGGCCACCGTGGACCGTCTGCTGGACTTCTGCGCCGCCCGTCCGGTCCGCCACGTCCTCGGCTGCCACATCGAGATGACCACCACACCGGGCCGGGACTACCCGCGCGGCACCACCCACCAGCCGGACGAGCCCCCGCTCCCACTCGCCGTCGAGGACGTGCGCGCCCTGCGCCGCGCGCTGGACGAGACGGCCGGGCGCGGGGGGACCCACGCCTACGACCGCTTCGTGCTGGTCTACGAGGACTGACCGCAGGACCGACCGCAGGATCGACCGGAGGGCCGACCGCGGGACCGGCCGACCACCGCGCCCCTCAGTCGTGCGTCGACTCCCGCGCGGAGTCGGTCAGTTGGCGTTCGGCGGTGTCCAGCAGCATGTCCAGGGCGACCGGGTAGGCGCTGTGGGGCATGCGGGCGGCCAGCAGTCCGGCGGTGGCGGCGATGTGCGGGTACGCGTCGGCCGGCAGTCGCGCGTACGTCGACCCCCACCGCTCCTCGTCCGACGCGCGCGCCTTCGCCGTCAGCGCGAGGGACCCCGCGTCGAGCGCCGCGAAGGCCAGGCACTGGTCGATGTAGGCGTGGTAGACGCGTACGGCGTCCACGTCCGCGAACCCCGCCCCGCGCAGGCAGCCGAGGATCGCCTCGTCGGCCGCGATCTCGCGGGGCCGGCCGGTCACCCGGCTCGCGGTCAGCACGGCGGCCTGCGGGTGGGCGAGGTAGGCGCCGTGGATGCGGAGCCCGAGGCGGCGCAGGTCCTCGCGCCACCGACCGGTCGGGACCCAGCCCGCGAGCGCCCGGCCGATCAGCTCCTCGCCGATCGCCAGGGTGAGGCCGTCCATGCCGTCGAAGTACCGGTACAGGGTGCTGGGGTCCGCGCCCAGCGCGGCACCGAGGCGCCGGGCCGACAGGCCGGCGCTGCCGTGCTCGGCCACCATCCGCAGTGCCGTCTCGACGATCAGGCGCTCCGAGAGCACCGTTCCCCGCCGGGTCGGCCGTCGCCGCCGGCGGGCCTCCTCGGGAACCACGTCCTTGGCCATCACCACTGCTCCTCACGCCGGTCCTCCCGGCCCGTCGTCTTATGCCAACACCATTGACCTTAACTCGGAGCGGAGGGTTCCATCAGCCCCCTGAGGCGCACGCCTCACCGAGAAAGGACCTCGCCATGCGTGTTCTGCTTGTGGGTGCCGGCGGTGTCGGGAGCGCGATCACCAAGATCGCCGCCCGCCGTGACTTCTTCGACCACTTCGTCGTCGCCGACTACGACCCGGCCCGGGCGCGGGCCGCCGTGGCGGCCCTGGGCGACGAGGAGCGACGGTTCAGCGCCTGCGCCGTCGACGCCTCCGACGAGGAGGCGGTCACCCGGCTGCTCACCGAGCGCGGGTGCGACGTCCTGATGAACGCCACCGACCCCCGCTTCGTGATGCCCCTGTTCAACGCGGCGCTGGCGGCCGGCAGCCACTACCTCGACATGGCCATGTCGCTCTCCCGTCCGCACCCCGACGACCCGCACCGCGCGTGCGGGGTGAAGCTGGGCGACGAGCAGTTCGAACGGGCCGCGCAGTGGGAGGAGTCGGGCCGCCTCGCGCTCGTCGGCATGGGTGTCGAGCCCGGACTCTCGGACGTCTTCGCCCGCTACGCGGCCGACGAACTCTTCGACGAGATCGAGGAGATCGGCATCCGCGACGGCGCGAACCTGACCGTCGAGGGCCATGACTTCGCCCCCTCCTTCAACATCTGGACGACGATCGAGGAGTGCCTCAACCCGCCGGTCGTCTACGAGCGCGAGCGCGGCTGGTTCACCACCGAGCCGTTCAGCGAGCCGGAGGTCTTCGACTTCCCCGAGGGCATAGGCCCCGTGGAGTGCGTCAACGTCGAACACGAGGAGGTCCTGTTGGTCCCGCGCTGGGTCGGAGCCCGCCGCGTCACCTTCAAGTACGGTCTCGGCGACGACTTCATCGGCAAGCTCAAGACCCTGCACGCCCTGGGCCTGGACTCCACCGTCCCCGTCACGGTCCGCGGCGAGGACGGCCCCGTCCGCGTCTCGCCCCGCGACGTGGTCGCCGCCTGCCTGCCCGACCCGGCGACGCTGGGGGAGCGGATGACCGGGAAGACCTGCGCCGGCACCTGGGTCACGGGCACCAAGGACGGCCGGCCCCGCGAGGTCTACCTCTACCACGTGGTCGACAACCAGTGGTCGATGCGCGAGTACGGCTCCCAGGCCGTCGTCTGGCAGACCGCCGTCAACCCCGTGGTGGCCCTCGAACTGCTCGCCACCGGCGTCTGGTCCGGGGCCGGCGTGCTGGGCCCCGAGGCCCTGCCCCCGCGGCCGTTCCTCGACCTCCTCACCGCGTACGGCTCCCCCTGGGCCCTGCGCGAACAGACCCCGGCCCGGGACCGCTGACCCCGCCCCGGCCCAGCTCCGGCCCAGCCCCGGCCCCGCCCCGGACCCGCCCCGACCCCAGCCCGGGACCGTCGCGGTCGGGATGCTCCCCCAATGCGCCCCCGTCGATGCTCCCGTCACGTGAGTTCGGGACCGAAAACAGGTGACTTCACCCGGATTCATGTCGTTCCTAGGGTGGGATGGCAAGCAAGCGGGAGCATGCGCCGTGTACCGGAGACCGGTGCGGCGTCGAGGGAGTCGTCTTGGCCAGTCACGATCCGATCGAACGCCCTGCGGAGCCGTCGTACAGCGCGTTCCGCGCGTCGGGAGCCCAGCAGCGGATGTACTTCCTCCAGCAGATGGAGGAGGGCAGGCCGACCTACCACATGCCGGTCTTCCACAGCCTCGAAGGACCCGTGGACGAGACCGCGCTCCGCGCGTGCGCCCAGGGGCTGCTCGACCGGCACGAGGCGTTGCGCACCCGGTTCGTCCTGCGGGACGGCGAACTGTGGCAGCACATCGACACGGAGGCCGCGCTCGCCTGGTCCTCCGGCACGGCGCGCGGACAGCGGGACGTCGAGGAGTGGACGGCCGCGGAACACCACCGGACCTTCGACCTGGAGTCCGGCCCGCTCTTCCGGGTGGCCCTGCTGCACACGGCCGAGGGCGCCGTCCTCGCGCTCGCCATGCACCACATCGTCGCCGACGGCTGGTCCGTCGGGATCCTCCTCCGTGAACTCCTCGCCTCCTACGCGCGTTACACCGACGCGCCGGGGCCGGCCGCCTTCGAGGAGGCCCCGGACTACCAGTACGCCGACTTCTCCGAATGGCAGGGGGAGTGGCTGGAGGGCGCGGTCGCCGCGCGGCAACTCGCATACTGGGAATCGCGGTTGGGCGGGGAGCTGCCCGACGCTCCGCTGCCCCGGGACGGCCGTCCCGGGGCCGGAGCGGCCCGCGGCGCGGCCGCGCTGCACTCCTTCGAGGTGCCCGCCCCGGTGCTCGCCCGGATCGAGCGGCTGTGCCGCGACACCCACAGCACCCCCTACACGGTGATGCTGGCCGCCTTCCAGATCGTCCTGGGCCGCTACACGGGCACCGAGGACGTCCTGGTCGGGACGCCGGTGGCCAACCGGAACCGCAAGGAGTTCCACGACACCGTCGGCCTGTTCGTCAACACCCTGGTGATCCGCGCCGACCTGTCCGACGACCCCGCCTTCCGGGTCCACCTGGAACGCGTACGGGACACCGTGCTCGATGCGCAGGACCACCAGGACCTGCCCTTCGAGCGGATCGTCGACCGCCTCACCCCGGGGCGCACCGGCGAGGACGCGTCCCTCTTCCGGGTCATGTTCGGCCTGCACGACGAGGACGACATGACCGCCGGCCTGCCCGGCCCGCGCGCCCGACTGCTCGAAGGGCCCGCCGGAACGGCCAAGTTCGACCTGACCTTCGACGTCGTACGTGGCGACGGCGCACTGGGCTGCCGGCTGGAGTACCGGGCCGACCTCTTCGACGCGGCCACCGTCGAGCGGTTCGGCCGGCACTTCGCGCGCCTGCTGGACGCCGCCACAGCCGACCCCGAACTGCCCCTGAGCGCACTGCCGATGCTGTCGACCGAGGAGCGCGGCGGCATCGGCTCCCCGCTCCCGCCCCGCACCGCCCTTGCGCAGGAGTCCGGGCCGGCCGGCTGCGTACACGAGGCCTTCGCCGGCCACGCCGCCCGCACCCCCGAGGCGGTCGCCCTCGTCCACGAGGGAACCTCCCTCACCTACCGCGAGCTCGACACGCGGGCGAACCGGCTCGCCCACCGGCTGCGCGCCCTCGGCGTGGGCCCCGACACCCTCGTCGGACTCTGCCTGCCCCGCTCCGCCGACCTCGTCGTCGGCCTGCTCGGCATCCTGAAGGCGGGCGGCGCGTATCTCCCCCTCGACCCCGACAACCCGCCCGAGCGGCTGCGCCACATCATCGGCGACGCCCGACTGCGGCACGTCGTGGCCACGACCGCCACCCGGTCCCTGTGGGACGCGCCCGAGGCACACACCGCCGACCCGGACGCCGCCGATCCGGCCGCGCCCGCCCCGCACACCGTCGACCTGCTCGCCGACGCCGAGCTGCTCGCCGCCGAGCCGGACACCGCCCCCGAGTCCGGCGTGAGCCCGGACCACCTGGCCTACGCCATCTACACCTCCGGCTCCACCGGCCTCCCCAAGGGCACCCTCGTGCCCCACTCCAACGTCACCCGACTGTTCTCCGCCACCGACCACTGGTTCGGCTTCGGCCCCCGGGACGTGTGGACCCTCTTCCACTCCATCGCCTTCGACTTCTCCGTCTGGGAACTCTGGGGAGCACTCGCCCACGGCGGACGCCTCGTCGTCGTGCCGTACGCGACGAGCCGCTCACCCGAGGAGTTTCACCGGCTGCTGCGCGCCGAGCGGGTCACCGTCCTCAACCAGACCCCCTCCGCCTTCTACCAGTTGGCCCGCGCCGACGAGGAACACCACCGGGAGGCCGGTCCGGCCGGGTCCCTGCCGAGCCTGCGCCACGTGGTCTTCGGCGGCGAGGCCCTCGACGTCGCCGCCCTCGCCGGCTGGTTCGCCCGGCACGGCGACACCGCGCCCCGCCTCGTCAACATGTACGGCATCACCGAGACCACCGTGCACGTCACCTACCGGCCGCTGAGCGCCCGCGACGCGGAGGAGGGCCGGGGCAGCGTCATCGGCGTCCCCATCCCCGACCTGCGCCTGCACCTCCTCGACGCCCGGGGCCGGACCGTCCCGCGCGGAGCCGTGGGGGAGCTGTACGTGGGCGGAGCGGGCCTGGCCCGCGGCTACCTTCGCCGGCCCGAACTCACCGCCGAGCGCTTCCCCGTCCTCACCCCCGACCCGCTCGCCGACGCGCCGGCCGCCGCCCCCGGCGGCGAGCGGCTGTACCGCACCGGCGACTTGGCGCGGGCGCTGCCCGACGGCGACCTCGAGTACCTCGGCCGCATCGACCACCAGGTCAAGCTGCGCGGCTTCCGGATAGAACTGGGCGAGGTCGAGGCGGCCCTCGCCGCCCACCCCCTCGTCGACGCCGCGGTCGCGCTGGTCGCACCGGACCCCGCGGGCCTGGACGTCCTCGTCGGCTACCTGGCCGTCACGGGGGCCGAGGACGGCGCGGGCCCCACCGTGGAGGAGATGCGCGCCCACCTCGCGCTGCGGCTGCCCGGCTACATGATCCCCGGCGCCTTCGTCACCCTCCCCGCCTTCCCGCTGACCGCCAACGGCAAGACCGACCGCCGCCGCCTGCCCGCCCCGGGCACGTCCGCCCGTACGCCCACCGCCGCCTACGAAGCCCCCCGAGGGCCGGTCGAGACCGCCCTCGCCGAGGTCTTCGGGCAGGTGCTCGGACACGAGCGGGTCGGCGCCCTGGACAACTGGTTCGCGCTCGGCGGGGACTCCATCCGCTCCCTCCAGGTGCTGGCCCGGGCCCGCGAACGCGGCCTGGACCTCACCGTCGCCGACCTCATGCGCCGCCAGACGGCCCGCGCCCTCGCCCCGGCGGTCGTACCGTTCGACCCGACCGGACGGCGACCGGCCTACGAGCCCTTCTCGCTGCTCGTCCCCGAGGACCGCGCCGCGCTGCCCGAAGGCCTGGAGGACGCCTACCCGATGACCCGGCTCCAGGCCGGGATGCTCTACCACAGCGACCTCCCGTCGGCCGGTGGCCGCGTCTACCACAACGTGGCCTCCTACCTGGTCGAGGCGCCCTTCTCGCAGGACGCCTGGCGGACCACCGTCGACGTCCTCGCGGCCCGGCACGAGATGCTGCGCACCTCCTTCGATCCCCACGGGTTCACCGAGCCCCTCCAGCTCGTCCACCGCGGCGCCCGTCCGGAGATCACCTTCGAGGACCTCCACGGGCTCGATCCCGAGGCCCGGCGCACCGCCGTCGCCGCCCGCTACGCCGCCGAGCGCGAACGCCCCTTCGCCTGGGACCGACCCCCGCTGATCCGCTTCCACGTCCAGCGGCTCTCCGACACACGGCTCCAGCTCTTCGTCTCCGAACACCACGCCGTCCTCGACGGCTGGAGCGAACGCTCCCTCCTCACCGAACTGGCCTCCTGCTACACCGAGGCGCTCGCCGCCCCGACCCCCGCGGACGGGCCCTCCCCGGACGCCGGCCCCCGCTCCCGGTTCGCCTCCTTCGTCGCCCTCGAACAGGCCGCCCTGGCCGATCCCGACCAGCGCGCCTACTGGACCGGCCGGACCGCCGACGCCCCCGCGACCCGGCTGCCGCGCCCGGCGGCGACCGGCGGCCCCGCCCTGATGTCCTGGCACCTCGCACCGCTGCCCGAGGGGCTGCACGCCCGGCTCGCCGCGCTGGCCGCCGAGTGCGGCGTACCGCTGCGCACCGTGCTGCTCGCCGCCCACCTGCGGGTCACGGCCCTGCTGGGCGGCACGGACGAGGTCACCACCGGAGTGGTCCACAACGGCCGGACCGAGGAGACCGACGGGGACAAGGTCGTCGGGGCCTTCCTGAACACCCTCCCGTTGCGCGTCGCCGTCACCGGACTCAGCTGGCGCGCGCTCGTCGCGCACGTCGCCGACCTGGAGGCGGAACTGCACGCCCACCGCCGCTTCCCCCTCGCCGAGATCCAACGCCTGTCCGGGGGCGGCCCGCTCTTCGAGACCTTCTTCAACTACACCCACTTCCACGTCGAGCGGGACGGACCGCCCGCAGGCGCCTTCACGGTGCTGGAGGAGACCGGCGAGGCCGGCACCGACTTCGCCTTCGGGGCGGAGTTCTCCCGCAGCCCCGACGGAGCCCTCCTCGAACTCGGACTGCGCTTCGACGCGGCCCAGTTCTCCACCGGGCAGATGGAGACGGCGCACGCCTCCTACACGGCCGCCCTGGGCGACCTGGTCGAGACCCCCGACCGCGACTGCACGGCCGCCGACCTGCTGCCCGAGGCCGAACACCGCCGCTACGCCGAGTGGAACCGGACCGACGTCGACTATCCGCAGGACCACGTCCTGACCCGGCTGATCGACGCCCGGCGCGACCGGACCCCCGACGCCCCCGCCGTCCGCTTCGAGGGCGCGGAGCTGACCTACCGCGAACTCGACGCCGGGGCCGAGCGGCTGTGCGCGGCGCTGCGGGAACGGGGCGCCGCCCCGGGGACCTTCGTCGGACTGCTGCTGGAACGCTCCCTGGACCTGCCCGTCGTCCTGCTGGCCGTCCTGAAGTCCGGCGCCGCCTACGTACCGCTGGACCCCGAGCACCCGGAGCCGCGCGTACGGTCCCTGCTGGCGGAGTCCGGCATCGCCCTGGTGGTGGCCGACGGCGCGTGGGCGCAGCGGCTGGAGGGCTCCGAGATCACGGTCGTGCGCCCCGCTGCCACCGCGACCGGCCCCACGGGCCCCGCCCCGGGCCCCGCGCCCGCCGATCCGGCCTACATGATCTTCACCTCGGGATCCACCGGCAAGCCCAAGGGCGTCGTGGTGTCGCACCGCGCCATCGCCAACCGGCTGCTGTGGATGCAGGAGGAGTACGGGCTGACCCCCGGGGAGCGGGTGCTGCACAAGACGCCCTACACCTTCGACGTCTCCGTGTGGGAGCTGTTCTGGCCCCTGCTCACCGGCGCCACCCTGGTCCTCGCCCGCCCCGGCGGCCAGCGCGACCCCGGCTACCTCGCCGACCTGATCCACGACGAGGGCGTCACCACGGTCCACTTCGTCCCGTCCATGCTCAGCGTGTTCCTCGAAGACCCCTCGGCCCCGGTCCGGGCGAGCGGCCTCACCCGGGTGGTGTGCAGTGGCGAGGCCCTGCCGTACGAGGTCCAGCGCAGGTTCTTCGAGCGCCTGCCCGGCGTCGAACTGCACAACCTCTACGGGCCCACCGAGGCGGCCGTCGACGTCACGTACTGGCGGTGCCGGCCCGACGCCGGCGACACCGTGCCCATCGGCAGGCCCATCGCCAACATGCGCACCCACGTGCTGGACCGGCGCCTGGCGGAGGTCCCCCTGGGCGTGACCGGGGAACTGTTCCTCGAAGGCGTCGGCCTCGCCGACGGCTACCACGGCCGGCCCGAACTGACGGCCGAGCGGTTCGTCGAGCACACCGGACACGACGGCGTCACCCGCCGCCTCTACCGGACCGGCGATCTCGCCCGCCACCGTCTCGACGGGGCCCTGGAGTACGCGGGCCGCACCGACCACCAGCTCAAGATCCGCGGGTTCCGAGTCGAGCCCGGGGAGATCGAAGCGGTCCTCGCCGAACACCCCGGCGTACGCGACTGCGCGGTCCTGCCCCGGGGCGAACGCCTCGTCGGCTACGTCGTCCCCGTCCCGGCCGGCCGGGACGCCGGGCACGCCGCCGGGCCCGAGGGCTTCGGCGGACCGGAACCGGCCGAGCTGGCCCGCCACGCGAGGGAGCGGCTCCCCGAGTACATGGTCCCCTCCGCCTGGGTGCGCCTGGAAGCCCTGCCGCTGACCGCCAACGGCAAACTGGACCGCGCCGCCCTGCCCGACCCGGACCCGACGGACCTGCGCGGCGGGGTCGCACCGACGCCGCCCCGTGACGGCCTCGAATCCCGCCTCGCCGGGATCTGGGAGCAGCTCCTCGGCGCCGGCCCGGTCGGCGTCCACGACGACTTCTTCGCGTCCGGCGGACACTCCATCGACGCCCTGCGCCTGATCGGCAGGATCAACCTGGCCTTCGACGAACGCCTCGCGGTATCGGCCGTCATGGAACACCCGACCGTCGCCCGGCAGGCCGCCGTGCTGCGCACCCGCCACGCGGGGACGGCCCCGGACCCGGTGGTCCGCATCCGGCCCGAGGGCACGCTCGACCCGCTCTTCCTCGTGCACCCGATCGGCGGGAACGTCTTCTGCTACCGGAGCCTGGCCGCCGAACTGGACTCAGGGCGACCGGTGTTCGGGCTAACGGCGCCGGGGCTGACCGCGCCCGACCCGGCGTCCGACGCCACCGTGGAGGAGCTGGCCGCCGCCCACCTGGAAGCCCTGCGCCGGATCCGCCCGGCCGGCCCCTACCACCTGGCCGGCTGGTCCTTCGGCGGCCTCCTCGCCTGGGAGATGGCGGTCCGACTGCGGGCCGCCGGCGAGGAGGTGGCCACCCTCACCCTGCTGGACACCGGCTACCCGGAGTCCGACGGGGTCCCCGCCGACGAGTGCGCCCTGCCGGCGTGGTTCCACGAGGACCTGGCCCGCTCCGCCGGCTTCGACCCGTCACCGGAGGCCACGTCGGCCCTGCGGAGCGCCCTGCGGGCGGCGGGCGACACCCCGTCGAGGCTCGCCGTCCTCGCCGAGCGGGTGGAACACGACGGGTTCGCCCCCGGACTGGACCCCCTCGACCTCGCCCGGCACTACGCGGTGTTCCGCACCGGGATCCGCGCGGCCGCCGCGTACGAGCCCTCCACGGCCCCCTGCCCGGTCCTGTTCCTCCAGAGCGAGACCGGGGCGCGGGAACACGCCGCCGACCGCTGGGCGGCGCGGGCCGGCGCCGGCCTCACCCGCCACGACGTCGCCACCGACCACTACGGCCTGATGCGACCGCCGCACACCACCGGGGCCGCCGCCCTCCTGAGCGCCCGCCTCGCCGCGGCCGACCACCGCTGAGACGGACGCCCCGGACCGGGGCGCCCGCGGCGCCCGCAGCGCCCCTCCCCTTCCCGCGCCGCGCGTCGACGAGGCGTGCGCCGACGCACCCCGCACCAGAACAGGAACGGAACACCACGTGACGAGCGACACCCCGGGGCCCGCCCCCGAGCTCAGCGGCCGCATCCGCGGCGGCCCCGACGAACTCCTCCACGACGAGGTGCTCGCCCCGCAGTTCAGGTTCGAGTCCCGTCACCTGCTGCGCCACTACGTCTCCATCGAGAAGACCCTGGCCGCCGAGTACGTCCGCATGGACCTGATCACCGCCCAGGAGGCCCACCGCATCGCCGCCCTGCTGGACTCCGTCGGGCCCGACACCCTCAGCGCGCAGCCCGGCGCCAACATGTCGGACATCGCCTTCGCCCTCGAACGGCACGTCGAGGCGGGCCTGCCGCACCCGGTCACGCACTGGCACGTCGACCGCAGCCGCAACGACCTCCAGGCCTGCGCCCAGGTGATGTACGGACGCGATCAGCTCACCCGCTTCGCCGGGGCGCTCCTCGAACTGGGCCGCGTCGTGCACCGGTTGGCCGAGGAGACCTGCGACCTGCCCATGCCCGGCTACACCCACTTCCAGGCCGCCCAGGTCATCACCCCCGGCTTCCACCTCGCCGCGCTCTCCGAGCACCTGCTGCACACCCAGGCCCGGTTGCTGCACGCCTACGACGGCATCGACACCTGCCCGCTCGGCGCCGGAGCCATGGCCGGACAGGAACTGCCCTGGGACCGCGACCGGATGGCGCGCCTGCTCGGCTTCTCCCGGCCCCAGCCGCACGCCCTGACCGCCGTGGCCTCGCGCCGCTGGAGCGCCGAACTCACCGCGGAGCTGAGCCTGCTGGGCACCACCCTGAGCCGGTTCACCACCGACCTCCTGACCTGGGGCGGCAGCGAGTACGGCTTCATCGAACTGCCCGACGAGCTGTCCGGCATCTCCTCCGCGATGCCGCAGAAGAAGAACTACCCCGTCCTGGAACGGATCCGGGGCCGCACCGCGCACCTCACGGCCTTCCACTTCGACGTGCTCCTCGGCCAGCGAAACACCCCCTTCTGCAACCTCGTCGAGGTGTCCAAGGAGGCCGGCACCCACCTGCTGAACGCCTTCGACTCGGCCCACGGCACCGTCCGCCTCCTCACCGAGGTGCTGCGCCGCCTGACCTTCCGCGCCGACCGCATGCGCCGGGTCTGCGCCCGCGAGTTCCTCGGAGGCTTCAGCCTCGCCAACGCCCTCTGCCTGACCGAGGAGGTGCCCTGGCGCACCGCCCAGGTCATCGCGGGCAAGTACGTCGTCCTGGCGGCGGCGGCCGACGCCGCCCCCGCGCCGGGCGAGCCCGCCCTGCTGGCGCAGGCCGCCGCCGGCCACGGCATCACCCTCACCGACCCCGCCCGACTCCTCGCCGAGGCCTTCGACGTCGACCGGGGCCTGGAGCGCATGGTGTCCGCCGGTTCGGCCCGCCCCGACGCCGTGCGCGCGCTCCTGAACACGCAGCGGGAGGCGTACGAACAGCTCGCCGCCGACTGGGAGTCGCGTGCCGCGACGATCCGCGCGGGAGCCGAGGAGGGCGACCGCGCCCTGTCCGGCGGGCCCGCCACCGGCCGTGCCGGTACCGGCGGCCGGACCGAGACCGAGGGGGAGGACGGCGATGGCGCCCGCACCCGCGTACAGCACGCGCACTGACGGCGCGCCGGTCGGCGCACCCGCCTCCGGCAGCGCCTTCGGGACCTTCGGCGAGCTGCTCCAGGGCGCCCTGCCCCACCCGCAGGGGGACTTCCTGGTCACCTTCCCCCTCGCCCGCTGGGCCACCGCCGTGTTCCACCCCATGCCCGGACGCCGGGACGTCCGGGTGCGGCCCGCCCACAAGGCCAAGTCCCGCCGCGTGGCCGAAGCCGTACTGGCCGCCCTCGGCGCTCCGGACGGCGGGCTGCTGGAGGTGGCCGGGGACCTGCCCGAGGGCAAGGGCCTCGCCAGCTCCTCCGCCGACCTCGTCGCCACCGTACGGGCCGTGGGAGCCGCCCACGGCCGGGCCTTCACCCCGGCCGAGACGGAGGACTTCCTGCGGGGCATCGAACCGGCCGACGGGGTCATGTACGACGAGATCGTCGCCTTCCACCACCGGGACGTCCGCCTGGGCCGCCGCCTCGGCGTGCTGCCCCCGCTCGCCGTCGTCGCCCACGACGAGGGCGGCCAGGTGGACACCGTCGCGCACAACCGGGGTGCCCGGACCATCGACGCCGAGGCCCGGGAGGAGTACGCGCTCCTGCTGGAGCGCCTCACCGAGGCCGTGGCCCTCGGCGACCTCCACGGGGTCGGCGCCGTCTCCACCCGCAGCGCCGAGATGAACGCCCACCGCCGGCGGCGCGCCGGGTTCGCCGAACTGCGCGCCCTGTGCCGCGAGGTCGACGGCCTGGGCCTGGTGCTCGCCCACAGCGGCACCATGCTCGGCGTCCTCCTGGAGGCCCACGACCCGGCCCTGGCCGGCAAGACCGAGCACATCCGGGCCGGCTGCGCCGCCCTCGGCGGCGAGGTCTCCGTCCACCGCTCCCTGGGCGCCGGCGACAGCTGGAGCCCCCAGGTCGCGCCCGTCCGTCCCCTCGACTTGGAGATCTGACCATGCTGTTCGACACCGTGACGGACGCGATCGGCGCGACCCCGCTGGTCCGGCTGCGCCTGGGCGAGGCCCGCGGCGTGGAGGTGTACGCCAAGCTGGAGTTGCAGAACCTCTTCGCCATGAAGGACCGCGTCGCCCGCAACATCCTGATGGAGGCCCGACGGCTGGGCACCCTGCGTCCGGGCGCGCCCGTCATCGAGAGTTCCTCGGGGACCATGGCCCTCGGCGTCGCCCTCGTCGGGCGCTCACTGGGCCACGAGGTCCACATCGTCACCGACCCGCGCATCGACCCCGTCACCCTCGCCAAACTCCGCGCCCTGGGCTGCCGGGTGCACGTCGTCCAGGCCATGACCAGCCACGGCTGGCAGAGCGCCCGACTGGAGCGGCTCGCCGAACTCCTCGAAGAACTGCCCGGCGCCTTCTGGCCGCAGCAGTACACCAACCCGGACAACCCCGGCGCCTACCGCACCCTCGCCGGTGAACTCCTCGACGACCTGGGCCGGTTCGACACCCTGGTCGGCGCCGTCGGCAGCGGCGGCTCCCTGTGCGGGACCGCCCGAGCGCTGCGCGAGAGCCTGCCGGCCCTGCACGTGGTCGGCGTCGACTGCGTGGGCAGCGCCCTCTTCGGCCAACCCGACGTACCGCAAAGGCTGCAGAGCGGGCTGGGCAACAGCCTGCTGCCCAAGAACCTGGACCGCACCCTCGTCGACGAGGTGCACTGGCTCAACGACCACGAGGCGTTCGCCGCGACCTGGGACCTCGCCCGCGAGCAGCAGATCTTCGGCGGCAACACCTCGGGCTCCGTCTACCGGGTCCTCACCGACCTCGCCGAGCGCGCCGAACCCGGCACCCGGATCGTCGGCATCCTGCCCGACCGCGGCGACCGCTACGCCGACACCGTCTACAACGAGGAGCACTGGGACGCGCACTCCCTGCGCGAGGTGCCCACCGCGAGCGCCCCGGCCGACCTCGGCCCCGACGGGACCGCCCGGACCTGGTCCAGCCTCGCCTACAGCCCGCCCGCCGGGATCCGCAGGCACCTGCTGTTCGTGGAGTCCAACACCACCGGCACCGGGATGCTCGCCCTGGAGGGCGCCCGCGAACTGGGCGTCGTGCCCGTCCTGTTGACCGGAGACCCCGACCGCTACCGGGGGCTGGAGGCCACCGGCGCCGAGGTCGTGCGCTGCGACACCAACTCCGACGCCGCCCTGCGCGCCGCCGTCCAGGAGCGGTTCCGCCGCGAGGAGATCGCGGGCGTCACCACCACCAGCGACTTCTACGTACCGGCCGCCGCCCGCCTGGCCCGGTGGCTCGTCCTGCCCGGCAACCCGCCCGAGGCGGTGACCGTCTGCCGCGACAAGTCCGCCCTGCGCGAGACCCTGCGGGCCGCGGGGGTCCGCCAGCCCCGGTACGCCCTCGTCCGCGACCCGGCCGAGGTCGCGGACGCCGTCGCCCGCACCGGACTGCCCTGCGTGGTCAAGCCGGCCGACGACTCCGGGTCCACCAACGTCCTGCTCTGCGCCGACGAGGCGCAGGCGCGGGCCCACGCGGAGCGGATCCTCGCGATCGACACCAACGTGCGGGGGATGCCGACGGCCCGCACCGTCCTGGTCGAGGAGTACCTGGACGCCCCGGAGTACAGCGTCGAGATGTTCAGCCGGGACGGGCACGCCGAGTGCGTCGGCATCACCGCCAAGTCGGTGACCGCGACCCCGTACTTCGTCGAGCACCGCCACCTGTTCCCCGCGCCGTTGCCGACCGCCACCGCCCAACGGATCACCGAGACGGTGACGGCGGCCCTGGACGCGGCCGGAATCCGGCTGGGGGCCACCCACACCGAGGTCAAGCTGACCGCCGACGGGCCCTCCCTCATCGAGATCAACCCCCGCCCGGCCGGCGGCATGATCCCCGAACTGATCCGGCTCGCCACCGGGGTCGACCTCCTCGGGGAGCAGCTCCGCGCCGCCCTCGACCTGCCTTCGGACCTCAAGCCCGAGCCGGGCGGCCACGCCGGGATCCAGTTCCTCCTCGCCGACGCCGACGGAGTCCTCACGGCCGCCCACGGCGTCCGGGACGCCGCCGCCGTCGCCGGAGTCGAGTCGGTGCTGGTCACCGCCGCCCCCGGCGCCTCCGTCCGCAGGCCCCGCAGCGCCTCCGACCGGCTCGGGCACGTGATCGCCCGCCACCCGGACCCCGAGGGGGTGCACGCGGCCCTCGACGCGGCCCGCGCCCTGGTCCGCCTCGACGTCGAGGCCCCGTCCCGCGCCTGACCCGCGCCACCGAACCCGCCACCGAACCCGCCACCGATCACGTGGCCGTACGACCGTACGGCCGCACCCCGACCCGTGAGGTGACCCACCATGAGCAACCCCTTCGAGAACGACGACGCCGCCTACGTCGTGGTCCGCAACGACGAGCTCCAGCACTCCCTGTGGCCCGCCGGCAACGCCGTCCCGGCCGGCTGGAGCGTCGTGCACGGCCCCGACGGCCGCCAGGCCTGCCTGGACCACGTCGAGCGGGTCTGGACCGACATGCGCCCCGCGTCCCTGGTGGCCGCCCTCGCCGGGACCGCGCCCCGTGGCTGACCACCCCCGCCGCTCCGAGCCCTCCGACGAGACCGGGCACGCGGCCGGGACCGGGCGCGCGGCCGACGTCGACCCCGTACGGACCCTGCGCGCCCTCTTCGCCGACGTCCTCGGCCTCACCGACGTCGATCCGGCCCACAGCTTCACCGGGCTGGGCGGGGACAGCATCCAGGCGATCCAGGTCGTCAGTCGGGCCCGCACGGCCGGACTCGCCGTCAGCACCCGCGACGTGCTCCGCGCCGAGAGCGTGCACGCGCTCGCCGCCGCCGCCCTCGCCCAGGCCCGGGTGCGGGACGGCGCCGGACCGCTCGCGCCCCCGCGCCGCCTCGGCCCGCTGGCGCCCACGCCCATCATGGGCTGGCTCGGCGAACTCGGCGGCCCCGTCGACACGTACAACCAGTCGCTCGTCCTGCGCACCCCGCCCGGCTTCGGGGCCGCGGCGGCCGAACGCACCGTCCAGGCCCTGCTCGACACCCACGAGGCGCTCCGCCTGAGGCTGCCCGACGGCATCGGCGCGCCCGGCGCCGAGGCCTTCGTCCCGCCCGCCGGCTCCGTGACCGCGGCGGAGCTGCTGGAACACGTCGACGCCCACGGGGTCGACGACGAGGAACTGCCGGCCCTGGCCCGGGAGCGGATGCGCGCGGCCCGTCGGCTCCTCTCGCCCCGCGACGGCCGCGTGCTGCGCGCCGTACACCTCGACCGGGGAGCCGGGCGACAGGGCCGGCTCGCGCTCGTCGTCCACCACCTCGTCGTGGACGGCGTCTCCTGGCGGATCCTCCAGGACGACCTGCGGGCCTGCTGGACGGCGCTCGCCGAGGGCCGCGAACCCGCGCTGGAACCGGCCCACACCCCCTTCGCGCACTGGGCCGACCTGCTGCGCGCCGAGGCCACCTCCGGCCGCCGCACCGCCGAGGCGGGCCGCTGGGCCGCCGCCCTGCGCGCGGCCCCGTACCCGCTGGCCGGAGTGCGGGCGCCCGGCGGCCTCGACCCCGAGAGCGCGGACAACACCCTCACCCTCACCCTGGGTCCCGAGGTGACGGGCCCCCTGCTCACCACCGCGCCCGGCCTCGTCAACGGCACTGTCAACGACGTCCTGCTGACCGCCCTCGCCCTGGCCGTGCTCGGCCGGCGCCGCGCGGACGGGAAGGCGGGCACGGACGAGGAGGGCGCCGTCCTCGTCGACGTCGAGGGCCACGGCCGGGAGGACGTCGTCGACGGCCTGGACCTGTCGCGCACCGTCGGCTGGTTCACCACCGTCTTCCCCGTCCGCCTCGCCCTCGGCCGCCCCGACCTCGACGAGGCCCGCGCCGGCGGACCCGCCGTCGGCGCCGCCCTGCGCCTGGTCAAGGAGGAACTGCGCGCCGTACCGGACAAGGGGATCGGCTTCGGACTGCTGCGCCACCTCAACTCCCGCACCGCGGCCGACCTCGCCGCGCGCGGCGTCCCCGAGATCGGCTTCAACTACCTCGGCCGGTTCCCCATGGGCGGCGACGCCCCCTGGGACGCCGCACCCGGGCACGCCTTCGCCCTCGACGACGCCGACGAAGGACTCCCGATGGCCCACGCCGTCGAGGTCAACGCGGCCGCCCACGAGGGCCCGGACGGCCTCACCCTCAGCGCGACCTGGACCTGGGCCGGCAACGCCTTCCCGGCCGAGCGCGTACGCGACCTCGCGCACGAGTGGTTCACCATGCTGCGCGCCGTCGCCCTGCACGCCGCACGCCCGGACGCGGGCGGACTGACCCCCTCCGACGTATCCCTCACCCAGGTCAGCCAGGCCGACCTCGACACCTTCGAATCCCAGCTCGGAGCCCTGCTGTGATCCCTCTCTCCCACGCCCAGCAGCGGCTGTGGTTCCACGCCCGCGACGGAGCCGACGGCGCGCTCTACCACATCCCCGCCGGACTGAGCCTGCACGGAGTCCTCGACCGACCCGCACTCGCCGCCGCCCTCGCGGACGTGAGCGGGCGCCACGAAGCCTTGCGCACCGTCTTCCCGGAGGAGGCGGGCAGCCCCCACCAGCGGGTACTGGACGCCGCCGACGCCGTCCCCCCGCTCACCGTCACCACCTGCCCGCCCGACGAACGCGCCGCGCGGGCCGCGGAGGCCGCCGCCCGCCCCTTCGACCTGGCCGCCGAACCGCCCCTGCGCGCCGCCCTCTTCACCGACGGCGACCAGGACCACTACCTGCTCCTGGTCCTGCACCACATCGCGGGCGACGGCCACTCCCTGAACGTCCTGGTCCGCGACCTCGCCGCCGCCTACACGGCCCGGCTCTCCGGCCTGCCGCCCCGGTGGCCCGAACTGACCGTCCAGTACCCGGACTACGCCCTGTGGCAGCGCGAGGTCCTCGGCCGGGCCCAGGACCCCGACTCGCTGCACGCGCGGTTGCTCGGCCACTGGGCGGAGGTCCTCGACGGCCTGCCCGAGGAGTTGGCGCTGCCCGCCGACCGGCCCCGCCCGGCCGTCGCCGGGCACCGGGGCGCCCTGGTGGAGACCCGCACCGACGCCGCCGTCCACGCCGGCCTCGCCGCGCTGGCCCGGGGCGCCCGGGCCACCCCGTTCATGGCCGTCCAGGCCGCCTTCGCGACCCTGCTCACCCGCCTCGGCGCCGGCACCGACCTGCCGCTCGGCTGCCCCGTCGACGGGCGCGAGGACGAAGCCCTCACCGACCTCGTCGGCCTCTTCGTCAACACCCTGATCGTGCGCGCCGACACCTCGGGAGACCCCACCTTCACGGAGGTGCTCGCCCGGGTGCGCTCCGCCGCCCTGGACACGTACGCCCACCAGGAGCTGCCCTTCGAATCCCTGGTCGAACGCCTCAACCCGGCCCGCTCGCCCTCCCGCCACCCGCTCTTCCAGGTCGCCGTCTCCGCCCAGCGCGCGGAGACCGACGCACCCTCCTTCACGGGGCTGCGGGCGCGGCTGGAAGCGGTGCGCACCGACACCGCCAAGTTCGACCTCACCCTGGAGGTCGAGGAGCTCCACGACCCGGTCACCGGCGAGCCCGGGGGCCTGGCCCTCGGCCTGGAGTACGCGAGCGACCTGTTCGACGGGGCCACGGCCCGGCGCCTGCTGGACCGGCTCGTCCACCTGATCGGCGCCGTCGTCCGCGCCCCCCACACCCCGATCGCCGCGCTCGACGTCCTGCTGCCCGGCGAGCGCGCCGACCTCCTGGAGCACTGGCAGGGCGCCCCCGTCGACGCCGACACCCGCACCGTCCACGAGGCGTTCGCGGAGCGGGCCGCCGCCCACCCCGACCGGCCCGCCGTGCGCTGCGCGGGCCACGAGACCACGTACGCCGAACTCGACGCCCGGGCCGACCGGATCGCCGGGCGGCTGCGGACCCTCGGCGTGCGCCCGGGCGAGGTCGTCGCCGTACGGATGGACCGCTCGGCCGACCTCGTCGCCGCCTGCCTGGGCATCCTCAAGGCCGGCGCCGCCTACCTGCCGCTGGACGCCCGCGCCCCCCGCGCCCGTACCGAGGCCGTGATCGCCGGAGCCGGGGCGGCGGTCCTCGTCACCGACGCCCCCGAAGCGGAGCCCCTGCCGGCGGGCCCGCGCCACGTCCTGCGCCCGGACGACGCCGACCCCACCGCGCCCGCCGACCCGACCGCGCCCGACGCGCCCACCACGGCGGCCGCCCCGGCGGGGCACCCGGACGCGCTCGCCTACCTGATGTACACCTCCGGCTCCACCGGCGCCCCCAAGGGCGTGGCCGTGGCCCACCGCGAGGTCGTCGCCCTCGCCACCGACCGGCGCTGGCGGGGCGGCGCGCACGAGCGGGTCCTGTTCCGCTCCCCGCACGCCTTCGACGCCTCCACGTACGAAATGTGGGTGCCGCTCCTGAACGGCGGCCTCGTCGTCGTGGCCCCGCCCGGCGACCTCGACGTCGAGGGGCTGGCCCGGCTGATGGCCGAGGAAGGGGTCACCGGCACCTTCCTGACCGCCACCCTCTTCAACGTCCTCGCCGACCGCCACCCGGCCGAACTCGGCTCGCTGCGCGAGGTGATGACCGGTGGGGAGGCCGCCTCCCCGTCCATGGTCCGCCGGGTTCGCGAGGCCTGCCCCGACACCACGGTCACCAACGCCTACGGCCCCACCGAGACCACCACCTTCGCCGCGACCCACGCCCTCGCGCCCGGCGCGCGGGCACCCCAGGGGTCGGTCCCGATCGGCCGCCCGCTCGACGGCACGCGCCTGCACGTCCTCGACGAGCGGCTCGGCCTCGTGGCGCCCGGGGTCACCGGCGAGCTGTACATCGCGGGCGCCGGACTCGCGCGGGGCTACGTCGACCGCGCCGCGCTGACCGCGGAACGCTTCGTGGCCTGCCCGTATGGCCCCCCGGGCGCCCGCATGTACCGCACCGGCGACCTCGCCCGCTGGAACACCGACGGACGGGTCGAGTACCTCGGCCGCGCCGACCGCCAGGTCAAGATCCGCGGACTGCGCATCGAGCCCGGCGAGATCGAGCACGCCCTCGCCGCCCACCCGGCCGTGGGCCAGGCCGCCGTCACCGTCGTGGACACGGCTGCCGGTCCCGCGCTGGCGGGCTACGCGGTCCCCGCCGAGGGCGCCCCCGCACCCACCGCGCACGCACTGCGCGAGCACCTGCGCACCCGGCTGCCCGACTACATGGTGCCCACCACGATCACCCTGCTCGACGCCTTCCCCGTCACGGCCAACGGCAAGACCGACACGGTCGCCCTGCCCGCCCCGGACCCGGCGACGACGGGTGGCGCGGGCACCCACCAGGACCCGCGCACCGACGAGGAACGCGCCCTGTGCGCGATCTGGGAGCGGCTCCTGGGCCAGGAGGGCGTCGGCGTGCACGACGGCTTCTTCGACCTCGGCGGGCACTCCCTGCTCGCCACCCGACTGCTCGCGGAGGTCCGGGCCCGGTTCGGCGCCGTCGTCGGCATCCGCAGCTTCTTCACCGACCCCACCGTCGCCGGACTGGCCGCCGCGCTGACCGCCGCCCGGGCCGACGGCGCGATCGACGCCGCCGCGCAGGAGCCGCCGATCGTCCGCCGCGCCCGCCGCACCCAGTCCGCCTGACCACAGAAGGAACACCCCGTGAACCAGCCGCCGTCCGCCCCCGCCACCCGCTCCCTCGTCGAAGACGTCCTGCCGCTGTCCCCGCTCCAGGACGGCATCCTCTTCCACGCCCTCTTCGACGAGGAGGCCCGCGACGTCTACGTCGCCCAACTGCTCCTGGACCTCTCCGGCCCCCTCGACGCGATCCGGCTGCGCGCCGCCGCCGACACCGTGCTGGAACGGCACGCCAACCTCCGCGCCGGCTTCCTGCGCCGCGCCACCGGCGAACCCGCCCAGGTCGTCCAGCGCGGCGTACGCGCCCCCTGGCGGGAGGCGGACCTGTCCGGGCACTCCGAGGCCGACCGCGCCGCCGCCACCCTGACCCTGCTGGAGGCGGACCGGGCCGAGCGCTTCGACCTCGCCCGACCGCCCCTGCTGCGCTTCACCCTCGTCCGCACCGGCCCGCTGTCCCACCGGCTGCTGCTGACCTACCACCACATCCTGATGGACGGTTGGTCCTGGCCCGTCCTCGTGCGCGAACTCCTTGCCCTGCACGACGCCGACGACGCCCCCCTCGGCCCGGTCACCCCCTACTCCTCCTTCCTGAACCGGCTCCACAGCCGCGACACGGCTGCCGCCCAGGACGCCTGGACCCGCGCCCTGGACGGCCTGGCGGGCGGGACCCGCACCGCGCCCGTGTCCCCGCCGCCCGCCCCGGTCCTGCCCGACCGCGTCGAGACGTACCTGCCGCAGACCCTGACCGAACGCCTCACCGCCCTCGCGCGCGAGCACCGGATCACCCCCGGAACCCTCCTCCAGGGAGCCTGGGCGGTCCTGCTGGGCCGACAGGTCCGCTCCGAGGACGTGGTCTTCGGCGCCGTCGTCAGCGGACGCGACCCCGAACTGGCCGGCGTCGCGGACATCGTGGGCCTGTGCATCAACACCGTGCCGGTCCGCGTGCGGATCGACCCCGCCGAACCCCTCATCGCCCTGTTCGAGCGGCTCCAGGACGAGCAGGCGCGGCTGATCGACCACCACCACCTGGGTCTCGTCGAGATCCAGCGGCTGGCCGGCGCCGGGGAACTCTTCGACTCCTGCGTCGCCTTCCAGAACTACCCGGTGGACGCCGCCGGGCTCGCCGCCCTCGGCGCGGGCGGGCTCGAAGTCACCGGCGTGGACCCCCACGACGCCGCCCACTACCCGCTCTCGCTCACCGCCATCCCCGGCACCCGGCTGCGCCTCCAGATCGACTACCGGCCCGACGTCTTCGAGCGGGACACCGCCCAAGCCCTGCTGGAGCGCCTCGCCCGGCTGCTGGAAGCCGTCGCGGAGGACCCGTCCTGCCCGGCGGGCGCCGTGGACCTGCTCTCGCCCGCCGAACGCCACCGCGTCCTGGTCGAATGGAACGACACCGCCCGCGACGAGCGCTACGCGGAGGTCGTCGACCGCGTCCGGCGGCAGGCCGAGCGCCGCCCCGACGCCGTCGCCGTCACCGACGACACCGGCCGCGAGCTGAGCTACGCGACCCTCGTCGCCCGCGCCGACGCCCTGGCCCCGATCCTGCTCGCCGACGGCGTCCGCCCCGGCGACCTGGTGGCCGTGCTCAGCGAGCCCACCGCCCGCGTCCCCGTCGCGATGCTCGGCATCCTGGCCTCCGGAGCGGCCTACGTCCCCCTCGACCCCGAGGGACCGGTCACCCGTACCGCCGAGCTGCTCGCCACCGGCGGGATCGCCCGGCTGCTGGCCGCCCCCGAACAGCGCGCCCGCGCCGAGGAGATCGCCGCCGCCGTCCCCGGCGGCCTGCCCGTCCTCGTCCTCGACGACACGGCCGCCGCCCCGACCGGGCGCCCCGCGCCGGCCGGCGGACCCGACGCGCTCGCCTACGTCTGCTTCACCTCCGGCTCCACGGGCAAGCCCAAGGGCGCCATGGTCCACCGCCGGGGCATGAACAACCACCTCCTGGCCAAGGTCGAGGACCTCGACCTCGGGGACGGCGACCGCGTCGTCATGAACGCCCCGCTCACCTTCGACATCTCCGTGTGGCAGATCCTCGCCCCGCTGATCACCGGCGGACAGGTCCACCTCGTCACCCGCGACACGGCCCGCGACCCCGCCGCCCTGTTCGACGACGCCGCCCGCCGGGGGATCACCGTCCTGGAGACGGTCCCCTCCTTCGTCCGCGCCGCCGTCGACCTGTGGGACACCGGCGTCCAACCCCCGGCCCTGCCCGAGCTGCGCTGGTTCATCGTCAACGGCGAGGTCCTGCCGCCCGAACTGTGCACCCGCTGGTACGCGCGCCACCCGGCCGCGGCGATCGTCAACGCCTACGGCCTCACCGAGTGCTCCGACGACAACACCCACGCCTTCATCGGCCCCGACGTCCACGCCCAGCTGGAACACGGCCGGCTGCCCGTCGGCCGGCCGCTGCGCAACAACACCCTCTACCTCCTCGACGCCGCGCTCGCCCCCGTACCGCCCGGCGTGCCCGGCGAACTCTTCATCGGCGGCACCGGCGTCGGCCCCGGATACCTGCGCGACCCCCGCCGCACCAGCGAGCGCTACGTCCCCGACCCCTTCACCGCCGAGCCCGGCAGCCGCATGTACCGCACCGGCGACCTCGCCCGGATGCGGGCCGACGGCCAGCTCGACTTCCTCGGCCGCCAGGACCACCAGGTCAAGATCCGGGGCAACCGCATCGAACTCGGCGAGGTGGAGACCGCGCTGCGCGCCGTGCCCGGCGTCGGTGAGGCCGTCGTCGCCGTCGACCGGGACCACGCGGGCCAACAGCGGCTCGTCTGCTACTTCACCGGGACCCCCACCACCGACGAGGTCCGCGCCGAACTCGGCCGGACCCTGCCCAACTACATGGTCCCGTCGCTGTTCCTGCACCTGCCGGAGTTCCCCCTCACGGTCAACGGCAAGCTCGACCGCAAGGCGCTCCCCGACCCGGCCACCGTGCACCGCCCGGCCGGACGGCTGCCCTCCACCCCCGCCGAGAAGGCGGTCTGCGAGATCTTCGCCGCCGTCCTCGGCCTCCAGGAGGCGGGCATGGACGACGACTTCTTCGCCCACGGCGGCCACTCCCTCCTCGCCACCCGGCTGACCGGCCGCATCACCACCGACCTCGGCGTCCGGCTGAACATCCGCGACCTCTTCGAGACCCCCACCCCTGCGGGAGTCGCCGCCCGCCTGGCCGCCCCCGCGTCCGAGGCCGCCGCACCCGCCCGCCCCGCCCTGCGCCCCCGCTCCCGTGACCGGGACTGACCCCGCCGCGCCCCCGCGCAGCGCCCGCCCGCACCACCGAGGAGAGACCAGCACGATGACCCGCACCGACACCCCCGTACCCCTGCGCATCGCGCAGCGGGCCGCACTCACGCCCTGCGCCACGGCGGTCCTGGCCCCCGAGGGGGAACTGACGTACCGCCAGTTCGACCGGCGGGCCCGCGCGGTGGCCCGGGAGCTGCGCGCCGCCGGCGCCGGACCGGAGGACACCGTGCTCCTGGGGGCGCGTCGGGGGATCCACTGGGCGGTGGGGCTGCTGGGCATCTGGTACGCGGGCGCGGCCCCCCTGCTGGTGGACCTCGACGCCCCCGACGAGCGGCTGCGCACCCTGCTGCGCGCCGCGGGAACCCGGCACGCGGTGGCCCCGGACACGTACGCGGCGGCGGCGCTGCAACGCCGCACGGGGACCGAGCTGTTCTGGGCGGCGACGGCGGCGACGGCTGCGACGGGCTCCACGCCGTCGACCGCGCCCGCCGGGGCGCCGGAACCGCCGGTCCACGTCGCCCCGGGTTCCCTGGCCTACGTGCTCTTCACCTCCGGCTCCACCGGGCAGCCCAAACCCGTCGCGGTCGGCCACGCCGGACTCGCCGCGCAGGTCCACAGCCTGGCGGGACGCTACGGGCTGACCGCCGGGGACCGGATCCTGCAGTTCGCCGCGCCCGCCTTCGACGTCTGTCTGGAGGAGGCCCTGCCCACCTGGTGCACGGGCGGCACGGCCGTCTTCGTCCGGGACAACGTCCTCTCGCCCGCCGAACTGGAGCCGTTCCTCACCGAGCACGGGGTCAGCGTCGTCAACCTCCCCACCCCCTACTGGGCGCAGTGGGCCAAGGACGTGGAGCGCGCCCCGCGCCCGCTGCCCGGGGCCCTGCGCCTTGTGGTGATCGGCAGCGACGCCGGCCGGACCGCCGACCTGGTCCGCTGGAACGCCGCCGGCGGCCCGCCCGTGATCAGCTGCTACGGCCTCACGGAGTCCACGATCACCGCCACCTCGTACGAGCCGGCGCCGCCGGAACTGGCCGGCTTCGCGGGCGACGAGGTGATCCCGCTCGGTGAACCCCTCGCCGGCGTACGCGCCTACGTCCTGGACGAGGAGCTGCGCGAGACGCCCCCCGGCGCGGCGGGCGAGCTGTACCTCGCCGGGGCCTGCCTGGCGCGCGGCTACCACGGCCGGCCGGCGCTGACCTCCGAACGGTTCGTCGCCGACCCCTTCGCCGAGGGACCCGGCGAGCGCATGTACCGCACGGGCGACCGGGTCACGCGCACGGCCGGCGGCCCGCTCGTCTTCCTCGGCCGCGCCGACGACCAGGTCAAGATCCGGGGCCACCGCGTCGAGCTCAAGGAGGTCGAGGCGGCCGTGGCGGCCCACCCCGACGTCCTCGACGTCGTGGCCCGCGCCGTCACCGCGCCCGGCGGCCGGCAGGTGGCCGCCTGGGCCGCCGTCGCCCCCGGCAGCCCCCTCACCTCCGAGGAGCTGCGCCGCCACCTCCTGGCCCGCGTGCCCGGATACCTCGTACCGGCCACGGTGACGCTGATGGACCGGCTGCCGCGGACCCCCGGTGGCAAGCTCGACCCCCGGGCGCTCCCCGCCCCCGAACCCCGATGAGCCGGCAGCCCGCGGACCCCGTCCGCGACCAGACAAGGAACGCACCCGTGTCCGTCACCACCGACGAGTCCGCCCCCGCCCCCGAACCCGCCGCTCCGGCGGACACGGCGGCCGGGGCGGCCCCGGAGCGCCGACAGCGCCGGGACTTCCGCCTCTTCATGTCCTCGCACATCTGCAACGAGCTGGGCGGCAGCATCACCTACGTCGCCCTGCCGCTGATGGCCGTGCTCACCCTGAACGCCTCGGCGATGCAGGCGGGCCTGCTGGCCGCCGCGGAACACGCGGCGTTCCTGCTGCTCGGCCTGCCCGCCGGGGCCTGGGTCGACCGCATGCGCAGACGACGCGTGATGATGGCCGCCGACCTGGCCCGCACGGTCCTGCTGACCGCGCTGCCCGTGGCCTACCTGCTCGACCTGCACTCCATGACGCTGCTGTACGTGGGCGCCCTGCTCCTCGGGTGCGCCCGGCTGTTCGGCGACGTCGCCGACCAGAGCTACCTGCCGACCCTCATCGGCCGGGACACCCTGATCGCGGGCAACTCCAAGCTGGAGACCGTGCGTTCCGGGGCGGAGTTCGCCGGCCCCGGCATCGCCGGCTTCCTGGTGCAACTGTTCGGCGCCGCCGGGACCCTGGCCGGCCAGGCCGTCACCTCGCTGGTCTCCGTGGTGCTGCTCGGCCGGATCGAGGCCCGCGAGGAGAAGCCGGCGCCCGCCCCGCCCAAGCACCTGCTGCGCGACATCCGCGAGGGGCTCGCCTACGTCCTGGGCCACCGGATCCTGCGGCTGATCGCCCTGAACACGGCCGCCGTCAACCTGTTCCTCAGCGCCGTGATGGCCATCGAGGTGCTCTTCCTGACCCGGACGGTGGGGCTGGCGCCCGCCGCCGTCGGCTGGGTCCTGACGACGGCCACGATCGGCTCGGTGCTCGCGGCCACGGCCGCGGACCGGCTGACCCGGGCCGTCGGCGCGGCGCGCCTCACCTGGCTGTCCCTGCTGCTGACCATGCCCTTCGGGCTGCTGCTGCCGCTGGCCGACGACGACTGGCGCATCGGCCTGTTCGTGCTCGGGTCACTGGTCCAGTCGGCCGGCGTGACCGTGTACAACATCTGCCAGGTCACCTACCGGCAGACGGTCTGCCCGCCGCACCTGCTGGGCCGGATGACCGCCACCATGCGCTTCCTGGTGTGGGGCGTCCTGCCGCTGAGCGGCCTGCTGGCGGGCGTCCTCGGTGAACTCCTGGGCGTGCGCGACGCGCTGTGGCTGTGCGCCGCCGCCCTGTCGGCCGCCCCGCTGGTTCTGCTCTGCTCCCCGCTGCGCCGGATGCGTGACTTCGAGGACGCGGCCCCGGACCCGCTGACCGCGACCCCCGGGCCGGCTCAGTAGCCGAGCCGGAAGGCGATGTGGGTGAGCTGGGTGCGGTTGACCGTGCCGGTCTTGCTGCGCAGCCGACGGAGGTAGGTGTCGACCGTGTGCGGGCTCAGCCCCATCCGGCGGGCGATCATCCGGTACGTGTCGCCCTGCGCGAGGTAGGCGAGCACCTCCTGCTCGCGGGGGGTCAGGGTGGGCAGCTCCGGCGCGGGGGCGATGAGCGTGGTGTCGAGCATGGGGGGCTCCGTTTTCCTGATCGATGATGAGGGGTGGACGTCGGGCCGCGGCGCCCCGACCGGCAGACGGCGTGATCCCGCTCGGCGGGATCGCGCCGTTTCGGCCGTTGGGGGACCTGAAGTGGCCGGGCATCGACTGTCGTTCGTCAGGTACAGACTTTCGTCCTGCATATCCTGACGCCAGGGGGCGGGCACCTCACCAAAGTGCCTGGCAGTAAAGCGACCGGGGGCGAAAAGGGCGAAGTGGGCCAATGCAAACATCTGACGTGGTGTCCGATCCGAATGATGTCGACGTCGACATCGATGTCTACGGCTGGGTCCTCGAACACCGCACGGTGAACGTGGACGCGGTGGCAGCCGGTACGGGGCGCGAAGCCGAAGAGGTGCGGCGCAGCGTGGCGCGGCTGCGCGCCGCCCGCCTGCTGCACGTGAGTCCGGGGGATCCGTCGGTGGCCTTCGCGGTGGCCCCGGACACCGCCGCCGAGCAGCTCGTCGCGCCCCTGGAGGCGCAGATCCGCGAGCAGCAGCGGGCGATCAGTGGGATCCGCGAGGACCTGGGGCGCTTCCTGCCCCACTACCTGGGTCGTCGCTCGGCGGGGGATTCGCTGGAGGTCCTGGAGAACCTGGAGGAGGTGCGCGGGGCGCTCAACCGGGCCTCCCTCGCCTGCACGACCGAGATGCTCAGCTCGCAGCCCGGGGGTGGCAGCCGGGTCCCGGAGGCGATGCAGGAGGCGCTGAGGCGGGACGAGGCCATGCTCCAGCGGGGGATCTCCATCCGGACCCTCTACCACCACACGGCCCGCTTCAACGGACCGAGCCAGGCGTACGTGGCGGCCGCCTCCGCCCTGGGGGCCCAGTACCGTACGGCGCACGAGCTCTTCGGCCGGCTCATCGCCTTCGACCGCGAACTGGCCTTCATACCCGTCGCCGACGGCAGCTGGGGCGCCGTGGTGGTGCGCGAACCCTCGACGGTCGCCTACCTCTGCGACATCTTCGACCAGACCTGGGACCTGGCCTCGCCGTTCTCGGCCGCCGCGGGCCAGGGGCTCGAAGAGGTGGCCCGGGAGATCCACGAGACGATCATCCGGCTGCTCGCGGCCGGGTTGAAGGACGAGGCCATCGCCCGGCGCCTGGGGATGTCGCTGCGCACGGCCCGGCGGCACATCGCCGACATCATGCAGGAGTTGGGCGCGGGCAGCCGCTTCCAGGCGGGCGTGGCCGCCGCGGCGCGCGGCCTGCTGGACCTGGAGGCCGAGGCCGGTTCCGAGGTCGATTCCGCCGCCGATCGCGAGGGGGAGCCCGACGTCGGCTGATCCCGTGGCGCCTGTCACGCGTTCTCGTGTCTGTCGTCAGACGGGGAACGTGTCGCATGCTGCTGCGATGGGAGCTGTGGGGCCCCGCCGCGAACGTGCCGCAGCCCGGCGCGTGCGCGGCGCGGCCCGGCAGACAGTCGGCGGAGCAAGAGGGGCGCGTAATGGACATGCCGGACGAAGGCCGTGAGCAGGAGGCCCCGCACCTGCGGGAGATCGCCCTGTTCCTCTCGGTCCACCTGGACCGGGCACCCGGTGTCCTGTGGCCCGAGTACGACAACCCGGCGTTCGGCGACGACGCGGAATCCGACGCGGAAGCCGACCCGGATTCCGACTCGGACCTCCGCGCGGAGCCCGAAGCGGAGTCGGAAGCGGAATCCGCTGCGGAAGCCGACACGACGCCGGGCGGCGACGACGTGCGCCGGGCGCAGGTGGAGCGGTTCACCGGCGAACTCGGCTCCCTGACCGGGCTGTCGGTCCGACTGGACCGGGTGGAGGGCGCCGGCGCCGCGCCGGGCGGACCGGACGCGGCGCCCGACGGCGCCTGGGTGGCAGCCGCCGAACGGGCCGACGGCCGGGAACACCTGCTGATCCACCAGATCGCCGGCGCCGTGACCTGGCAGCTGGCCGGTCCGGGCGAGGACGGCCTGCCGCGTTCCTTCCAGTGTCGCCTGTTGCCCGGCGAGGTGCTGTACGTCCCGGCCCGTTGGTCGCGCCGCGCCGCGTGCACGCCACGGGCCCGCTACGCCGTCATCTCCCTGCTGAGCCGGGAGGGCTGACCGCGCCGGGGGGGGCAACAAAGGGGGGAGGGAGGCTCGCGTCCGCGAGCCTCCCTCCCCCCTTTTGACCGGGCCCTTCCGGGCCGGCGTGGTCAGCCGCCCCAGGAGCTGTCGGTCGGGTCGCTCACCCGGTGGGTGCTCGACGTCGTGCCGACCGTCACCACGGCGCCGTTGGGCGTACGTATCTGGCGCGGCGTCTGGGCCGTGGTGGTGGTCTGCCCCCCGGCAGTGGCCGTCGCGGTGGTCGCGGCCGGAGCGGCCGTGGTGTCGTCGGCGGCCTGAGCGGCGCCGGCGGCCGGCAGCAGCAGGACGGACGCGGTGACGGACAGGGCGATCACGTATCGCTTGAGCATGGGTTCCCCAGGTATGCGAGTGGTCTGGTGCGGACGCGGACCGCTTCGTGGGCCGTCCGCGCCTGGTCGGTGCATGACCAACCTTGCCGTGCACGGGGTGTTCCGGCGGCGAATCCGGCTGCTCATCAAACTGCCTGGCGCTAAGGTGAGGGGCGGCAAATGCGCATAAGTGGCGCTTATTCGGACCGAGTTCCCGCTCCCGAAGCGACCAGCGGCGCGTACTCCCGCCCCGCAGGCTCCTCGGAAGTCGGCTTCGTCGCCGCGGACTTCGCGGGATCCGTCGCGCCCCGGACGTCGAGTTCGCGCCATACGGGGAACACGAGCGGGGTGAGCGTGACCACGAGGTAGAGCGCCCCGGTGCCCAGCAGCGCCGGCACCAACCCCCGGGCGTCCAGGAACAGTCCGGCGCCGAGCATCCCCAGGGGCGTCGCCGCCAGCGCGGCGGCGACCAGCAGGCCGAACACCCGCCCCCGGACCTCCTCGGGCACCCGCTGGAAGGCCACCGACATCATCAACGGGCCCACGATCCCCGACCCGATGCCGGACAGGGCCAGCGCCGCCAGCAGCACCGGCACCCGGGGCTCGGCGGCCAACGCGGCGCACCGCACCGCCCCGACCAGGACGAAGGCCCCCACGAAGACCGCCCGGCGCGGCATCCGGTGTCCCGCCCAGCCGTACAGCGCCGCCCCGAGCAGGGCCCCGGCCCCGACGGCGGTCACCATCGCCCCGAACAGGGCGCTGCTGCGCAGCACCTGCGTGCCGTACGCCGGATAGAGCACCCCGTTCAGCGCCCCGTCCAGGGCGTTGGTCAGCAGCAGGACCGCCGCCATCGCCCCCAGTAGCCGGTCGCATCGCAACTGGCGCAAGCCGGTCCGCAGTTCCTCGACGTAGGAACCGGGCCGCGGTCCGCCCTCGGCCGGTCGGGCGTGCGGCGGGGCCGCCGGGACCAGGGCCGTCACGAGGACGGCGCACAGCAGCATCGCCGCCATGTCCGCGCACAGGGTCCGCACGGGGCCGACGGTCGCGATGAGCAGGCCGGCCAGCGGCGCCCCCGTCATCATGCCGATCCTGCGGGCCCCCTCGACACAGCCCGTGGCCCGTTCCGCCGTGACTCCGGCCTGCTCCATCGCGCCGCTCAGCAGCAGCTGCTTGGAGGTGTCGGCCGGCCCCCGGGCGGCCCCCACCAGGAAGACCAGGACGATCAGGACGGGCAGGGGCAGGGCGTCCCAGGCGTGCAGCAGCGGGACCAGGCTGATCGCCGCGGCCGTCAACAGGTCGGCCCCGATGCTCGCCGCGCGGACGGGCAGCCGGTCGACCACCGGGCCCGCGAGCACGGCCGAGCACAGCAGACCCACCACCTCGGCGGCGGCGACGAGTCCGGTCCGGGTGCCGCTGCCGGTGCTGTGGAGGACGAACCAGGGCACGGCGACCAGGGTCATCGCCATGCCGAGCGAGGAGATCCCGGAGACCGCCACCAGGGCGGCCAACGGGGTGATGCGGCGCGGCGAGGTGGAGCCGCCGGTGTACGAGCTGGTCATGCGGGGTTCCTTCCGGCACCGCCGCGCCGCCCGGCAGCCCGCGCGTGCGGGCTGCCGGGCGGCGGGGTGCCCGGGATCGTCGGGTCAGCCGGCCATGCTCACGCGGAGGCTGAGCGGGCGCATGTCGGTCCAGACCCGCTCGATGTGCGCGAGGCACTCCTCCTTGGTTCCGCTCGGGCCCTGCTCGGTCCAGCCCAGCGGGACGGGCCGGCCGGCCTCCCAGAGGGAGTACTGCTCCTCGGCGTTGGCCACGACCAGGTACTGCTGCGGGGACGAGTCGTTCACGGTGTTCTCCTCGATGGATGCGGAAGGGGATGCGTAAAGGGATGCGGAGGGATCAGGAGGGCAGGGCCGCCGCGAGCAGCTCCGCCAGGGCGGCGCTGTGCGGGGGGTCCACCAGGTCGTGGTGGTTGCCCGGGGCCGCGGCCCGTACGACGGCGCCCGCCGTGCGCGGCCGCCACCGCTCCGGGTCCACCAGCGGCGTCGCCAGCTCGAGGTGGCGCTCGTCGACGGTGAACAGGTGCAGGTCGACACCGAGTACGGCGTCGGTGCGGTAGACGGCGGAGGCCGTCCCGTTCGCCTCGGCGACCCGCAGCAGCCTGCGCAGGGCCTCCGTGGGGGAGGTGCGGGGGAGGCTGCCCTCCTCGCGGCCCCGGCGCACCAGGACGTCGAGCAGCTCCTCCTCGTCCAGTTCGCGGGCCGCGCCCGCGTCGAGCCCGGCGGCGATGCCGTACCGCAGCAGGTCCGGATCGACCGGCCCCGGGGCCGCGTCGGGACCGGCGGTGGCGGGGGTCGTGCCCGGCGCGGCGGCGTCGATCAGGCCGAGGAAGGCGACCTCCTCACCGACGGCCTCCAACCGGGCGGCCATCTCGTAGGCGACCGTACCGCCGAAGGACCAGCCGGCCAGCAGGTACGGGCCGTGCGGCTGCTCCTCGCGCAGGGCCGCCAGATAGCGCTCGGCCATCTCGGGCACCCGCTCCAGCGGGGTCTCGTCGGTGTTGTAGCCCACCGACTCCAGGCCGAGGACCCGTCGGGCGCCCCCGGTCCGGGCGGCCAGGTCCCGCACCAGGTCGCGGTAGCAGACGACGTCGCCGCCCCGCGGGTGGACGAGGACCAGCGGCGGCCGGGACGGGTCGCCGTCGGCCAGCGGGACCAGCAGTCTCGCGGCGATCGCCCCGGCCTCCGGCAACGCCTCGCACAGCAGCTCCACGGTGCGCCGGCGGAACACCATGTTCAGCGGCAGCTCCACCCCGAACTCCCGGCGCACGGCCGCCATCAGCGCGAACGCCTTCAGCGAGTGCCCGCCGAGGGAGAAGAAGTCGTCGCGGACCCCGATCGGGGCCGTTCCGAGGGTTTGTTCCCACAGCCGCGCCATCCGCAGCTCGGTCGTGTCGCGCGGGGCGACCCGCCCGGCTCCGTCGCCGCGTGCCGCGTCCGCCGAGGGAGCGGGCAGCGCCTTGCGGTCGAGCTTGCCGTTCGGGGTGAGCGGGAGCCGTTCCAGCGCGGAGAGGACGGCCGGGACCATGTATTCGGGCAGGTCCCGGCGCAGGAAGTCGCCGAGCTCCCGCAGGTCCCCCTCCTCGTCGCGCCAGGTCACGTAGCCGGCCAGGACGGCATCCACCCCCGTGCCGTGGACGGCCACCGCCGCCGCCAGCACCCGTGGGTGACGGCCGAGCGCGGCCTCGATCTCGCCGAGCTCCATCCGGTGGCCGCGCACCTTCACCTGGCCGTCGGCCCGACCTCGGTACTCCAGGGTGCCGTCCGCGAGGCGTCGTACGAGGTCACCGGTGCGGTACAGACGTCCGCCCGCCGTGTACGGGTCGGGCACGAACCGGTCGGCGGTCAGCGCGGGCCTGCCGTGGTAGCCGCGGGCCACCCCGTCACCGCCGATGAACAGCTCGCCGAACACGCCGACGGGCACCGGGCGCAGGCCCGGGTCCAACACGTGCAGCCGGGTGTTGGCCAGCGCCGAGCCGATGGGCACCGGCCCTTCGCCGACGGGAGCGGACAGCGCGTGCGCCGTGGACCACACCGTGGTCTCGGTGGGCCCGTACACGTTCCACACGGTGCCCAGCGCCGTGCGCAGTCGCTCCGCCAGGGCGGCCGGCAGCGCCTCGCCGCCGCACAGCGCCCGGAGGTGGGGCGCCTGCCAGCCGGACTCCATCAGCTGGTGCCAGGTGGCCGGGGTGGCCTGCACCACCGTGACGGCCGCCGAGTCCAGCTCCTTCGCGAGCAGGGCGCCGTCCCGCGCGGTCTCCCGGTCGACGACCCGCACGGTGGCCCCGCACACGAGCGGGACCAGCAGCTCCAGCACCGCGATGTCGAAGGAGGCGGTGGTGAGCGCCGCGACCGTGTCACCGGCCGTCAGCTCCAGCCTGCGCACCATGTCCCGGGCGAAGTTGGCCAGCGCCCGGTGCGGGACGGTGACCCCCTTCGGGCGCCCCGTCGAGCCCGAGGTGTAGAGGGCGTACGCCAGGTGCTCCGGGTCCAGGCGCACGGGTGTGAAGTCGGCGCCGCCTCCGGTCGCGTGCCCGCGCGGGGCGTCCTCGGGCCGAGCGTTCTCGGGCAGCGCGTCCTCGGCCAGGGCGTCGAGGTCCAGCACGGTGACCCCGTCCGGTGCCCGCACGGTGTCGGGCGCGCCCGACACCACCAGCACCCGGGCACCGCTGTCCGCGAGCATGTAGCCGATCCGGTCGGCCGGGTAGCCGGGGTCGACGGGCACGTACAGGCCGCCGGAGCGCAGTACGCCGAGCAGCGCGGCCGGCAGCAGCACGGAGCGTTCCGCGCAGACGGCCACCGCCGTGTCCGGGCCCACGCCCAGCCGGGCGAGCTGCCCGGCCAGCCGGCCCGACACCTCCCACAGCCCGGCGTACGTCAGGACGCGCGTCCCGTCGTCCACGGCCGTGGCCCGGGGGGTACGGGCGGTCTGCTCGCCGACGAGCAGGTGCAGGGGCCGCTCCGCCGCCGGCTCGGCGACGCCGTTGCCCGCGCGCAGGATCCGCCGCTCCTCGGCCGCGCCCATCAGGGGCAGTGCGCGCAGCGGGGTCGTGGGGTCGGCCACCGCGGCCGTGAGCAGTTCGGTCAGGGCGGAGGTCATCCGCTCGACGGTCTCCCGGTCGAAGAGGTCGGTGGCGAACACGGCCTCGCCGCGCAGTGCGCCCGCCTCCTCGACGAAGTAGAGGGAGAGGTCGAACTTCGACGCTCCGCTGGCCAGCGAGAGCGGTTCGACGGCCAACCCGGCCGGCGCGGGCGGCGCGCCTGCCTCCTCGTCGAGCACCAGCATCACCTGGAACAGCGGGTTGCGGCTCAGGTCGCGCTCCGGCCGGACCTCCTCCACCAGCCGCTCGAACGGCACCTCCTGGTGGGCGTACGCCCCCAGGGCCGTCTCGCGGGCCCGCCCCAGCAGCTCGCCGAAGCCGGGATCCCCGGACAGGTCGGTGCGCAGCACCAGGTTGTTGACGAAGAAGCCGATGAGCGGCTCCAGTTCGGCCCGGTCGCGGCCCGCGATGGGCGATCCCACCGCCACGTCCTCGGTACCCGACCAGCGGGCCAGGAGGGCCTGGAAGCCGGCCAGGAGCACCATGAAGAGGGTCGCGTCGTGCCGTCGTCCCAGGTCGCGCAGGCCGCGCAGCAGGGGCTCGGGCAGGACGAAGGGGAACTGTTCGCCGCGTCCCGAGGGGCCGGCCGGCCGGGGCCGGTCGGTGGGCAGGTCCAGCGGGGCGAGCCCGCCGAGCCGCTCGCGCCAGTAGGCCAGGGTGTCGCCGAGCGCGTCACCGCCGAGCCGATCGCGCTGCCAGGCGGCGAACTCGCGGTACGAAACGGCGAGTTCGGGGAGGGGTTCGGCGCCGTCGACGGTGCGCGTCCGGTAGGCGGCGAAGAACTCCCGCCAGAACACGCCCACCGACCACCCGTCGAAGGCGATGTGGTGGGCGACGATGACGAGGAGGTGCTCCCGCGCCGCGATCCGCACCAGCCGCGCCCGCATCGGGCCCGCGGCCGCCAGGTCGAAGGGCAGCGCGGCGTCCTCGGCCGCGAGCTCCAGGGCCCGCTGTCCGGCGGTGTCGGCCGGCAGGTGCGACAGGTCGGTGAACGCGGGGGCGAACATCCCGGCCGGACCGGGCACGACGCGGGCCGCGCCGAGGTCCGAGCCGAGGTCCGCGCCGATTCCCGAGCGGCCCCTCGCGCCGGTCCCGTCGCCGTTCTCCTCCCCGTTCTCCTCGATCCGTGAGCGCAGCACCTCGTGCCGGGCGACGACGTCCTCCAAGGCGCCCAGCGCCGCGGCGGCGTCGAGTTCCCCCTCCAGCCGTACCGCTCCGGGCATGTTGTAGTCGGGCCGGCCCGGCTGGAGCCGGTCCAGCAGCCACAGCCGCTGCTGTCCGAAGGACAGCGGGCCGGGTCCCTCGGGCAGTGCGGGGATCGTCGCGCCCGCCCCCGTCCCGGCCGCGCCCAGGGCGGCGAGCGCCCGGGCGAGGTCCTCGGCCACCGGGTGGCGGAAGAGCAGCTGCATCGGAATGTCCAGCCCCAACAGGGCGCGGAGCCGGGAGACGACCCGGGTGGCGCGCAGGGAGTGTCCGCCGCGTTCGAAGAAGTGGTCCCGGGCGCCGATGGGGCCTTCGCCGAGCACCTCTTCCCAGACCTCGGCGACCGTCCGCTCCAGCGGGGTGCGCGGGGCCACGTGGGCCCGGAGTCCGCCGCCCGTGCCGGGGCCCGGCGCGGGCAGGGCCCTGCGGTCGGTCTTCCCGTTCGGGGTCAGCGGCAGCGCGTCCAGCACCACCAGCGCGGAGGGCACCATCGCCGCCGGCAGGGCGGCGCGTACGAAGTCCAGGACGGCGGCCGGATCTCCGCTCCCGTCCCGCCACACCACGTACCCGGCGAGCAGCCGGTCGGCGCCCTCGCCGTGCGCGGCGGCGACGGCCCGTGCGACATCGGGATGGCGCAGCAACGCCGCCTCGACCTCGCCGAGTTCGATCCGGTGGCCGCGCACCTTGACCTGGTTGTCGCGGCGGCCGTGGAACTCCAGCACCCCGTCGGAGCGCAGCCGCGCGAGGTCGCCGGTGCGGTACATGCGCGAGCCGGGCGGACCGTAGGGGTCCGGCGGGTAGGCCTCGGCGGTGCGGGCCGGATCGCCGAGGTAGCCGCGGGCCACCCCGCGTCCGGCGATGAACAGCTCGCCGACCGCGCCCCGGGGCAGCGGTTCGAGGTGTTCGCCGAGCACGAGCACCCGGGCGCCGGGCAGCGGTCGCCCGATGGGGATGCGGCCCGCCTCGATGTCGGCGTCCGTCACCACGTGGTAGGTGGTCGTGTTGGTGCACTCCGTCGGGCCGTACTGGTTGACCAGCCGCAGCCGGCCGGGCGTGCCCAGGGTGTGCGCGGCGCGGGCCAGGCCGGCCGTCAGCGCCTCGCCGGTGGTCATCACCAGCCGCAGCGCCGGGGCGGGCCCCGGGGCGGCGGCGACCAGCGGCTCCAGCATGGACGGGACGATCGACAGCAGCGCCGTCACGCCCTCCCCGTGCAACAGCCGGGCCAGCGCGTCGGGGTCCCCGGCCTCGTCCTGCGAGGCCAGTACGATCCGCCCGCCGGTGGTCAGCGGGGCGAACAGGTCGCGCACCGAAGGGTCGAAGGTCAACGCCGTACGGGCGAGCACGGCGTCGTCCGGGCCGAGGTCGAAGGTGGAGGTCAGGGCCGCCAGGTAGCCGGTGATCGCCGCGTGCGACACCGCCACGCCCTTGGGGCGGCCGGTGGACCCGGAGGTGTAGAGCAGGTAGGCGAGGTGCGCCGGCGAGGCGGGGGCGGCCGGCTCCGTCGCGGGCTCGGCGTCGATCAGGTGCCGCTCGGCGTCCAGGTCCAGGACCGGCAGGGAACCGGCCAGGCCCGCCGTCAGTCCGCCGGGCAGGCCCGCCGTCAGCACCAGGTGGGCGCCGCTGTCGGCGAGGACGGTGCGGACCCGGTCGGCCGGGTGCCCCGCGTCGACGGGGACATAGGCGCCACCGGCCTTGAGCACGGCCAGGACGCAGAGCAGCATGCGCGGGTCGCGGCCCGCCATGACGGCCACGGTGGTCTCCGGGCCGGTCCCCGCGCGGCGCAGCCGGTGGGCCAGCCGGTTGGCGGCCGCGTCGAGCTCCGCGTAGGTGGTGGAGCGGCCCTCGCAAGTCACGGCGGGGGCGTCCGGCCGCAGCCGGGCCTGCTCCGCCACCAGGGAGTGCAGGGTCCGGGCGGCGGGCCGGTCCGCCCGGGGCGCCGGCTCCTCCCCGAGGAGGGCGGCGTGCTCCTCCGGGGACAGCACGTCCAGCCGTGACAGCGGCGCGTCGGGGGTCTCGGCCGCGCCGGCCAGCAGCCGCAGGTAGTGCGCGCCGAACCGCTCGACCGTGGCCCGGTCGAAGAGGTCGGTCGCGTACTGCACGGTGCCGGTCAGCCCGCCGGGGTGTTCCGTCATCGCGAGGCTGAGGTCGAACTTGGCCGTCCCGTTGGAGGTGTCGAGGCTCTCGACCTCCACTCCGTCCAGCGGCAGGGAGTCGAGCTGCTCGGGGTGGAGCTGGAACAGCACGTCGAAGAGCGGATTGCGGCTGAGGTCGCGCTCCGGCCGCAGCTCCTCCACCAGTCGGTCGAAGGGGACGTCCTGGTGCTCGTACGCCGCCAGCGCCGTGCGGCGCACCCGCCCCAGCAGTTCGTCGAAGTCCGGGTCGCCGGACAGGTCGGTGCGCAGGACGAGGGTGTTGACGAAGAAGCCGATGAGCGGCTCCAGTTCGGTGCGGTCGCGGCCCGCGATGGGGGAGCCCACCGCGATGTCGACCTGGCTCGTGTAGCGGGCCAGGAGGGCCTGGAAGCCGGCAAGGAGCACCATGAACAGGGTCGCCCCGCGCTCGCGGGCCAGAGCGCCGAGGCGCTGTGCCAGCTCCGCCGGGACCTCGAAGACGAAGGCGTCGCCCGCGCCGGAGCGCACCTGCGGCCGGGGCCGGTCGGTGGGCAGCTCCAGCGCCGGCAGCCCGCCCAGGGCGCCGCGCCAGTACGCGATCCCGGCGTCGGCCCCGCCGTCGGCCAGACGGCGCTGCTGCCAGTACGCGAAGTCGCCGTACTGGACGGGCAGTTCGGGAAGCTCGGGGCGTCGGCCGCGGCGCAGCGCCGCGTAGGCCCCGGACAGCTCCCGCCACAGCACCGGCATCGACCAGCCGTCGCCGACGGTGTGGTGCAGCACCAGCACGAGGAGGTGCTCCTCGTCCGTGACCCGCACCACGCGGGCCCGCATCAGGGGCGCGGTCGCGAGGTCGAAGGGGGCGGCGGCGTCCGCGTGGGCCAGGCCCAGCGCCCGCGAGCGGGCCTCCGCGCGGGGCAGGTCCCCCAGGTCGGTGCGCAGGGGCGCGAAGGCCTCCGGCGCCTCCACGGTCTGTACGGGACCCTCCGGGCCCTCGACGACGCGCGAGCGCAGCACCTCGTGCCGGGTCACCACCGCACACAGCGCGGCGGCCAGCGCGTCGGCGTCGAGCGGACCCCGCAGGCGGGCGGCGACGGGGATGTTGTAGTCGGGCCGGCCGGGCTGGAGCTGGTCCAGGAACCACAGCCGCTGCTGCGCGAAGGACAGCGGAGCGTCCGCTCCGGCCGGGCGGGCGCCGATCGCGGCGAGTTCCGTCGCGCGGGCCGTGCCGTCCGCGCCGTCGGCGCGCAGGGCGTCCAGCGCCGCCGCGAACCGCTCCAGCGTGGGGTGCTCGAACAGCAGCCGCAGCGGCACCCCCGTGCCCAGGCGGGCGCCGAGCCGGGAGACGGCGCGGGTGGCCCGCAGGGAGTGCCCGCCGAGGGCGAAGAAGTCGTCGTGGCGGCCGATCCGGCCGGTGCCCAGCACCTCGCTCCACACGGTCGCGGCGAGTTCCTCCGCCGCGGTCGCCGGTGCGGTGAACTCGGCCCGGCTCACCCCCTCCTCGGGCGGAGCGGGCAGCGCCCGCCGGTCCAGCTTGCCGTTCGGGGTCACCGGCAGCGCGTCGAGCGCGACGATCGCCGAGGGCAGCATGTACGCGGGCAGCCGCGCGGCGAGGGCCCGCCGCAGCTCGGCCGGTTCCGCGAGGAGGCCGTCGGCGGCCACCACGTAGGCCACGAGGCGCTGCTCGCCGGGGGTGTCCTCGCGGACCACCACGGTGGCGTGCCCGATTTGCGGGAGTCGGGCCAACTCGGCCTCGATCTCGCCGGGTTCGATGCGGTGACCGCGGATCTTGACCTGCTGGTCGGCGCGGCCGAGGTAGTCGACGGCGCCGTCGGGGCGTCGGCGGGCCAGGTCGCCCGTCCGGTACATCCGGGCGCCCGGCGCGCCGTACGGGTCGGCGGTGAACTGCTGCGCGGTCAGCCCGGGTCGGCCGAGGTAGCCCCGGGCCACGCCGGTGCCGCCCACGCACAGCTCGCCGACGGCGCCCTCCGGCACCGGGCGCCCGAGCGGGTCCAGGACATACAGGCGGGTGTCGTCCAGGGCGGCGCCGATGGGGACGCGGCCGTCCACGACGGCGCCCGTACGGGGGTCGAGCCGGTGGCGGGTGGCGAAGGTGGTCGTCTCGGTCGGCCCGTAGACGTTGACCAGGACGGTGTCGGGGGCCTGCTCCAGGGCCCGGCCGAAGGAGTGCGGGGAGGCGGCCTCGCCGCCCGTCCACACCTCCCGCACCCGGGTCAGGAGCTCCACGCACTCCTCGACCACCAGGTTGAACAGGGCGGCCGTGAGGAAGAGCGAGGTGATCCGGTGCTCGTCGACCAGGCGGGTCAGCGCCGCCGTGTCGATCCGGCCGGGCTGCGCCATGACCACCTGGCCGCCGGAGAGCAGCGGCACCCACAGCTCGTAGGTGGAGGCGTCGAAGGACAGCGGGGAGTGGGCCAGCACCCGCCGGTGCGCGGCGCCGAAGGCGGCGTCCCGGGCGAGCGCCGCGACGTTGGCGTGCGTGACGCCGATGCCCTTCGGCTCGCCGGTGGAGCCGGAGGTGTACATCACGTACGCCAACTGCTCCGGCGCGCAGGGCACGGCCGCCGGGGCGCCGTCGGCGGGGGCCTCGACCGGGGCGGTCGCGTCGAGCACCGGGACGGGCGAGGTGCGGACGGCCTCGTGGCCGGCGGTCGCCGGGTCGGTCAGCAGCAGCAGGGCGCCGGTCCGCTCCACCATCCAGTGCAGCCGGGCGACGGGGAACCCCTCGCCGAGGGGCACGTAGAGCCCGCCGGCCCGCAGGACGGCCAGGATCGCCACCGGGAGGTGGACCGAGCGCTCCATCAGCAGGGCGACGGGGGATTCGCGGACCACCCCGGCATCGATCAGCCGGGCCGCCAACGCGGCGGAACGGGCGTCGAGTTCGGCGTAGGTGAGGCGCTCCTCGCCGCAGACCACGGCCTCGGCGCCGGGGGCGCTCCGCACCTGCTCGGCGAACAGGTCCACCAGGGTGGCCGGGGCGAGGTCCGGGCGGACCGCGCCGTGGCCCTCGGCCGTGAGCCGGGCCGCCGTCCGGCCGGAGGGCAGCAGCTCGGCCAGCGGGCGGTCGGGCTCCTCGGCGGCGGACGCCAGCAGCTCCAGGTAGTGGCCCAGGAGCAGTTGGGCCGTGGCCCGGTCGAAGAGGTCGGTGTCGAAGACGAGGGAACCGGAGCAGGCGTCGGCGCCCTCGGAGACGAAGACGCTCAGGTCGAACAGGGAACCGCCGAAGTCGGTCCGCACGGCCCGCGCCTCCAGGCCCGGCAGCCGCAGCGCGGCCGTCTCGTCCTGCGCCGAAGCGAACATCACCTGCACGAGGGGGTTGCGGTCTCCGACGCGCTCGGGACGCAGGTGCTCCACCAGCCGGTCGAAGGGCACCTCCTGGTGGTCGTACGCGTCGACCGTCGTCCGGCGGACCCGGCCCAACAGCTCGCGGAAGCCCACCTCGCCCGACAGGTCGGCCCGCAGCACCACGGTGTTGACGAAGAACCCGACGAGGGGCTCCAGCTCCACCCGGTCGCGCCCGGCCACCGGGGTGCCGACGGCGACGTCCGTGGCGCCGGAGTAGCGGGCCAGGGTGGCCTGGAATCCGGCCAGGAGCGTCATGAAGAGGGTGGCGCCGCCGCCCTCGGCGATCCGCCGCAGCCGGGCCGTGAGGCGCGCGTCGAGGGTGAAGTCCAGGCTCGCGCCGTCGCCGCTGCGCCGGGTGGGGCGGGGTCGGTCGGCGGGCAGTTCGAGCGGCTCCAGTCCCGCGAGGGACTTCTCCCACCAGCGCAGCTGTCCGTCCATCGCACCGGAGGCGAAGCGGTCGCGCTGGGTGCGGGCGTACGTCTGGTAGTCGAGCGGGAGCGGCGCCCGGGTGGGGGGCCGGTCCGCGAGGAGGGCCGCGTAGCCCTCGGACAGCTCCTGCCAGAGCAGGCCCATGGACCAGCCGTCGGTGGCGATGTGGTGGACCACCAGCACCAACAGGTGGTCCTCGGCGCCGAGTCTGATCAGCAGGGCGCGCAGCAGCGGGCCGCCGGCCAGGTCGAAGGGCTTGCGGACCTCCTCGCGGGCCAGGCCGTGGGCCCGCTCCTCCAACTCGGCGAGGGGGCCGCCGCCCAGGTCCAACAGCGGCAGCGCGACGGCCGTCGGCGCGGGCAGCACCACCGGGTGCGGGGCTCCGTCGCGCTCCTCGAAGACGGTGCGCAGCGGTGCGTGGCGGGCCACGACGGCCGTCAGGCTCCGGCGCAGCAGGTCCGCCCGGACGGGGCCGCGCAGCCGTACGACCTCGGGGATCGCGTAACCGGGGGTGCCGTCCGCCATGCGGTCCACCAGCCACATCCGCTCCTGGGCGAACGAGGCGACGGGTTCGGCGTCCGGCCCGCCGGCGGTGGTGTCGGTGGTGTCGGTCGAGGCGGCCGAGTCGTCCAGCGCGGCGCGCACCCGGCGGCGCAGCAGCTCGCGGGCGGCGGCCAACTTGCTGTCCACGCCGGCCGGCAGGCTCTCCTGGGTGGTCACGAGGTCTCCTGAAGTACGAGTGAGGGAACGGCGTCATCGGACGCGGGGGAGGGGGCGGAGCGTTCGGTCGGGTCGGCGCCGGCCGGCAGGTCGGTGCCCGCGGGCGGGTCGATGCCGGCGGCGTCCTCGCCGAACGGGTCCTGCTCGGACTCCAGTTCGGCCAGCAGGGCCGTTTCGACGGCGACGGCCAGGGCGGCGACGGTCCGCTCTTCGAAGAGGGTGTGCAGGGGCAGGTCCAGGCCCAGGGACTGGCGCAGCCGGGCCGCGACCCGGGTGGCGCTCAGCGAGTGCCCCCTGAGGACGAAGAAGTCGTCGTGGCGGCCGATCCGCGGCGCGTCCAACACCGAGGCCCATACGACGGCCACCAGTTCCTCGGTCTCCCCGAGGGGCGGCTCGTAGCCGGCGGCCGGCGCCGAGGCGGGCGCCGGCAGAGCCCTGCGGTCGAGCTTGCCGTTGGCCGTCACGGGCAGGCCGTCGACGACCACCAGCACCGGCACCATGTACTCCGGGAGGGAGCGGGCCAGCTCGGCGCGCATCGCCTCCGGGTCCGGCGCGGCCCCGGCCTCCGGGACGACGTACCCGACGAGCCTGCGCTCGCCCGGGACGTCCTCGCGGACGACGACCGCGGCGCGCCCGACGCCGTGGAGGCGGCCGAGGGCCGTCTCGATCTCGCCGAGTTCGATCCGGAAGCCGTGGATCTTCACCTGGTCGTCGGTGCGGCCCAGGTACTCCACCGAGCCGTCGGCCCGGTGGCGGGCCAGGTCACCGGTCCGGTACATGCGCGAGCCCGGCGGGCCGAACGGGTCGAGCGGGAAGCGCTCGGCGGTCAGCGCGGGGCGCCGCAGGTAGCCGCGGGCCAGGCCGGCGCCCGCCAGGAACAGTTCCCCGGTCACGCCCACCAGGACGGGCCGTCCCCGCGGGTCGAGCACGTACAGGGAGGTGTTCCAGATCGGGCGGCCGATCGGGACGGGCCCGCCGTCCTCGCGCCGGCAGTCCCAGTGCGTGACGTCGACGGCCGCCTCCGTGGGCCCGTACAGGTTGTGCAGGGGCACGTCGAGCACATCGAGGAACCGGTTCTTCAGCTCCTCCGGCAGGGCCTCGCCGCTGCACACGACCCGGCGCAGCGACCGGCAGCCGGCCGCCCCCGGGTCCTCCACGAACGCCGCCAGCATCGACGGGACGAAGTGGACCGTGGTCACCTCCTCCTCCCGGATCACCCGGGTGAGGTAGGCGGGGTCCTTGTGGCCGCCCGGTTCGGCGACCACCAGGGTCGCGCCGGTGAGCAGCGGCCAGAAGAACTCCCACACCGACACGTCGAAGCCGAACGGGGTCTTCTGGAGCACCCGGTCGTCCGCGCCCAGCCCGTACCGGTCCTGCATCCACAGCAGCCGGTTGACGATGGCCGCGTGCTCCACGACGACGGCCTTGGGCCGCCCCGTCGACCCGGACGTGTAGATCACGTACGCGGGGTGCGAGGGCAGCGGCGCCGGCCCCACCGCACCGGCGCCCCCACCGTGGTCGGCCGCCGGGTCCAGCCGGGGCAGGCCCTCGGCGGCCGGCAGGGACCGTGCCACGTCCTCGCCGGCGAGGAGCAGCACGGGCTCGGCGTCGGACAGCAGGTAGGCGATCCGCTCCGCCGGGAGCGAGGGATCCACCGGCAGGTAGGCGGCGCCCGACTTCAGCACGGCCAGCAGCGAGACCACCATCTCCGCGGAGCGGTGCAGGGCCACCGCGACGATCCGCTCCGGACCGGCGCCCCGGGCCCGCAGCTCCCCGGCCAGCCGCTCAGCGCGGGCGTCGAGTTCGGCGTACGTCAGGCGCTCGCCCCGGAAGACGGTCGCCGGGGCGTCGGGCGTCCGGGCCGCCTGTCGCTCGAACAGTTCCACAAGCGTCGTGTCGGGCACCGGCACGCTGGTGTCGTTCCACTCCCGGATCAGGCGGTGCTGCTCCTCGGAGAGCAGGTCCACCTCCCCGACCGGGGTGGAGGGGGCGTCCGCGACGGCCGTCAGCAGCCGCTCCAGCGCCTCGCCCAGGCTGCGCGCCGTCCGCGCGTCGAGGACGTCCGCACGGTGGTCGAGGTGCAGCCGCAGCCGCTCCCCGGGCAGCACGATCAGGTTGACGGTGTAGTGGGTGGCGTCCGCGCCCTCCACCCCGGTCAGCCGGGGTCCGCCCGCCAGGTCCCGCATCGACTCCAGGTCGAGCGGGTAGTTCTCCACGACGACGGTGGTGTCGAAGAGGGTGCCCAGCCCCGCCGCCCGCTGGATGCCGGCGAGCCCGGTGTGCTGGTGGTCCATCAGCTCCGCCTGCTCGTCCTGGAACCGGGCGAGCGCGGCCAACAGCGGCTCGCCCTCCCGGATCCGGAACCGCACGGGCAGGGTGTTGATCAACAGCCCCACCATCTCCTCGATGCCCGCGACGTCCGCCGTCCGCCCGGAGACGGTCCCGCCGAACACCACGTCGTCGCGCCCGGTCACCCGGCCCAGCAGGACCGCCCAGACGCCCTGGACGACGCTGTTGAGGGTCACTCCGGCGGTGCGGGCCCGCGCGGTCAGCCGCGCCGTCAGCTCCGCCGACAGCTCCACCGAGGCCCGCTCGGGAAGCGCGTCGATCCGGTTCGGGTCGGCCGCGCCCAGCAGGGTCGGCTCCGCCAGACCGGCCAGCGCGGCGCTCCACGCCGCCGCGGCGGCCACGTGGTCCCGGCGGGACAGCCAGTCGAGGTGCGAGCGGTGCGCGACCCCCTCCACGACCGGACCGGGCTGCCCGGGGCCGGCGCACTCGGCGTACCCGGTCAGCAGGTCGCGCAGCAGCACCGCCGAGGACCAGCCGTCCCACACGATGTGGTGGTTCGTCATGACCAGCCGGTGCCGCGTCCCGTCCAAGCGCACCAGGGTGAAGCGCACCAGCGGCGGTCGCTCCAGGTCGAAGCGGAGGGCCCGGTCGACGGCGAGGAGCCGCTCCCACTCCCGCTGCCGGTCGGCCGACCCGAGACCGCTCAGGTCCACCGCCTCCCACGGTGCCGCGACGGATTCGACGACCACCTGTACGGGGCCGTCCAGCCCCTGGTCGGTGAAGGCGGAGCGCAGCGCCGGGTGGCGGCGCAGCAGCCGCTCGCACGCTGTCCGCAGGGTGCCCGCGTCCAGCGGGCCGTCCAGCGTCAGGACGATCTGGCCCGTGTAGGCGTCCATCGCGCCCGTGTCGAAGGCGGAGTGGAAGAACAGGCCCTCCTGGAGCGGGGAGAGCGGCAGCACGTCCGCGAGCCCGGTGTGGCGGGCGCCCAGCGCGTCCGTCTCGGCCCGGGTCAGCTCGACCAGCGGCAGGTCGCGGGGGGTGAGACGGCGCGGGCGGGCGGCGCCCGTCCAGGTCGCCAGCAGCCGCAGCGCCTCGCCCCAGGCCTCGACGAGGGCGTCCGCCTCGGCGGCGTCGAGGAGCTCGCGGGGATGGGTGACCACCGCGGTGAACGAGGGACCGTCGGCGCCGTCCACGGCCATGGCGTCGATCTGTAGGGCGTGCTCGACGGGCATCGCCGGATCCACCTCGGCCCGCAGACCGCCGGCCTCGGGGGCGGGACCCCAGGCGACCCCGTCAGCGCCGGAGAACCGGCCCAGGTAGTTGAACAGCAGCCGGGGCCGGGCCGGTTCGGCCAGTACGGCGGCGGTGTCCGGGTTGAGCCGGCTCAGCAGCCCGAAGCCCGTGCCGTGGTCCGGCACCGAGGCGACGGCGGAGTGGATCCGCCCGACCAGCTCGGCGAGGGCCTCGCCGCCCCGGGCCGCCGCGTCCAGGTCGAGGCCGTCCAGGTCGAAACGGACCGGGTACTGGGTGGTGAACCAGCCCACGGTGCGCGCCAGGTCGTGACGGCCGTCGCGATCGGCGCGGCCGTGACCCTCCAGGTCGACCAGCAGCGGTCCGGCGGAGGTACCGGGGGAGCGGACCCGGTGCGCCGCGAGGACCAGGCCCGCGAGCAGCACCTCGGCCGGTCCGGTGCGCAGCGCGCCGGGCACCCGGGCCAGCAGCGGGCCCGCCACCTCGACGGGCAGGTCGAGGGTCAGCGTACGGGTGGCACCGGCGGTGTCCCGTGCCGGATCCGGGACCCGGTTCCACGGCGCCCGCGCCGCCGGCCCGGCGCCGAGGGGCTCCAGCGCGGCCTGCCAGAAGGGGAGTTCGGCGAGCACCTCGGGGGAGCGGGCCTGGAGTTCGAGGTGGTGCGCCCAGGCGCGGAAGGACACCGTTCCGTCCGCGGTCGGCGCCGGTCGCCCGGCCGTCAGGGCCTCCCAGGTCGCGGCCAGGTCGGCCGTCAGGATCCGCCAGGACACCCCGTCCACGGCCAAGTGGTGCACGCACAGCAGCAGTCGGTCCGGCGTACCGCCACCGGCGTCGAAGCGCACCGCCCGCAGCATCACCGAGGCGGCGGGATCGAGCTGCCCGGCCGCCTCCCGCGTCGCCCGGTCCACGACGGCGGTCCGGGCGGCCTCGTCCAGGCCCGCCACCCCGACGGTGCGGTACAGCCGGGACACGTCGACCGAGCCGGGCTCGCCGACCGCGCACAGCGGGCCCCCGTCACCGGCGACCACACCGAGGCGGAGCGCCCCGTGCCGGTCCACGACCGACTGCAGGACGCGTACGACCGTCGCGTCGTCCGCGCCGACCGGCAGCGCCAGCACCATGGACTGGCTGAACCGGCCGATCGGGCCCGGGCCGTCCAGGAGCCACCGCATGATCGGCGTCGCGGGGAGCGGCCCGCACTCCTCGACGCTCGGACCGGCGACCTCGGACGCGGTACGGCCCGGCTCGCCGACGGCCGCGGCGAGCGCGGCGGCCGTCTTGTGCGCGAACACCTCGCGCAGGGTGAAGGAGAAGCCGCGCGCCCGCGCCCGGCTGGTGAGGGTCAGGGCGGTGATGCTGTCGCCGCCCAGCTCGAAGAAGTTGTCGTCCGGCCCGGCGGTGACCCCGAGGGCCTCGGAGAAGAGCGCCGCGAGGGCCCGCTCGGCGGCGGTGTACGGCCGCTCGGGGTGCTGCGGACGGGCCGCGGCCTCGGGTACGGACAACCGGGCGCGGTCCACCTTGCCGCCCGCGGTGAGCGGCAGCCGCTCCAGCGTCACGAAGGTCCGGGGCACCATGTACCCCGGCAGCAGCCTGCCCAACTCGGCCGCCAGCAGACCCGGTTCGGGCGCGGTGCCGCCGTTCGGCGGGGCCACGAAGGCGACCAGCCGTCGCGTTCCGCCCGCCGGCGCGTGCACGACGACCGCGGCCTGTCCCACCGAGGGCAGCCGGCCGAGCACCGCCTCGATCTCGCCCAACTCGATCCGGTGACCGTTGATCTTGACCTGTCGGTCGACCCGCCCGACGAACTCCAGTTCGCCCCGCGCCGACCAGCGCACGAGGTCGCCCGTCCGGTACATCCGGGCGCCCGGCACACCGTGGAAGGGGTCGGGCACGAAGCGGTCGGCCGTCATGGCGGCGCGCCCCGCGTACCCCCGGGCCAGTCCGGCGCCGGCCACGCACAGCTCGCCCGTCGCTCCCGGCGGCAGCAGCCGCAGGCCCCGGTCCACCACGTAGGCGCGGTGGTTGGCCATCGGCCGCCCGATCGGGGGGATCCGGCCGTGCGAGGGCGGCGAGACCCGGTGCATGGTGACGGACACCGCGGCCTCGGTGGGCCCGTACGCGTTCCACACCTCGCGGCCCCCCGTCGCCCAGCGGTCGACGGCGTCCCCCGAGGGAGCTTCGCCGCCTGTGGACAGGAAGCGCAGCGCGGGCAGGCCGGCCGGGTCCAGCAGCGGCAGGAGCGCCGGCGGCAGGTCGGCGACCGTCACCGCGTGCCCGGCGAGCAGCGCCTGGAGCCGGTCGACGTCGACCCGCTCGGCGTCGGTGGCGAGGACCAGGGTGGATCCGCTCAGCAGGGCGCCGAAGACGTCCAGCACCGACACGTCGAAGGACAGTGAGGCGAAGCCGAGGAACCGCTCGGCGGCGGCGGACCCGCGGTCGCCGCCGAGGCCGCACAGGGCCAGGTGAGCGCGGACGAAGTCGACGGCCGCCTCGTGCGGGACCACCACGCCCTTGGGTTCGCCCGTGCTGCCCGAGGTGTACAGCAGGTAGGCGGCCGAAGCGGCCGGCACGCGCACGCCCTCACGGGCCTCACGGGCCTCACGGACGTCGAGGGGTTCGCGGACGTCGCCGATCTCCCGCGCGTCGCCGATCTCCCGCTCGTCACGGACGCCGTCGGGCGCCCGGCCCGGGTCCACCGCGGACGTCAGGTCGAGCGGCAGCCGGTCGCTGGTGGCGGGCCCGGCGACGACCGTACGCAGCCCGGCGTCGCGCACCACGTACGCGATCCGCTCCGGCGGCAGCCCGGGATCCAACGGCACGTAGCAGCCGCCCGCCTTCAGGACGCCGAGCAGCGCCGCCACCATCGCGGGTGAGCGCTCGACGCACACGCCGACCGGGGTACCGACCTCCACCTCCGGTGCGAGCCGGTCCGCGATGTCCTGGGCCCAGGCGTCCAGTTGTCGGTAGGAGACCTCCCGGCCGTCGCAGACCACGGCGACGGCGTCGGGGGTGCGCGCCGCCGCCTCCTCGAAGAGCGTGTGCAACAGCCCGCCCCGGGGAGCGGGGTCCACGACGCCCTCGCCGAAGGCGGCGAGGCGCTCCTCGTCCGCGGCGGTCAGGAACGGCAGCGAGTCGACCGGGGCCTCGGCGTCGGCTCCGGCCAGCGCGATCAGGAAGCGGGTGAACCGCACCCGCAGGGCGTCGAGTTCGTCGCGGTTCACATCGGCGGCGTCGCCCTCCGCCTGGACGGTCGGCGGGCTGTCCCCGCCCCGGTCGTAGACGTTGAGGGAGACGTGTTCCACCGGACCGACCGCGAGGTTGTGCGCGGTCGCGGGAGCGCCGGCGAAGGACAGCTCGTAGTCGAAGGACATCAGGTTGACCGCGGCGTCCCAGAGCCGGGGCCCGGCGCCGTCCGACCCGCCGGCGACGCCGTACTCCTCGATCCGGTAGCGCTGGTGGCGCAGGGCCTCCTTGATGCCGCCGGAGGTGGCGCGCACCAGCTCGCCGACCGTGGTGGTCCCGGTGACGGCCAGCCGCAGCGGCAGGACCTTGGAGAACATGCCGGGCGTGCGGCGGGCGTCGGGGGTGGTGCGGCCGGTGACCGGCAGGCCGAGGACCACGTCCTCGGTGCCGCCCGCACGGTGCAGATAGGCGGCGGACGCGGCCCCCACCAGCGCCGACCAGCGCGTCCCGTGCCGGCGCGCGGCCTCGCGCAGGGTGCGGGCGTCGGCGGGATCGAGTGCGCCGCTCACCCGCACCGTCGTGCCGGACGCGGGAGCGGGCGCGCTGCCGGTGAAGGAGACGGGCTCGGGGGCGCCGTCCAGCCGGGCCCGCCAGAACGCGCGGTCGTCGGCGAGCCGTTCGGAGCGGGCGTACTCCTCCTCACCGGCCACGATCCGCTCCCAGGGCGCCGCCTCGGGCGCCGGGACGGGGTCCCCCGCGACCAGCGCCGAGTACACCTCGGCGGTCCGCCGCGCGAGCATCGAGCCGGTGACCCCGTCCGCGACGAGGTGGTGGTAGCCCTGCATCCAGCGGTGGGTGTTCGGCCCGGTCCGGACGAGGAGGTACCGGCACACGTCTCCGGTCGCCGGGTCCGTCGGCCGGGCGAGTTCGGCGCGCATCAGCCGCTCGGACTCGGCGTCCGGGTCGGGCCGGCCGCTGACGTCGACCGTCTCCATCCGCACCGGCGGAGGTCCGGCGGGCATCTGGCACACCACCCCGTCCGCCTCCGCGAAGCGGACGCAGAGCGACTCGGTCCCGGCCACCGTCAGGCGCACCGCCTCGGCGAGAAGCTCCGGATCCACCGCCCCGCGGATCTCCAGGTACTCGCCGATGGTGTAGTCGAGGCGCGTGGGGTCGAGCTGCTGTGCGAACCAGACGCCGTTCTGCGGCGGGGTCAGGGGCAGCGGCCCGCGGTCGTGAGTGGCCATGCGGTGGTCAGTCTCCTCAGTCGGATCGGTCGATCAACGACGACGTGACGCCACTGTCCGTGACCGCCGGGCGGCCTCGAAAGTCCCACCAATACGCCTCTTGACGACCACCGTCCGCCTCGGAGAAATCCCCGGTACCGCGATCCCGTGACAGCCCGCGAGCCCGGGCGGGAGGAGACACCGCCGCACGCGAGCGGCCCGCGGCCGCCCGAGGGCGGTGCTCGACGCGGACGCCGCCGGGGTCGGCGGCGCCCGGACCTGTGCGGAGCACGACACACCAGGGGCACGCCTGACCGTCCCCGGGACGGCGGGAGGGCCTCCGCCCGGGTGGGGCGCGCGAGGACCGCGCGTACGGCCGGACCCGTCAGGAGTCCAGGGCCTCTTCCACGGACGCGCGGAAGGTGAAGAGCTGATCGATCCCGACGACGCGGAACACGCGCATCAGGTCGGGACTCGGACCCACCAGGATCAGGTGCGCGCCGGTGCTCTGGGCGCGGTGGTAGGCCGCGATGAGCACGGTGATGCCCGTCGAGTCGCAGTAGACCAGCGGCGTCAGGTCGAGCACCATCCGTTCACCGGAGGTGAAGGGCGCCTCCTGGATGGCCTCGCGCAAACGGGGTGCGGTGTGGTGGTCCAGTTCACCGGACACACGTGTCACGAAGGCACCGAGGGGGTGGGTTCGGCTGGTGACGGTCAGAGTGCGGTCGGTCACCGATTCTCCTGTGGGACGAACTGACACGGGCGGGCGGTCGGACAGGGCGAGCATCGAGGTGTCATCGTTGACTCCGCTGCCCGGTTCGGTCAGGAGCATGTCCGGACTCTCCGGGTGGCGTACGACTGGCTTATCCTACGGATCGCGTCACAGCGAGGCGGTCATGCGGAGTAGGGCATGCGGCGCCGGGTATGCGACGCCTGTTCGGTTGAGGAACGAAAGGGTGCCTCGGGAATGGCTTCACACGATGCCGAGCACGAGCGGCGGCCGGGGCCCGTCGGCCCCGACCTGTTCGCCGCCGACGACGAAGTCGGCAGGGACCTCGCCCCCGTGGACTGGTCGGCCACCCCGCTGGGACCACCGGAGGGATGGCCGCAGAGCCTGCGCACCGCGGTGAGCATCCTGCTCTCCTCCCGGTTCTCGATGTGGATGGCGTGGGGACCGGACCTGACGTTCTTCTGCAACGACGCCTACCGCCGCGACACCCTGGGCCGGAAGTACCCCTGGGCGCTGGGCCGTCCGGCGAGCGAGGTGTGGGCGGAGATCTGGGACGACATCGGCCCGCGCATCGAGGCCGTGACGGCCACGGGGAAGGCGACCTGGGACGAGGCGCTGCTGTTGTTCCTGGAGCGCTCCGGATACTCCGAGGAGAGCTACCACACCTTCTCCTACAGTCCCCTGCGCGACGACGCCGGCCAGGTGGTCGGCATGCTCTGCGTGGTGAGCGAGGAGACCGAACGGGTCATCGGCGAGCGGCGGATGGCGACCCTGCGCGACCTGGGCTCCGACCCCGGCGTGGCGCGCACCGAGCGGCAGGTGCTGGACTTCACGGCCCGACAACTGGGCCGCAACCCGCGTGACCTCCCCTTCACCCTGACCTACCTCTACGGCGACGACGGCGCGGCGCGACTGGCCTGCTCGACCGGAATCGCCGACGGGCACGCCGCCGCCCCCGCACTGCTGCCCGCCGACGCGGACGCCGCGCCCTGGCCCGTGGCGGCGCCGGCCCGCGGGGAATCGGTGCTGGTCGACCTCGACGGCGGCCTCTTCCCCGATCTGCCGACCGGCGGCTGGACGCAGCCGCCCACCCAGGCCCTGGTCGTGCCCCTGCCCATGCAGGGCGGAACGCCGTACGGCTTCCTCGTCGTCGCCCTGAACCGGTTCCGGGCACTGGAAGAGGGCTACCGCGGCTTCGTCGAGCTGGTCGCCGGGCACGTGGCGGCGGGGATCGCCTCCGCCCGCAGCTACCAGGCCCAGCAGCGAAGGGCGGAGGAGCTGGCCGAACTCGACCGCGCGAAGACCGCCTTCTTCTCCAACATCAGCCACGAGTTCCGCACCCCCCTGACCCTGATCATGGGGCCCGTCGAGGAGTTGCGGGCCCGCCTCGAAGGAGCCGGCCCCGAGGTCCGCGAGCAGCTTGACGTCATCCGGCGCAACGGCCTGAGGATGGGCAAGCTGGTCAACAGCCTGCTGGACTTCTCCCGGATCGAAGCCGGCCGGATGCAGGCGAGCTACGAGCCCGTCGACCTGTCCCGGTCGACCACCGAACTGGCCGGCGTCTTCCGTTCCGCCCTCGAGAAGGCCGGCCTGGAGCTCCGCGTCGACTGCGCGCCGCTCGCGCGACCGGTGCACCTCGACCGGGGCATGTGGGAGAAGGTGATGCTCAACCTGCTCGGCAACGCCCTGAAGTTCACCTTCGACGGCTCCGTCACCGTGCGCGTGCGGGAAGAGGACGGCCGGGCCGTGGTCACGGTCGCCGACACCGGGATCGGCGTGCCCGAGGCGGAAATGCCCAGGCTGTTCGAGCGGTTCCACCGGATCGAGAACGCGCGCTCCCGCTCCAACGAGGGCAGCGGCATCGGCCTGGCACTCGTACGGGAGCTGGTCGGACTCCACGGCGGCACCATCACCGCCGACAGCACCGAGGGCGTCGGCACCGTCTTCACCATCCGGCTGCCCTTCGGCGTCGCCCACCTGCCCGCCGAGGCGGTCACCGACGGCAGGGGCGGCGCCGCGGTCTCCGCCACCGCCGAACCGTACGCGCAGGAAGCGCTGCGCTGGCTGCCCGCCCACGCCACCGGGCGGGCCGGGACGGACGGCGCACAGCCGGTGGCCCACCCCGTGACGCGGCCGGGGACGCCACAGGGGACCGCCCCCCGCGTCCTGGTCGCCGACGACAACGCCGACATGCGCGACTACCTCACCCGCATCCTGGCCGGCGCCGGCTACGAGGTCGCCTGCGTCGACGACGGCATGGCAGCCCTCGACTCCGTCCGCGTCGACCCGCCCGACCTGGTGGTCAGCGACGTCATGATGCCCCGCCTGGACGGTCTGGCCCTGGTGAGCGCGCTGCGCACCGATCCGCGGACCGCCTCCGTACCGGTGCTGTTGCTGTCCGCGCGGGCCGGGCAGGAAGCGTCGATCGAGGGCCTGCGGGCCGGCGCCGACGACTACCTCGTCAAGCCCTTCGCCGCCGCGGAACTACTGGCCCGCGTACGGGCGAACGTGGAACTGGCGCGCCTGCGCAACCACCACGCCCGCTGGCGCACCGCGCTGGTCGACTCCTTGCAGGAGGCGTTCTTCGTCTGCGACGAGGACGGCGCCGTCATCGAGATCAACGCGGCCTTCACCGACATCCTCGGCTACGGCCCCGAAGGCCTGCCCTACCGGGCGGTCCACCCCTGGTGGCCGGACGCGGACACCGACTCCGAGGCCCACCAGGAGGTCTCGGCCGCCTTCGGCCGCCTCCTGGGCAGCACCAAGGGCTCCTACACCATTCCCGTCATCCACCGCGACGGACACCGGCTGTGGGCCACGGCCACCTTCAACCAGGTCGACGACCCCGACACCGGGCGCCGGGTCGTCGTCGGCACCTTCCGCGACGTGACCGCCGAGCACTACGTCATCCAACGCGAGAGCGCCCTCGCCTCCCTGAGCACCCTGTTGTCCCGCGCCACCAGCCTGCCCGAGGCGCTGGCCGGAGCGCTCGGCGAACTCAAGGAGCTGTGGAGCGCCACGTGCGTCCGCGCGGCCGTCTTCAAGGGCGGCGACCAACCCGCCCTGACCACCACCGACGCCTCCACGTGGCAGGAACTGCCCGCCGCGCTGCGCCACGACCTCACCGAACTGCGGACCCGGCCCCCGCTCTCCCCGGTCGCCCTCCACGCCGGGACCGGCATCGTCATGGAGCACCCCGAGGGCCCCATGGTGCTCTGGCTCGACCTCGGCGAGAAGCGCCCCTTCACCGGCGAGGACGAACTCCTGCTGTCCCTGCTGGCCGGCCACCTCTCCCAGGGGCTGACCCGCGTCCACCAGATCGACCAGCAGCGCGAGACCGCCATCACCCTGCAACGCGCCATCCTCGGCCCCTCCCGGCTCCCTGCCGGCTTCGCCGTCCGCTACGAACCGGCCACCCAGCCCCTGGAGGTCGGCGGCGACTGGTACGACACCGTCACCCTGCCCGACGGCCGGATCGGGATCGTCGTCGGCGACTGCGTCGGCCGCGGACTCCAGGCGGCCACCGTGATGGGGCAGTTGCGCAGCGCCTGCCGCGCCCTGCTGCTGCAGAACACCAGCCCGGCCCAGGTGCTCATGGCCCTGGACCACTTCGCCGCGGGCATCGCCGGCGCCCTGTGCACGACCGTCTTCTGCGGCGTCCTGGACCCCGAGACGGGTCGGCTGTCCTACTCCAGCGCCGGACACCCGCCGGGCATCCTCGTCCCTCCCACCGGCCCCACCCGGCTCCTGGAAGAGGGACGCTCCACCCCCCTGGCCGTCCGCCCCGGCGCCGCGCGGCCCGAAGCCCAGTGCACGATGCCGGCCCGATCCACCCTGTTGCTCTACACCGACGGTCTCGTCGAACGCCGGCGCCGCTCCCTGAACGTCGGCATCGACCAGGCGAGCGAAGCCGTCCAGGACGGGCGCGACCTCGCCGTGGACGACCTCGCCACCCACATCATGGACAGGATGGTTCCCGTCGACGGCTACGACGACGACGTCGCCCTGCTGCTCTACCGCCACCCCGCCCCACTGGAGATGACCTTCCCCGCCGAATCCTCCCAGCTGGCCCCGGTCCGCTCGGCCCTGCGTCGCTGGCTCGAACAGTGCGACCTGCCGTCCCACACCGCCCAGAACGTCCTGGTCGCCGCCGGAGAGGCGTGCGCCAACGCCATCGAACACGGCCACCGGGACGCCCCCGGCGAAACCGTCCGCCTACGCGCCGAAGCCCTCGTCGACCACCTGCACGTGACCATCGCCGACACCGGCCGCTGGAAGACCCCCCGGCCCGACGCCAACAGCCACCGCGGGCGGGGTGTCGCCCTCATGCGCGCCATGATGCAACAGGTCACCATCACGCCCGGCCCCGTCGGTACCACCGTCGACATGCATACGAGGATCGCCTGATGACCACCCCCCTCACGCTCACGCCGAGCCACCGCCCCGACGGCACCACCCTGTTGACCGTCGTCGGTGAGATCGACATGACCAACACCGACGGCCTGCACGAGGCGCTCGCCAACACCCGGGGAAACGTTGTGGTGGACCTGACGGCCGTCGACTACCTCGACAGCGCCGGCCTGAGCGTCCTGTTCTCCCACGCCGACCGCATCGAAGTGATCGCCCCCGCCCTCCTCGTCCCCGTCCTGGAGATCTCCGGCCTCTCCGGCCTCACCACGATCCACGTCCCGTAGGCCGGGCGGGAGGGGCGGCGCCGGTCAGCGGGTGAGGGCCGTAGCCAGGCCCGGGTAGTCCAGGACCAGCCCGTCCCGGTCGAACTCGACGTCGCCGCGGAAGTCCCCGGACGCGTAGCGCACGCGCGCCCCGTGCGCGGTGGGGGCGAGGTGGGTGTAGGTCTGGCGGTTCGCGCTCACCTCCAGGTCGGGCACCGAGACCCAGGCCATCAGGAAGTGGCGCGGCCCGGTGCCGGGCCCCAGGTGCAGGCCGTGGCGGAGCACCGGCATGGTGTTCGTGAGGGGGCACAGCCCCAGGTCGCAGTCGAGCGCCCCGTCGAGGTCGGGGCGGTGCTCGCCGTTCACCGTCCACCGGCCCGCCTCGTTGCGCAGGTCCAGCTCCCGCGTCGACCCCGCCCGCTCGACGGTCACGCGCAGGCGCGCGGTCACGTACTCCTGCGGCGCCCGGAGCGCGTACGAGACCCAGTACGGCTCGGGCAGCAGGCCCACGGCCCGCCCCCGGGCGAGGAGACCGCGCCCGGACAGTGTCACCCACGCCGTCGAGGGGCCCCGCGCGGGGAGGACCTCCCAGGTGCGCACGCGCTCACGGCCGCTCATGGCCGCGACCCTACCCGGGAGCCGGCCGGTTTCCCGGCACCCTCATACTGAGGCGACCTTGAGGAGCATGTGCATGACTGATCAAGATCTGGCGCCACGCGTCGGCGAATCCGCCGGGACGACCCCGAAGGACCGGGCCGACCAGCGGATACGTCGTATCCGCAGACGGCTGGAACGGCTGATCGGCATCGCCGCCACCGAGGGGAACAGCCTGCTCCCGCTCCGCAACGGCGACGAGATATTCGCCGGGATGCTGGCGCGCATCGACGAGGCCCGCCACACCGTGGACATGATGACCTTCGTCTACTGGAAGGGCGACATCGCCCGCCGGTTCGCCGCGGCCCTCGCCGGCCGGGCCCGGAAGGGCGTACGCGTACGGCTGCTGCTGGACGGCTTCGGGAGCCGGCTCATCGAGCGCGAGCTCCTGGAGGAGATGAGCGGCGCCGGGGTCGAGATCGCCTGGTTCCGCAAGCCCCTCTACCTCTCGCCCCTGAAGCAGAACCACCGCTGCCACCGCAAGGTCCTGGTGGTGGACGAGGAAGTGGCGTTCACCGGCGGCGTCGGCATCGCCGAGGAGTGGTGCGGCGACGCGCGCAATCCGCGGGAGTGGCGCGACACGCACGTCGAGGTACGGGGCCCGGCGGTCGACGGGATGGCCGCCGCCTTCGCCCAGAACTGGGCCGAGTGCCACGACGAACTCTTCGACGAACGGGACCGGTTCACCGACCACGAACCCGTCGGCGACGCGATCGTCCAGGTCGTCCGCGGCTCGGCCAGTGTCGGCTGGCAGGACATGCAGACCCTGATCCGCGTCGTCCTGGAATCGGCCGAGGAACGGGTGCGCCTGGCCACGGCCTACTTCGCCCCCGACACCTACTTCGTGGACCTGCTGTGCGCGACGGCCCGCAGGGGCGTGGAGGTCCAGATCCTGCTGCCGGGCGCCCACACCGACAAGCGGGTGTGCCAGCTGGCCGGCCAGCACCACTACGAGGCCCTCGTCGAGGCGGGCGTCCAGATCTTCCAGTACCGGCCGACGATGATGCACGCCAAGGTCATGACGATGGACGGAGTCGTCTCGCTGATCGGCTCGACGAACTTCAACCGGCGCTCGCTCGACCACGACGAGGAGGTCATGCTCGCCGTCATGGACGTCGAGTTCACCGCCGTCCTCGACGGCCACTACGACCGGGACCTCGAAGCCAGCGACCGCATCCGGCCCGGCCGGTGGAAGCGGCGCTCGCTGGGCCAGCGCGCCCGGGAAGCGGCGGTGCTGCCCATCCGCCGCTTCCTGTGACCGCCCGCCGCACCGACTGCCCGAGGCGCCGACCGGCCGACTCGCGGACCGCCCGACGTGCCGATGCCGATCAGCGAACCTGCACGCCCACGAGGCAGGTGTCGTCGTCCGTGTCGGACCTGCTGTACGTCAGGAGCCGGTCGAGCCGGCTCTCCAGGGTCACGGCGTCGCGCCCGGCCAGCTCCATCAGCTGGGTGAGCGACTCCATCACCGAGGTGTCCCGGCGCTCCACGAGCCCGTCGGTGTACATCATCACGGTGTCCTCGGCTTCGAGCTGGACCTCCTCCTCCACGTACTCCGCGTTCGCGATCGCCCCCAGCAGGAGCCCCTTGCTGAGCGGGAAGGCCGTCGCCCGCGCACCCCGTACCAGGATCGGCGGCAGGTGCCCGGCCCGCGCCCAGCGCAGCACCCGCCGGTCCGGGTCGAAGATCCCGCACACCGCCGTCGCCGTCAGGTCGCTGGTCAGGTGGTGGGCCACCGCGTTCAGCCAGGTGAGCAGTTGCGCGGGGCCGGCCCCGGTCACCGCCAGTCCGCGCAGGGCGTTGCGCAGGACGACCATGCCGGTGGCCGCCTCGATGCCGTGGCCCGCCACGTCGCCGACGCACAGCAGCACCTGCCCGTTCGGCAGGACCACGGAGTCGTACCAGTCACCGCCGACCAGGGCCTCGGACTCGGCCGGCCGGTAACGCACCCCGATGCGGATGCCCGGCGCTTCCAGGGGGGCGGGCGCCGGCGGCATGATCGCGTGCTGCAACTGGAGGGCGAGCCGGCTGCGTTCCGCCGACTCGGCCTCGCTGTAGGCCAGTTGGTCGCGGGTCGCGGCGAGCGCCACCTCGGTCCAGTGCTGCGCGGAGATGTCCTGGTAGGCGCCCCGCACCGCGTACAGCGACCCGTCCTCCTCCAGTACCGGTTCGGCGACGATGCGGATGTGCCGGGTGACCCCGTCCGGCCGCTGGAGCCGGAAGGCCACCGTGGCGTCGCGCTGGTAGTGCATCAGCGTCCGCAGGAACCGGCTGATGGAGGTGACGTCATCGGGGTGGGCGTGGCCGGGCAGGTCCTCCAAGGGCACCGGCGAGGAGGTGGCGGACCTGCCGTAGAGGGAGAACAGCTGCCCGTTCCAGGTGATCTCGCCCGTGGTGACGTTCTCCTCGAACCCGCCGATCCGACCCAGTCGTTGTGCGTGCTGGAGCAGGCTGGCCAGGCGCGCCGTCTCGTCCTCGATCCGCCAGATCAGCAACAGGGCGGCGCCGTGCCGGGTGATGCTGACATCGGCCACCGCGGTGATCGGGACGTCGTCGATGAAAGCGGTCAGCGCCATCCGCCGGGTTCGGAAGGCCTCCCCGGTCGCGTACACGCGCTCCAGCTTCTCCAGGAGTCCGTCGCCCTCGGCGGCCAGCGGGTACGCCTCCAGGAACGACGAGCCCCGCACGGCACTGCGGAAGCGGCCGGCCGGGTCGGTGAAGCGGTCGTTGACGTGGTGGATCCGGAAGTCCGTCAGCCCTCCGCCCGGGCCGAGGATCGGTGTGAGGAGGAGCGCCGGGTCGTGCAACTGGTCGGCAAGCGTGGTCAGTTCGGCCACGGCCGCATGCGGCGGCGCACCCGGCGCGGAAGGGGAGACCCGCTCCGCGGGCTCCTCCAGCGTGTGCGCGCACAGCTCGGCCAACGCCTCGATCTGCCGGACGATGCGCGGCGGCTGCGGTGCGAGCGGCTGCGGCCAGACCACCTCCAGCACGCCGTGGATGCGCCCACCCGTACCGGCGGGCACCGCTATCCGCCCGCCGTGGGGGTGCTCCCGACGCCCGATCGAGGGCATCGCGGAGTCGGACAGGCGGGAGACGAAGACGGGCCCCCGCTCGGTGAGCGCGAGCCGGGCGTACGTGGCGACCTCGGGCGGGGCGTAGTGCCAGCGGCGCGCCTCCTCCTCGGTGAACCCGGCCTGCCCGGCCAGCGTGAGCGAGGCGTCCGAGCCCGCGAGCCAGATGGCCACGCCGAGCGCGCCCAGCGGAGCGAGCGCGTTCTCCAACAGGGCCACGGCCACGGCCTGGGCGTCCGTGGCGGACAACAGGCCGCTCTCGGCCGCACGCAGCCGGACCGCCGCCGCGCCGTCCGGACCGTCCGACTCCGCGGCGGTGCGTTCGAGGAACTCCGCCGCCACGTCGCTGACCCGGTCCCGCGCGGCCTGGTTGATGATCTCCACCGAGAGCTGGAGCACGCTGGTGCCCGACTGCCCTGCCAGGGAGGCGAGTTGCCGCGCGGCTTCGGTGGGCCCACAGCCCAACCGGCCGACGAGGACGCCCTTGGCCATCTCGATCAGGGAGCGCCCGTCCGCGGCCGACTGCGCCGCGCGCACCTCCCGGCGCAGCCGCTCCACGGTGGCGGCCAACCGCCCCACGTCGCCGCGGTCGCCCCCGGCCGCCCGCCGGGCGGCGACCAGGTCCGCGGTCTCCGCGCCGACCGACCCGGAGCCCTCCTGGGGTCCGGCCTCGGGTTCGGGGCCGCTCATGCCGTTCGGGCCGTTCACGGCGCCGGTCTCCCGGGGATTCGTAGGGTCAGGCACGGGGGACGCTCGCGGGGTCCTGCGGCAGCAGCCAGTGCCGTACGCGTTCCATGAGGTCGTCGGCGTCCACGGGCTTGGTCACGTAGTCGCTGGCGCCCGACGCGAGGCTCTTCTCCCGGTCGCCCGGCATGGCCTTGGCGGTGACCGAGATGATCGGCAGGTCGGCGTAGGCCGGCATGCGACGGATCTCCCCGGTCGCCGTGTAACCGTCCATCTCGGGCATCATCACGTCCATCAGGATCAGGTGGATCCCCGAGTGGGCGATCAGCGCGTCGATGGCCGCGCGGCCGTTCTCCGCGTGCACCACCTGGATGCCGTGCAGTTCCAGGATGCCGCTGATCGCGTACAGGTTCCGGGCGTCGTCGTCGACCACCAGGACCGACCGACCCGCCAGCCCGTTGTCGAGGAACTGGGGAAGCGCCGCGGAATCCTGCGAACGGACCAGGGACGGCACGTCGCCCGGTTCCTGCGCGGACAGGTGCAGCGCGATCCGCTCGCGCAACTCGTCCAGGCTGCTCAGCACCTCCAGGGGCTGCGCCGCCGCGTGCCCGTCCAACTCCCGCTGCTGCGAGGCGTCGAGCCGGCGGTTGTCGTGCGCGAGGACGGGCAGCGACACCAGCGCCGCGTCCCCGGCCAGGGCGCGCAGGAAGCGCAGCGCCTCCCCGTCGTGACCCAGCTCCAGGACCACGCAGTGGAAGGGCCCGGCGGCGAGGACCGCGGCCGCCTCCTGGGCGCTGACGGCCGTCACCACCTCGACGCGGTCGTCGGCCGCGAAGGCCGACCGGCCCACGGTGAGGTCGTCGGCGGCGCTGCGGGCCACGAGGGTGAGGAGCCCGTTGCTGCGCTCCTCGATGACGAGGAGCCGCCGGTGACGTCCGGCGTCGGCCGCGGGGGTCGTCCTCGGCCCCGCGCCGGCCGCGGGCAGCCGGTCGCCCTCGCCCTTCGAACCCGGCCGGCCGCCCTCGGCGAAGTCGGTCCGGGCCACGGGCAGGAAGAGGGTGAAGACGGATCCCTCGCCCGGGGTGCTGACGGCGGTGACGGCGCCGCCGAGCAGATGGGCGATCTCCCGGGTGATGGAGAGGCCGAGTCCGGTGCCCCCGTACTTGCGGCTCGTCGTTCCGTCGGCCTGCTGGAAGGCGGCGAAGATCGATTCCAGTTGCTGTTCCGCGATGCCGATGCCGGTGTCCCGCACGCGGAAGGCGACCATCGAGCCCCCGTGGTTCAGCCCGGCCGGCAGGTCGCCGCCGGCCGCCGGCTCGATGCGCAGCTCCACCCGTCCGTGCTCGGTGAACTTGACGGCGTTGGAGAGCAGGTTGCGCAGGATCTGGCGCAGCCGGGAATCGTCGGTCAGCAGGTCGACCGGCACTCCGGTCGCGGTCGTGATCTCGAATTCTAGGCTCTTCTGGCTGGTCAGCGGCCTGAAGGTGGCATCGACGTAGTCGAGGAGCTGCTTGAGGGGGACCCGCTCGGGGTTGACGTCCATCTTGCCCGCCTCGACCTTCGACAGGTCGAGGATGTCGTCGATCAGCTGGAGCAGGTCCGAGCCGGCGGAGTGGATGATGCCCGCGTACTCGACCTGCTTCGGGGTGAGGTTGCGGCTGGGGTTCTGCGCGAGCAACTGGGCCAGGATGAGGAGGCTGTTGAGCGGGGTCCGCAGTTCGTGGCTCATGTTGGCCAGGAACTCCGACTTGTACTTCGACGCCAGGGAGAGCTGCTGGGCGCGGTCCTCCAGTTCCTGGCGGGCCTGCTCGATCTCCAGGTTCTTGGTCTCGATGTCGCGGTTCTGGCTGGCCAGGAGGGCCGCCTTCTCCTCCAGTTCGGCGTTCGAGCGCTGCAACTCGTCCTGCTGTACCTGGAGTTCCTCGGAGCGGGCCTGGAGTTCACCCGTCAACCGCTGCGATTCGCCGAGCAGTTCGTCGGTGCGGGCGTTGGCCACGATGGTGCTGACGTTGACGCCGACGGTCTCCATCAGGCGGCCGAGGAAGTCGCGGTGGACGGCGGTGAACTCCTTGAAGGAGGCCAGCTCGATCACGCCGAGCACTTGGTCCTCCACGACGATGGGCAGCACGATCAGCGCGGCGGGCGCGGACCGGCCCAGTCCGGAGGAGATCAGGTAGCCGGCCGGCACGTCCTCGGCGACGATGATGCGGCGGCTGCGGGCGGCCTGCCCGACCAGCGTCTCGCCCAGGGCGAGGCGGGAGCCCTCGGACTGCCCCGAGGGGCGTCCGTAGGAGCCGATCAGGCCCAGCTCGGTCCGGCCCCTCGTCTCCTCGGCCAGGTAGAAGCCGCCGTAGCTGGCGTCCACCAGCGGGGTCAACTCGTCCATGACGAGTTCGGCGACGACCGAGAGGTCGCGGTGGCCCTGCATGAGGCCGGAGATCCGGGCCAGGTTCGACTTGAGCCAGTCCTGCTCCTGATTGGCCCGGGTGGTCTCGCGCAGGGAGCCCACCATCGAGTTGATGTTGTCCTTGAGCTCGGCCACCTCGCCGGACGCGTCGACCGTGATCGAGCGGGTCAGGTCCCCCTCGGCGACCGCGCTCGCGACCTCGGCGATGGCCCGTACCTGGCGGGTGAGGTTGCCGGCGAGTTCGTTGACGTTCTCCGTCAGGCGCTTCCAGGTTCCCGAGACGCCCTCCACCTCGGCCTGGCCGCCGAGGCGGCCCTCGCTACCGACCTCGCGGGCGACGCGGGTGACCTCGGCGGCGAAGGAGGACAGCTGGTCGACCATCGTGTTGATGGTCGTCTTGAGTTCGAGGATCTCGCCCCGGGCGTCCACGTCGATCTTCTTGGACAGGTCGCCGTTGGCCACCGCCGTCGTGACCAGGGCGATGTTGCGGACCTGGCCGGTGAGGTTGTTGGCCATGGAGTTGACGTTGTCGGTGAGGTCCTTCCAGGTCCCCGCCACGTTGGGGACCCGGGCCTGGCCGCCGAGGCGGCCCTCGGTGCCGACCTCGCGGGCGACGCGGGTGACCTCGTCGGCGAAGGCCGACAGCGTGTCCACCATGGTGTTGATCACGCCGGCGAGCGCGGCCACCTCGCCCTTGGCCTCGACGGTGATCTTCTGCGAGAGGTCGCCCTTGGCGACGGCGGTGGCGACCTGGGCGATGGACCGCACCTGGCCGGTCAGGTTGGACGCCATGACGTTGACGTTGTCGGTGAGGTCCTTCCAGGTGCCCGAGACGCCCCTGACCTGGGCCTGGCCGCCGAGGTTGCCCTCGGTGCCGACCTCGCGGGCGACGCGGGTGACCTCGTCGGCGAAGGCGGAGAGCTGGTCGACCATCGTGTTGATGGTCTCCTTCAGCTCCAGGATCTCCCCGCGCGCGTCGACCCGGATCTTCTGGGTCATGTCGCCCTGGGCCACGGCGGTGGTGACCTCGGCGATCGAGCGGACCTGCGCGGTGAGGTTGTCGGCCATGAAGTTGACCGAGTCGGTGAGGTCGCGCCAGGTTCCGGACACGCCCTTCACGTCGGCCTGGCCGCCCAGGCGCCCCTCGGTGCCCACTTCGCGGGCGACGCGGGTGACCTCGTCGGCGAAGGCGGAGAGCTGGTCGACCATGGTGTTGATCGTGTTCTTGAGTTCCAGGATCTCGCCCCGGGCGTCCACGGCGATCTTCTGCGAGAGATCGCCCTTGGCCACGGCCGTCGCCACCTGGGCGATGGACCGGACCTGCGCGGTCAGGTTCCCGGCCATGAAGTTGACCGAGTCGGTGAGGTCGCGCCAGGTTCCGGACACGCCCTTCACGTCGGCCTGGCCGCCCAGGATGCCCTCGGTGCCCACCTCGCGGGCCATCCTGGTGACCTCGTCGGCGAAGGCGGAGAGCTGGTCGACCATGGTGTTGACGGTGTTCTTGAGTTCCAGGATCTCGCCCCGGGCGTCCACCGCGATCTTCTGCGACAGGTCCCCCCGGGCCACGGCGGTCGCCACCTGGGCGATGTCGCGCACCTGGGTGGTGAGGTTCCCGGCCATCGCGTTGACGGAGTCCGTCAGGTCGGCCCACGTGCCCGAGACCCCGGGCACCTCGGCCTGGCCGCCCAGCGTTCCCTCGGTGCCCACCTCGCGGGCGACGCGGGTCACCTCCGAGGTGAACAGGGACAGTTGGTCGACCATGCCGTTGAACACGGTCGCGATCTCCCCGAGGAGACCGTCGGCCTCGTCGGGGAGGCGGGTCCCGAAGTCGCCGTCGCGCACGGCCGTCAGCCCGGCCAGCAGCTGGCGCAGCTCGGGTTCTCCCACCACTCCCGGCACGTTCGCCTCCACGCCCGGGCGCCCGCCCGTTGCCTTGGCCATCTGTCCCCCGCTTGGTCCTGATCGTGCGGTCCGCAAAATCACGTGAACATTACCTCCCGCCCCCTCCGGTTCCGCTTGCTACCGCCAGAAGGGCTTCTCGACCCGGAACCTACGTGATCAAGCCAAAACTGGCTTGATCTCGTGCGGCATGAGCTGTGTGCGGGCCGGAAGTCGGGGCATGAGCGGCAACGAAGCCAACCGCCCCAGGGAGGGAACCGTCACCATGTCGCGGTCCGTCGCAGTCGTGAGCCAGGTGTCCGAGTCGGTCACCGATGCCATTTGCCCGCCCGGATACACGGCGGGGGAGCACTTCGTCGAGCTGCCCCACGTGACGAACGCCCGTGAGGTCGCCCCCTCCGACGCCCGCGAGCTGTCGAGGATGTTCCTGATCCGGCTGCGCGCCCTGGAAGAGGGGACGCGGGAGTACCAGTACGCCCGCAACACCCTGATCGAGATGAACGTCTCCCTCGTCCACTTCGCCGCGCGCCGCTTCCGCGTCCGCTCCGGCGGCGGCGGGGTCGAGATGGACGACATCATCCAGGTCGGCACGATCGGCCTGATCAAGGCGATCGACCGCTTCGACCCCGACCGCGAGGTCGAGTTCTCCACCCTCGCCCTCCCCTACATCACGGGCGAGATCAAGCGCTACTTCCGCGACACCACCTGGGCCGTGCACGTCCCGCGCCGCCTGCAGGAGCTGCGCACGGAGCTCGCGAAGAGCCAGGAGGACCTGACCGACGTGCTGGGCCGGGCGCCGACGGTCAAGGAGCTCGCCGAGCACCTCGAACTCGGCGAGGAGGAGGTCATCGAGGGTCTGGTGGCGGCCAACGGCTACACCAGCGGCTCCCTCGACGCCGGGACCGAGTCGGAGGAGCAGACGGCGAGCGGTCGCCGCACCCGCCCGCTCGCCGAGAGCATGGGCGAGGTGGACCCCGCCGTGGAGCTCTTCGAGGACATGCACACCCTCGCCCCGCTGCTGGGTCGGCTGAAGGAGCGCGACCGCCTGATCCTGACGATGCGCTTCGGCCAGGAGAAGACCCAGGCCGAGATCGGCGCCGAACTCGGTGTCTCCCAGATGCAGGTCTCCCGCCTCCTGTCGCGGATCCTCGCCGAACTGCGCACCGGCATGCTGACCGCCTGACCCGTCACCACCACCGCGTCCCGCGCGCGGGACGGGATGCCGGCTGACGCCCGGCGCCCCGTCCCGCGCGCGGCCGGTCGCGAACACGGGTGCCGCGGCGGCCCCGCCGCCGGTAGCCTCGTACACCGATCGCCGTCCGTCCTGTTCGCCCCCGAGGGAAGAGCGTGACTTCACCCGCCCCGCACCACCACCGACCGCCGCACCCCGTCGGTGGGCACTCGTCCTTCGCGTACGAGGACGACGAGGAGTGGGCCCGGGCCGTCGTACGGTTCGTGACCACGGGCCTGGCCGATGGTCAGCGCGTCCTCTACAGCGCGGACCGCAGGGAGCCGAGCGCGGTCATCGGGGCCCTGCGTCGCGGCGGGGTCGACGTCGACTCGGCGCGGCACGCGGAGCTGCTGACCGTGACGAGCGGCGACGGATCGTTTCTGCACCGGCCTCCCTTCGAGCCCGACCGGGTCGTCTCGGCGTACCGGACGGCATGCGCCGAGGCCCTCGCAGCGGGCCACCGGGGCTTGCGGGTGCTCGGTGAGATGAGCTGGTCCACGACGGACGTCCCCGACCTCGACCGGATCCTGGAGTACGAGCTGCTGCTCGACCGGGAGGTCTACGCGCGGCTGCCCCTGACCGGCCTGTGCCTCTTCGACCGGCGCCGCGTCCCCGCCGAGGCGGCCGACCTGCTGGCCCGTGCCCACACCGGCGCCGGACCCACGGACGCCCGCGCGGCCGAACGCCCCCGCACGACGCCGGCCGCGACCCCGCTGCGGGGCCGCGCCGGCGCACGGCTCACCGGCAGCGGCGACCAGGACGGCCGGTACCTCCTGCGCACGACCCTGGCCGCCGTGACCCGGATGCCCGGAACCGTCGTCCACCTCGAACTGGCGGACATGGCCTTCCTCGATGTGGGCGCGGTCGCCCTGCTCGTCGAGGCCTCTGTCATGCTCAACCGACAGGACCGCCGGCTGCTGCTCCACAATCCGCCCCACTCGCTGCGCAGGGTGGCGCAGATGTTCCCGGACGAATGCGCCGCGCTGGAGGTCGCAGGATGATCGACACGACTTCCCCCGAGGCGGCCCTCCCCGAAGGCTTCGTGCACCCCGCCCTCTTCTACCGGGGGCAGCGGGAGTACCTCACCGGGGTGACCGGCTTCGTCCGGGCCGCGCTGGCGGCCGACGAGCCGGTCCTCGTCGCCGTGCCCGGCCCCCGCCTGGAGGAGCTGCGCCACCACCTCGGTGCGGACGCCGACGCCATCGAAGGCGTGGACATGACGGTGCTGGGCCGCAACCCCGGGCGCATCCTGTCGGCCCTGAGGGAGTTCGCCGACCGGCATCCCGACCGTTCCGCCCGGATCGTGGGGGAGCCGATCTGGGCCGGCCGCTCGCGGGCCGAGGTCCTGGAAGCCACCCGCCACGAAGCGCTGATCAACACCGCCTTCGCCGGCCGGTCCGCGACCATCCTGTGCCCGTACGACACGACGGCGCTGACGCCCGAGGTCGTGGCCGACGCCCGACGCACCCACCCCACGCTGATCGAGAACGGTCTCGACCTCCCGAGCCCCGCCTACACGGACGCGGCGACCGTCAGCGCCGACTGCGACCTCCCGCTGGCCGAGCCCCCCGCCGAGACCCTCGTCGTCGACTACGCGGGCGGCCGGCTCGCCCACGTGCGCGAGCAGGCGGAGGCCTGGGCCGGGCGCACGGCCCTCGACGCCGGCCGGCGCGGCGACCTCGTCCTCGCGATCAGCGAGGCGGCGGCCAACTCGATCGCGCACGGAGGCGGGAAGGGGTCGCTGCGGTTGTGGACCGCGCCGACGGGCGACGTCGTGGCGGAGATCAGCGACGGCGGCCGGTGGACGGACCCCCTCGCAGGGCGTCGGCGCCCCGGGCTCGCCTCCGGCAACGGCGGCCGGGGCCTGTGGATGATCCATCAGCTCTGCGATCTGGTGGAGGTGCGGGCGCTCGACTCCGGGCTCACCCTGCGCCTCCACATGGCGCTCGGCTGACCAGGGAGAAGAGGGAAAGAATGGCGACCGGGATCTGTAGAGTGCAGGTGCGAAGAATGACAGCGGAAAAGAAGATATCGAGGGGCTGACGTGGGAACTCGCGACCAAGGGGACAGTGACGCGCCGGTGGGCGCCGACTACGCGCCTCCCGGACCCAGCGGAGCCGCACTGCGCCGCAGCGAGACGGGCGCCGTGGTGTGCGCCCTCGTGGGAGATCTCGACCTGGACGCCTTGGCGCGCGTCCAGCCGACCCTGGACGAGGCCCTCGGCTCGGGCGCTCCGCTGCTGGTGGTCGATCTGTCCGGGCTGGGCTTCTGTGACTCCTCCGGCCTCAACCTGCTGCTGAGCCTGCGCCTGGACGCCGAACGTCAGGGCGTCACCCTGCGGCTGGCCGCCCTCACCGAGCAGTTGTCCAGGCTGCTGCAACTGACCGGCGCGGACGGGGTCTTCACCATCGACCGCACGGTCGCGGACGCCCTCGCACCGCGGTGACCCATTTCGTCGACATGCGGGGTGTTCCCGGGGGCATGGCGGGTATGTGCGGGGTCCGGGACACCGACCGGGACACCGACAGGATCCACGCGGTCGCTCGCGCGGATCGGAGCGACGGGAGCACGGCATCAAAGGCCAGACCAGTGCCAACGGGGGTGAGGCCACAGTGAAGTCCATCGGACCGGAAACCAGCGATCCGCTACGTCCGGAAGGCAGGGCCATGACGCAACGGCGTCGCCTCGCTCTGCGCGGGACCGGCGGCCAGGTTGCCAAGGGTCGCGACTTCACCCGGGAAGCCCTGCGGGACTGGGGTTGGGACGCGCAGGAGACCGCCGAGGACGTCCTGCTGGTCGTCTCCGAACTCCTGACCAACGCGGTCATGCACGCGGGCGGCTGCCACGAACTCGTGGTCACCGCGGCCGGGGACACCCTGCGCATCGAGGTGTTCGACGGCACGACCGAGCTTCCCAAGCCCCGCCCCAAGCAGCAGAAGGGGGCGCCGGGAGGCCACGGACTGTACATAGTCCAGCGGCTCTCGGACCGGTGGGACGCCCAGGCGCACGACGCCGGCAAGGCCGTCTGGGCCGAGATCGACGCCGTACGCCTGACCACGGGCAGGCCCGCCCCGCCGCCGGCCCCGGCCGACCCGGGCGGCGCCGTGGCGGGGACCCTCCCGCTGTAGTCGCAGACCGTGGCGGGGGACACCGTTTCCGCGTCCCCGCCACGGGAACACGGCGTCAATGACGAACGAACGAGGCGAGGCCGCGAGACGCGGCCGCCCCCTGCTGCTGTTGCCTGTGCAACTGGCCGTGATGGTCGCACTGGGGTCACTGGTCACCGGCTTCGCCGCCGACCGGTGGCCCCTTTCGGCCGAGGACGACGTCAACCGCACCCTCGCCGAACACCGCGTGGCCCCCGTCTCGGAGGCCACGCGGTGGCTGTCCCTGCTGGCCGGAACGCAGAGCGTGATCGCACTGACCGTCCTGTGCGTGGTCGTCCTGCTCTTGGTGCCCCACGCCTCCCGGTACCGCCACGCCTCGTTCCTGGCCGCGTCGGTGGCCGTCCAGTCGGCCGTGTTCGTCCTGATCACCCTCGTCGTGGAGCGGCCCCGCCCCGACGTCCCCCACCTGGACGGGGCTCCGCCGACCTCCAGCTTCCCCTCCGGCCACGTCGGCGCCTCGGTCGCGCTCTTCGGCGGGCTGGCCACGCTCGCGGCCGCCCGGCTGCACGGAGCCCGACGGCGGGCGGTCGTCACCGTGTTGCTGCTGATCCCCGTGGCCGTCGCCTTCTCCCGGGTGTACCGGGGCATGCACCACCCCTCCGACGTGATCGGCGGCCTGCTCAACGGCGCCTGCACCCTGCTCCTTGTGGGGAGCGCGCTGCTGCCGCCGGGGCCCCGCGCCGGCAGCGGCGGCGACACCCGGCTCCCGGCGGCCCGTACCGCGAAGGGGCACGACGCCGGCCGTCCGGGCGGACGCCGGGTACTGGTGGTCCGTCACCCCCTGTCCTGTGACGCGGTGTTGGCCGATCGAGTGCGGGCCGTACTCGACGCCCGGGGCCGAACCGACCAGGTCTGGACCGAGACCACCGCCGAGGACCCCTCCGGCGGCCTCGCCGCACGGCTGCGCGAGGCGGCGGCGCCCGACCTGGTGGTGGTCTGCGGAGGGGACGGCACCGTACGCGCCTGCGCCGACGCGGTGGCGTCGGGCGGCGTCCACCTGGCGATCGTCCCCTGCGGCACCGGCAACCTCCTCGCACGCAACCTGCGGCTCCCCTCCGATCCCGCCGAGGCCTTGGACGCGGCGCTGTCCGGGGAGAGCGTCGGCATCGACGTGGCCCGGGTGCGGGGGGACGGGCTCGACCCCGTCCGCTTCACTGTCATGGCGGGTGCCGGGCTGGACGCCGCCATGGTCGGTGACGCCTCCGCTCGGCTCAAGGAGCGGCTGGGGTGGCCCGCCTACGTCCTCGCGGCGGTCCGCCACCTCCAGGACCCCCGGATGCGACTGACGATCCGGCTCGACGACGGCCCCGTGCTGGAGCGCCGGGCCCGGATGGTCGTCATCGGCAACGTCGGCACCCTACAGGGCGGCCTGCCGCTGCTGCCGGACGCCCGGCCCGACAGCGGACGGCTGGAGGTGGTCCTGCTCGACCCCCGGGGACCCGTCGGTTGGCTGGCCGCCGCCGGGCACCTGCTGTCCCGCATGACGCCCGGCGCCCCCTCGACGACGTCCGCCCGGCCCGGCGGGCCGGTGGCGCGGGGCGCGCTGGAGTACTTCGCCGCGGCGCGGGTCGACGTACGGTTCACCAAGCCGCAACCGCGCGAACTCGACGGCGACGTCGTCCCGCCCGGCACCCGCCTGAGCGCCGAGATCGAACCCGGCGCGCTGCGCCTGTACCTGCCCCGCCGGCCGACGCCCGGCGCGGAGGCCGCGGACGGCGTGGATGGCGTGGACGACGCGCAGGGCCCGCCGGGCGAGGCCCGGGAGACCGCGTCCACCACCGGCGCCTGAGCGCCCATCACCCGCGACACACCGACGGAGAAGGGGGACGGGACGGGCCATGGGCACCGCTACCCGAGTACCGCAGCGCAGCGAAGTCAAGGCCGTGGAGGCAGACCTGGAGATGGAGGGCACCGAACTCTCCGGAGAGGACGCGTGGGCCGCCCTGCGCCGCTACGGGGGATGGACCCTCGTACGGGACGCCTTCGTCCGGTTCCGCTACGCCGACGGCTTCAGCCACTCCCGGGCCCTCGCCCTGCAGACGGTCCTCTCGATCGTTCCGCTGGCCATCGCCGTCATCGGCCTGTCCAGCGTGCTGCACACCGAAGACGTGGGACGACTCGCCGAACTGACGATCCGACACCTCTCCAGCGGGCCCAGCCAGGACGTGGTCGACGACGCCCTGGAACAGACCCGGAGCCGGTCCGGGAACGGCAGTCAGGTCGCCCTCTGGTTCGGCCTGTTGTTCTCGATCGTGAACATCACCACCAGCCTGTGCCAGGTGGAGCGCGGGGCCAACCGCATCTACGGCGTGGAGCGAGACCGTCCGTTCCTGCGCAAGTACACCCGTGGGCTGGTGATGGCGGTCCTGGCCGGGCTGCCGCTCGGGCTCAGCTTCGTGGTCACCGTCCTCGGCGCCGACCTGAGCCGGGCACTGGCGGAGGTCTACCACCTCGGCGAGACGACCACCCGGGCGTGGGAACTGCTGCGCTGGCCCGTCGGCGTCCTGCTGGCCATGCTCGCCACCAGCGCCATATTCCGCCGCTCGCCCCGCCGTACGCAGCCCGGCTACACCTGGCTCGCCTTCGGCGCCAGCGTCTACCTGGTGCTCTGGCTCGTGGCGACCTGGGGGCTGAGCGTCTACGTCGGCGCCAGCGGCTCCTTCACCAGCGTGTACGGACCGCTCAGCGCGTTCGTCTCGCTGCTGCTGTGGGCCTACCTCACCTCGCTCGCGCTCTTCCTCGGGCTCGCCTTCGCCGCCCAGTTGGAAGCCGCCCGGGCGGGAGTGGCCGAGCCGGTCCTGGCGGACCCCGGAGTCTGAGCGGACGGCGTCCGCCGACGCGGCGTCCGAAAGGACGCCCGTCCACCGCCCTCACGGAACCCCCTCACGAAACCCCTCACGCACCCCCCTCAAGAAATGGAAGCGCGGCGACGATGACACAGCGCATCTTCTGGCTGCGGCGGTTCGCCGCGACCCTCGTCCGCGGCGGCCACGGCCCCGATGCCAGGCTCGGCGTCAGGCTGGTGTCCACCGCCGCCGTCACCGCTCTGGTCGCGGTGCCCTTCGCCCTCGCACTGGTGCTGGTCCAGTCCCAGTGGCCGCCGCTGCGCCGGCTGGACCGCAACACCGCCGAGCGGCTCCACGCGAGTGCGGTCGCCAGCCCCGGCCGGGTGGAGGTGCTCGACTTCCTGACGAACGTCGTGTGGAGCCCGATGACCATGCGCCTGCTGGTGGCCGTGCTGGTCGTGTGGCTCCTCGTGCGCCGGGCCGTGCGTCTGGCCGCCTGGGCCGCGGTCACCGCCACGGCCGGAGGACTGGCGGGGCTGCTGGTGAAGAACGCCGTCGAACGGGCCCGGCCCCACCTGCCGGATCCCGTCGCCGCCGCGCCCGGCTTCTCCTTCCCCTCCGGCCACGCCATGACGGCCACGACCTCCTGCGCCGTCCTGCTGCTGGTGCTGCTGCCCCTGGTGCCCCGGGGTTGGCGGCCGGTGGCCTGGGGCCTGGCCGTCGTCTCGGTGCTCGGGGTGTCCTACACCCGGGTCGCCCTGGGCGTGCACTGGGTCAGCGACGTGATGGGCGGCTGGCTGCTGGGCCTCGTCGTGGTCACCGCGACCACCCTCGCGTTCGAAGCCTGGCGGACCGACATCGGCCGCGCCCGCACCACGCCCGCGCAGGGGCTGGAGCCCGAGCTCGTGGACGCCGACCCCGAACCCCCGGTGGGTGCGGGCCGTCCGTGACCGTGCGGGTCAGTCCAGGCGGACGGCCACCAGGCAGGTGTCGTCCTCGCTGGTCTCGGGGGCGAGCGTGGCCATGATGTGGTCGAGGGTTTCCCGGGGGGACAGGCCCGCGCAACGGGCCAGGGTCGCCCGCAGGGCCTCGATTCCTTCCTCGATGTCCTCCCCGCGCTGCTCGACCATGCCGTCGGTGTAGAGCAGGAGCAGGTCACCCGGTTCCAGGGGGACGCTCGCGGTCGCGTACTCGTGACCGGGCAACAGCCCGAACAGCGGCCCCCGGTGGGCCGGGTCCAGGGTGGTGGCCGTGCCGTCACGCAGCAGCATGGGCGCCGGGTGGCCGGCGCAGGCCCAGCGGAAGCTCCGTGCGGTGTCGATGGGCCCGGTCTCGATGTGTCCGATGATGGCGGTCGCCGTCTGGGCGGCGGGGTCCGCGCACAGCAGCTCGTTCAACCATGTGGTGAGCCGGCCCGCGTCGGTGCGCGGGGCGTGGGCCAGGCCCGCGAGGGCGTGCCGCTGTTGGGCCATCCGGGCGACCGCGCCCAGTCCGTGGCCGCAGGCGTCGCCGATGGCGAGCAGGATCCGGCCGTCGGGCAGGCGCCGGCACTTGTACCAGTCCCCGCCCACCGCGGCCTGCTCCTCGGCCGGCACGTACGCCGCCGCCACCGCGACCCCCAGCTCCGCGAGCTCCGCGGAGTGCGTCGGGAGCAGTGCCTCCCTCAGCGCGGAGGCGACGCGCCGTTCGGCGGCGGCCTCCTGACGCAGCCGGTCGGACTGCTGCCGGGTCGCCGCGAGCCGGTGCCGGCTGCGGACCTCCGTCGTCAGGTCCCGCGCGATCAGGTGCAGGGCCCACGGCAGCCCGTCCGTGGCGACCACGGGATGGCCCACCAGGTGCAGGGTGCGGACCTCGCCGAGCACGCTGAAGCGCACTTCGACCCCGGAGGGCTCCTCCCCGTCGAGCAGCGCCGTCACGAGCCCGGCGAAACGGCGGACGTCCTCCAGGAGCACGGCGTCGCTCAGATCGGCCAGGGACAACGGCCGTGACGGTTCCGTGCGGAAGATCGAGGCCAGTCCCTCCGACCAGGTGACGTCACCGGAGAGCAGGTCCCAGGTGCCCCAGCCCATCGACGCGATGTACTGCGCGTCGAGCGACAGCAGCTCGTTGCGGTTGCGGGCGGGCCGCCAGGTGGCGAGGACCTTGTCGCCGCACGAGGCCGCGCCGTACAGGAGAGTGGTCCGGTGCAGTCCGTCGTGGCGCTGCTCCGTGTAGTCGACCGCGTGCTCCTTGAGCGCCCGCCCGCTGCCGAGCACGTCCGCCAGCGCGTCGAGCAGGCCGCTCGCGGCGGCTCCGGGCTGGACGTCGAGCAGCCGCCGGCCGACCTGTCGGTCGGGCGCGTCGAGCCAGTGGGCGGAGCGCACGTGGTTGCCCGCCTTGACCCGGAAGTCCACCACCCGCCCGGAGTCGTCGCGCACCGGTTCGAGCAGCGCGGCCGACACCGGTACGGCGGGCAGGGTGGCACACACACAGGCCCACGGGTCGTGGCCGTCCCCGCCCTCACCGCAGGCGTGCCCGGGGCCCTCGCCGCCCCCGCAGGAGCAGGCCTCCTCCGCCGGCGCGTCGGGCTCCCCGGACGGTTCCGTGATCTCCCGCGGGGGCCCCGCCGCCTGCCGCGCGGCGGCGCGCAGCGTGTCGACCTCGCGTGCGATGACCTGTTTGAGCGTCTCCGGGTCCCGCGGTACGAAGGGGGTCATCCGACGTACCGTCGCGGCGGGTCGGCGGCCGATCGGCCCGGCTCGTTCGTCATCGCGTGTCCGCATCGCACCATGTGCTGAGCCTTACCGATCTCCCGCCCGTCCGCGCGTCAACGGTACGTGGGCGCACCGGGCTGAGCGGGGAGATCGGGGGCAGGAGGGCAACGATACGGAGGGAGGTTCCGGATGCCCGGAATCCACGGATGGCTCGACCGCGCGAAGCGGGGCTCGGCGGCGCTCGGCGAACGGCGGGCGCAGGTCCAGGCCCGCAGGGACGCGGAGGACGCGGCGGACGCCGAGACGGAGCGGGCGGCCGAGGCCCGGCGGGCGCGCCCCCGGACCCCGGACCCGTCGCGGGCGGTGCCCTGGGGTGTGCGGGTGGCGGCCGAGGCGGGCTGGCGGTTCCTGGTGCTCGCGGCGACGGTGTGGGTGCTGATGCGGGTGATCGGCGCCGTACGGCTGGTCGTCCTGGCCTTCGCCGTCGCGCTGCTGGTCACGGCGCTGCTCCAGCCCACGGTGGCCCGGTTGCGCCGGAGCGGGCTGTCGCAGGGGCTCGCCACCGCCGTCACGGCGATCTGCGGGTTCGTGGTGCTCGGGCTGGTCGGCTGGTTCGTGGTCTGGCAGGTGCTCGACAACCTGGACAACCTCTCCGGTCGCCTCCAGGAAGGCATCGAGGAGCTGAAGCGGTGGCTCCTGAACAGCCCGTTCCACGTGACCGAGCAGCAGATCAGCGACGTCGCGAAGAAGCTGAGCGACTCGATCGGCACCAGTTCGAGCGAGATCACCTCCAAGGGTCTCCAGGGCGTGACCGTGCTGGTGGAGGCCCTCACCGGCATGCTGTTGGCGATGTTCTCCACGCTCTTCCTGCTGTACGACGGCAAGCGCATCTGGCAGTGGACGCTCAAGCTCGTCCCGGCCGCGGCCCGACCGGGCGTCGCCGGTGCGGGCCCGCGGGCCTGGCGGACGCTCACGGCCTACGTGCGCGGCACGATGATCGTCGCCATGATCGACGCCCTCTTCATCGGCGTGGGCATCTACTTCCTCGGCGTGCCCCTCGCCGTGCCCATCGGTGTGGTGATCTTCCTGGCGTCCTTCGTGCCGCTGGTCGGCGCGGTGGCCTCCGGGGCGCTCGCCGTGGTCGTCGCGCTGGTCACCCAGGGGGTCTTCACCGCCCTCATGGTCCTGCTGTTGGTGCTCTTGGTGCAGCAGTTGGAGGGGCACGTGCTCCAGCCCTTCATCCTGGGACGCGCCGTCCGGGTCCATCCCCTGGCCGTGGTCCTGGCCGTCGCCACCGGCGCCACCGTGGCGGGGATCGGCGGAGCCGTGGTCGCCGTACCGCTCGTCGCCGTCTCCAACACGGTGATCGGGTACCTGCGCGCCCACGCGCACGACGAGGACCTGGAGGACCCGCTCGCCGACGGATCCGCAGCGGCGCCGGAGCCGGAATCGCCCGCGACCCCCGCGGCCGGAGCCCCCTGACCCGAGCGTCCGGAATCACCTGATTAGGACGGGGTCGGCCGGGCAGGCGCACGGGGACCGAACGAACCCCCAGGCTCCGGCCCGAGCCCCCCCGCAGCGCGTGGGGATCGCGCCGGAGCCCCGCGACAGAAGGAAGTGAACGCGGTGCGCATCGCATTCCTGACCGCGCCCGAAGGCGTCGAAGAAGTCGAACTCACCGAGCCGTGGAAGGCCGTCGAGAAGGCGGGCTGGAACCCGCAGCTCGTCTCGACGGAGGCGGGACAGGTGCAGGCGTACGACCACCTGGACAAGGCGGGCCGGTTCACCGTGGACCACATCCTCGCGGGCGGGACCGCCGACGCCTTCGACGCCCTGGTGCTCCCCGGCGGCGTGGCCAACCCCGACGCGCTGAGGACGAACGAGCGGGCCGTGAGCTTCGTGCGGAGCTTCTTCGAGCAGGGCAAGCCCGTCGCCGCGATCTGCCACGCCCCCTGGACCCTGGTGGAGGCCGAGGTGGTGCGCGGCCGGACGCTCACCTCGTGGCCCAGCCTGAAGACCGACATCCGCAACGCGGGCGGCACCTGGGTCGACGAGGAGGTCCAGGTCTGCCGGGCCACCCCGGCCACCCTGGTGACCAGCCGGAACCCGGACGACCTCGACGCCTTCTGCGCGGCCCTCGTCAAGGAGTTCGCGGCCTGACGGCCGTCAGCGCGGCGGGTCCTGGGGGGCGACGGCGGTGAAGAGCCCGCCGTCGGGGTCGCTCAGGGTCACCGCGCGGCTGTCGAAGGACGTCCGCACGGGAGAGACGGCCCGGCCGCCGAGCCGGGCCGCCGTGTCGATCGCGGCCTCCAGGTCGGGGACGTGGAAGTGGACGTGCCACCGAGGCCGCACCAGAGGGTCGGGTGCGGCCTCGACGGCGCCGCCGTTGATCCGGGCGACGGTGCCGCGGCCCCGGCGGACCACGACGTGGCCCTGCTCGTAGGAGACGTCGCAGCAGCCGGGCCGTTCGCAGGCCCAGTCGAGGACCTCCCCGTAGAAGACCGCGGCCGCGAACGCGTCCCGGGTGCGCAGCTCGATCCCGACGGCCGCGTTCTCGCGGTCGCCGCTCCAGTCCGGGATCACCTCGCCCTGCCAGAACCCGAAGACCGCCCCGTCCGGGTCGGCCGCCAGCGCGGCCCTGCCGGTGCCGAACGCCAGCGGGCCGACGGCCATCGTGGCGCCGCGCTCGCGCACCCGGGCCGAGGTGACGTCAGCGTCCTCGACGGCGAAGTACGGGGTCCAGGCCACCGGGACGCCGAGCCGCCCGGCCAGCGCGCCGATGCCCGCGACGGGGACCCCGTCGAGCAGGGCCACGCTGAACCCCTCGCCCAGTCGGGTGGCCCGGAACTCCCAGCCGAGCACGCCGGCGTAGAACGCCTGGGCGGCATCCAGCTCCCTGGTCATGAGGCTGACCCAGCAGGGTGCGCCGAACACCTCGTGGCTTGACGTGGACACGGCTACCAACCTCCTCGCGCCCCCGGTCCCCACGGTAGCCCCGGGGGCGGGAGCGCGAGGAGAGGCGCGACGGCTCAGGGGCACTCCGGCCCGCCGCTCTCCTGGACCCGTCGCTTCTCCGCGTCGGTCCACTCGCGCGTGTCGCGCGGTTCCACGTACAGCCGGTCCTCGGCGGGCATGCCGCCGACGATGGCGCGCTCGCGGGTCAGCTCGGCGTCGAACTCCAGCCCCAGGAGGACGGCCAGGTTGGTGATCCACAGCCAGATGAGGAAGACGATCACACCGGCCAGCGTGCCGTAGGTCTTGTTGTAGGAGGCGAAGTTCGCGACGTACAGGGCGAAGCCCGCCGAGGCGATCATCCAGAGAACCAGCGCCAGGAAGCTGCCCGGCGTCACCCAACGCCAGCCCCGACCCTTGGCGTTCGGGGAGGCCCAGTACAACAGCGCGATCATGACCGTGACGAGAAGGACGAGCACGGGCCACTTGGCGACGGACCACACGGCCACGGCGGTGTCCCCGAGCCCCAGGGCCTCTCCCGCCCGCCGGGCCAGCGAGCCCGTGAAGACGACGATCAGCGCGCCCGCCGACGCCATCACCATCAGGCCCACCGTCAGGGCCAGCCGCAGCGGCAGCACCTTCCACAGGGGGCGGCCCTCGGGCAGGTCGTACACGGCGTTGGCGGCCCGGATGAACGCGGCCACGTACCCCGAGGCCGACCAGACGGCGGCCAGGACGCCCACCACGGCCAGGACCGATCCCAGACCGCCGCTGTCCTGGAGCTGACGGACCGCGTCCGTGACGATGCCCCGCGCGGATTCGGGGGTCAGCCGGGTGAGGTCGTCCAGGACCGAGTCGCTGGCGGAGCGGCCGGCCACCCCGAGCAGGGAGACCAGGACCAGCAGGGCCGGGAAGAGCGCCAGGACGGCGTAGTAGGTCAAAGCGGCGGCCCGGTCGCTCAGCTCGTCCGTCTGGAACTCCTTCGCGGTCCGTTTCAGGACCGCCCACCACGACTTCTGCGGCATTTCCGCCGGTCCGTCGGGCTGGTCGCGTTCCACCGCGGGGCCGGGACCGACCGGCGCCGCTTCTCCATTGCCGCCCTCGCCGGGGTGACCGGCAGCCGTTGTGGGATTCATGTCCGCCGCCTGTCCCCTCCGGCCCGTGGCAAACGCCGGGGTGGGGGCCGTCCGCGCCACGATTCCCGCCGATCAGCGGAGTGCGCCCCGCCTGGGGGGGCAGACGTGGGGCGAAGGGCCGCGCCGACCGCTCCGGCACGGCACGCGACGCCGAGGAGAGGACGCAGCAGTGGTCACGCCGCACGAGCAGCACGGGGCAGCCGGCCCCCACGACCCGACCGGCGCGCTGGTCAAGCAGGCTTCCGAGCAGCTTTCCGAGCTGGTGAGGGCGGAAATGCGCCTCGCCCGCGCGGAGATGGCGGACAAGGGACGCCAGTTCGGCATCGGCGGCGGCCTGCTCGGCGGCGCCGGGCTGGTCGGGGTGCTCGCGCTCCAGGCCCTCGTGGCGACCGCGGTGGTGGCCCTGGCCCTGTTGCTGCCGCTGTGGGCGGCGGCGCTCGTCGTCACCGCCGTGCTGGCGCTGACCGCCTTCGTCCTGGCCCGCCTCGGCAAGGGGCGGATCGACCGGGCCACGCCGCCCGCACCCGAGCAGACCCTGGACAGCCTCAAGGCCGACGCCGCCGAGATCAAGGAAAGGGCACACCGATGAGCCACGAATCCGAGACCCCGCGCCCGCCGGCGGGGACCACCGAAGAGATCAGGGAACACGTCGAGGCCACGCGCGACGCGCTGGGCAAGACCGTCGAGGCGCTGGCCGCCAAGACCGACGTGAAGGCCCGGGCGCAGCACAAGGCCGCCGAGGTCGGCGACCTGGTCGCCGCCAAGGCGAGCGAGACCACCGCCCAGGTCCGGGAGACGACCGCTCAAGTCCGCGAGAAGGCCGCCGAGGTGCGGGAGAAGGCCGCGGAGGCCGGACAACTGGTGCAGGACACGGTCCCCGCCGCGCTCCGGGTCAAGGCCGGGGAGTTCGGCAGGGCCGGCCGCGACCACCGGGTCCTGTACCTCGCCGCCGCGGGGCTGGTCGCCGTGTACGTGGTGGCACGCCTGCGGGGGAGGCGGCGATGAAGGCTTCGACGCTCGCCTACAGGCCCGTCGGGCTCGCACTGGGAGCGGGCGCGGGACTGTTGGCGGGCATGCTCTTCAAGCAGGTCTGGAAGGTGGCCGGCCACGACGACGACGCGCCCAACGCCACGGACGAGGATCGGCGGTGGCGCGAGATCCTCATCGCGGCAGCCCTGCAGGGCGCCGTCTTCGCCGTCGTCAAGGCCGCCGTCGAACGGTCGGGAGCCGTGGCGGTACGCAGCGCGACCGGCGTCTGGCCGACGTAGGCCTCCCCTTCGGATCCCACCGGACGTGTGCCGGATGGGTGAGCGACCCCGGACACCTCTCGGTGTCCGGGGTCGCTCACGCGTGCGAGGGGCTCGGCCCCGAGGGCCTCAGCCCTCGTGGCTCGGCAGGATCTCCTTGATCTTGGCGACGGCGAACCCCCACCCCTGGCTCACCGTCGGCTTCCCCGGCACGGCCACCTCCTCGGGGTTGGTCAGGACGTCCAGCAGGACCGGCCCCGGCGTCTCGAATGCCTGGCGCACGCTCTCGTGGAGCTTGGCCGGATCGGTGACGCGGATACCGGTGAGCCCCAGCGCGCGGGCCACGGCCGCGAAGTCGGGATTGTCCAGCTCCGTACCGAACTCCTCCAGACCCGCCTGCTCCTGTTCGAGCTTGACCATGCCCAGCCGGCGGTTGTCGAAGACCACGAGCTTGACCGGCAGCCCGTACGTCTTGATGGTCATCAGGTCCCCGAGCAGCATGCTCAGGCCGCCGTCCCCGCAGAACGCGACCGTCTGGCGACCGGGTGCCCACAGCTGCGCCCCGATCGCCTGCGGCATGGCGTTGGCCATGGAGCCGAGGTTGTAGGAGCCGATCAGCCGCCGGGTGCCGCGCATGGAGACGAACCGGGAGAGCCAGACGGTGGCCATGCCGGTGTCGGAGGTGAAGACCGCGTCGTCCGCGGCGTGCGCGTCCACCGCCGCGGCGAGGGCCTCCGGGCGGATGTCGTGGTCCCGGTTGTCCAGGGCCGACCGCAGCTTCCCGACCCAGCGGTGGTCGTGACCGGGATCGGCCAGCCGTTGCTGCCCCGCCTGCCACCGCAGGAACCGTTCGCGGGAGTCGTCCAGGTGCCCGCGGTCGGAAACCGCCTCCAGCCGGGGGAGCAGCGCCCGCAGGGTGGCCCCGACGTCACCGGTCAGCCCCGCGTCCACCGGCACCCTGCGCCCCAGGTGCTCCTCCCGGGTGTCGATCTGGATCACCTTGCAGCCCGTCGGGTACCAGTCCCGGTACGGGAAGTCGGTGCCCAGCATCACCAGGGTGTCGCAGCCGTCGAGCGCGTGGACGGCGGCCGGGTTGCCGATCAGCCCGGTCTGGCCGACCTCGAAGGGGTTGTCCCCCTCGAAGCCCTCCTTCGCCTTGAGGGTCAGCACCATCGGCGCGGCGAGCAGCTCGGCGAGCCGGAACACCTCCTCCTTCGCCTCCCGGGCCCCGCGCCCGACGAGCAGGGTGCACTTCGACGCCGCGCCCAGGAGCGACGCGGCCGCGTCGATCGCCGGGTCGTCCGGGCGGGTGACGGAGCGTTCGCGGGCGAACCGGGCGGGCCGGTCGTCGCTCACCTCCTGGTCTCCGAGGTCGCCCGGCACGGTCAGTACGGCGACGCCGCCCTGACCGATCGCCGCCCGTACGGCGGACTCCAGCATCCGGGGCATCTGCTCGGGCGAGGTGACGGTGGCCCGGTAGACGGCCACGTCCCGGAAGAGCAGGTCGTTGTCGACCTCCTGGAAGTAGTCGCTGCCCACTTCGGCCAAGGGCACCTGCCCGCAGACGGCGAGGACCGGGGTACGGCTCTTCGCCGCGTCGTACAGGCCGTTGAGGAGATGGACGGAGCCGGGCCCGACGGTGCCCATGCACACGCCGAGGTTGCCGGACAGCTGGGACTGCGCCCCGGCCGCGAAGGCGGCCGCCTCCTCGTGGCGACAGCCGATCCAGTCCAGTCCGTCCGTGGTGCGGATGGCGTCGGTGAGCGGATTGAGCGCGTCTCCGACGACTCCGAACACCTGTTGGACGCCCAGGTCCTTCAGGGCGTCGACGATCACGCGGGCGACAGTGCGCGTCACGGGGTTCTCCTCCGGTTCCGGGGTCAAGGTGGTGCTACGGCTTACGGCTCAGGGGCCAGGGGCCAGGGGGTGTCGGGGTGGGACCCGTACGTCGTGCGTCTGTCCCGAAGGGGGCCCGGCAATCTCCCCGAACGGACCCCGGCGCCGGCGCCTCGTGAATTTCGAATGCATGGTCGGAGGCATGTCGGGCACACGGCTCTTCGGAGGTTGATAACAATGGTTCCCCTGCTTCTTGTTCTTCTGCTCGCACTGATTCTCTTCGGCGCCGGATTCGCGGTGAAGATTCTTTGGTGGGTCGCCATCGCGGTGCTCGTTCTGTGGCTCGTGGGCTTTGTTGCCCGGCCGAAGGGTGGCAGTGGCCGCTGGTACCGCTGGTAGCCGGTCGGAGCGGAAAGTTCGACCCCGGAGTGTGAGGCGAATTCTTCCGGGAAGGCGATGATGCGGCGGAAATGGCCCCGGCTGCGTACTGAATCAGGACGGCATCGAAGGCCGTGAGAAAACCATCCGCCGAAACGACAAATGAAGGAGTTGTTTTCATGTCCGCGAATGTGTGGGGTTACCACGAGACGTCCGGCCGACTGGCCGGCTCCGACCTGAGCGGCTACAAGGTGGAGGCCACGGACGGCTCCATCGGCAAGGTCGACAAGCACTCGGACGAGGTCGGCTCGTCCTGGATCGTGGTCGACACGGGTCCGTGGATCTTCGGCAAGGAAGTCCTCCTGCCGGCCGGGACGATCAGCAGGATCGACGGCGCGGACGAGAAGATCTACGTGGACCGGACCAAGGAGCAGATCAAGAACGCTCCCGAGTTCGACAAGGACAAGCACCTCGGCGACGACGACTACCACCGTCAGGTCGGCGGCTACTACGGCGGTCCGCAGCGTCCCTGACGGTGCGCGACCGAAACGCCCCGGGCGGGGTGGGAAGACGACCTCAGGTCGTCGGCCCACCCCGCCCGGGGCGTTCGCGCGACCCGAAGGGGCCGGTCGGGTGAAGAGGAGGTTCCGTGCCGCCGTTCCCCGCGGCCACCTCGTAAGACCGTCGATCGGGGGTAGGGGCGTTTCATGATTGCCACCGAGATCCTCGCAGCCGAAACCCGGGGACCGCTCCTGCTCGTCATTGCCGGAGTGGTCGTCGTCCTCCTCCTGATCGGAGCCTTCTGGTACGGCAGCCGACGCAGCGCGCGGCGCGCGGCCCCCGCCCGTCCGGCCGATCAGAACCCCGTGGCCCAGGAGCGCCGGGACTCCTGGCAGACACCCGACGAGGAAGCGGGCGGCCACGGGCCCCGCGTATGAGACGTCGGTCGCACGACGCGCTTCCGGGGGGCGCCCACGGTCGCGCCGACGCCGCCGCCGTCGCGTTCTCGGTCGATCCTCCAAAGATCGCGGAAAGCCCGGATGCGGCCCGCCGGCGGGGGCAGTCGCCCCCTGTCGTCCCCGACAGCGGTCCGCCGGCGCGGGCCGTATCCGAACCCGGAGGTACGCGGTGACCAGTACGGCTCTGACCTTGGGCACGCTGCCTCCCGGCCTGATCGCCCTGCCGGGCGTCTACCAGCCGCAGGCGGACACCCGTCTCCTGGCACAAGCGCTCGCGCACGAGGACCTGGAGTCCTGCCGGGACGTGCTGGAGATCGGTACGGGCACCGGAGCCCTGGCCCTGTACGCCGCCGGCAGGGGGCCAGAGGTCACGGCCGTCGACGTCTCCTGGCCCGCCGTGGCCACGGCGCGCCTGAACGCCCTGCGCCGAAGGCTTCCCCTCCGCGTCGAACACGGGGACTTCGCGGCGCGCGTGGCCGGCCGCCGCTACGACCTGATCTTCTCCAACCCGCCGTACGTCCCCGCCCCGGCCACCCGGCCTCCGACGCGCGGACCGGAGCGGGCCTGGGACGCCGGCCCCGACGGCCGCGCGGTCATCGACCGGATCTGCGCGCAGGCCCCGACCCTGCTGCGCCCCGGAGGCGTGCTCCTCATGGTGCACAGCGGGATGTGCGGGGCCGAGGAGACCCTGGAGCGGCTGGCCGGAGCCGGGCTGGCCGCGCGGGTGACGGCGAAGGCGTCCGTGCCGTGGGGTCCCGTCCTGCGCTCGCGGCGGAGCTGGTTGGAACGCCGGGGACTGGCGGCCGAGGCCGAGGACCGCGAGGAGCTGGTGGTCATCCGTGCCCGACACCTCTGACGACACCCCGCGACGGGCCACCGCGCCCGCGCCCACCGGCGCACCCGCCCGTCGGATCTCCATGGAGCCCCAGGGCCCGGTCCTCGTCGAGGGCCCGGTCGAGGTCGTTTTGGACGACGGAACGGTCGTCCGGTCCGACCGGTTCGCGGTGGCGCTCTGCACCTGCCGCCGCAGCCGTTCCTACCCGTGGTGCGACACCAGTCACCGCAGACGCGAGCGAGCGGCCGCGCCGCCCGAGAAGGGAAGCCCGTCATGACCGCTGCCGGCCCGGCTACGACGACCAGCACCACCACCGCGACGACAGCCACCGCGACCACCGCGACCACCGCCACCACGGCGACCTCGCCGTCCCGACCCCGGCTCGTCGACGGCAGGGGCGAGCTGTCCGGAGCCGTCACGCGTGCCCTGCGGACGGGCGGGCCGCCGGTCTACGCACCCGGCGCCGTACTGAAGGCCGACCCGTGGGGCGAAGACCTCCAGCTCGCCCTCTACCTGCTCTACGAACTGCACTACCGCGGCTTCGACGGCGTCCACGACGCACGCGAATGGGACCCGCACCTCCTCGAACTGCGCCAAGCCATGGAAGCCCGGTTCGTGCACGCCCTGCGCACCGAACTGTCCGACGGACCCGACACGGTCGAGGACGCCTTCGCCCCGCTGCTCGTCGAACCCGTCGACCTCTCCGACAGCCTGAGCCACCACCTCGAAACCGAGGGCCTGCACTGGCAGTTGCGCGAGTACGCCGCCCTGCGCTCCCTCTACCACCTCAAGGAGGCCGACCCGCACGTCTGGGTCGTCCCCCGGCTCACCGGCCGGGCCAAGGCCGCCATGGTCGCCATCGAGTACGACGAGTTCGGCGCCGGCCGCGCCGACCGCATCCACGCGAAGCTGTTCGCGGACCTCATGGGCGACCTCGCACTGGACCCCACCTACGGCCGCTACCTGGACCAGGCCCCGGCGCCCCTGCTCGCGACCGTGAACCTGATGTCCCTGTTCGGGCTCCACCGGGCCCTGCGGGGCGCGCTCGTCGGCCACTTCGCGTGCGTCGAGGTCACCTCCTCGCCCGGGTCCCGGCGCCTGGCCGCGGCCATGCGGCGCTGCGGCGCCGGCCCTGCCGCCGAACACTTCTACGCCGAGCACGTCGAGGCCGACGCCGTCCACGAACAGGTCGTGCGCCACGAGGTCATCGGCGGGCTCCTCGCCGACGAACCCGACCTGGAAGGCGACATCGCCTTCGGCTGCGCGGCGACCGTCCTGCTGGAGGACCGCCTGGCGCACCACATCCGCGAGGCGTGGGCCCGGGGCCGCAGCGCCCTGCGCACACCACTGCCCGGGGTGTGACGGGAACCCGGTTTGAAGCGGGGCAGGCCGGTCAGACGCCAAGCACCACGCTTCGACGGCCCAGGCCCGAGCGAGAGGAAAGGTGTCATGACCGCACGTCGTACCGGCGCGGGCCCCACCGCTCCGGAATCCCGTTCCCCGTCCCCCGCCGACCGCCACCGCCTCCTCGCGATCTACCTCAACGACCACCTCGCGGGCGCCAGTGGCGGAGTCGACCTCGTCCGCCGCATGGCCAGGACGCACCGGGGCACCCCGGCCGGCCAGCCCCTGGCCGAACTCGCCGGGCAGATCGCCGAGGACCGCGAGAGCCTGCGCGAGGTCATGGGCGCCCTCGACGTCCCCGCCCAGTGGTCCAGGGTCGTCGTGGGCCGGCTGGCCGAGAAGGCGGGCCGGATCAAGCTCAACGGCCGCCTGGTGACCCGCTCGCCCCTGAGCGACGTCCTCGAACTGGAAGCCCTGCGCCTCGGCATCGAGGGCAAGGCGTCCCTGTGGCAGTCGCTCGGCAGCCTCGCCGACGCCGCCGACCACCTCGACCGCTCCGCCGTCGACCGGCTCCTGGCCCGCGCGCGGCGGCAGGCGGCCACGGTGGAGCGGCTACGGGGAGAAGCCGCACGGCGCACCTTCACCCCCGCCGTGAACTCCGTGGACTCCGCGAAGACCGCCCCCGCACCCGCCGGCCGGGGCGGCGCCGACGGCAGGCACAGGCCCGGCCCGACGGGACGGGCGAGGTGGGCGTCATGAGGGTCGTCGTCACCGGCGCCACCGGCAACGCGGGCACCAGCGTCGTACGGGCCCTGGCCGCCGACCGCACGATCGCCGACGTGCTCGGTGTCGCCCGCCGGCGCCCCGCACTCACCCTCCCCGGAGTGCGATGGGCCGAAGCGGACATCGACCCCGGTCACGCCGATCTGACCCGGCTCTTCGCGGGCGCCGACGCCGTCGTCCACCTCGCCTGGAAGTTCCAGCCGACCCACGACCCCGCCACCACCTGGCGCACCAACGTCCTCGGCGGCATCAGGGTCTTCGAGGCGTGCGCCCGCGCCGGCGTGCGCGCCCTCGTGTACGCCTCCTCGGTCGGGGCGTACTCGCCCGGCCCCTCCGACGGGCGGCCCGTCGACGAGTCCTGGCCCACCCACGGCTGGCCGGGCGCCGCCTACACCCGGGAGAAGGCCTACCTGGAGCGCTACCTCGACGCCTTCCAGCCGGCCCACCCCGACCTGCGGGTGGTGCGCATGCGGCCCGGGTTCCTCTTCAAGCGGGAGTCCGCGAGCGAGCAGCGCCGGATCTTCGCCGGCCCGCTCCTGCCGTGGCGGCTGGTCCGGCCGGGCCTGCTGCCCGCGCTGCCCGCGGTGACCGGGCTCCGCTTCCAGGCCCTGCACACCGACGACGCCGCGGCCGCGTACCGGGCCGCGGTCGTGCGTCCCGTCCACGGGCCCTTCAACCTCGTCGCCGACCCCGTGCTGGACACGGCGGCCCTGGCCGAGCTCCTGCACGCCCGTACGGTGCCGCTCCCGGCGGGCGCCGCCCGCGCCGCACTCGCCGCGGCCTGGCGCATGCACCTCGTACCGACCGCCCCCGGTCTGCTGGACGCCGTCCTGCGGCTGCCCCTGCTCGACGCCGGCCGGGCCCGCGCCGAGCTGGGGTGGGTCCCGACGCACACCGCCACCGAGGCCGTCGCGGCCTTCCTCGAAGGCCTCCGGGAGGGAGCCGGCCTCGACACCCCACCCCTGGCCCCCGCGGGAGCGGGCGCCGGGCGGGCGTCCGTTTGACGGTCGGCAGCGCGGGAAGACGCGGAACCCGGCCGGTGCGTCCGGCACCCGACCCGAGGCGGTGAACCGTGAGCGGTTCCGACGGATCCGACGTCCTGCCCCGCGACCACACCCAGGCCATCCTGGAGTCGACCAAGCGCGTCGGCGCGATCCTCAAGGAAGCCGACGTGCCCTTCGCACTCACCGGGAGCGTCGCCGCGTTCGCCCACGGCCTGCCGGCACGCTTCCGCCACGACACGGACTTCTGCCTGCGCCCCGAGGACGTCGACATCGCCATCAAGGCCCTGTCCGCCGGGGGCATCACCATCGTCGATGCCCCCGAGGACTGGCTGGTCAAGGGACGCGACGGCGACGAGGACATCGACCTGATCGTGGAACTGGCCGGCAGGCCCGTCGCCATGGAGCTCCTCGACCGCGCGGACGTCCGCGCGGTCGACTCCGTTCGCATGCCGGTCCTGGCTCCCACCGACCTCATGGACAGTCGCCTGAACGCGCTGTGCGAGCACTACTGCGACTTCGCGGACCTGCTCCCCATGGCCCGCATGCTCCGCGAACGCATCGACTGGCCGCTCCTCACCGCCCGCCACCGCGACCGGCCGCTACCCGACGCCTTCCTCTACCTCCTCGAACGCCTCCGGGTGATCGAGCCACGCGAGGAGCCCGACCAAGAGGCCCGCCAGGCCCCGCCCGGCTCGTAAGGAGGCCCGCCATGACGGCACAGCCGCCCCCGACCACACCACCCGAATACCAGGCGCAGCACCTGCGTGACCGGCTCGCGCACGAGGACATCGCCGAACTCGGGGTCCGCGTCGAAGTGCGGGCCGACACCGTCCTCGTCTGGGGGGCGGTGGCCGACCCGCGATGCCGCGAGACCGTGCTGCGCATCGCCGGGGAGGCCCTCCACCCGCTGGCCTGGCGCCACGACCTGACCATCGTCGCCGCAGGACCGCCCGACCGGGCCGAGGACCTGTCGTGATCCGCGTCGCGGCGGTGGGGGACATCCACCTGGGACCCGGCAGCGAGGGCTCCCTGCGACCGGCCTTCGAGACCCTCGCCGACCACGCCGACCTGCTGCTCCTCGCCGGTGACCTCACCCGGCACGGCACCCCGCAGGAGGCGGCCGTGGTCGCCGGAGAAGTCGCCGGCCTGCCCGTGCCCGTCACGGCCGTGCTCGGCAACCACGACCACCAGGACGACCGACCGCGCGAGGTCACCGACATCCTCACGGCCGCCGGGGTCACCGTCCTCGAAGGAGAGTCGACGGTCCTCCACCTCAACGGCACCACCGTGGGCGTGGCCGGGGCCAAGGGGTTCGGCGGGGGCTACGCCGGTCGCTGCGGCAGCGACTTCGGCGAGCCCGAGATGAAGGCCTTCATGCGGCACTCCCGCTCGTGCGCGGACGGATTGCGCCGCGCGCTGACCGAGCTGGCCGAGGCCGACACCGACCTGCGGATCGCCCTGACCCACTACTCGCCCGTCCCGGACACCCTGGTGGGGGAGCCCCCCGAGATCCACCCCTTCCTCGGCAGCCACCTCCTCGCCGAAGCCATCGACGAGGTGGGCGCCGACCTCGCCGTCCACGGCCACGCGCACCTGGGGACCGAGCACGGGATCACGGCGGGCGGAGTCCGCGTCAGGAACGTGGCCATGCCCGTCATCAACCGGGCCTACGCCGTCTACCACCTCACGCCCAGGCCCTGACCACCCTCACGCCCCCGGCCCCGGTTACGGCCGGGCGGACCGGGCAGGCGCCCCACGGACGGGACGTCGAACCATCGGCGGACCGACGGGACGGACGAACGACGAAGGGAGAGCCGGCCGTGAAGGGCATGGATCACAAGAGGCAGGAGCCCGGTACGGGCCGCGAGGAGCAGGTGTCGGAGGACCCCGGTCCCGACCCGGTGCACCCCGAGGCCAGCAGGCCGGTTCCCGGCAAGACCCCCGAGGAATTGAGGCGGCTCCAGGAACGGGCGATGTCCCACGAGTCCCACGAGTCCGACGAGGACGCGGAACGACGGGACTGACGCCCGACGACGGCGGCCGCGGCCCCACCCGCGTGGTTCACGGGAGGCCACGGCCACCGGGAAGGCGGCGGCGGAGCGCATCGCGCCCGCCGCCGCCTTCGTCGTGCGGACCGGGCCGCTGCCGTCGGGGATCCGGAGCCCGGGGGCGGCGGCTGAAGCGTCGTCCTCGGGGGTTCGCCGACCGACCCGTTCCCGGCGGGGGAGGGCAGGCCGGGGATCGGGGCCGTTCGGCTGCCGTGCGGATCCGGGCGGCAGCCCGTCGTGCGGCCTGGGCCACGCGGCGAGGGGGGAGAACGCCGCGCGGCTCGGGCCCGCTCCGAAAGCCGCTCGATCTCGCTGTGAGCGCTTCCGGTATCCCGCGTCTATCCCGACGGACCACGGGCAAACGGCTTCGCCCGCAATTCTTTTGAGGTGCCGTCAGGGAATCTGGAGCCGGGTGTGGTCGGACCTCCGGCGTCGATGCCGTCGGGCGCCCCCTCCCGCCCGGACCGACGCGGGCCGCCGGTCAGTACACGTCGCGTCCGTAGCGCTTCTCCGTCGCGAGTTGCTTCAGGTACGCCGAGGCCTCGGACTCGTCGAGGCCGCCGTGGGCCACGGCAATGTCGCGCAGGGCGCGGTCCACGTCCTTCGCCATGCGGCTCGCGTCGCCGCACACGTAGAAGTGGGCGCCGGCCCGGAGCCAGGACCACAACTGGGCGCCGTGCTCGCGCATGCGGTCCTGGACGTAGACCTTGGTGCGCTGGTCGCGGGAGAAGGCCAGGTCCAGGCGGCTCAGCGTGCCGTGCCGGTGGAGTTCCGCCAGCTCCTCGCGGTAGTGGAAGTCGGTGGCGCTGCGTTGTTCGCCGAAGAAGAGCCAGTTGTCGCCCCGGTGGCCGAGGGCGCGGCGGTGGTCGAGGAAGGCCATGAAGGGGGCGATGCCGGTCCCGGGGCCGACCATGACCGCCGGGGTGTCCCCGTCGGCGGGCGGGCGGAAGTGGGGCGAGCGCTGGACGAACAGCGGTACGGGGGTGCCCGGTTCGGCGTCCGCGAGGAAGGTGGAGGCGACTCCCTTGCGGCGCCGGCCGGTCGGGCCCTCGTAGCGCAGGACCGAGACGGTGAGGCTGACCTCGCGCGGGTCGACGAGGGGACTGGAGGAGATCGAGTAGAGGCGCGGCCGCAGACGCCCCAGGCGCTCGGCCCACTCCTGGGCACCGATGCGGACGGGGAACTCGGTCAGGACGTCCACGGGTTGGCGCCCCCACGTCCACCGGGCGAGGCCGTCCTTGTTGTCGGGCCGTGTGAGCTGTTTGAGGCCGCGGTCGCCGGTGTGCTCGGTGACGAAGCGCAGCAGGTCGGGGGTGAGCCGGGTGATGTCCAGGTGCCGGTGGAGGGCCTCGGCGAACGGCATCGGGCCGTGTCCGGGTACGGCGACCTCCGCGTCCGCGGCGAGCCCGGTGGCGGAGAGCCATTCGGCCACCAGGTCCGGGCAGTTGACGGGTCGGACGCCGAGGGCGTCGCCCGCCTCGTACGCCGGGCCGTCCGCGCCCAGGTCGAAGGTGAACCGGCGGACCTCCTTGCCGGCGCCGGGAAGGCTCAGCAGCCGGTTGCCGGACAGTCGCGCGGTGTACGGGGCGTTCCGGTCCGGGGCGTTCCGGTCCGAAGCGGGTCGGGACGCCGGGGCGGTGGCGGCCGGCGCCGGGCGGGGGGCGGTCGCGAGGGCCTCGCGCACCTGCTCCAGCCACCGGCCGGCGGGCTCCTCGTAGTCGGGCTCGCAGTCCAGCCGGGGCAGGAGGCGTCGGGCTCCGAGTTCGTCGAGGCGCCGGTCGACGCGGCGGCCGTGGCCGCAGAAGGCTTCGTAGGCGGAGTCGCCGAGCGCGAGCACCGCGTAGCGGACGTCGTCGAGGCGGGGGGCGTCGGCGGCTTCGAGGGAGTCCCAGAAGGCGGCTCCGTTGTCCGGCGCCTCACCGTCGCCGAAGGTGCTCGTGACGACCAGGAGGTCCGTGCCGGGGGTCAGGGCCGCGGGGTCGTGGTCCGCCATGCTGTGCACGCTCACCGGGGCGCCGTGCGCGCCCAGTTCGGTCGCGATGCTCGCGGCGAGTCCCTCGGCGTTCCCCGTCTGGGAGGCCCACAGGACCACGGTCGGCCGGGTGACCGGCCGGTCCGGCGCGGCGGCGAGGGCCGTGGCCGTACGGGAGTACGTGCCGGCGAGGACACCGTCGACCCAGAGCGCGTGCCCGGCCGCGAAGGGGGCGTCGGCGGGCAGCGACGGCACGCCCGGGCCGGGCGGTGCGGAGGCGAGCCCGGCGAGGAAACCGGCGAGGTACTGGCGCTCGCCGTCGGAAAGGGCGGGCGGCGCGTGCCCGTCCAGGCCGAACACGGAGGCGAGGGCCGTGGCCGGCGCGGACGTCGCGGGGTGCGCCCTGCTCGCGACCGCGCTCACGCTCGCGCTCGTTCCGCCCGAACCGGACGTCACCGCAGGCGAGTTCACCGGTGGGGAGACGGATACAGGGGTGCGTGTCCTCGTCAGGGTCACCGCGCACATCTTGAACCCGGGCTGGAAGGAGATCGGGTCGACGGCGTCGTCCGTGACGGCGTTGACGCTGAGGTACTCGCCGAACAGGTCGTTCCAGTGGAACGGGGCGAAGCAGTTCCCGGGCCGGACCCGGTCGGTGAGGACGGCGGGCAGCACGGCCCGCCCGCGCCGCGAGGCCACCTCCACCCCGTCGCCCTCCGTGATGCCGAGGGCGGCCGCGTCCTGCGGGTGGATCTCCACGTAGGGACCGGGGGCCAGCCTGTTCAGCTTGGCGACCTTGCCGGTCTTGGTCAGGGTGTGCCACTGGTGTTGCAGGCGCCCGGTGTTGAGAACGAACGGGTAGTCGTCGTCCGGGAGTTCGCCCGTCGGCAGGTGCGGCCGGGCGAAGAAGGCGGCCCGACCCGTCGGGGTGGGGAAGACCAGCCGGGGACGGCTGCCGTCCGGACGCTCGACCGGGGGTGCGCCGACGCCGTCGTTGAGGTAGCGGATCGGATTGCGGTCCGGACCGCCGGGGGCGGCCGGCCACTGGACGGGGCCGGTGCGCAGCCGCTCGTAGGTGACGCCGCGCAGGTCCCAGCCGGTCTTCGGGTTCCAGGCCTGCCGCAGCTCCTCGAAGACCTCCTCGGCGCACGTGTACGTGAACCCCTCGGCGAATCCCATCGCGCAGGCCACTCGGGCGATCAACTGCCAGTCGGGCAGGGCCTGTCCGGGCGGGTCGGTGGCGGCCCGGACCAGGGTGAGGTCGCGCTCGGAGTTGACCATCACGCCGTCGGCCTCGGCCCAGAGGGTGGCCGGGAGCGCGATGTCGGCGTAGGAGTTGGTTTCGGTCTCGGCGAACACGTCCTGGGTGACGACCAGTTCGGCGGTCTCCAGGGCCTTGATGACCGTACTGCGGTTGGCGACGGAGGCGACCGGGTTGGTGCAGATGATCCAGCACGCCTTGATCTCGCCGGCGGCCATCTTCTCGAACATCTCGACGGTGCCGCTTCCGACGTCGCCCCGCAGGGTGCCCGCCGCCAGCCCCCACAGCCCTTCGACGAAGGCGCGGTCCTCCTCGACCAGGACCGAGCGCTGGCCGGGCAGGCCGGGCCCCATGTAGCCCATCTCCCGGCCGCCCATCGCGTTGGGCTGACCGGTCAGGGAGAAGGGGCCGCTGCCGGGGCGGCAGATGGCGCCGGTGGCCAGGTGCAGGTTGACCAGGGCGTTGGTGTTCCAGGTCCCGTGGGTGGACTGGTTGAGGCCCATGGTCCAGCAGCTCGTCCATTCGCCCGCCTCGCCGATCCAGCGGGCGGCCAGCCGGATGTCGGACTCCGCCAGGCCGGTGGTCTCGGCGACGCGTGCGGGCGTGTAGTCCCGGAGGAAGTCGGGCATGTCCTCCCAGCCCTCGGTGTGCTCCGCGATGAAGGCGGCGTCGATCCGGCCGTCCTCGACGAGGAGGTGCAGCAGGCCGTTGAGGAGGGCCAGGTCGGTGCCGGGCCGGATCTGGAGGAACAGGTCGGCCTTGTCGGCCGTGGCGGTGCGCCGGGGATCCACCACGATGAGTTTGGCTCCGGACGCCTTGACGCGGTCCATCATCCGCAGGAAGAGGATGGGGTGGCAGTCGGCCATGTTGGCGCCGATGACGAAGAAGGCGTCCGCCCGCTCGAAGTCCTCGTAGGAGCCGGGCGGTCCGTCGGCGCCCAGCGAGAGCTTGTAGCCGCTGCCCGCACTCGCCATGCACAGCCGCGAGTTGGACTCGATGTGCTTCGTCCGCAGGAAGCCCTTGGCCAGCTTGTTCGCCAGGTACTGGGCCTCCAGGGACATCTGGCCGGAGACGTAGAGGGCCAGCGCGTCGGGGCCGTGCGCGTCGAGGATCGCGCGCAGGCGCCGCGCGGTCTCGGCGACGGCCGTCTCCACGGCGACGGCGGCGGGCTCGGCGCCCCGCTCGGCGCGGACCAGCGCGGTCTCCAGCCGGCCGGGCGCGGCCAGCATGTCGGCGTGGGTGGCGCCCTTGGTGCACAGGCGCCCGGCGTTCGCGGGGTGCCGTCGGTCGCCGCGGACCCCGGCCACCGTACGCCGGCCGTCGGGGCCCCTGGCGATGTCCAGCACGATCCCGCACCCCACTCCGCAGTAGGAGCAGACCGTACGCACCCCGTCATCCGTCCCGGCCTCCGCCACAGCGGACCTCCTCGCGCCACCGGCCGACACCCACCGCTGCGGGCCGCGGCGGCCCGGAGCGGGTCGGTCCCCGTGGTCGCCAACGTAGGAAGCCCCTGTTGCGCCCGTGTGACGGGAGGCACCACCACGGGGTTACAAGGGACTGCCCCGAGATCGCCGCGGGCGGTGAGGCGGGCTTGCCCGGACCTCACCTCGGCGGCTTCCCCCGAGGCCCCTTCTCACGGCCGTTCCCCCGGAAGTCGACCGCCGGCCGCTTCGACTAGGGTCGGCGGGACAACGCGCCCCGCCGCACCCCACCACGAACGACCACGAGGAGCAGCCGTGAGCCAGCCGGCGTCCACCGCCCTGCAGCAGGAGATCGCCCGGGAACTCCAGGTGTCGCAGACCTTCGACGCCGAGCAGGAGATCGAGCGCCGGGTGGCCTTCCTCACCGAGCGGCTCACCTCCACCGGGCTGCGCTCCCTGGTGCTCGGCATCAGCGGGGGCGTGGACTCCACCACCGCCGGCCGGCTCTGCCAGCTCGCCGTGGAGCGGGCCCGCGCCGCCGGCCACGACGCGACCTTCTACGCGATGCGGCTGCCCTACGGAGTCCAGGCCGACGAGAAGGACGCCCAGCTCGCGCTCGGATTCATCGGCGCCGACCGGGTGTTGACCGTGGACGTCAAGCCCGCCGGCGACGCCGCCCTCGAAGCCTGCCTGGCCGGCGGCGCCGTCTTCCGGGACGACCACCACCAGGACTTCGTCCAGGGCAACATCAAGGCCCGCCAGCGGATGATCGCCCAGTACGCGGTCGCCGGCGCGCACGACGGCCTGGTCGTCGGCACCGACCACGCGGCGGAGGCGGTGTCCGGCTTCTTCACCAAGTTCGGCGACGGCGCCGCGGACCTGGTCCCGCTGACCGGCCTCACCAAGCGCCGGGTGCGGGCCGTCGCCGACGCGCTGGGCGCCCCCGCCGCGCTGGTCTGGAAGGTGCCCACGGCGGACCTGGAGACCCTCGACCCGGGCAAGGCCGACGAGGACGCGCTCGGCGTCACCTACGACGAGATCGACGACTTCCTGGAGGGCAAGCCGGTCGGCGAGGAGGCCTTCGCCACGATCGTGCGCCGCTACCGCCTCACCGAGCACAAGCGGCAGCTCCCCGTCGCCCCCTGACCCACCCGGCCACCCGGGCCGCCCGCCGGCGGCCCGGGAGGCGTCGGCGGTGCGGCTAGGCTGACCGTATGACTGTGCTCGTGTACGAAGACTTCGGCACCGGACGCCACCGTGAGGCCTCCCTGATCCGGCACGCCCTGGGCAGCGCCCACGACGAGGAACTCGTCGCCGGCCTGGCCGGGGGGATCGGCTTCATGTACTTCGTCTTCGAGTACGCGGGCCGCACGCCCATCCCCACGATCGTGGCCCAGTCCCACCCCGAGCCCTGGGTGCAGGTCGCGCTCGGCCGGCTGCGGATCCCGTACGACGCCACGCGCGCGATGAAGCCGCGCTGGGGCCGGGTGCGCGCCGCGCTCGACGAGGGGCAGCCCGCCTTCTGCGTCGTCGACCGCTCCTCCCTGCCCTGGCACGACGGCGACCCGGACGCCGAGAGGACCGGCGCCGACCCGTACACGGTCGTCATCGCCGGCTACGACGGCGACGACCTGCTGATCGAGGACGGGGCCGAGACCCCGTACCGGATCGACCGCGAGGAGTTCGGGACCGCCTGGACCGCGCACCGCAAGGGCCGCCACCAGCTGATCGTCCCCACCGGGCCGGCCGAGGGCGAGCCGGACGTGGACGGGGCCGTGGCCTCCACCGTCACCCACCTCACGGGTCCGGTGCTGGGGAACGAGTTCGACGTGAACTTCGGCTTCTCCGGGATGGAGAAGTTCGCCGCACAACTGCGCGACCGGACCACACAGGTGGGCTGGGAGCACCGCTTCGGCGGATCCCCCGAGGCCTTCCGCGCCGGCACCGGGCGGCTGTACGCCTGCCTGGAAGAGGAGTGGACGGCCCCCGGCGCGACCCGGCCGCTGTACGCGGACTTCCTGGACCTCGTCGGGCGCCCGGAGGCGGCCGGTCTGTTCCGGGAGTCCGCCCGGTACTGGTCGGAGCTGGCCGCGCTCGCCCTGGCCGCCGACCCGGAGGCCGACGCCGAGGGGCGCCGGGCGCTCTTCGAGGCGTGCGCGGAGCGGGTGGACCGCTGCGTGGACCTGGAGGGACAGGCCGTCCGGGCGCTGCAGAAGTAGCACCCGGACAGCGGGAGGAAGGCCGTTCGGGGTCCGGCCCGCGGGGGAGTGGGCGGCGCGGCCTCAGGCGGCGGCGCGCAGTCGGGCGGCCGACACCTCGGCCTCGCGCACGACGCGGGTCGGGTCGACGCCCACCAGGCGCCCGTCGAGCTTGAGCGCCCGGCCGTCGACGAAGACCGCGTCGACGTTCTCGGGGCGCCCGTTGAAGACGATCTGGTTCACCCAGTCGACGTGCGGGGCGAAGTTCAGCGCGGCCGGGTCGATCACGATGACGTCGGCCCGCTTGCCGGGCGTCAGCGAGCCCACCGTGTCGGCCGTGCCGATCGCCTCCGCGCCGCCGAGCGTGGCCATCCGCAGTACGTCATGGACCTGGGGGAACACCGAGGCGTCCAGCGACCTGGCCCGTTGCAGGCCGATGGCCGCCTTCATGAGGGCGAAGAAGTCCGAGGTGTCGTTGGTGCCGCCGTCCTGGCCGAGCCCGATCCGGACCCCGCGCCGGCCGAGGTCCGGCAGCCGCATGATCCCGGAGGCGAGGCGCATGTTGCTGAGCGGGCAGTGCGCGACCCGCACGTCGCGCTCCGCGAGCGTGGCGATCTGCGTGTCGTCCAGGTGGATCGCGTGGTTCATCAGCAGCCGCGGTCCCAGTGCGCCGATGTCCGCGAGGGTCTCCAGCGGTTCGTAGCCGGGGGACGCGGGGCGTTCGAGCACATGGCTGTTGAGCATGATCCCGAGGTCCTGGGCGGCTTCCCAGTGGAGCCGGTTCAGTCGCTCCACGTCCCGGGCCGCATGGGTGGCGATCTGCGCCGAGGCCAGCGGCAGCGGGTCGATCAGCTCCCGCTTCACCCGGGGGAGGAGACCGACTCCGGCCTCCTGCTGGAACATCGCGTAGGTGAAGCGCACCCCCGTGTCGTCCAGGGCCCGGACGTACTCGGCCGTCGTGTCGAAGGGGAGGGAGTCCACCCAGTCCACGAGCGTGGTCACGCCGGCCTGTACGGAGTCGAGGGCGCCCAGCCGTACGAACCGGTAGATGTCCGTCGGGGTGAGCCGCGCGATCGTCGGCGCGTTGCAGTCGGCCAGCCAGCCGTACAGGTCGCGGTCGGCGCAGCCCCCGCGGATCGAGGACTGCCACAGGTGGGTGTGGATGTCGACGAAGCCCGGCATCACGAGCTTTCCGGACGCGTCGATCACCCGGGTGCCGCGGGGCGCGGGTAACCGGGCGCCGACCGCCGCGATCTTCCCGTCGCGCATCAGGACGTCCGCGCCCTCGACCGTACCGAGGGGGCCGTCGCCGAGCGCGGGGTCCATGGTGAGCACGAGCGAGGCGTTCCTGAGCACGGTGTTCCCCGCGTCCGGCGCCGCGGCGCGCGACGCGGGCGCGCTCGGGGCGGAGCCGAGGGCGAAGGGGGCGGCCGCGACCGCCCCCAGGCCGACGAGGACACCGCGACGGCTGGGGGGCTGCGGAGCGGGGGCGGGACATTCGGTGAGCTGGTCCATGGCGATTGCCTCCCGACTGACACGGATGGGATCGCGAGCTGCCTTGCCGCGGGGACGCGCCGACGGGGCGTCAGGTGAAAGCGGGCAAGATAGCGCAAGCGTGGGGCAGGCAAGGGCCGTTCGCATAGAGGCGCGTCAACAGTTTGTAGAAAACCCTTTCGGCGCGCGGAGCTTGGACACGACACCGCCCGGTCACGACACCGCCCGGTCACGACACCGCCCGGACACGACACCGCCTGGACACGACACCGCCCGGTCCGGCGTGGGCCGGACCGGGCAGTGTCGATCGGACGGGTGGGACGGGTCGAACCTCGGGGGAGGTCGAACCGTCAGACGAGGTCGAACCGGTCGAGGTTCATGACCTTGTCCCAGGCCGCGACGAAGTCCTTCACGAACTTCTCCTTGGCGTCGTCGCTCGCGTAGACCTCGGCGAGGGCGCGCAGCTCCGAGTTGGACCCGAAGACGAGGTCGGCACGGGTGCCGGTCCAGCGGACCTCGCCCTTGGCGTCGCGTCCCTCGAAGGTGTTCTGGTCCCCGGAGGCCGACTTCCACGTCGTGCCCAGGTCGAGCAGGTTGACGAAGAAGTCGTTGGTCAGTGTGCCGGGCGCGGTGGTGAACACGCCGTGCTGCGACCCCTGGTGGTTCGCGCCGAGGACGCGCAGGCCGCCGACGAGGACGGTCAGCTCGGGGGCGCTCAGGTTGAGCAGGTTCGCCTTGTCGACCAGCAGGTACTCGGCCGGCAGGCGGTTGCCCTTGCCGAGGTGGTTGCGGAACCCGTCGGCGACCGGCTCCAGCGCGGCGAACGACTCCACGTCCGTCTGCTCCTGCGAGGCGTCCACGCGGCCCGGGGTGAAGGGGACCAGGATGTCGTGGCCCGCGTCCTTCGCGGCCTTCTCGACCGCCGCGGAGCCCGCGAGCACGATCAGGTCCGCGATCGAGACCTGCTTGCCGTCGGTCTGGGTGGAGTTGAAGGACTCCTGGATGCCGGTCAGGGTGCGCAGCACCGAGGCGAGCCGGTCGGGCTCGTTGGCCTCCCAGCCGCTCTGCGGCTGGAGGCGGATACGACCGCCGTTGGCGCCACCGCGCTTGTCGCTGCCGCGGAAGGAGGAGGCCGAGGCCCAGGCCGCGGACACGAGGTCGGAGACCGGCAGGCCCGAGGCGAGGACCTTCTCCTTGAGGGAGGCGATCTCGGCCGCGCCGATCGGCTCGTGCGTCGCCTCGGGCAGCGGGTCCTGCCACAGCAGCGTCTCGGACGGGACCTCGGGGCCGAGGTAGCGCACGACCGGGCCCATGTCACGGTGGGTCAGCTTGTACCAGGCGCGCGCGAAGGCGTCGGCGAAGGCGGCCGGGCTCTCGTGGAAGCGCCGCGAGATCTGCTCGTAGGCAGGGTCGAACCGCAGCGACAGGTCGGTGGTGAGCATCGTCGGAGCGTGGCTCTTGGACGCGTCGTGGGCGTCCGGTACCGTCCCGGCGCCCGCACCCTCCTTGGGGCGCCACTGGTGCGCGCCCGCGGGGCTCTTGAACAGCTCCCACTCGTAGCCGAAGAGGATGTCGAAGAAGCTGTTGTCCCAGGCGATCGGGGTGTCGGTCCAGATGCCCTCCAGGCCACTGGTGATCGCGTCGCCACCCTTGCCGGAACCGAAGGAGTTGGCCCAGCCCAGTCCCTGGAGCTCCAGGGGCGCGGCCTCGGGGTCGACGTCGACGCTCTCCGACGGGCCCGCGCCGTGGGTCTTGCCGAAGGTGTGGCCGCCCGCGATCAGGGCGACGGTCTCCTCGTCGTTCATCGCCATGCGGTGGAACGTCTCGCGGATGTCGCGGGCCGCGGCGATCGGGTCCGGATTGCCGTTCGGGCCCTCGGGGTTGACGTAGATGAGGCCCATCTGGACCGCGCCGAGGGGGTTCTCCAGCTCACGGTCGCCGGTGTAGCGCTCGTCGCCCAGCCAGATGCTCTCGGGACCCCAGTAGACGTCCTCGTCGGGCTCCCAGACGTCCGCGCGACCGCCGCCGAAGCCGAAGGTCTCGAAGCCCATGGTCTCCAGGGCGACGTTGCCGGTCAGGACGAGGAGGTCGGCCCAGGAGAGGTTCTGGCCGTACTTCTTCTTGACGGGCCACAGCAGCCGGCGCGCCTTGTCGAGGTTCGCGTTGTCCGGCCAGCTGTTCAGCGGCGCGAAGCGCTGCTGACCGGCGCCGGCGCCACCGCGGCCGTCGCTGATGCGGTAGGTGCCGGCGCTGTGCCAGGCCATCCGGATCATGAAGGGGCCGTAGTGGCCGAAGTCGGCGGGCCACCAGTCCTGCGAGGTGGTCAGCACCTCGGTGATGTCGCGCTTGACGGCGGGCAGGTCAAGGGTGTTGAAGGCCGCCGCGTAGTCGAACTCCTCACCGAGGGGATTGGCCACGGCGGGGTTCTTGGCGAGGATCTTCAGGTTGAGGCGATTCGGCCACCACTGCTGGTTTCCACCGCCCTGCGTGGGGTGAGCGGCGCGCCCGTGAGCGACGGGGCAGCCGCCTGCGCCCTCCTCCGGCTTGTCGTCCGTGACGATCGCATCGTGGTTCTCAGACATCGGAATCCTTCCGGACCGGGCGGGTCCTGGTGCTCAGGACGGCGGACGGTGGTGTTCCCTCGTGCCGTTCTGGAGTCATCCTGTCGCTTGGCTATCTACGAAACCGATCCTACGATGGACCGAATCCAAGTCAAGAAGAACACCAAACCACTACCTCCTCGGATTCCGGACGTTCATCTGCAATCTTCGGTGTCCGACCGCTCGCGAATGGGTGACCCGACATGAGTGACCTGCTGGAACGATTGAGGGGGCGCGGCTGGAGGCTGACCTCCCAGCGGCGGGTCGTCGCGGAGGTCCTGGACGGCGACCACGTCCACCTCACGGCCGACGAGGTGCACGCCCTGGCGGTGCGGCGGTTGCCCGAGATCTCGCGGGCCACCGTCTACAACGCCTTGGGGGAACTGGTCTCCCTCGGTGAGATCGCCGAGGTCGCCACCGACGGCCGGGCCAAACGGTACGACCCCAACGCGCACCACCCCCACCAGCACCTGGTGTGCGTCCGGTGCGGACTGATCCGGGACGTCCATCCCACGGGGGACCCGATGGGCGGTCTTTCGACGGAGGACCGATTCGGTTTCACACTGTCCGGGGTCGAGGTCACCTATCGCGGACTGTGTCCGGCCTGCGCCTGAACGCAATTCCGGTGGCCGAATATGTTGGCCGGTCCTCGCGGGTATTTCCGGCCGGCGTATTTCCAGCCGCTCGGACCCGGCGGGATCGGTCCGGGAGTACGACCGCGCCCTGTTCAACGGGCTGCCCCGTGCCGATACTTCGCCTGGGCGCACCGGCCCGACGCCGTGTCACGGGGGGAAACGATGAGGCCGACCGACCTGCTCCGCCCCGCCCGGCGCGTTCCGCGTCGCGCCCTGGTGGCGGTGGCCGCCCTGGCCGTGGCCGCGGGGCTGCTCGTCGCCGCCCCCGCACCCGCGCGGGCGGCGCCCCCCTGCGGCGCCGGCCGCGCGGCGCCCCCGCCGGTGCGGGTGGCGCAACTGCCCGACTGGGCCGAGTCGATCGCCGTCGACCGGCGGGGCCGGATGTTCGCCACCGGCTACTTCGGCGGACGCGTCTACCGCATCGACGCCCCGGGCAGCGCCCCCGTGGCCCTCACCGGTGACATCGGCGCCAACGGCGGGATCGTCGTCCGTGCCGACGGCCGGCTCCTCGTCGGCACCGGCAACGACCTCGCGCACTCCCTCACCGGGGACCTCTTCCCCGTGTCGCGCCTCCTGGACGTGGACCCGGAGTCGGGCGCCGTCGCCACCTACGCCTCCGGGCTCGGCGGCATCGACGGCGTGGCCCTCGCGCCCGACGGGACCGTCTACACCACCACCCTCGGCGGCCGGAACATCGGCCGCGTCACCCCGGACGGCCGGGTCGACCCCGCCTGGGCGCGCGTGCCGCAGCCCAACGGGATCGCCGTCTCACCGGACGGCTCCGAGGTGTACGTCGTGCAGACCACCGTCGCCCCCGGGCTGTACCGGATCCCCGTCGCCGACCCGGCGCACCCGCGGCTCTGGATCCCCGCCCCGCTCCTCGACGCGTTGGCCCTCCCCGACGGACTCGCCCTCGACGGCGCGGGCCGCCCGCTGATCGCCACCCACGCCTCAGGGCAGCTCTGGCGGGCCGAGGGCGGGCGGCTGTGCGCGGTGGAATCGGGCCTCCACCTGTCGACCCAGTTCACCTACGGAAGGGGGGAGCGCGGGTTCGCGGCGGGCCGCCTCTACCGGGCGGGCGTCGACGGCGCCATCCGGGAGGTCCCGGCCGGCGCCGAACCCCCGTCGAACTGACCCCCCGCGAGGGGTCCGGTCGGCAGGCATGGAGTGGAGCGACGCGGGCAAGAGCGCTGCGGGGTCGCCCGCCGAGGGCGGCGTCCGGAGCATCCGTGAGGAAGCACCACCTCTTGCCAACAGAGGAGTTCGACGCACATGACCGAGCAGATGTGGAGTTACGCTCCGGGATCGGGACACCTGGACGGGATCGATCCGACCGGCTTCAAGGTCGAGGCGACCGACGGTGCCATCGGCAAGGTCGACAAGCACTCGTACGAGATGGGCGACGCCTACCTGGTCGTCGACACCGGTATGTGGATCTTCGGCAAGGAGGTCCTGCTGCCGGCGGGCACGGTGACCCGTGTCGATCACGAGGAGCGGAAGATCTACGTGTCTCGCACCAGGGAGCAGATCAAGCAGGCGCCGGAATTCGTCCGGGACGTCCACCTCGACGACCGGCGCTACCGCGAGGAGATCGGCGTCTACTACGGCTTCGTCGGCCCCTTCGGCGGCGGCTTCCGAGGCTGAGCGGACCGGGCGACCGGCCGCCGGATCCCGGATGTAATGGGGATCATATTTGCGGGTATAAGTCCTTTGCTTCAGTGCAGCGGATCCATCGTTCCGCCGCATTCCTCCACGGGAACGAGGAGCGCCATGCTCATCCTCGGAGTCATTCTCCTGATCATCGGCTGGCTCACCGGAATCTCCATCCTCTGGACCATCGGCATCATCTTGCTCGTCGTGGGCGCGATCCTGTGGATCCTGGGCTCCGTCGGGCACGCGGTCGGCGGCAGACGACACTATTGGTAGCAAGCGACTACTGGTGGCTCGCGCGGGCCTGCCCGCCGGGTGCCTGCCGCAGTCGTAGGTGCCTGCCCCCGCCTCCGGGCGGGGGCAGCCCGCGTTCCGGGCCCTCTGCGTCGCCCGTCGCGCGTCGCCCGTCGGATCAGGGCGGGAGCAGTGGTCAGGGCAGGAGCTGGTAGTCCGGGAAGTTGCCCGGCAGGCGCTCGTCGGGCCGCCCCCGCGTCACGGCCCGCACCAGCAGCTCCCCACCGACGAACGCGCCGCGCCAGGACGCGCCGAGCCCGCCGAACAGCTCCTCCCGGTCCCCTCGGGAGCGGGGCTTGCCGTGGCCGAGCTTGAAGGCGCGGATCTGCGGGGCGAGACGGTCGAAGGTGCCCGGGTCGTCGGTGGACAGGGTCGCCACCAGCGCCCCGTTGGACGCGTTCATCGCCGCCAGCAGCTCCGCCTCGGTGTCCACGAGCACGACGGTGTCCACCGGGCCGAACGGCTCCGCGTGGTAGAGCGGTGAGGACGCGGGCGGGCTGAGCAGCGTGACCGGCGCCAGGTACGCGCCCGTGTCCTGACCCGGCAGGAACCGGGCCGGGTCCAGGACTCCCCGGAACAGGGGCACCGCGCCGTGTGCGACCGCCTCGGAGGTCTGCTCCGCCAGCTCGCGGGCCTTGGCAGCGTTGATCAGCGGGCCGAAGTCCAGGTCGGGCAGGGGGTCGTCGGGGTGCGCGACCGCGAGCGGATGACCGGTGCGGACGGCCCGTACGGCCGGGAGATAGGCGCTCAGGAAGGCGTCGAAGGCCGAGCGCTGGACGACGAACCGGGGGTAGGCCGTACAGCGTTGCTTGCCGTAGTCGAAGAGCTTGGGGATGGCCGCCCCCAGCGCGTCCCAGTCGGTGTGTTCCCACACCCCCCACGTGTTGAGGCCCTCCTGCTCCAGGATGTGCCGCTTGCCGAGGTCGGCGACCTCGGTCGCGATCCGCGCGCCCGTATAGCGGCCCCCCACGAAGGACACGCAGCCGATCTCCGGTGAGCGCACGAGGGCCTGCGAGAGGTCCGCTCCGCCGCCGCTGACGAGGGTGACCGGGAGGCCCGCGCGCCGGACGAGCGCGCACGCGAGGGTGAGGCAGGCCAGGCCCCCGTCGGTGGGGGTCTTCGCGATGACCGCGTTGCCCGCCAGGACCTGGACGAGCATGGCGTGCACCAGCACGGACATGGGGTAGTTCCAACTGGCGATGTTGGAGACGGGCCCGTCCAGCGGCGAGCGGCCCTCCAGCATCGGCCCGATGTTCTCCACGTACCAGCGGACGCCCTCCACGGCGCGGTCCACGTCCGCCCGGGCCAGCCGCCACGGCTTGCCGATCTCCCACACCAGCAGCAGGGCCAACAGGTCCCGGTGCTCGTCGAGCGCGTCCAGCGCGGCGCCGACCCGGGCGCCCCGTTCGGCCGGTGGCACCTCGCGCCACGCGCGGTGCTGGTCGAGCGCCGCGCGCACGGCGGCGGTCGCGGTGTCGGAGTCCAGCCGGGGAGGCCCCGTGACGGCACTGCCGTCCACGGGGCTGGTCGCGGGCAGGGTGCGACCGCCGGGCTGCCAGGAGCCCGCCCACAGGTTGAGTGCGTGATCGTCGCGGAACGCCTCGGGCGCGACGGCGAGCGCGCGCTGCCAGGCGTCCGACCAGGCCGTGCCGGGCTTCAGGAGGAGGGGGGAAGTCATCGGTGCGGATCTCCGCTCGGGGCGGGTGGGAGTGCGTGCGGTACGACCGTACGGAGTCGGCGCGCCGAACCCCCGCCCGTGCGCGCGGGCGGCGCGTCGCCGGGGCGCGGTGCGCCGCCGGTGGCGGGGCGAGGAGGGGGCGAGGGGATGCGTGAATTCACCGGCAGGACATTTTCCGGACCCTTCGAGGCGGATTTCATCCCAACGAATTCAAGTGCGGGGCTGACCGAATGCTGACCCCTTGCTGACCGGCCGATGACCCGCGTCTGACTTTCTCTCGCAAATTGTTTTACGGCAGTATTTCGTCGGGTGGGGTCGCCGCCCTTCGCGTGCGCCCTGAGCTGCTGCGATGGGCTGCCCTGGAGTGACGGTGCAAGGGGGGTGCATCAGAGGATCCTTGCGGTCCCCGCGTACGGGTGGATAAAGTGCGGATCCGGGACGATCGAAAGATATCGCTTTCACCCTCCGGGGCGTCCCGACGGAGGCATCGCCCCGAATGCGGGTCATTCGGCATTCGGGTCCTGTCGTTTTCCGTCCGGTGCACATTCGGCTATCGCTTCCACTTCCGGGAGACACGCATGTCCGACGAAGCACGTACCTCCGCCTTCGACCTCGACGACCTGGCGCTCGACCTGGGCGACCTGACCGTCACCTCGATGCGGGACACCGCCGCCCTGCCCGAGGGCGGGGCGTCCTGGGGCTCCTGCTCCTGCCAGGGCTCCTCCTCCTGCGCCAAGCCGGCGCTGGAGACGGGCGGGTTCTAGGCCTGCGGGGCCCACGCCCCGTACGCCCGCCGGCTCCGCACGGGCCGTGCGCCCGCTTGCTCCGTACACCCCCTAGATCCGTACACCCCGTACGCCCCTCAAGAGGAGACACCCATGACCCGACCCGAAACCACCTCCGCCTTCGACCTCGACGACCTGGCGCTCGACCTGGGCGACCTGACCGTCACCTCGATGCGGGACACCGCCGCGCTGCCCGAGGGCGGGGCGTCCTGGGGCTCCTGCTCCTGCCAGGGCTCCTCCTCCTGCGCGCAGCCGACGACGGACCTTCCGACGCTGTAACGCCCTCACCCGTACGCCGCACACCGGCCCCTCCCGCCGCACCCCGCGTGCGGCGGGAGGGGCGCCGCGCCACCACCCACACGGACGGGGACGGACCGCCATGCCGCAGACGAGGCCGATGCCGCAGCCACCGGCGACTCCGCTGCCGCCCGGAGAGGGCGGCGACGGGTACCGGGTCCGCTCCGCGCCCTACGCGCTGGTCCGCGCCACCGTCCTCGCCCACCCGGCGCAGCGGCCGGCCCCCGCCGCGTTCCGCTCCCTGCTCGCGCGCCTGCACGGGATCAACGCCGAGCTGGCCCGCGCCACCGACCCCCTCTGCGACGAGCTGCACGACAGCCGCGAGGGGCACCCGGCCGCCTTCCACCGCGAGGTCGTCCTCCCGCTGCGCCGCGCCCTGCACAACGGGCGCGAACCCCGCCCCGCGCTCCTCACCCGACTCGGCGACCTGCCCGCCCGCGCGCCCCGGCTCGCCGGCTGGCTGGACCTGCGCGAGCGCCGGGCCGCGCTCCTCCCCCTGATCGAGGCGCTCGTCGAGCCGGCCCTCACCGCCGAACGAGCCGCCCTGTCCGCCCTGTGCCGCGAACCGGCCCTCGCCAAGGCCGTCGCCCTGACCAGCGCCGACCTGCTGCGCGGTGTGGAACGCGCGGGCTCGGGCCCGTCCGACCGCAAGGCGCGCAAGGAGGAACCCACCGTCCTGCGCTACGCCCTGCGGGCCAGCACCAAGACCAGCCCGCTGTCCTGGTTCACCGCCGTCGGCTGGGGCGTCCTGCCCGAGGGGTCGACCCGCGCCGACGCCGTCTGGGGCGCCCCGCCGCTCTTCCCGACGCCGCCGCGCGCCGTGGTCAAGGTCAACCGCACCCTGACGGCCGCCCTCACCCTCGCCCTCCTGGACGCCCCGCACCGGCGCGCCGCCCTCCCGCACCGCATCACCAGCACCGCCCGGATCGAGGGCGCGCGGGCCGCGTACGTCCGGGAACGCGCCGCCTTCGCGGGGGGCCGCTATCTCGTCCCGGAGGAGGACGAGGTCGAACTGGCCCTCGGTGGTCCCCTCTCCCTCGTCACCCGGTACGCCGAGGACCCGCTCCCGCTGGTCGAGTTGGCCGCGCTGCTGAACGAGGCCCGGGGCGCGGCGACTCGCGACGGCGCCGGCCGGGACGCGGCCGCCGGGTTCCTCGACCGACTCGTGGACAACGGCCTCCTGGTACCCCGCGAACCCGTACCGGCCCAGGCCGGCGACCCCCTGGGCGCCCTCGCCGCCTGGCTGCGCACCGTCGGCCCTGGCGGGCCTGTCGGCTCTGTCGGCTCTGAGGACCCCGATCGCCCCGCCGATCACGACGCGGCCCGCGCCGACCGGATCGCCGCGCTCGGGCGGGCCACCGCCGCCTTCGCGGACGCGCCCGCCGCGCGGCGCCCCGCGCTGCTCGCCGGGCTCTCGCAGCGCTGGTCCGAGGAACTGGCCGCCGCCGGGCGCCCCGTACCGGCCGTGTCCGCGCCCCTGTCGGTGCTCTCCGAGGACGTCGTCGCCCCCGAGCCGTTGTCGCTCGACGGGTTCCTCGGCCCCGCCGACCACGAGGCGCTCGGCGAGGCCACGGCGCTGGCCGAGCTCCACGACCTCGGCCACCTCGTACGCCGCGTCGTCCGCGACCGCTTCGTCGAGCGCTACGGTCCCGGCGGGACCTGCCCGCGCCCGTGGGAGTTCGGAGCCGAGGTCACCGAGGCCTGGGAGAGCGCGGGCCGCCTCGACTTCCGCGACCCCGCCGCGCTGCCGACCGCAGTCGCGCGGTGGGCCGCCCTGCGGGCCGACGTCGCCGAGGCCGTACGGGAGGCCGGCGCCGGGGAGGGTGCCGACCGGGACGAGATCGTCCTGCCGCCCGACCTCGTACGGACCCTCGGGGACCGGCTGCCGGACTGGTCCGTCGAACGCCCCCTCAGCTATGCCTACTTCCTCCAGCGCGACCCCGACCGGGGCCTGCTCTGCGTGAACCACGTGTACGGCGGCTGGGGCCGCTTCACCAGCCGCTTCCTGGACTCACTGGACCCCCGCGCGGCCGCCGCCGTGTCCCGGCAGGTCCGCTCCGGCCTCGCCCCCGGCGCGCGGGCCGCGCAGATCCGCCCTGTCGGCGGGTTCAACGCCAACCTCCACCCCCTCCTCGTACCGGACGAGATCGGCCCCGACCGCACCCGGACCTCCCTCTCCGAGAGCGACCTCGACCTCGTCCACGACGAGGGCTCCGACCAGGTGCGCTTCCGGGTGCGCGAGAGCGGCGAACTCCTCGACGTGCTCTACCCGGGCTTCCTCGCCCCCGTCCTGTTGCCCCGCCGCATCGGCGCCCACCTGTGCGACCAGCCCCACGGGGCCGTCGACCTCCGGCCGCTCACCCCCCACCGCCACCTCCCCGCGCCCGGCGGCCGGGTGGCCCTCACGCCCCGGCTGCGCCACCGCCACGTGGTGCTCCGCCGCCGCCGCTGGACGCTGCCTCCCGCGGTGGTGCGGGAGCTGCGGGCCGACCTCCTCGCGGGTGGCCCCGTACCGGCGCGGGCCGCGGCCCGATGGCGGGTCCTGCTGGACCTGCCCGAGCAGGTGTTCCTGCACCCCGCCGCGTCCGCGCCCGCGGGACGGCCCGCCGAGGACTTCCTCCACGCCCTCGGCCGGCCCAAGCCGCAGTTCGTGGACCTCGGCAACGCGCTCCACCTTCGCTGCCTCGCCAAGTGGCTCTCCCGGCACGCCGACGGCGCGGTCCTGGAGGAGGCGCTGCCCGCACCCGGCGGCCTGGACTCCCCGACCCACGCGGTCGAGCTGGTCCTGGAGGTCTACCGGGCCGGCCGCCACCGGTGACCGCCCGGCTCCCGCACCCCGAGACACCGCACTCCGAGACACCACACCCACGACACCGCACCCCGAGACACCACACCGCAGCACGAAGAGACGGACGGAGGCAGAGGCCGTGACAGCACCGCACGCGCACGACGTCGGAGCCCGGGAGACAGCGGGGGTGGCAGGGGCGGTGGCGGCGGACGGGGACGCCCGCGACGCCGGAGCCCTGGACGTCATCGCCTACTACCGGGACCCCGTCAAGGCCCCCCTGCTGCGCGGGATCATGCTTCCGCTCGCCGCCGCCGGCGCCGCCGCCGGAGTGGCCGCCCACCTCGAACGGCACTGGCTGCACGGCCCGCACCTGCGGCTGCGCCTCCAAGGGCCGCCCGAGCGGGTGCACGACGTCGCCGAGTCCGCCGCGACCCGGATCCGGGACTGGCTGCGCGCCCACCCCTCGCGCGACGACCTCACCGCATCCCAACTGCTGGAGCGGGCCGCCGAGGCCGGCCGCGCCGAACTCGTCCCCCCGCCCTACGGGCCGATCGCCCCGGACAACAGCGTCCGCGTCGAGCCCGTCGACCGCGGCTCCCTGCGCGAACTGCTCGGGGAGAGCGGCGCGGTCCTGCGCGAGGACCTCCTGCGCGCCGGGCTCGACGCCCTGCGGGCCGGGGCCGACTTCCTCGGGGAGCGTGGAGACGGCGCGCCCGCCCGGCTGCGCCTCGCGGTGACCGCCCTCGCCGCGCACGCCGCCGCCCACCCGGGCGGCCTCGCGGGCGGCCACTACTCGTACGTCTCCCACCTGGAGGACTTCCTCGTCCACGAGGACCCGGACGGCAGGCTGCGCGCCGCCTTCGACCGCCAGTGGGAGCGCTCCGGCGACGCGACGACCGCCCTCGTCGGACGGATCGCCGAGGGCGGCGCGCGGGACGGGGAGCGGGCCTGGGCGGCCTACTCGGCGCGGGCCTGGCGCCTGACCCGGTCCCGGCACGAGGCGGGCGCGGACCTCCACGGGCAACCCGCCGCGTACCGGGACCGGGCGGCCGCCACCGGGGACCCGGCGGCCACCGCCCGCTGGGATCCCGAACTGCGCACCCGCTACAGCGAGTTCCACCGCCTGCTGAGCCGCTCCGACCCGCGCGGGACCATGTGGAGCCGCCCCGACTACCTGATCCACCGGGCCTGCACCAACGCCCTCTACCGACTCCTCGCGCTCTGCGACGTCCGCCCGCTGGAGCGGTACGCGGCCGCCCACCTGGTCATCCGTACGGTGCCGGCACTGACCGGATGCGACTGGCGCACGGAGGTCCGCGCGGCGGCCGACGCGGCGGACGCGGCGCAGGCGGCGGGCGGCACGACGGGCAGCGACGCCGGCAGCGCGGCGGGCGTCACGGCGGGGGAGCGGTCGGCATGAGCGGACGGAGGCTGCGTCCGGGCGTCGCCGTGACCCCCCTGCGCGAAGGGCTGCACCTGCGCGGCCGGCGCGGCAACCTCACCCTGGAGGGCAGTGCCGCCCTGCCCGCGCTGTGGCGGTCGCTGGAGGGGCCGCTCCGCGAGGGCCGGCTCGAAGAACTCCTGGACGGCGTCGATCCGGCCTCGCCCCTGCGCGGAGCCCTCGACACGCTCCTCGGCCAACTGGAGGCGCACGACTTGCTCTTGCCCGGAGGACCGGACGTGGGACCGGGGACCGCCCCCGGGGCCGGCCCCGTGACGGAGTGGACCGGGGCGGAGTCCGTGACGGAGTGGACCGGGGCCGACATCGGGCCGGCCGCCACCGCGGCGGACGCCCGCGCCGCCGCCGGGGCCCTCGTCGCGGGGCGGGCCGAGGTGCTGGCCGCGAGCCCGGACGACCCCCTCGCGCGGGCCGCCGGACGGGCGTTGGAGCGGGGCGGGCTGAGCGTCACGTACACCCCCGACCCGACCCTGCCGGCACACCGGGTGCTGCTCCACGCCCGCACCGGGACCTCGGAGCGGGGGATCGCCTTGGGATTCCGGGGCGCGAGCGGCTACGCCACCGCCCCGGGCGGCGCCGCCCAGGTCCGCGCCGACGCCCGGGCCCTGGAAGCGCGGCTGACGGGGGACCGGGGCGCAGCCTCCGGCGAAGAAGCGACCGAGGACGAAGTGGCCTCCGAACCGCCGGAGTTCACCGGATCCCGGGCCTCCGTCGCCCTCCTGGCCGGGGCCGCCGCGCACCGGCTGCTGTGCGCGGTGGCCGCGCTGCCCGACCCGGCCTTCGAAGGGGGCGCCGGGCCGCTGCCGCCCGGGCTCCCCGCCGTGCTCCTCGCGGACGCCCGTCCGCCCCGCGCCGCCTACCACACCTGGCTCGGGCCCCGGCGGCACGACCCCGACCGGCGCACCGCCCTGGACCCCGCCGACACCCTGGACTCCGCCCTGCGCCGAGTGGCCGCCCTCGGGGACGAACGCTGCGGGCCTCTCCCGCTCCCGCTCCCCGGGGAACTGCGCCAGCTCCCGGTCCCGCTCGCCGGCTGCGTCCTCCCGGGGCCCGGCGGGACGGTCGGCACGCTGACCGGCGGGGCGCCGCGGCTGGACCTGGCGCGCCTGGAGGTGTTCTGCCGCGCGGCCGAACTCCTGCTGGGCGGAGCGCGGTTCACCGTCGGAGCCGATCCCGGACACGCCCGGGGCCGAGCCCTGCGCCGGGCCGCCGCCCACCGGCCCGACCTCCTCGACGGCCGGTCTCCCGTACCCGCCGAGCGGTGGTCCGGGCACCCGCAGGCCCGTCACTGGTGGGCGACGCTGACCGTACGCCTCGATGTGCCCGCCCACCTGGAGGTCACCCGGTCCCCCGGGGCGGAGGTCTACCGGGCCGTCGTGCGCCGCACCGGCCCGGCCGCTCCCGCCGGACCCGGAGCCCTGCCGCTCGGTGAGGCCGTCGAGGCGACCCCGGCCGATGCCGCCGCCTTCGCCTGCCTCGCCGCCGTGGCGGCCGTCCGCGCCGCCCCGGACCGTCCCGTCCGCCCCTCCGGCGGCGCCGCCGCACGGCTGGCCACGGCCGGTGCCCGGACGGCCCCCTGGGAGGGGCTCGGGGGGACCGGGCGCTGGTTGGCGGACCTGGCGGGCCGCGAGGAGCCCTTCCAGGACGCGCTGCTCCGGCTGACGGGGCTCACCCACCTCCCCGCCCCGCGCGGTGAACTCGCCGACCTGCTCACCGCGTTCGGGTTCACCGTCCTCTACGCCCCCGAGGAGCCGAGATGACCACCGCCCCCGCCAGGTCCGGCCCGCCCGGACTCCTCGACGCCCTGGCGGCGTTCCCGGTGTCGCCCCCCGCGACGCCCGTCCCGCTGCTCGACACCGCCGCCGCGACCGCCACCACCGCCGGCCCCGCCGTGGTGCTCATGACCCGGTGGACCCTGGGCCTCGCCGAGGAACTGAGCCGGCACGCCCTGAGCCACCCCGTGGCCCTGGTCCCCGTACGCCTCGACGGACCCCTCGCCGTGATCGGGCCCGTACTGCGCCCCGGTGCGGCGGCCTGCCTGTGCTGCACCGAGTACCAGCGGCTGGCCACGGCGGGCGGCCGGGTGCCCTGGCGGAGCCCGGAACTCGCGCTCGGCGGCGTGCTCTCCCCGGCGCTCACCGAGTCCCTCGGCGCCCTCGCCCTCGACCTCCTGGAGGAGGACCGGGACCCCCGACCCCCGGCCCGATCCACATCCGAAGCCGAGGCCGAGGCCGAGGCCGAGGCCGAAGCCGAGCCCGTCGCGCCGCCCACGGCCACCGTCCACCTCGTGCACCAGGGCCGTGGTACCTGGACCACCCACCGCGTCCGCCCCGTCGGCGGCTGCGAGGTCTGCTCCCCGCTGCCGCCGGACTCCGCGTCCGCCCCGTCCCCCTTGCCCTCCGCGCCCCGCCCGCTCCCCGACCCGTACGTATTGCGGCAGCCCAACTCCCATACGAGTAACACGGGTTTGCGTGACGCCCTGCACGACGAACGCTTCGGCCCGGTCCGTCGACTGCTGCGCTCGGAGGACTCGGCGTTCTGCCTGACCACCGCCTTCGTCACGGACGGACGGCTCGTCGACGACGGCGGCTACGGCCGCGCCCACGACTTCCCCGACAGCGAGCGGATCGCCCTGTTCGAGGGCGCCGAGCGCCACGCGAGCATGCGCCCCACCGGCCGCCGCACCGACCTGACCGCCTCCTACGCCGAACTCGGCCCCGACCGGGCGCTGGACCCCGCGCGGCTGGGCCTCCCCGACCCCGCCCACCAGGGACATCCGGCCTCCCCGACCGTCCCCTACACCCCCGACCTGCGGTTGGACTGGGTGCGGGCCTGGTCGCTCACCCGACGGCGGGAGACCGCCGTCCCCGAGCACGCCGCCTACTGGGACGTGCCCGGACCGGGCCGCCCCCGCGTGGTCTACGAGTCCTCGAACGGCTGTGGACTCGGCAACAGCCCCGAAGAGGCCGCCCTGTACGGCCTGTTCGAGATCGCGGAACGCGACGCCTTCCTGATGGCCTGGTACGCGGCCACCCCCCTGCGCCGGCTGGAGGCACCGACCGACGACCCCGACACCGCGCTCCTCGTCGACCGTGCGACCCTCGCCGGATACCGGCTCGAACTCCGCGACGCGACGAACGACTTCGGCATCCCGGCGGTCATCGCCGTCTGTCGGTACGAGGGTGCCCACCCGGACGCGCCCCGGATGTTCCTGGCGGCCGGAGCCCACCACGACCCGCGCGCGGCGATCCGCTCCGCCGTCGCCGAGGTCGTCACCAACGTCCTGGACGCGCCCCACCGTTCGCTCGCCGAGGGCCGCCCGCGCGATCCGCTCCGGCTGCGCCCCCTGCTCGACCGGCCCGACCTGGTGGAGACCCTCGACGACCACGTCGGCCTCAACACCCTCCCCGAGGCAGCCCCGCGCCTGGAGTTCCTCTACGCCGACACCCCTATCGTCCCGCTCGCGCGGGCGTTTCCCGGTGCGCCCGCACCCGTCGAGGACCTCTCCGACCTCCTCGCCCGCACCGTGGAGCGGCTCGCCCGAGCGGGTCTGGAGGTGATCGCCGTGGACCAGAGCGAGCCGGGTGTGCGCGCCCGACTGGGCCTGCACTGCGTGAAGGTGATCGTCCCCGGCTCGCTCCCGATGACGTTCGGGCACGTCAATCGCCGCACCGACGGGCTGCCCCGGCTGCTGGAGGTCCCCCACCGGCTCGGGCGCACGGACCGTCCCCTGCGTCACGCCGACCTGGCGCTCCACCCGCACCCCTTCCCCTGACGCCCCGAGGACCCCACATGACCACGCGACAGCAGGCGACCACCACGACCGCGCCGGAGACCGACACCTGGCAGGGCCGGCACCTCTTCCTGCACTCCACCACCGAGGACACCGACGCCTTCCTGACCGGCGTCGTCACCCCCCTCCTCGACGGCCTGGTCGCCGCCGGCGAGGCCTCCTCGTGGTTCTTCATCCGCTACGCCGAAGGCGGCCCGCACCTGCGCCTGCGCGTGCGGGGCCTCGGCGCGGACGCCGCCGCCCGGCTATCCGGGCAGCTCGCCGGGGCCGCCGCCGCCGTGCCCGCCGTGCCCGGGCCCTGGCCCTCGCGGCACGGGGAGGTCCGCGCGGTGGCGTACGCGCCCGAGACCGACCGGTACGGGGGCCCGCGCGCCCTGCCGCTCGCCGAGGAGGTCTTCGCCGACTCCACCCGGGCCGCCCTCGGAGCCCTGGGCGAGCCGGCCCTGTCCACCGTCGGGCCCGGGCGGGCCGCCGCCCGGCTGATGCTCGGCGTCGACCTCGCCCACGCCACGACGGACGCCCTCGGCCTCGACCGGCTCACGGCGGCCCGCCGACTGCGCGGCCACGCGTCGGGTTGGCGCTGGGTCACCGAGGTGGAACTCCTGCCCGGCGCGTCCGTGCACAGCCGGGTCAACTCCGTCTACGCCGCCCAGCGCGCGGGCCTCGCCCGACGCGCTCGGACCGTACGGGAACGGCTCGCGGAGGGCAACGCCCAACCGTGGATCACCCGTTGGGCGGAGCAGGTCCGTGCGGCCGAGGCCCGGCTGCGCGCCCCGGACGGCCCCGACCTCTCCGAGGCGGAGTCGGCCCGCGTGTGGGGCTCACAGCTGCACATGCTCTTCAACCGGCTCGGGATCACCCCCGACGAGGAGCGGGCCGTGTGCCGACTGGCCGCCCGGACCCTGTTGGAGACGCCGGACGCGCCCGGCTTCTTCCCCGCGGGGCACACGGCGGCCGACGTCCAGTACCTGGAGCGGAGCAAGTTCCAGATCGGCCGGGGCCAGGACACGGCCCTGCGCCTCCTGCCGCCGGAGCCCGCGCCCGCCGCCACCGGACGGCCCGAACGCGCGTCACGCGTAGGCGAGTTCGGCCCCGAACTCCCGCTGCCCGCCCCACCGCTCCCGGACATCCCTTTGGCCACCGTCCTGGCGGAGCGTTCCTCGCTGCGCGGCCCGCTCACCGGCCCCCTGGACGCCGCCACCCTGGGCTCCCTGCTGTGGCACTCCCTCTCCCCGACCGGGGCCCACCGGCCCTACCCCAGCGCGGGCGCCCTCCACACGGCCCGGGTGCGCCTGCTCGTCCTCGACGTCGACGGGGTCCCGGCGGGCACGTACGCGTGCGAGCCCGAACGGCGCACCCTGCGGCCCATCGGCCCGGCCGCGCCGCTGTCGGCGGTCAAGGCGCTCTCCACGTACCTGTCCCGGCCCGCCGAGGACCCCGACGCCATCGGCATCGACGGGGCCCCGGTCGTGCTGGCCCTCTACGCGGACCTCGGGCTCCTGCGCCGCCGCTACGGCCTGCGCGCCCTGCGCCTGTCCCTGTTGGAGACCGGCCACATGGCGCAGACCCTCCTGCTGACCGCTTCCGCCCTCGGGCTGGGCGGCACCCCGCTGGGAGGCTTCCACGACGACCTGGCCCACGAACTGCTCGGCCTGGACGACCTGGCCCAACCCCTCCAGTACCTCGTCCCGCTCGGCCGCCGGACCGTTCGCACCGACTGAACAGTGTCGTCGAAAAACGTCGATGGACCCGGGGGGCACGGGCTGTGAGAGTCGAAGGGAGCCACCAACCACCCGTCCTCCCCAGGAAGAAGGGCCCTCCCGCCATGCAAACCTCCCTCCCCGCAACCGCCCTCGCAACCGTCCCCGCGGCCCTGCTCGACGACGCCTACGCGGCCCCGTACACCTCCGGCGACCCCTACGCCGACTACCGGCACGGCGACTTCCCCTTCACCCGGCTCGTCGACCTCGCCGACCGTCGGCTCGGCGGCGCGGTCATCGCCGCCAACGACGAGTTCTTCGCCGACCGCGAGAACCTCCTCTCCCGCACCCCCGCCGTCTTCGACGTCCACGCCTACGGCAACAAGGGCAAGGTGATGGACGGTTGGGAGACCCGCCGGCGACGCGGGGCCGACGCCGCCGACCCCTTCCCCGCCGACCCGGAACACGACTGGGCCCTCGTGCGCCTGGGCGCGGCCGGCATCGTCCGGGGGATCGTCGTGGACACCGCGCACTTCCGGGGCAACTTCCCCCGCCAGGTCAGCGTCCTGGCCGCCGTGTACGAGGGAACGCCCTCGGCCGACCGGCTGCGGCGCGAGAGCGCGGACTGGGAGGAGATCCTGCCCCGCACCCCCGTGCGCGGTCACGCCGCCAACGGCTTCGCCCTCACCTCCGAGCGCCGCTGGACCCACCTGAGGATCAACCAGCACCCCGACGGTGGCATCGCGCGGCTGCGGGTCCACGGCGAGGTGCTGCCCGACCCCGCCTGGTCGACCCTCCTCGGGTCCGTCGACGTCGCCTGCGTGAGCAACGGCGGAAGCGTGGAGGACGCCTCGGACGGCTTCTACTCCTCGCCGGCTAACACGATCATGCCGGGACTCTCCGCGAAGCAGGACGACGGCTGGGAGACCCGTCGCCGGCGCGACCGGGGCAACGACTGGATCGTCTACCGGCTGGCCGCCCAGAGCGAGATCCGGGCGGTCGAGGTGGACACGGCCAACCTCAAGGGGAACGCGGCCGGTTGGGTGGCGCTGTCGGTCAAGGACGGAGAGAACGGCGCGTGGCGCGAGGTGCTGCCCCGGACGCCGCTCCAGCCCGACGCCCTCCACCGCTTCCCCCTCCCCGCCCTCGCCACCGCCACCCACGCCCGGCTCGACGTCTACCCGGACGGCGGACTGGCCCGGCTGCGGCTGCACGGGGCGCCCACCCCGGCCGGCGCCGCGGAGCTGACCGCACGGCGCGCCCGCGCCTGACGCCGCCCGTACCCCGCCTTGCCGCGGCGACGTATCCCGCCCCCCGGCGCCACGTACCCCGGCCGTCAGACGTCGATCCTCGGCAGGATCCGGTCCAGCCACCGGGGGAGCCACCAGTTGGCGCGGCCCATGAGGAACATCAGTGACGGGACGAGCACCAGGCGCACCACGGTCGCGTCGAGGATGACACTGACGGCCAGGCCGAGGGCGAGCATCTTCACCACCACCGTGGGGGAGGCGGTGAACGACAGGAAGACGACCGTCATGATGAGCGCGGCGCTGGAGATCACCCTCCCGGTCAGGGACAGGCCCGTGCCGACGGCCCGCCGGTTGTCCCCCGAGGCGCGGTACTCCTCCGCGATCCGGGAGAGCAGGAAGATCTCGTAGTCCATGGAGAGGCCGAAGACGATCGCGAACATCATCATCGGCACGAAGGACTCGATCGGCACGGGTTCGCTCATCCCCAACAGAGCGCTTCCCCAGCCCCATTGGAAGACAGCCACCAAAATCCCGTAGGAGGCCGCCGTGGTGAGCAGGTTGAGCACGACGGCCTTGAGCGGGATCACCACGCTGCGGAACACCACCATCAGCAGCAGGAACGCGGCGACCAGCACGAGGGCGATGATCAGGGGCAGCCGTTCGGTGACGGTGTCACGGAATTCGAGCTGTCCGGCGGTGCTCCCGGTCAGGTGGCCGGTGGTCCCGCTGCCCTCCAAGGCTTCGGGCACGGCCCGGTCGGTGAGTCGTCGGAACAGGGCGTCGGTCCGCGCCGTCTGGGGGCCGGTCGTCGGGGTGACGGCCGTGATCAGCACCCTGCCGTCCGGGCTGGTGCGCGGCGGGTCGACCCGCGCGACCCCCTCCGTGGCGGACAGGCCCCGGGCGAGGTCGCGGGAGATCTCGTCGGCCGGTTTCCGCGCGCCGTCGAGGTCGACGACCAGGGTGAAGGGCCCGTTGGCACCCGGGCCGAAGCCGGGCCCCTCGGCCCGCGCGATCCAGTCGTAGGCCTGGCGCGTGGAACTGCCGGCGGGGTCGGCCCCGTCGTCGATGTGCCCCAGCCGCATCGAGAACAGCGGTACGGAACAGAGTGCGATCAGGGCCGCGCCGGCGGCGAAGAACCTCCACGGGCGTCGGGCCACCAGCCCCGCGTACCGGTGCCAGCCGTCGTGGTCGCCCGAGGACTCGGCGACCGGTCGGCGCACTCGCAGCCGGTCCGTGCGACGGCCCACCATGCCCATCGCCGCCGGTACGAGGGTCAGCGCGGAGGCGGCCGTGACCAGCACGGCGACGGTGGCCGCGAGCCCGATCCGGCCGATCATGCTCAGGCCGCAGGCGTAGAGACTGAGCAGCGCCACCGCCACGGTGACGGCGGCGACCAGGACCGCCTTGCCGCTGCTCGCGGTGGTGCGGCCGGCGGCCGTCAGCGGATCGTGCCCGTCGATCAGGTCCTGGCGGAAGCGGGTGATCAGGAAGAGCGCGTAGTCGATGCCCACCCCGAGGCCGATCATCGTCGCCAGGGTCGGTGCCGAGGTGGCGAAGGTGATCACGCCCGCCACGATCCCCACCACCCCCAGACCGACGGCCACGCTGATCAGCGCGGTCACCAGCGGCATCAGCGCCGCCGCGACCGATCCGAAGGCGAGCAGCAGCACGAGGAGGGCGACGGCCACGCCGACGGCTTCGGCGGTGACGTCGTTCGCGGGGGCGCGCACCACCTCGCGCAGGTCGCCGCCGTAGCCGATGTGGACGCCGGCCTCCCGGGCGGGCCCGGTCGCCCCGTCGAGGCGCTGGGCGTAGCCGTGTCCCAGGGACCGGAGGTCCTTGTCGAAGGAGACCGTGGTGACGGCGGTGGCGCCGTCGGTGCTGGTCAGCGGGGTGGAGACGGCCGAGACGTGGGGGAGGCGGCGCAACTCCTCCAGGGTCCGGTCCAGGGCCGGTCCCTCGTCGGAGACCCGGCCCGAGTCCACGTGGAAGACCACCTTGCCGGCCGGTGCGCCCGCCGCCGGGGCGGAGCGGTCCAGCAGTTCGGCGCCGGCGGCCGTCCGGCTGCCCGGGAGGCTGACCCCGTCGCTGTAGTCCGCGCCGGTCGTCTGCCGGCCCAGCAGGGTCCCCGCGAGGATCACCAGCCAGGCGGCGATCACCCACACGGGATGCCGGGCGCAGAAGGCTCCGGTGCGGTGCAGGAGGGAGGGCGCTCCGGGTGCGGCCGGGGGCTCCGGGGGAGCGGTGAGGCGGGGTGAGGACACGGTGAGGGGCTCCGTACTGCGGGAAAAGTGGCAGGACTGACACGATCGCTGCCATGAAACAAACCCCAGAAGTGGCAGGGCTGTCAATTGTCGGAGGTGTCAATTGACAGGGACCGGCGCGGTATCGGAGGGTGGCGCCATGGCAACCACACCCGACCCCCTCGACGCGGGCGCCCCGGGGCTGCGGGAACGCAAGAAGGAACAGACCCGGCAGAGCCTGCGCGACGCGGGCGCACGGCTCTTCGCCGTCCACGGGTTCATGGAGACGACGGTGGCCGACATCGCGGCCGCCGCGAACGTCTCCGAGCGCACCTTCTTCCGCTACTTCGACAGCAAGGAGTCCCTCCTGCTGCCGGACAGCCTGGAGCTGTACGCCCGGATAGAGTCCGCGTTCCTCGCGCGGCCCCCGCACGAGACCCCTCTCGAAGCCGCCTACGGGGCCATCCTGGAGGCGGTCGCCTACTTCGCCGGCAGCAGCCTGAGCGCCCTCGCGCACCCCTTCGAGGAGGTCCGCGACCAGGCGCGGGCCGGCCTCACCCGGCAGTTCGGCGAGTTCGAGGACCGCCTCGGCGAACTCGTCCTGCGCCGCCTGCCCGCCGATGCCCCCGACGCCGACCTCCAGGCCGCCGTCGTCTCCGGAGCCGCCCTGGCCACCGGTCGCGCGGTGCTGCGCACCCTGCGCGCACGCCGCAAGGCGGGTGTCACCGTGGAACCCGCGACGCTGCTCCCGCAGGCCTTCGACGTCCTCTCCCGGATCGGAACCACCAGCTCGTGAACAAGCGCCGCCGCATCGCCCTGATCGCCTCGACGTGCCTGGTCGCGGTGGCGGCCCTCGGGGTGACCGACACCGTCGTCGAAGGCAGGGCGGAGCGCCGCGTCGCCGACGCCGCCGGCTGCCGCCTCGACGCCGCCAAGGGGGTCCACGTCGACCTCACGGAGCCGCTGGCCGGCCTCAGGGCTCTGACCGGAAGCGTCGGCACCGTCCGCATCGAGGCCGACGGAGTGCGCCGCCAGGACATGGACCTCAAGGTCACCGCCGTCCTGCACGGGGTCTCCACCGACGGCAGCACCTCCGGCGGCGCCGCCACCGCCACCGCCCCCTACGACCAGCTCGCGGCCGGCCAGGCCGGCCGGGACCCGGGCCTGGCCGGCCTGAAGGCCGGTACCGACGGAGCCCACCTCACCCTCACCGGCAGTACGGGCGGGGCGGGCGGCGGCGGCCTGCCGGTCACCGTGACGGCCGACCTCACCACCACCTCGAACAGCGTCACGGTCACCCCCGCCACCCTCACCGTCCTCGGCCAACGGATTCCGGTGGGCAGCGTCACCTCCCTGCCCGGCGCCGCCCGCTTCGCCGACCGACTCGCGCCCCGCACCCTGCCCGTCACCGGACTCCCGGAGGGCGCCGAGATCACCGGCGCGCGCGCCACCGCCGACGGCCTCGCCGTGGACCTCTCCCTGCCGGCCGGACCGGCCCCCGACACCGGCGCCGGCAAGAGGTGCGCCGGGGCCTGAGCCCCCGAGCCCGAGCCGCCGGACCGCCATCAACCCGAACACCGTCCTCAAGGCCTACCGCGAGCTGGAACGCGAAGGGCTCGTCGAGGCGAAGCGGGGCCTGGGCACCGGCGGGCGCCTGCCGGAGTTCGCTTGCGCCGAGGCCGGCCAGGCGCTCAGCGGCTGCGGCGCCGCTCCGAACGTCACCGAACGGTACGCGGACTTCCACCCGAGCTCGCACTACTGGACGACGCAACTCATCGAATCCGGCATCGTCCTGGCCCTGACCGCGATCCTGCTCCACGCGGCCTTCCGGCTCCTGCGCGCCCGGCACGGCTGAGCCGTTCACCGCCCGGGGGCCTCACCTTCCGGGGGGCCTCACCGCCCGGGGCCTCACCGCTCAGCGGCCTCCTCGGCCGCCGCGGCCTGCGCCTGCGCCCTCGCCCGCTTGCCGACCACGGCCGCCGCGGCGAGGGCGCTGCCCGTGAAGGCCAGCGCGAGGGTCCACGGCCGGTCGAGGGCGTGGCCCGTGGCGTGGTCGAGGGAGTAGCGGCCCGGGCCCGCCAGACCGATGGCGGCAGCCGTGAACCCCAGGAAGGCCGGGTACTCGAAACCGCCCCCTTGGGCGAAGAACCCGGCCGGCGCGTGCACGGCCACGGCCCCCGCCATCGCCCCGGCCGCCGCCGCCCCGGCGGCGGGCGTCGCCAGGCCCAGCACCAGCAGCGCCCCGCCGCCCGCCTCGCCGAGGCCGGCGGCGAGGGCGCTCTGCCGTCCCGGGGTGAACCCCATGTGCTCCATCGCGGCGCCGGTCCCCTCCAGGCCCCCGCCGCCGAACCACCCGAACAGCTTCTGCGTCCCGTGCGCCATCAACACCGCCCCGGTCCCGGTGCGCAGGGCGAGCAGGGCGAGGTCGCGTCGGTTGATGCAGCTCATCGGAGTCTCCCGTGACGGCCGGACGTGCGCTGGTACGGACATCCGTATCCCGTCCGCCCCTCCGCGGCCGCCCGATCAGGCCGTGACTGCGCCGAACGGCCCTGCGCATCCACCGTGCTCCGCCCGCCGCGCCCTCCCGCCCGCTCCCGCCCGCTCCTCAGGCGGCGAGGCCGGCCACCGCCGTCCGCCAGGCAGAGGTCACCGCCCCGTGGGCCACCGTCGTGGCCTCGCAGACCCGCTCCGGCAGGAACAGGGGCGCGCCGACGTGGACGTGGAGGCGGGGCCGCCGGGCGGGCGCCGTGAGGAACCCGGCGATCTGCTTGGAGGTCGTCCCGGAACTGATGCGCCGGGCCCCCGCCTGACCGACGGGGCGGACCGGTGCGCCGGTGGCGCGGGCGAGGCGGGCCAGGCCGCTGCGGAACGGCAGGGGGGCCGCCTCGCCGGAATCCAGCCGTACGGGGATCGCGCCCTCGCCGTACATCAGCAGGCAGCGGCCCGCCGCGAGCGCCGCCGCGGCGGCGTCGAGGGCCTCGGCCGCGCGGGCGGTCCCCCGGTGCACCGGGATGTGCCCGCCGCGCGCCAGCGCGCCCCCGAGCACCGGCACCTTCCAGAGCCCGGCGGTGGCCATCACCACGGGGTCCACGCCGAGCCGGCGCAGCGCGGCGACCACGATGACCGGGTCGGCAAGGCTGGTGTGGTTGGCGACCAGGATGGTCCCGCCCTCGACGGGGCCGGCCGCGTCCGTCGTGACGGTCGTCCGACCGAACACCGGGGCCAGGGCGGCGGCGATACGGCTGATCATGGAACCCTCCAGGGTGCGCGGACTTCGTGCCCCCACAGTGGCGCCGCCCGCCCGCCCCGACATGAGTCGCCCTACTCAACCCGCTCTGGGTATCGGGAGCGGTGGGCCGCGTCGGCGGCCTCAGTCGAGGCAGAACTCGTTGCCCTCGACGTCCTGCATCACGAGGCACGACTCGTTCTCGTCATCGGCGAGCAAGAGCTGTACGCGTGAGGCTCCCAGGGGGAGGAGTCGCGCGCATTCGGCCTCAAGCGCGGCCAAGCGCTCCTCTCCGACGAGCCCGGTGCCGACCCGTATGTCCAGGTGCAGGCGGTTCTTGACGACCTTGCCCTCGGGAACGCGCTGGAAGTACATCCGCGGGCCCCCGTCCGGGTGGGGGATGACCGCGTACGCGGGGCCTTGGTCCTCGGGCGACTGCGCGCGATCGAAATCGGCCCAGGTGGCGAACCCCTCGGGCGCCGGCGGTACGACGTGTCCCAACGCCTCGCGCCAGAAACGTGCGACGCGCTCGGGATTCGCGCAGTCGAAGGTGATTTGGAACTGCTTGATCGACTCCATCGGCCCATCGTAGGGGCGGGCCCTTCCGTCGCCTCGGCGGCCCCACCCCGGCCGAGCCCCGCCGCCTCCGGGCATGACGGAGCCCCCACGTTCCGAACACCGCGATCGGCACGCAGGGGCTTCCTTCGCCACGCCGCCTCGGGGCTGCGAGAGCCGTCCGGCAGACCCGGGGGTGGGCGTACACAAGTCGTGGCGACCTGTCTGGGTGCAGTGAATCACCTGAGAGCCTATGAGGGCAAGAGGTTGGGCAGATGCAAGGCACATGCTGAATTGGCCTCGCAAGTATGGAGAGATGATTCCCGTTCTCTACGAGGTCGCCCGGACGATCACGAGGGAGCCCTCGTATGTGGCCCGCGTGCGCAGATGTCCGTACCGCGCGTCCCAGACCCCGGACGCCAGGTCGCGGCGCAGGCTCTCGTCGAAGCGCTCGCGCACGCCGTCGTCGACGAAGCTCCACGCCGAACCGGCCTGCCGGGCGGCCGGATCGAGGAGCAACTCGGGGCGGCCGTAGTACGCCTCGTTGAAGGCGTCGGTGCAGTCCAGCGGGATCGGGACGGTGTGGACGCTGCTCGCGCCCCCGAGAGCCGCGGCGATGTCCTCCACGGGAGGGTGGCGGCGGGCCTCGATGTCGAGCACCTCGGGCGCGTACGCGGAGAGCCAGAAGTCGCGCACCAGCTTCGGGTCGCAGGTCACCACGACCACCGGGCCCCGGGTGACGCGCCGCACCTCGCGCAGGCCGGCCGCGACATCGCCCCACTGGTGCACGCCGAACAGGCTCATCGCCCCGTCGAAGGCGCCGTCCGCGAACGGCAGTTCCTCGGTGAGGGCGTCGACGTTCAAGACGGCGTCGGCGCCGTCGAGGGCCCGGGCGATGAACCCCGCGATGCGGGTGTCGGGCCGGCGGCGGATGCCGACGGCGGTATCGGCGTCGTGGATGAGTGCGTCCATGGGGTCCTGGCCTCGCCTCGTGAGCAGGTGATCGGGTGGGGGGCGGGTGGGGGCGGGTGGGGGCGGGTGGGGGCGGGTGGGGAGTCGGGTGGAGGTCGGGAGGGTGGAGGTCGGGAGGTGCGACGAGGGTCGGTGCGGCCTGCCAGAACTCCACCTCGGTCGGGTCCAGGGTGTAGAGGGTCCGGGCGGAGTCGACGAGCGAGGGTTCGCGAGCGATCAGGGCCGGCGACCGTCCCAGCGCCCGTCCCGGTCGTCGGGGTCCGTCAGGTACTGGCTCTGGCGGGCCAGGAGGGACTCGGCCCGGGCCGTCGCCGAGCGCCCGAGGAAGTCGGCGGCGCTGCCTCGGCCGAGCCGGGGCTCACGGGGCCCCGGACGCGTACCTGGCGGCCGTGCTCGGGCCGGTAGGAGGTGAGGGCCGCCCGGGGGTGGCAGGCGAGCCGGCCGCCCTTGGGGCTGAACGCGTGCCCGGCGAACTGCCGGCCCGAGGCGTCCACACCCTTGAGGATCGGCATGCGCGCGTCCGGGTCCCCGGCGGCGTCCACCGTCGACAGGGTCATCGCGTGCGGATCGCGCACCCCGTCCGTCACCGCCTCGACCAGCCAGGACAGGAAGAGCCGCACGGGCTCGATCGGAGCCGATTCCGGATCGAACGCCGGCAGCGGACCGGCGAAGACCTCCAGGTCGCGCAGCCACTGCCACGCCCCGTCCACGTGCCGCGCGCCTGCCGTGGTCATCCCGGCTCCCTCCGACCCCGTCACCCGCGCGCTTTCGGGACCACGCGTCCCGTACCTCGCGCCCTACATCATGCATCTTGCATCCGCGAGCCATGTTTCGTATATGCCCTCGCACATGCTTGTCCCATCGCCCAAATACGCCACAGATGCGGATCTGGGTGAACCGCCGGGCCGCCGGAGTCGGCGAGGCCGTCCGTGCGGTCACCCCCGGGGCGGCGCGCCGTTCGGGGCCAGGGGGAGGCGGACCACCAGAAGGGCCCCGTGCGCCGCCCCGGGCCCCGCCCCAAGCCCCGTCCCAAGCCCCGTCCCGCGCTCCGATCCGTGCGCCCGCTCCCCGACGGTGAGGGTGCCGCCGTGGTGGGCGGTGAGGTCGCGGGCGATGGCCAGGCCCAGGCCGGAGCCACCGTGGTCACGGCTGCGGGAATCGTCCAGGCGGGTGAACCGCTCGAAGACCCGGTCCCGGTCGGCGGCGGGGATGCCGGGCCCGTCATCGCCCACCTCCAGGACGGCCGTACGGTGGCCCGGCCCGCCGGCGGACCGCAGGACGAGCTCCACCCGCCGGTCGGCGAACCGCTGGGCGTTGTCGAGGAGGTTGGTGACCACCCGGGTCAGCCACAGCTCGCTGCCCTCCACCTCCAGGCCCCGCTCCAGCGTGGTGCGTACGGGGACCCGGTCGCCCAGGCGCGCGCGCACGGCCTTGTCGACCACGTCCCCCAGGTCCAGCCGGACCGCCGCCACGGGCTGCGCCGCGTCGATCCGGGCCAACAACAGCAGGTCGGAGCAGAGCCGCTGGAGCCGCTCGGTGTCCTCCAGGGCCCCGCCGATCAGCTCGGGCCACGACTCCGGATCGCGCACGGCCAGCGCCACCTCCAACTGGGTGCGCAGCACCGTGATCGGGCTCCGCAGCTCGTGGGATGCGTCGGCGATGAACTGCCTCTGGCGGATCCCGGAGGACTCCAAGCGGTCCAGCGTGCGGTTCATGGTCTCGGCCAGGCGCGCGACCTCGTCTCGCGTGGGCGGCACCGGCACCCGGCGGTGCAGGTCCCGATCGGTGATCTCCGCGACCTCGGCGCGGATCGCCTCGACCGGACCGAGCGCCCGGCCGGTGACCCGCCAGGTGACCAGCGCGACCGTGGCCAGCAGCAGCGGCCCGCCGACGGCGAGCGCGGCGGTGGTGGTGTCGTCGGCGGCGTCCACGTCGCGCAGCGAGGTCCCCACGAACACCGAGACCAGCCCCTGCGGGGTCTGCGTGGTCAGCTGCACCACCCGCTGGCGGTGCTCCCCGCCCAGCGGGCGGACCCGCCAGGTGTGGAACTCCGTACCGGGGCGCAGTGGCTTGACGGGGGCCAGCGCGGCGGCGCCCGCCAGGTTGGGCGTCGCCCGCAGCACCCGCCCGCGGGCGTTGACCACCTGCACGAACTCGGCCCCGATGCCCGGCGGCCGCATCCGGTCCAGGTTCCCGTCGGCGGCGAGCTGAGCGACCACCACGGCCTGCTGCTCGGCGTCGCGCTCGGCGTTGCGCAGCAGGTTGCCCTCCAGCAGCCCGAGCAGGGCGAACGAGGCCACGCTCAGGGCCACCGCCACCACCGACACCGCGCCGACGGTCGCCCGGGCGCGAACGGTCGTCGGCCAGAACCGGCGCGCCCGACGCCGCAAGGGGCGTGCGGCGCGCCGGAGCGCGCCCCGCAAGCGCACGGCCGGCCCCCGGCCCTCAGCCACCGTCGGCCGCCAGTCGGTAGCCGGCGCCGCGCACCGTCTCCAGGGCCGAGCGCCCGAAGGGGGCGTCGATCTTCCGGCGCACGGCGCTGACATGCACCTCGACGACGTTCGGATCGCCGTCGAAGGCGCTGTCCCAGACCTGTTCCAGGATCTCCCGTTTGGGCACGACCTCCCCGGCCCGCCGGGCCAGGTACTCCAGCACCGCGAACTCGCGGGCCGTCAGACGGATCTCGGTGTCCCCGCGCCGGCAGGAGTGGCGGGCCGGGTCCAGCCGCAGGTCCCCGTACTCCATGACCTGCGGGCCGCGGCGGCCCGTACGGCGGCCCAGGGCGCGGAGCCGGGCCACGAGGACGAGGTAGGAGAAGGGCTTGGAGAGGAAGTCGTCGGCGCCGGTGTCGAGCGCCTCCGCCTCGTCGTACTCGCCGTCCTTCGCGGTGAGCATCAGGATCCCGGACTCGTTGCCGGCGGCGCGCAGGCGGGCGCAGATCCGGTAGCCGTTGAGGCCGGGCAGCATGATGTCCAGCACGATCAGGTCGTAGTCGTGCTCGGTGGCCATCCACAGGCCCTGCGGCCCGTCGTGGGCCACGTCCACCGAGAACCCCTCCGACCGCAGGCCCCGCTGTAGGGCCAGGGCCAGCCGCCGTTCGTCCTCCACCACCAGTACGCGCATGCCGACCAGGGTCTCAGGCGGGCGGAGCGGCTTGCTGAAGAGGTCTTCAGGCGGCTTCAGGTGGGCTTCAGCAACACCGTTCCATGCTCGGGGCCGAGGCAACGAGCCGGGTGGTGTGCCCGGTTGTGGTGAGGAGTACCAATATGTCTGATTCTTTCCCGCCGTCTTCCGAGAAGCCGGGGGACGCCCCCGAGCGCAGGGGCCTGCGTCGTGTGGTGCCCCGGAGCAGGGGCGCCCGGTGGACGGCCCTCGGAGCGGCCGTGGTGATCGTCGGCGGCGGCCTGGCCGCGGTGGCGGTGGCCGAGCACCACGACGGGCACGACGGCCGGCGCGCGGTCATGGCCCGGGCCGACGGCGGCCCCTTCGGCGGGGCCAAGCGCGCCCAGGGGGCCGAGCCGAAGGTGCGCGACCACGACGGGGGCGAGCGGGGCGGGCCCGGCGGACGTCCGGGCGGCGGGGGCAAGGCCGAGGGCGGCAGGTCCGGCGGGGGCAAGGCCCCGGCCCCGGTGCCCTCGCTGCCCATCGCCCAGGCGGCCGAGAAGGCCGCCGGCGCGGTCCCGGACGGCAAGGTCGAGGCCCTGCGCGCGATCGCCCAGGAGGGCGGCGGCAGCGCCTGGCTCGCGGTGGTCCTGGGCCCGGACGGCGTCCGCCACCGCGTGACCGTCGCGGGCACCGACGGCGCCATCACCTCCAACACGGTGGCGCCCGGCGCCCGCTAGATCCTTTTCGCCGAAGGAGCGCCCGGCCCGGGGGCGCCCGAGCACTCCCTGTACTCGGGCGCCCCCGCGGCGTGCGGGACACCGCACCGGACATCGCCCGCGCGCCCGTCGCTCCGCGCGCCGGCACCGCGCGGACACGCCTTGGGGCTCCCCTGCGGGACGTGCCCGCCATCGCCGGGGTCGCAGATGGCGGGCAGTATGGAGGGGAGCCCTCCGTCCGCCCGGGCGGACGCGGGCCTGTGGCGTGACGCGGGCACAGGAGGCGACTGGTGTCACCGGACCGGCCGGGGGGAGAGGCGTTCGCCGGCGGTCCGATCCGGTCCGAGCCGGGTTCCCTGCTGGAGCACGTGTCCGTGGCCGTCTTCGGCCTGGACGAAGCCGGCCGGATCTGTTTCTGGGGTCCCGGCGCGCGCGAGCTGTTCGGGTACGAGGCCACCGAGGCGCTCTTCCGGCCCGCCGCGCTCCTCTTCCCCGAGCCGCCGCCCGGCACCGCCCACTCCGCCGCCCGGCTCGCGGAACGCGCCCGCGCCCTCGGCTACTGGCGGGTCCGGCTCAACGCCCGGCACCGGGACGGCACGGTCTTCGGCTGCGGATTCCGGGTCTTCCCCGTGACCGGCGCCGGCGGAACCGCCCCCGCCGACCTCGCGGCCCCCGCCGGTCCCACGCCCCCCGCCGGCATCACGGGTGCGGACGGCAGTTCCGTGGTGATGGGCCTCGCCAGCCGGGGCGACGAACTCGACCGGGTGAAGACGAACCTCTCCTTCCTCGACGCCCTCTTCGAGACCAGCCCCATCGGCCTGGTGATGCTCGACCGGCAACTGCGCTACGTCCACCTCAACCAGGTGCTGGCCGACATGGACGGGCTCCCCGTCCGCGAGCACCTCGGACGCCCGACCTCCGAGATCATGCTCACCTCGGACGGGGGCGAGTTCCAGCGCATGCTGCGGGCCGTCTCCGACGAGGGCCGACCCCTGGTCAGCGCCCTGGTGGGGATGCGGACGCCCGGCCGTCCCGACCGGGACCAGGTGCGTTCGGTGAGCTTCTTCCCGCTCACCGGTGCGGGCGACACCCGCCCCGGCATCGGCGGGCTGCTGGTGGACGTGACCGACCGCGAGCACGCCCTCCTGGAGGCGACGGCCGCCCGTCAGCGCCTGGCCCTCCTCGACCGGGCCGCCGCCCGCGTCGGAACCACGCTGGACGTGCCGACCACCGCGCGGGAGCTGGTCGGGGTCGCCGTACCCGGGTTCTGCGACGGCGCCGTCGTCGAGCTGGTGGAGTGGATGAACCCGGCCGAGGCCTTCGACCCGCTCCTGCCCCTGATCACGCGCCGGATCGCCGCCCGCAGCACGCTCCGCCCGTTCGGCCCCGTCCCCACTGCCCCCGACCCGACCGAGGGCGGCGAGCGGACCACGTACCCGCCCGGATCGGCCCTGCACCGGATGCTCAGCACCCGGCGCCCGCTCCACGTCACCCCGGACGAGGAGGCCGGGCCCCCGCGCGGCGGCGGACCGGAGCGGGAGGGGGAGTCGATGCTCCCCGGGAGCGGGTTCGCGCACCTCCTGCTCGCCCCGCTCATCGCCCGGGGCGCCGTCCAGGGCGTCGCCGCCTTCGGTCGCTCCCGCGCCCGCCCGGCCTTCACCGGCCCGGACCTGAGCCTCGCCGGGGAACTCGCCTCCCGCGCCGCCCTCTGCCTGGACAACGCCCGCCTCTTCAGCCGGGCCCAGGACATCGCCCTCACCCTCCAGCGCGCCCTGCTCCCCGGCGCCCTCGCGAGCGGCCCGTACGTGGAACTCGCCCACCGGTACCTGCCCGCCAGCCGGGCCACCGAGGTCGGCGGCGACTGGTACGACGTGATCGACCTGCCGGGCGGCCGGATCGCCCTCCTCGTCGGCGACGTGATGGGCCACGGGGTGCCCGCCGCTGCGTCGATGGGCCGGTTGCGCATCACCGCCCGGGCGCTGGCCCGCCACACCCGCGACCCAGGCGAGCTGCTCGCCGAACTCGACGCCTGCGCCCAAGAGTCCGGCATCGAGTTCGCCACCTGCCTGTGCCTCTTCTACGACCCCCGCACCGGCCGCGCCCGCCTCGCCAACGCCGGGCACCCGCCGCCGCTGTTGCGACGCCTGGACGGCGCCGTCGAAACGCTCGGGGGCGCCTTGGGCGTCCCGCTCGGGGTGGGCGGCGTCGCCCTGCCGTCGACGGAGATCGACCTGCCCGACGGGGCGGTGCTCGCCCTCTACACCGACGGCCTGATCGAGACCCGCACCCGCGACATCGAAGCCGGTCTGCACGCGCTGCGCGAGCGACTCGCCGCGCAGTCGGGCTCGTTGGAGGAATCGGCGGACCGCATCCTGTCGGCCCTGCTGCCCGCCGCAGCGACCGACGACACGGTCCTCCTGCTCGCCCGGATCCGGCACGCCGCCACGGGCGCGCCCCCGCGCATGTGAGGCCCCCGTACGTAAAGAATGCTTGACACAATGTCGAAGCTGTTTGACACTCCCCCTGTTCGGTCTTCTTTACACGGAGGGGGTGGCCGCAATGGCGGCCGAGGAGAAACGCGTCTGGATCATGCTGGTGGTCGCGGTCACCGCGTACGCGGCGTACCTGAGCGTCGTACTGGGCGCGAGCGCCGCAGGGGAGCCGCTGGCGCGAACCCCTTACGCGGCGGCCCTGTTGTGGTCGATCGGGCTGTCGATCGCCGTGTCGATCGCCGCGAACATCGCGGTCTCCGCCGCCTCGCCCGCCGAGGAGAACGGCAAGGATCAGCGCGACCGGGAGATCCACCGCTTCGGCGAGTACGTGGGGCAGTCCTTCGTGGTGATCGGCGGGGTCGCCGGCCTGGCCCTGGCGATGGCCGAGGCGGCGCCGTTCTGGATCGCCAACGCCATCTACCTGGCCTTCGTCCTGTCCTCGGTGTTGGGATCGACGGCCAAACTCGTCTCCTACCGCCTCGGGTTCCACCCGTGGTGAAGCCGACGCGGGTCACCAACACCATCCGCGCCCGGCGCTTCGCCCACGGCGAGATGACCCAGGCCGAACTGGCCCGACGCGTGGGCGTCAGCCGCCAGACCGTGATCGCCATCGAGCAGGGCCGCTACTCGCCCTCCCTGGAGATGGCCTTCCAGATCGCCGGGGTGTTCTCGGTACCGATCGACAGCGTCTTCCAGTACTCCGGACCCGGGGCGCCCCCGCCCGGGACCGCACCCGCCGACGGGTCCGCCGCGGAGCCGCCGGCCGAGGGAGGGAACCCATGAGAGCCGTCGTCCAGGACACCTACGGTCCGCCCGACGTCCTGCGCCTCGAAGAGGTCGAGCGGCCCCTGCCCGGCCGGGGCGAGGTGCTCCTGCGGGTCCGGGCCGCCGGTGTCGACCAGGGCGTCTGGCACCTGATGGCCGGCCGCCCCTACCTGCTGCGCCTCGGCTTCGGACTGCGCGGCCCCCGCGCCCGCGTCCGGGGGCTCGACGTCGCGGGCCGGGTGGAATCCGTCGGCCCGGAGGTCACCCGCTTCCGCCCCGGCGACGAGGTGTACGGCACCTGTTCCGGAGCCTTCGCGCAGTACGCCACCGCCCGCGAGGACCGCCTCGCGCCCCGACCCGCGAGCCTCACCGCCGAACAGGCCGCCGCCGTACCGGTCTCGGGGAGCACCGCCCTCCAGGCCCTGCGCGACGCGGGCCGGCTCGCCCCCGGCCACAGCGTGCTCGTCATCGGCGCCTCGGGCGGGGTGGGTTCGTACGCGGTCCAGCTCGCCAAGGCCCTCGGAGCGGCCCGCGTCACCGGGGTATGCGCGCCCGCCAAGGCCGACTTCGTCCGCTCGCTCGGCGCCGACGCGGTCCTCGCCCACACCCGCGACGACCCCACCGACGGAACGCACCGCCACGACCTCGTCATCGACACCGGCGGCAACCATCCCATCCACCGCCTGCGCCGGGCCCTGACCCCGCGCGGCACCCTCGTGATCGTGGGCGGCGAGAGCGACGGACGGCTGCTCGGCGGTACCGACCGACAGGTGCGGGCCCTGCTCCTCTCCCCGTTCGTCGGTCACCGGCTGCGCGGACTGGCGTCCACCCCGCGCGCCGCCGACCTGGCCGAACTCTCCCGCCTCGCCGACTCCGGAGCCTTCGTGCCCGCCGTGGACCGCGCCTATCCACTCGCCCAAGTGGCCGACGCCATAAGGTTCCTGAGGGACGGTCGGGTGCGCGGAAAGCTCGTCGTCACCGTCTGACGTCCGGTGTGCCCGCCCGGTCCCCGCCGAGCAGCTCCCGGGCCATCGCCCGCATCTCGACCTTGCGGATCTTCCCGGTGACGGTCATCGGGAACTCCTCCACCACGTGTACGTAGCGGGGGACCTTGAAGTGGGCGAGCCGGCCGGCGCAGTACGCGCGCACCGCGTCGGCCGTCAGCGGCTCGGCCCCCTCGCGCATCCGCACCCACGCCATCAGCTCCTCCCCGTACTTGACGTCGGGGACCCCGATGACCTGGACGTCCAGGACGTCGGGATGGGAGTGGAGGAACTCCTCGACCTCGCGCGGATAGACGTTCTCTCCGCCCCTGATCACCATGTCCTTGATCCGGCCGGTGATGCTCAGGTACCCGTCCGCGTCCATGACCGCCAGGTCGCCGGTGTGCATCCAGCCCTCCGGGTCCACGACCTCGGCGGTCTTCTCCGGCTCGCCCCAGTAGCCGAGCATCACCGAGTACCCCCGCGTGCACAGCTCGCCCGGGGTGCCGCGCGGCACGGTCGCGCCGGTCCGGGGATCGGCCACGCGCACCTCCAGGTGCGGCCCCACGCGCCCCACGGTGGACACCCGGCGCTCGATCGAATCGTCGGCCCGGGTCTGTGTGGACACCGGCGAGGTCTCCGTCATGCCGTAACAGATGGAGACCTCCGTCATGCCCATCCGCTCGATCACCTCGTGCATCACCTCCACCGGGCAGGGGGAGCCGGCCATGATCCCGGTCCGCAGGCTGGAGAGGTCGTAGTCGTCGAAGGCGGGATCGGCCAGCTCCGCGATGAACATCGTCGGCACCCCGTACAGCGAGGTGCACGCCTGCGCCTCCACCGCCGCCAGCGTCGCCGCGGGGTCGAAGGCGGGCGCCGGGATCACCATCGTCGCGCCGTGGCTGGTGCACGCGAGGTTGCCCATCACCATGCCGAAGCAGTGATAGAACGGCACCGGGACGCACACCCGGTCCCGCTCGGTGTATCCGCACAACTCGCCCACGAAGAAACCGTTGTTGAGGATGTTGTGGTGCGAGAGGGTGGCGCCCTTCGGGAACCCCGTGGTGCCCGAGGTGTACTGGATGTTGATCGGGTCGTCCGGGTGCAGGGCCGCCCCCGCGCGGGCCAGCGCGGCCCGGTCCGCGAGGCGACCGCGCCGTGACAGCTCCTCCCACTGCGGCCCGTCCAGCAGGACCGTGAACTCCAGCTCCGGGCAGCGCGGCCGGACTTCCTCGATCATCGCCGCGTAGTCGGAGGTCTTGAACCGGTCCGCCGCCACCAGCAGCCGGATCCCGGCCCGCGTCACGACGTACTCCAGCTCGTGCGAGCGGTACGCCGGGTTCACGGTGACCAGCACGGCCCCGATCTTCGCGGTGGCGTACTGGACCAGGGTCCACTCCGCCCGGTTCGGCGACCAGATGCCGACGCGGTCACCCCGCGTGATCCCGAGGTCGAGCAGGCCCAGCGCCAGGACGTCCACGTCCTCGGCCAGTTCCGCGTACGTCCACGTACGCCCCGCCGCCATGTCGACCAGGGCGTCGCGGTCGGGGAAGGCGCGGACCGTACGGTCGAGGTTGTCCCCGATCGTCTCCCGCAGCAGCGGGACCTCGGAGCTGCCGGACGCCAGACTCGGCTCGACGGACACGCGTACCTCCTTGAGTGGCTGCCGGTGCGCAGGCGGTCCATGATCCCCTCAAGGGGCCGTGGCCGGCCAGAGGGCGGCGTCGGCCACACTCCCGCGTTAATCGAGCAGGTGTTCGGATACGGAGGTACGCTGGAACCATGCACGCGCTCCAGGGCTCCCTCTTCGACCAGGCCGACGAGATCCGGCCGGGCCCCCTGGCCCCCGTCCGGCGGACCCCGCTCGGGTCCGGGGCCTGGGTCGACCACCTCCCCGGCTGGCTCCGGGGCGCCGACGCCCTGTTCGAACGGCTGGCCTCCGACGTCCCCTGGCGTGCCGAGCGACGACAGATGTACGACCGCCAGGTGGAAGTGCCCCGGCTGCTCGCCCACTACGGGCAGGGCGAGGAACTCCCGCACCCGGCGCTCACCGAGGCCCGTACCGCCCTCGACCGGCACTACGCGGCAGAACTCGGCGAACCCTTCGCCACCGCCGGCCTCTGCCTCTACCGGGACGGCCGCGACAGCGTCGCCTGGCACGGCGACCGGACCGGCCGCTCCGCCACCGAGGACACCATGGTCGCGATCATCTCCGTCGGCGCCCCCCGGGACCTGGTGCTGCGCCCGCGCGACGGCGGCGCCACCCTGCTGCGGCTGCCGCTCGGACACGGGGACCTCGTGGTCATGGGCGGCTCCTGCCAGCGCACCATGGAACACGCCGTCCCCAAATCGACGCGGGCCGTCGGCCCCCGCATCAGCGTCCAGTTCCGCACCCGGGGCGTCATGTGAGCGCCCCGCGCCCCGAGCGGTCGCGGCGGTCGCGCGGAGCCACGCCCCACGGGGTCGCCGCCACAGCCCCCGGGGCCGGGGCCGCACCTGCCGGGGTCGGCGCCGGTGCCGGGGCCGCCAGGCGTTGGTGGGACGCCCTCTCGCCCGCCGCGGGCGGCGCCGTCATGGCCGCCGGGATCCTGTCCGTCGGCCTCGCCCTCATCGGCCGCACCGCGCTCTCGCTGGCCGCCCTCGCCGTCACCGGCGCCCTGTGGCTGCTCCTCGCCGCCGACTTCGCCCTCCGCCTGCTCGGCGACCGGGGCCGCTTCCGGGCGGAGGCCGACACCCCTGCCGCCCTCACCGCCGTCGCCGCGACCACCATCCTCGGCACCCGGCTCGCCCAACTGGGCCGGCCGGCGCCGGCCGCCGCCCTGCTGGTCCTGGCCGCCGCCCTGTGGCCCGGGCTCCTGTGGAGCGTCGTACGGCACTGGCACCGCCGGATGCCCGGCGCCGCCTTCCTCGTCTGCGTCGCCACCCAGGGCCTCGCCATCCTCGCGGCCGTCCTCGCCGTCGCGTACCGCCTCGACTGGCTCGACCGGGCGGCCCTCGCCTGCTTCTGCCTCGGCACCCCGCTGTACCTCGTGGCCCTGAGCCGCTTCGACCTCCGCGAGGTGACCGGCGGCGCGGGCGACCACTGGGTGGCGGGGGGCGCCCTGTCCATCACCGCCCTCGCCGGGGCCAAGCTCACCGCCGCCCCGCTGTGGACGGGCGCCACGCACGCCACCCTGCGCGTCACCACCCTGATCGCCCTCGGCCTCTCCCTCGTCTGGTACGCGGTCCTGCTCGTCGCCGAGGTGCGCAACCCCCGCACCCACTACGACGTCCGCCGCTGGTCCACCGTGTTCCCCCTCGGCATGACGGCCACCGCCTGCCTCTCCGCCGCCCCCGCCACCGGGATCGCCTGGCTGCGCCCCCTCGGGGAGGCCCTGCTGTGGATCGCCGTCGCCGCCTGCGCGCTGACCTGCGGGGCCCTCGCCCTGGCCCGCGGCCACACCCACCACCCGCCCGCCGGCCCGAGCGCCCCACCCGCCGGCCCGCCCGCCGGCGCCCGTCCGGACCTCCCGGCCGACCCTCCCCCCGAGGCCGGTACGACGGGCCGATGACCCCGCCCCCGCGCCGGCCTCCACCGCGCGGCCCTCGCGGTGGCGCCGCCCCGGCCGGCTCAGTAGGGTCGCGGCATGGCCTACACGTTCCAGGTGACCGTCGACAGCGCCGACCCGCACTCCCTCGCCGACTGGTGGGCGGAGGCCCTCGGTTGGGAAGTGGAGCCCAGCGACGAGAACTTCATCCGCGGTCTCGTCGCGGCGGGCCACGCGAGCGAGGACGACACCACCACCCACCGGGGCACCCTCGTCTGGAAGATCGGGTCCGCCATCCGTCACCCCGAGGGCCTCGAACGCGCGCCCCGGGTCCTCTTCCAGCTCGTACCGGAACCGAAGAGCGCCAAGAACCGGGTCCACCTCGACGTCCGCATCGGCGAGGACGACCCCAAGGAGGTCGTGGCGCGCCTCCTCGCCCACGGCGCCACCCACCTCCACGACGTCCGCCAGGGCCCCTTCGCCTGGACCACCCTCACCGACCCCGAGGGCAACGAACTCTGCATCACCCACTAAGGGCTGTCCCGTGATCCCTGGTGGGCGCGCGGCGCCGGCTACGGCACCTCGCCGCGTTGTCGGAACGCCCGAATACGTCCGGTATTCGGGCGTCCCTCCGGCTTGCGATGCACCGCATCCGACGCCGCGCGCTGATCCACCACGGATGACGGGACAGCCCTTAGGCCGACGTAGGCTGCCGACGTGAACATCATCCTCTTCGGCGCCACCGGAATGCTCGGTCGGGGAGTCCTGCGCGAGTGCCTGCGCGACGACTCCGTGGAGAGCGTCCTCGCCATCGGGCGGACCCCCCTCGGCGTGAGCCATCCCAAGCTCCGCGAGCGGATCACGCCCGACCCCACCGACCTCACGGACCTCGCCGACGAGCTGCCCGGCTTCGACGCCTGCTTCTTCTGCCTCGGGGTCTCCTCCGTCGGCATGAAGGAGGACGCCTACCGTCGGATCACGTACGACCTCACGCTCGCCGCGGCCCGTCCCCTCGCCGCCGCCAACCCGGAACTGACCTTCACCTACCTCACCGGCGCAGGCACCGACAGCACCGAGCACGGCCGCAGCATGTGGGCCCGGGTCAAGGGCAAGACCGAGAACGACCTCCTTCAACTGCCCTTCCACGCCTACATGTTCCGGCCCGGTCTGGTCCAGCCGGTCAGCGGCATGCCCACCCGCACCCTGCTCTACCGGGTCGCGTACGTCCTCACCCTGCCGCTGTTCCCCCTCGTACGGCGCATCGCGCCCGACCGCCTCACCACCACCGAGGCCATCGGCCGCGCGATGATCAACGTGGCCACCCCCGGGCACCCGGCGGCAGCCGGATCCGCGCCCCGGATCCTGCACCCCCGGGACATCAACCGCGCTGCCGCCCAGGGTCGTGACCAGTCATAATTCGGTACCGCGCACGGCCTCCCGCACGAGAGGATGAAGCATCTCGAACGGGGAGGAACCCATGAGCCAGGACCGCCTGACTCTGCACGACCTGATGCCCGCGCAGGAACTGTCGGCAGCCATCGAAGCGGGGCACGTCACCCGCAAGGCGCACCCCGAACTGCCGCTGTCCATCTACACGTACACGCGCGAGGCCCAGTACGAAGGGGTCTGGAACCGGGTCACCACCCGCTGTCGTGGCCTGGTCGCCGAGGACGGCACCGGCGTCGTCGTCGCCCTGCCCCTGCCCAAGTTCTTCAACGTCGGCGAGCACGAGTCCGGGCGCCCCTACGCGCCGGCCCTGCCCGACGAACCGTTCGAGGTGTACGACAAGGTCGACGGCAGCCTCGCCGTGGTCTACCACTACGCCGGCCGCTGGCGGGCCGCCTCCAAGGCCTCCTTCACCAGCACCCAGGCCACCTGGGCGCAGCGCCGCCTCGACGCCCGTGACACCGCGGGCCTCGTGCCCGGCACCACCTACCTCGCCGAGGTCCTGTACCCGCAGAACCGGATCGTCGTGGACTACGGCGACCGCAAGGACCTCGTGCTGCTCGCGGCCTTCGGCCCCGACGGGACCGAGGTCCCGCTCGCCGCGGCGGCCGGGCACTGGGGCGCGATCGGCTCCGTGGTCTCCGTCTGGCCGGCGATGCCGCTGGCCGAACTCCTCGCGCTCGCCGAGTCGAACACCCTCCCCGACGGTGGTAGCGCCGGTGGCACCGACGCCGAGGGCTACGTGCTGCGCTTCGCCTCCGGGGTGCGCGCGAAGGCCAAGCTGAGCGAGTACGTACGCCTGCACCGGGTGCTCACCCGGTGCACCGAGCGGGACGTCTGGCGCGCCCACGGCGTGCAGCGCTTCGCGGGTCTGCCCGTCAAGCAGCTCGCGCAGGGCCTGAACTGCACGGTGGCGGAGATCGAGGAGTCCGGCGGCAAGCCGCTCGACGCCCTGCTGGAGCAGGTGCCCGACGAGTTCGACGCCTGGGTGCGCGAGGTCATCACGGGCCTGGAGGAGGCCGCGGCGCGCCGTGAGCGCTCCGTCGACGAGGCCTTCGCCGCGCTCGGGCACCTCACCGCCGACCGGGGCGCGTTCGCCCGGGCCGTGCGCGAGATCCCCGACCGGGACGTGCGCCCGGCCATGTTCCTGCGGCTGGACGGCCGGTCGACCGAGCTCACCGGCTGGCGGGCGCTGCGGCCCGAGGCGTCCCAGCCGTTCACCACCGACGAGGAGAACTGACCCGTGTCCGAACAGCCCGCCCCGCCCGCACTGCCGGTGGTGCACGTCATGACGGGCCTGCCGGCGTCGGGCAAGACCACCGCCGCCCGCGCCCTCCAGAGCGAGGCCGCCGGGCGGATGCGCCGGGTCAACCTCGACGACCTGCGCACGATGATGGACCTGCCCGACCCGGAGCGCGAACGTTCCTTCAAGCACGAACAGACCGTGCTGGCCGTGCAGGACGCGGCGGTCCGCGCGGCCGTCGAGGACGGCTTCGACGTGGTCGTCGACAACACCCACCTGACCCCGCACATCCCCAAGCGGCTCAAGGCGGCCGTGGCCGGACTCGCGACCTTCGTCGTCCACGACTTCACCGACGTGCCGCTGGAGGAGTGCCTGCGCCGTGACGCCGCCCGGGAGCGATCCGTCGGCGAGGAGATCATCCGGATCCTGGCCGACAAGCACGCCCGGTCCCGCAAGGGCGGCTGGCGGCTCACCGCGGAGTGGCTCAACGACCAGCCGCCGGTACGGGCCTACGTGCCCGACCCGGCCCTACCGCCGGCCGTCCTCTGCGACATAGACGGCACCCTCGCGCTCACCGGGGACCGCGGACCGTACGACTTCACGCGCTGCGAGCGGGACCTGTTGAACGAGCCGGTCCGGCACGTCCTGAACGCCTTGCGGGAGGCCGCGGGGGACCGGATCGTGCTGCTGTCGGGGCGCGGTGAGGAGCACCGTCCGCAGACGGAGTCCTGGCTGCGGGCGCACGAAGTGCCCTACGACGAGCTGTGGATGAGGCGGGCGGGCGACACCCGGCGCGACGACGTGGTGAAGGCGGAGCTGTTCGACGCGCACGTCCGCGAGCGCTTCGCGGTGCGGGTCTCGCTCGACGACCGGGACCGGGTGGTGGCGATCTGGCGCCGCATGGGCCTGCCCACCTGGCAGGTCAACTACGGGGCCTTCTGAGCCCGCGCACGGGCGGGGGCGTACGGATGCCCGCGTACGGATGCGGGCGTACGGTCCGGGGCGCGGGCCCCGGCTCCGTACGCCCGCACGGGCCGACCGGTAAAGTCAGCGGCACCACTTCACCGGGGTGATGTCCTTGACGTAACGGGCGGAGACCCAGGCGTCCTTGCGGTCGGCGACCATCCGCTTGTCCTTCGCGGCGTGCTTGCCGTCCGACGCGTCGCTCCCGTTCATTCCGTCCATTCCGTCCATCTCGTCACGGCCGTCGGAGCCATCCGTGCCGTCGTTGCCGTCGCTCGGCCGCTCGCGGTCGTCGGTGTCGAGGCGGTACCAGATGTTGTTGCCGGAGACCTCTTGGCCGCGCTTCTTGCATTCCAGCGTCAGCTTCTGGTGCGGGTGCACCGTGCCCAACACGGACGAGTGGGTGGTCGGGCGGCTGCGGACCTTGAGCGGGCCGCGCGAGACGACCTTGCCCAGGGCGTGGCGGGGCTTGGGGTAGACGCCCGGCTCGGTGTACTCGGGCTCGTCGCCGTTGACGTACTCCGGCGCGGACTCGTGGTCCCGCGGACCGTCGTCGGCGACGGCGAACCCCGCGCCGGTCAGGCCGAGCGCCAGGCTTCCGGCGGCGAGGGCGAGGACGGTCCTGGTGGGCTTCAGCATTGAGCGGGCTCCTCTGAGAAGACTTCCGCCCGGTCGCGCTCCGCGGCCCGGGGTGGCAGCCGGGGGCTGCCAGGGACGACTATGGCGAGGCCCTTGCCGCAGGTCCGGGCGGCGCACCGCCCTGTAGCCCGATCTGCCCAACGGGTGCGCAAGGAGGCCGGTTCGATGATCGGATCATTCGCGCGCGGAGAAGGTGACACCCTTTCGAGGGACACCGGAGCCCGGCGCGGCCGGCTAGCATTCTCGTAACCGCCTTGTCATGCAATCCCACATGGGATTGCGTGATCATGTGCGTCCGACGAGAAGAGGTCCTGATCATGCAGTTACGCAATGGTGTCGTCGCGAGCGAAATCCCCGGTGCGGTCTGGGTGAAGAGCCGGGCCAGCGTGGGCAACGGAAATTGTGTGGAGTTGGCCTCGCTCGCCGGGGGTGCGGTGGCGGTGCGCAATTCGCGCTTCCCGGAAGGACCCGCGCTGATCTTCACGGCGGATGAGATCGAGGCGTTCATCGACGGTGCCAAGCGTTCGGAATTCGATCAACTGACCGGATGACAGTCATATCGTAGGCCAAAGCTTGGACGGGCAGGGGTCACGCTCCATTCTGGGAGACCGATTTCCGTCTCCGTCACCGTGGAGTACACATGTCTGCCCTCCCCGCGCCGCTGCCCGATCGCCTCGCCTCCATCCTGCCGCTGGAAAGGGAGCCGGGCCGGGCGGCGGCCGGCCGCATGCTGGGGCAGGAACTCAGGGGGTGGCGCGAGGCCTGCGGACTCACCCTGCGCGACGTGGCGCCGATCATCCGCGGATCCGTGTCGAAGGTCAGCCGCCTGGAGCGCGGGGAAAGCCCCCCGAAGGCCCGTGACGTGCTCGACCTCGCCCACCACTACGGTCTGGGCCCCGAGGAGATGCGGACCGTGGAACGGCTCCTCGAATTCGCCCAGGACTGCGAATGGTTCGAGCACTACAGCGATGTGACGCCCAGTTACCTGAGGCGCCTGATCCAGCTGGAAGGCGACGCCGAGGAGATCTGCGTCTACGAGAACCTCGTGGTGCCCGGGATCTTACAGACCCCCGAATACGCCGCCCACATGGTCAGGGCCGTCATGCCCAGCGCCTCCGCCGAGGAGATCGACCGCGTCGTCCAGCTGCGCACACAGCGGCGGTTGCGACTGATGGACGGCGAAGTGCCGCGACTGACGGTGCTGTTGGACTCCGGCATTCTCCACCGACGCTGCGGGAACGCCCGCGTGATGCGGGAGCAGATCACCTACCTGCTGGAAGCCGAGGACACCGCCAAGGTCAACATCCGCGTCCTCGACATGACCTCGGGGTACGTCGCCGCGCCCCCGTACCCCATCACGCACCTGAAGTTCCGCGACGGCGGTCCCGCCGAGCTGGCCTACGTGGAGCACATCAACGGAGCCAACTACGTCACCCGCCCCCGAGCCCTCGACGACCACCGCAACGCACTGAGCAACCTCCGCATCGCCGCGTCGTCCAGGGACAAGAGCAGGGGCCTGCTCAACGAGGCCTTGGACCGCTTCACCGAGGGCCCCGACGCGCCGTAGACGCCCCGGACCACCCCCGCCGCCCCCGGGCCCGCCTCATCCGTCGAAGCGGGCCCGGGGGAGCCGGGGCGTGCGCGGCCGCGCGACCTCAGCGGGCCCGTAGTCGGCCCACGCCGCCCCACTCGACCCAGTCCCTCGGGCGGAGTTCCGGCGGGGGCGGGGTGGCGTCGGGGCGCCAGTCCACGACGTCGACCAGGTCCGGTTCGAGTATGTCCAGCCGGTCGAAGAACTTCCGGACCTCGTGGGGTTCGCGCACCCGACCCCAATGCCCGTGCGTGGTCACCTCCATGAGGCGGGTCACGTCCTCACGCACCACCGGGTCGTCGCTGACGAGCTGACAGATCACCATGAAGCTGCCGGGTGGCAGCAGTTCTGCCGTCCTGGCGACTACCTCCGCCGGCGAGGGCAGGTCGCCCGAGTCCGGAATGCAGTGCAGCACCGACACGAACAGGGCCGCGATGGGCTGCTCCCAGTCGAGGAACCCGTCGGTGGCCGCGCGGATCGCTTCGGTGTCGCGCATGTCCCGGCTGATGACCAGGGTGTCGGCGTTGTCGTGGAGGGTGGTCTGGGCGTGCGCGAGGACCATCGGGTCGTTGTCGACGTAGACGACCTTGCAGCCCTCGGCCGCGCGCTGGGCCACCTCGTGCACGTTGTCCTGGGTGGGCAGGCCCGATCCGTGGTCCAGGAACTGCCGGATTCCGAAGTCCTCCACGAGGATCCGGACGACCCGGGTCAGGAAGGCCCGGTTGTTCCGGGCCAGGAGCTGGGTGCTGGGAGCGATCTCCAGCAGCCGGCCGCAGGCGTCCCGGTCGCTGGCGTAGTTCTCCACGCCGCCCAGGAGCCAGTCGTACATCCGGGCCACACTCGGGGTGTGCATGTCGATCGCCGGGGACGGCGGGGTGCGCGGGGACTGCGGCGCCGGTGGATTGTGCCCTAACTCCATGTGCCCTCCTCGGGGCCTGCGGGCAGGCCCGGTCGTGCGGGATCGGCCCATGGTAGGGAGTGCCCGGGGGGCCTGCCAATCACTCGACGGTGTTCGGCCAGGGCCGCGGGGATCCGGCCGGCCCCACGGGGGCGGCCCCACGACCCCGGCCCCGCCGAGGTGGGGCCGGGGTCGTGCGGATGCGGGAGGCCGGGCCCGGGGCCACAGTGGGCCCATGGGTATCGACGATTACGGCGGCGGGACCGGCACCCGGCAGTCCGGTGTCCTGGTGGTGACGACCAACGACGTCCCCGGCTACCGGGTGGAGCGGGTGATCGGGGAGGTCTTCGGCCTCACCGTCCGCTCCCGGCACATCGGCAGCCAGATCGGCGCGGGTCTGAAGTCCATGATCGGCGGCGAGCTCAAGGGGCTCACCAAGACCCTGGTCGCGACCCGCAACCAGGCCATGGACCGCCTCATCGAACAGGCCGAGGCGCGCGGCGCGAACGCCGTCCTGGCGATGCGGTTCGACGTGACCGACGCCGCCGACGTGGGGACCGAGGTCTGTGCGTACGGCACGGCCGTGGTGCTGGTGCCGATCGGGGGCTGATCGGTCCGACCCCGCGCATGTGGTCCCCCTCCCGGCACACACGGTCCCCGACCCACGCGATCCTCCGACGCGTAAGTCCAGGACACGTAAGGCCAGGACACGTAAGTCCAGGACACCCCCGCGCTTTGTCCATGGGCCTGCCGCCCCGCTGTCCGCAAGCTGACTGGTCAGTGAGCGGACCGCAGGGCTCCGGAGCCGTGCGGTCTTCCCCGCAAGGAAGCGCCGATTCCCGGAGGCCCGATGCGCACCCCCCTCTGGCCGGCCGCAGCCGCGGTCGCCGGCCTCATCGCCACCCTGCTCGTGTCCGCCCCGGTGTCCGCCGCCCCGGCGGCCCCCACCGTCGCGCCCCTGACCATCACCTCGCCCGAGCTGTCGGTGGGCGTCGACAGCGCCTTCCCCCGCGTCATCGGCTACACCCTGCGCGCGACGGGGGACACCCTCGACGGCAACACGGACCCGCTGAGCGCGGTCCTGGTCAACGGGACCTCGTACACCCCCACGGTCACCTCCACCCCCTCCGCGTCCGGGGTGGACTACACGATGACCTTCTCCGGCGTGACGATCCGCTCCCGCCTCGCGGTGTCCGGGTCCGTCGTGGAGTTCAAGGTCACCGCCATCGAGGACACGCCCGCCCTGCGCGTGCGCAGCTTCGCGATCCCCGAGCACACCCTGGTCAGCGTCCGCAGCGACCAGCCGGGCGCCGCGCTGTCGACCGCCAACATGTACACCGCGACCACCGGCACCGGTGACACCTTCACTCCGGTGACGGCCTCCACCCCCGTGGACGCCGCCGCCACCACCGTGATGTACGGGCTCGTCAACACCGGCGGGCTGGCCGCCGCCATCGACTCCAACTCCCTCTACGACGCCCCGAGCGGCGGCACGGCCCGCGAGAACGGGCGGATCAGCAAGCGGGTGACCGACCGGGGCTCCCAGCGCCGCGCCGGCCTGTGGAGCGGGGCCTGGCTCTACCGGCCCCAGGGCGCCGCCGACACGGACACCGAGCCCCTGCCCTACGTCCGCGTCGCGATCACCGCCGACCGCAACGCCGACTCCGCGGTGGACTGGCAGGACGCGGCCGTCGCCTACCGCGACATCTGGACCCCGCCCACGGGTTGGCAGGACACCGCGAACCGGGTCGTCCAGCGCATCCCCTTCAACTTCGCCTCCCAGGCGACGCACCCCTTCGCCCAGACCCTCGACGAGACCAAGCGGGTCGGCCTGGCCACCGACAACCTGGGTCAGTTCGTCCTGCTCAAGGGGTACGCCTCCGAGGGCCACGACTCGGCCCACATGGACTACAAGAACATCGGCGCCAAGCTCGGCGGCGCCGCCGACCTGAACGCCCTCACCACCGCCGGCCACGCCTACAACGCCGACTTCGGCGTCCACATCAACGCCACCGAGGAGTACCCCGTCTCGGCCACCTTCGACCCCGCGCACCAGAGCGGCGGCCTCGGGTGGGACTGGCTCGACCAGTCGTACTACGTGGACACGCGAAAGGACGGGCAGTCGGGGGAGCGGCTCAAGCGCCTCCAGGACCTCAAGGCGGCGGCGCCCGGCCTCGACTTCCTCTACGTGGACGTCTGGTACGGCGATGGCTACGTCTCCCGCAAGCTCCAGCGGGAGATCGGCGGACTCGGCTTCCAACTCGCCACCGAGTTCCCCAACACCCTCACCGAACAGTCCCTCTGGCACCACTGGGCCGCCGACGTCAACTACGGCGGCAGCGACCTCAAGGGCATCAACTCCACCATCGTCCGCTTCATCGCCAACCACACCAAGGACGACTGGATCGCCCGCAACCCGCTGCTCGGTGGCGCCGAACTCACCGCCTACGAGGGTTGGCAGGGCAAGAAGGACTACCAGGCCTTCCTGAACGGCACCTTCGGCGTCAACCTCCCCACCAAGTACCTCCAACAGTCCCCGATCGTGAAGTGGACCGCCGACACCGTCACCCTCGCCGACGGCACCACCGTCACCACCGCCGGCGGCGCCCGGAGGATCACCACCGCCGGCCGCACCGTCCTCGACGGCTCCGCCTACCTCCTGCCGCGCGACGGCAAGCTCTACCACTGGAACGACGCCGGCGGCTCCACCACCTGGACCCTCCCGGCCGGCTGGAGCGCGCCCAAGCTCTACAAGCTCACCGACACCGGCCGACAGGTGGTCGGCGACCTCGCCGTGGCCGCGGGCGGCAAGGTCACCATCAACGCCACCGCCCGTACCGCCTACGTGGTCACCAACGGGGCCGCGCCCGCGCAGCCCGCCCCCAACTGGGGCGAGGGCACCCCCGTCAAGGACCCCTCCTTCAACGCGGGGAACCTCAACGCCTGGACCGTGACGGGGAGCGGCGCCGCCGTCGCCCGCAACGCCTCCGGTCAGAACGAGCTGGCCTTCGCCGCCCAGAGCGCCCCCGCCGTCTCCCAACAGCTCACCGGCCTGACCCCCGGCACCTACGCGGCCTCCGTGTGGGTCTCCACCCCCACCGGACGCGCCACCACCCTGAGCGTCACCCCGGCGGGCGGCGCCCCGGCCTCCGTGTACGCCGACTCCTCACCGCTCACGAACAACCTCGGCGGCAGCGAGAAGAACGGCACCAAGGCGCAACGGATGAAGGTGCTCTTCGACGTCCCCGCCGGACAGTCCACCGCCACGCTGAAGCTCTCGGCCGCCGGCGGACCCGGAACCGCCTACCTGGACGACGTCCGCGTGGTCCGCTCCGCCCGCACCCCGCTCGGCGGCCACACCTACGCCGAGGACTTCGAGAACGTGGACGCCGGCTGGGGCCCGTTCGTCTTCGGCGGCGCCGGTGGATCGGCCACGGACCCCCGTACGCACATCGCCCAGCGCAACGCCCCCTACACGCAGGCCGGATGGAGCGGCAAGCTCGTCGACGACGTGATCGGCGGACAGAACTCCCTCAAGTCCCACGAGGAACGCACCGGCTTGGTCTACCGCACGCTGCCGCAGACGCTGCGGCTGACCCAGGGCCACGCGTACAAGGTGGGCTTCACCTACGAGAACGGCTTCGCGGGCGACTACCAGTTCATCACCGGGGCCGGCGGCACGGAGACCACGACCGGGCTCGGGCAGGCCCGCACCGCGACCGCCTTCACCAAGACCTTCACCGCCGGGGCCGACGCCTGGATCGGCGTCCGCAAGATCACGGCGGAGGACTCCCACAACGAGGCCGACCTGATCCTCGACGACCTCACCGTGGACGACCTCGGAACCGTCGGCGGCGGCGAACAGCTCGTCCCACAGGGGCAGATGAGCGTCCAGGCGGTCGACAGCCAGGAGACGGACGGCGAGAACGGCGCCGCCGCCAACGTGCTCGACGGCCAGGCCTCCACCCTCTGGCACACCCAGTGGTACGCGGCCACCGCGCCGATGCCGCACGAGATCACCCTCGACCTCGGCGCCACGTACGCGGTCTCCGCCCTGCACGCCCTGCCCCGACCGACCCAGAGCAACGGACGCATCGCCGACTACCAGGTGTTCACCTCCACCGACGGGACCACCTGGGGCGCGGCGGCCGCCACCGGCACCTTCACCGACACCGCCGCCCAGCAGGACGCCGCCTTCGCCCCGAGGGCCGCCCGCTACGTCCGGCTCAAGGTCACCCGGGAGGTGAACGGCAACCCCTGGACCTCCCTGGCGGAACTCAACATCGGCTACACGCTTTGACGGTCGGACCGGCGCAACGACCCCTCCCGAGTCGGGAGTTCGCCGTACGGTGGACTCCCGGGACGAGGAGGGGTCATGACGCGACGCGAGACCGCCGCAGAGGTGTTCGACGCGCTGGGGGAGCGCTACGAGGAACTGTTCGGTGAGGTTCCCGACCAAGTGGCCGCCCTCGACTGGCTGCTGGCCCGACTCCCGTCCCGCGCGAGGGTGTTGGACGTGGGCAGCGGCACCGGGCGGCCCACCGCCGAGAAGCTCGTCGCCGCCGGCCACGAGGTGACCGGCATCGACGTCTCGGCGGCCATGGTCGCCACGGCCCGCGCCCTGGTTCCCGGGGCCCGCTTCGAACAGGCCGACGTGCGCACGTACGAGCCCGGGCCGGACGGTTACGACGCGGTCTGTTCCTTCTTCCCCCTGCTGGTCATGGACCAGCCCGAGATCGCCGCGTCCCTCGACCGGATGGCGTCCTGGCTCGCTCCGGGCGGCCACCTGGTGCTGGCCACCGTGCCGGGGGACATCCGCGGCCTGGACATCGAGTGGATGGGCCACCCGGTCACCGTCAGCAGCCTCTCCACACAGGACCACCTGGAGCGCCTCGCGGCGGCCGGCCTGGAGGTGCTCGCCCACCACACCACCCCCTACCGGCCCGCCGACCCCCTCGCCGAGCCCGAGGAGCACCTCTTCTGCTTCGCGCGCCGACCCGCCTGAGCCGTCAACACAGCGGCCCCCGCCCCGCCTGCTGGGCGCGGAAGCGGATCGGGGCCATCCCGACGCGTCGGCTGAACAGCCGGCTGAAGTAGGCCGGGTCCTCGTAGCCGACCCGCCGCGCTATCCCGGCGACCGGCAGGTCGGTGCGGGCCAGGAGTTCCTTGGCCCGGCTCAGCCTGATCCCGAGGAGGTACTCCTTGACCCCCTCCCCGGTGCTGCGCCGCACCGCCCCGCGCAGCTCGGACAGCGGCATGCCGAGCCGTTCGGCGTGCCGGGCGACCGAGATCGGCAGCAGCGCGTCCCGCGTCAGGGTGTCCATCACGGGGTCCCCGTGGCGCGACACCCCGGCCCGGGCGTAGCGCAGGGCCACGAGCAGGGCGTGAACGGAGGCGGCCGCCTCCACCTCCAACAGCGGCCCGCCGAGCCGGGCGGCGCGGACGATCCCGTCGACCACGTGTTGCACCCCGGCCGTCCCGCCGAGCGGCACGAGCGGTCGGTCGGGGGTCACGTAGCCCAGGTCGGTGTAGGCGCCCACGCTGCTGCCGGCGAAGTCCACGAAGCACTCCTCCCAGCCGCCGCCGGCCGGGTCGGGGGCGTAGTGGTGCTCCACGCCCGGCACCAGCCACAGCAGGGCGGGCGCCGCGACCGGCTGGGGCGGGCGCCCGCCGTGACTGAACCACCCCCGCCCCCGGGTGACGACGACGGCCACGTGGTGGTCCAACACCCGCGGCCCCACCACCGGCAGCACGCCCTGCTGCACCCCCACGCCCAGACAGACCAGACCGAGCCGGCGGTGTCCGGCGGTGGGGGAGAAGTACCGCATCCAACTGCTGTACGACGGTGGCGGGCCGGTGGCCCGAGTGGATACCCGGGGGGTGGCCTGCGGGGAGACCCCGGCAGTGGTCCGGGTGGCGGCCTGGGTGGTGATCGGCGCGGGCGTCGGCATCTGCGGATTGTGATCCACGAGCCCGGACGGCTCAAGGGGGCCCGGACTCCCGTCTCCGACCCGAGGCGCGAGGGAGCCGCCGCACGGAGGGGAGACAGGTCCCAAAGCCTCATGCGTCACACGCGTCGGGGCTCGCCCAGGTCGGCCGCGGGCCTGTCGGAACACGTGGACCTCGTCCGGGTCCTGCGGTCCGAAGGCGTCGACGGAGCACCCGCGCCGAAGACCAGCCGCGCCGAAGACCAGCCGCGTGATCCGGAGGGGACGAGAGGGGTGAGCCGCGGGCCGGAGGCCGGCTGCCGCAGGGGGCGCTCGACACCACCGCCCGGGGCGGCGCCCGGTCTTCCACCCCACTGCCGCCGTCAACGGTCAGGGCGAGGAAGCAGGGGGCGCGGGGGCCCGGTTCCTGCCGTCCCGCAGCCCCAGGACGAGGCCGACGATCACCACCGCCAGGCCCAGCCACACCGTGGGCCCGGGCACCGCGCCGCCCGTGAGCGTCCCGGCCGCCGCCGCGGCGAGGGGGGCGATCCCGGTGAGCAGTCCCGCCCGGCCGGATCCCACGGCGGCCACCGTGCGGTACCAGAGGAGGAAGGCCACCGCCGTCACCAGCACGGCCAGGTACCCGACGGCCGCCCACTGCCGCGCCGTCAGCGTCGTCAGGGCGTCGGGCCGTTCCGTGCACAGGGAGAGCGCCGCCTGCATGACCGCCCCCAACCACACCGCGTGCACCGACACCCCCCACGCGCCGTGCCGCCGCAGCACGGGCACGGCCAGCAGGGTGAAGCCCGCCTCGCAGGCCAGCGCCAGGGCCGCCCAGCCGACCCCGGCGGCGTCCGTACGCCCCGTCCCCTCGACCAGGACGGCCCCCGCCACCACCACGGGCGCGGCCCACAGCACCCGCCGGCTCGGCCCGCGCCCCTCCAACAGGGGTCCGACCAGGCCCAACAGCACCGGTACGGACGCCACCGCCACCGCGATCACCGCCGGCTCGGCATGCGCGACGCCCCGTACGACGGCCACGTTGAACAGGACCAGCCCGGTGCCCGCGATCCCCGCCAGCCACAGCCACTCCCGGCCCCGGGGCCACGACAGGGGGACCCGGGCGGCGCGGGCCACGGCGAGCAGGATCAGGGCGGCGGCCACGTACCGCACCGCCTGCGCGGCGAACAGCGGAGCGTCCACGAGGGAACGCGAGACGGTGACGCTGCTGCCGACCAGTGCCATCCCGACGCAGCCGGGCACCAGATCGCGCGGCGAGCCGGCGGCGCGGGAGGTCGCGGACGGGGTCGCGGAGGCGGACGGGGACGGCGGAAGGGAAGACGGGCGGTGCGTGGCAGGCGGGGGAGAGGTGGTCATGCCGTCCAGCCTGGAGGCACAATGGTCCGGTGAGCAGGTCCAAAGAGCACGCCGACGAGGGGTCCAAAGAGCGGCCCGACCCCGTGGCCGGCCCCGCGGGCGACCCCACCGCCGGCTCCGACTTCCTCCAGCTGGACATCCGCCAAGCCCCGCGCGGCGCCCGCACCGAATGGCTCGCCGCCCGGCTCCGCGCCGCCATCGCCGACGGCACCCTCCCGGTCGGCAGCCGACTGCCCGCCGGCCGGGTCCTCGCCGCAGAGCTGCGGGTCTCGCGCGGGCTGGTGACCGAGGCCTACCAGCGCCTCGCCGAGACCGGCCAGATCGCCGGACGGGGCCGGGCCGGCACGGTCGTCGTCGCCGCCCCACCCCCCGCCCCCACGGACCCGGCCGGGCCCACGGTCCCCGCCGGACGGGGCGGGCTCGTGGACGCGCTGCGCGCCGTGCCCTGCCGGATCGACCTCTCGCCCGGCGTGCCCGACCTCACCGCCTTCCCGCGCACCGCCTGGCTCCAGGCCGAACGCCGGGTACTCGCCGCCCTCACCCCGGGCGACTTCGGCTACGGCAACCCGCAGGGCGCTCCGGCCCTGCGCGAGGCGGTGGCCGGCTGGCTCGCCCGCAACCGGGGGATCCGCGCGGACCCCGCCGAGGTGATCGTGGTGGCCGGGGTCGCCCAGGCCCTGTGGCTGCTCGCGCGGGTGCTGCCCGAGGCGGGCGTACGCCGGGTCGCGGTGGAGGACCCCGGCTCGCTCGGAGCCCGCGAACAGCTGGAGCACAGCGGGCTGGACACCGTGGGGGTGCCCGTGGACGGGGCCGGCCTCGATGTCGCGGCCCTGCGGGCGAGCGGGGCGGGGGCGGCGCTCGTCACGCCGGCGCACCAATTCCCGACCGGGGTCGTGCTCGACGGGGAGCGCCGCCGTGAACTCCTCGCCTGGGCGGCGGCCGGGGGACTGGTCCTGGAGGACGACTACGACGCCGAGCACCGCTACGACCGCGCGCCCGTCCCCGCCCTGCGGGCCCTGCTGCCCGAACAGGTCTGCTACGCCGGGAGCGTGTCCAAACTGCTGGCCCCCGCCCTGCGGCTCGGCTGGCTGCTGGTCCCCGAGCGGCTGCGGGACCGGGTCGTCGCCGAGAAGCGCTTCGCCGACCTCGGGAACCCGGTCCTCGCGCAGCTCGTCCTCGCCCGCCTGATGGAGTCCGGGGAACTGGAACGTCACCTCCGCTTCGTCCGGCGTCGCCACCGTCGCCGCCGCGACGCGATGCTGCGGGCCATCGGGAGCGAACTGCCCGGAGCCAGGGTGCACGGAGCGGCCGCCGGTCTGCACCTGATGGTCACCTTCGACGGGGCCGGGTTCGCCGACACCGACCTCGCCACCGCCGCCCTCGGACTCGGGGTCAAGGCGCACCCCCTGTCCTGGCACCGGATGCGACCGGGGCCGCCCGGCCTGATCCTGGGCTACGCGGCCGGCCCCGCCGGGGAGTCGGAGGAGGGAGTGGCCCTCCTCGGCCAAGCCCTCCGCGTCCTGACGGCAAAGCCCTCCGCGCCCTGCCGGCCGGGGCCATCCGGGACCTGACCGCCACGCCCTCGGGGACCTGACACGCGCTCAACGGCGTTGACAGCGCCGCGCCCGATGCGTTCTGATGGGCGACGGTGTCGCGTGACGCCGGCCACTGAGCAGTGGGCCGGCCGGCAGTCGGGCGGAACACCCCTCACCCCCAGGAACCGCCATGAGCACACACTCCGCGCCCCGCAGTTGACGTAGCGCCCGGGCCGCATCCGCGAAGCTCCGACTTCGCCTGTGGCCGAGCCCCACGTCGGGCACCTCGACGGTGCCCCCACCTTCAATTCCCCTCCCCAGGCGAGCGCCACCGCGCCCCGCCCCGCCCCGGCGACCGCTTCGCCGCGCGGGCCGGCGGGCGTCCTCGGCGTGCCGCCGTCCGCGCAGAGAGAGAACACACGTGCCCAACCCCTTCAACCGGTCCGTCATCGAGGAGTTCCGCGCCCACCAGGGCAAGGTCGCAGGCCCCTTCGAAGGCCAGGACCTGCTGCTGCTCACCACCACCGGTGCCCGCTCCGGAGCGGAGCGCACCACACCACTGGGCTACGTCCGCCACCGCGGAACACCGCTCGTCGTCGCCTCGAACCTCGGCTCCGCCCGGCACCCGGGCTGGTACCACAACCTCCTCGCCCACCCCCGGGTCCGCGTCGAACTCGGCGCCGACACCTTCGAGGCGCTGGCCGTGCCCACCGAGGGGCGCGCACGCGAGGAGCTGTTCGCCCACGTGCTGCGCGTCGCCCCCGGCTACGGCGCGTACCAGGACCGCACCGCCCGCCCGCTGCCCGTGGTCCGCCTGGAGCCCGCCGGCCCCGACGCACGGCAGGCACCCGGCGAGGTCCGCACGCTCGCCGGAAAGATCCTGGAGGTCCACACCTGGCTCCGCGCCCAACTCGTCGACCTCAGCACCGAGACCGAGGCGCACTTCGCGGCCCGCGCCGCCTGGAACGGCCAGGGCGCGCCCCCGAAGCCCGCCCTCGGACTCCAGATCCGCCGGCGCTGCCTGGACTTCTGCCAGGCCCTGCGCTTCCACCACACCGGGGAGGACGAGCACGTCTTCCCCGGCACCCTCCACCACCACCCGCACCTGGCGGGGACCTTCGAGCGGCTGCGCGCCGAACACCGCACGGTCGCCCGCCTCCAGGGCGACCTCGTCGCCCTCCTCGACGGTCTGGAGAACCTGGACCCCGAACGCTTCCGCATCGGCCTCGCGCGGATGACAGCGGAACTGACGGCCCATTTCGACCACGAGGAGGCGGTCCTGCTCCCGCTGTTGGAGGAGGTGCCCTGGCCGCCGCCGCGCGGCTGAGCAGGGCCCCCGACGGCCGGGCGGAAGTTTTTTCGAAAAGTTCGGCAACGGCGACAACCGATGGGGGAGTCGCGCGTCGTGGGGGGTGAAGGGCGAAGTTCCGCGCCCCCGAACCGACCGCAGTGGAGAGACCAACCGTGAAGAACCTGAAGCGCGCTCCCCTGTCCGCCCGCCGGGCGGCCGTCGCCCTCGCCGTCGCCGCCGGGGCGGTCGTCGCCCTGGGCGGACCGGCCCTGGCCGCCCAGGGACCCTCCTCCGCTCCGACCGCCACCCCGAGCGTGTCGCCGACCACCCCGGCCGGGACGAAGCCGAGCTCCAGCCCCACGGGCCCGGCCGGCAGCAAGCCGAGCTCGGCCCCCGCCACCCCGGGCACCGCCCAGCCGAGCGTGATGCCGGGGACGGGCACCGCCCAGCCGAGCGCGGCCCCGGCCACCCCGGGCGGTGCCGAGCCCTCCTCCTCTCCGTCCGTCGTCGCCCCGTCGGGCAGCCCCTCGCCCGCCGGCGGCCCCGAGCTGGCGCATACTGGCTCTTCGGCGACCACCATCGCCCTCGGCGGCGGAGCCGCCGGCCTGATCGCCGTCGGCGCCGGAGCCCTCTACACCGTGCGGCGCCGCGCCGCCAACTGAGGACCCCCGTGCTCGCACTCGCACCGTCCACCAGCCCCCTCACGCCCGGGTTCGCCCGGGCGTGGCGGGGCTTGTGGTGGTGGCTCTCACGCGCGGACCGCTCCACGGCGGGGCCCGCACGGTACGCGTACACCTACGGAAGCGGCGGAGCCGACGGGGGCGTCCTCGCGGATCCGCCGCCGCAGACGCCCACCGTCTCCGAGCTGTACCACGCCCACCGGCTGGCCATGGTCCGCCTCGCGGTGCTCCTCGTCGACGACCTGGGCACCGCCGAGGACGTGGTGCAGGACGCCTTCACCGCCCTCTACCGCCGCTACGGGGAACACATCACGGAGGTCGACAACGCCCTGGGATACCTGCGCACGGCCGTCGTGAACACCTCGCGCTCCGTGCTGCGCCGGCGGCGCACGGCCCGCGCCTGGATCCCGCCGGTGACGGCCGACATGCCCTCCGCCGAGGCCTCCGTCGTCCTCGGAGAGGCACACCGCGAAGTGCTCGTCGCCCTGCGCGGACTGACCCCGCGCCGCCGCCAGGTGCTGGTGCTGCGGTACTGGGCCGAACTCAGCGAGGCGGAGATCGCCGAGACCCTCGGCATCAGCCGGGGCTCGGTGAAGTCGAACGCCAGCCGGGGGCTGGACGCGTTGGAGAAGATCCTGAAGGGACGGGTATGAGCGGTTCTACGGATGTACCGCCGGGCGGCGAACGCCCGGTGGAGCGCCTGCTGCGCGAGGCGCTGTCCGTGCGGGCCGACGAGGTCACCGTCCGCCTGCTGCGGCCGGCCGACCCGCCCGGGCCACACCTGGGCCGGCTCTCGGCGCGGGCGCTGTGGCGGCGCCGATCGGCCTGGACCCTCGCGGGCTTCGGCGGTCTGGCGGCGGCGGCCCTGGCCGGCTACCTCGTGCTCGGCCCCGGGCAGCTTCCGGACGGGCGGCCCGTTCCCCCCGCCGCCCCGCCGGAGCTGACCACGCCCACGCCGTCCCCCGGGGTGTTCTCGCCGGCGCCCGCGCCCTCCGTGGAGCCGAGCCCGTCGGAGCCCCGGGCGTCACCGTCCACCGCGGGCACCGGGCCGGCCCCCGCCACGGGCAAGCCCACGCCGCCCCGCACCCCGTCGACCCGACCGGCGGGCGAACCCCCGCACACGGGCGAGCCCTCCGCCGGTACCCCGCCGACGGGGACGGCCCGACCGAGCGCGAGCCCCGCCGGCGCGAAACCCTCCAGCGCCCCCCAACCGACCCCGTAGCCGTAGCCGTCGCCGTGGTCGTGCACGCGGGTCCGTGGCCGCGGACCCCGCGGTGGGTCATGTGCCGGCCCGGCCCCGGCGCCTGAGCCCCCACCGGTCCCGCTCCAGGTGGACCAAGGCTCCACCCATGGGAGGGGTGCCTTCCCCCGCTCGCTTCGCCGGCCCGACAACGCCGCGAGGCGCGGTGCGGTGCCGGGCCCCGCGGGCCGGGCGGGGCTTTGACGACAGGGCCTACGCCCCGCTCGTGCCGGGGTTTTCGATGACGGCGACCAGGGGGGCCAGCGCCGGGTCGAGGGCGGCCTCGTCGAGGGCCTCGCGCAGGGCGGTGTCGTTGGTGGGGCGGGCCAGGTCCAGGAGGGACAGGCCCGCCTCGCTGACGTCGGTGTAGATGCCCCGCCGGTCGGTGTCGCAGATGTAGCGGCTCAGCAGCCCGCGGTCCTCCAGCCGGCTGACCAGTCGGGTGGTCGCGCTCTGGCTGAGCACCACGGAGTCGGCGACCTGGTTCATCCGCAGGTGGCCGCCCGGGCCGCTGTGCTGGCGGCTGAGCACGTCCAGCAGCGAGTACTCCCGCACGCTCAACCCGTGCCCCGTCTGGAGGGCCCGCTCGATGTGGGTCTCGATGCGCCCGTGCAGGAGGGAGAGGGCGCACCAGCCCTGAGCGAGGGCGGTCAGGGCGCTGTCCGTGGCCGTCATGGGCTCCTCCAGGGGCGTTCACAGGGGCGTTCGTGGTCACAGGGGCGTTCACGGGGCCGGTCCCAGGGGGTGGGACCTCGACGCGCACCACCAGGAGGCGCGTACCGCCAGGATAGGCCACTCGCGCAATAGCCCGCGCTTGCAAATATCCCGCGTCTGCAATTAATGTGGGCGAGCGCTACCGGCGAACGCATCGTTCCCCTTCGGTGCGCCGCCCCACGCCCCCCACCCCTGGAAGGCAACCCCCTCATGCCTCTCGCCCTCCTCGCCCTCGCCATCGGGGCCTTCGGAATCGGCACCACCGAGTTCGTGATCATGGGCCTGCTGCCCGAGGTCGCCGCCGGCTACGGGGTCTCCATCCCCACCGCGGGCTTCCTGGTCACCGGCTACGCCCTCGGTGTGGTCCTCGGCGCCCCACTGATGACCGTCCTCGGCACCCGCGTCCCCCGCAAGCGCATGCTGATGCTGCTGATGGGCCTGTTCATCGCGGGGAACGTGCTCTCCGCCCTCGCCCCCGCCTTCGGCGTCATGCTCGCCGGACGCGTCCTCGCCTCCCTCGCCCACGGCGCCTTCTTCGGCATCGGTTCCGTGGTCGCCGCCGGGCTGGTCGCCCCCGAGAAGAAGGCCGGCGCCATCGCGATGATGTTCACCGGCCTGACCGTGGCCAACGTCGTCGGCGTCCCCCTCGGCACCCTCGTCGGTCAGCACCTCGGCTGGCGCGTCACCTTCGCGGGCGTCGCCGCCCTCGGCGTCCTCGGACTGCTCGGCATCGCCCGCCTCGTCCCCGACCTGCCCCGCCCCGAAGGGGTCAGGATCCGCCACGAGCTGGCCGCGTTCCGCAACGTCCAGGTGCTCCTGGCCATGGCCATGACCGTCCTCGGCTTCGGCGGGGTCTTCGCCGCCGTCACCTACATCACCCCGATGATGACGAACGTCGCCGGCTTCGCCGACACCTCCGTGACCTGGCTCCTCGTCCTCTTCGGCCTCGGCATGGTCGCCGGCAACCTGATCGGCGGCCGGTTCGCCGACCGCGCCCTGATGCCGATGCTGTACGTCTCCCTGGGCTCGCTGGCCGTGGTGCTGGCCCTCTTCACCGTCACCGCCCACACCAAAGCGGGCGCCGCCGTCACGGTCGTCCTCATCGGCGCCCTCGGCTTCGCGACCGTACCGCCGCTCCAGAAGCGGGTCCTCGACCAGGCCGCCGGCGCCCCGACCCTGGCTTCCGCCGTCAACATCGGCGCCTTCAACCTCGGCAACGCCCTCGCCGCCTGGCTCGGCGGCCTCGTGATCGCCGCCGGACTCGGCTGGACCGCCCCGAACTGGGTCGGCGCCGCCCTCGCCGCCTCCGCGCTCGGCCTCGCCCTGTTCTCCGGCGCCCTGGAACGGCGTACGGGACGCCGCGCCGCCGAGAGCCGCGTCGTGGCGAGCGGGGCACCCGCCCCGGCCACCGCGGCCGCGCACCACTGACAGCACTGACACCCCGCCCCACGCCCACCCACTCCACACCCCACTCCCACCCCCCTTTGCCCAGGAGCACCCGCATGTCCACGAACACCACGAACGCCGGCACCGCCCCCGCCCGTCGCGCCGCCGTCGCCCCGCTGACCACCGAGGACGCCGAACTGCTCGTCGGCGCCGCCCACGCCGCCGCCGAAGCGGCCGGGGTGCCGGTCAGCGTCACCGTCCTCGACGCGGGCGGCCACCTCCTGGCCTTCCGCCGCGACGACCGGGCCGTCCTGATCTCCGGCGAGACCAGCACCCGCAAGGCCTACACCGCCCTCCAGCTCGACGCCCCCACCGCCGACCTCGTCGCCGCCGTCCAGCCCGGAGCCCCCTTCCACACCCTCCCCACCGCCCTCGACCGGCCGCTGCTGTTCATCGCGGGCGGGCTCCCCGTCCACCGCGACGGCCGGCTCATCGGCGCGATCGGCGTCGGCGGCGGCGCCCCCGAGCAGGACCACGGCTTCGCCTCCGCCGCCCTCGACACCCTGGGCGCACTCGTCTGATCCCCCGGGCTCCGGCCCCGGGTCGCGCTCCGGTGTCCCCCGTGCCAGGTTGGTACGGGGGACACGGGAGCACCATGACGAAGACGACCGGGCATCTCCGCAGAGGCAGGGCCATCGCGACGGCAGCGGCCGCCGCCCTGGTCACCCTCGCCGTGCCCGCCTGTTCGGCCGGAGCCGAGGCCTCCCGCTCCGCCCCCGGCTCCCCGACCGCGCCGGCCCCGTCGGCCGCCACCCCCGCCCCGCCGACGCCCACCGCGCCCCCGACCCCGCCGGAGTCGTTCCCCCTCTCCACGGCCCCCCGCACCGTCCCGGCCGTACGGGAACACGTACCCGCTCGGGGCCCCGGCTGGAAGCCGGCCACCTCGGCGCGCGTGCTCGTGGCGCCCGCCGACAAGGCGGCCCTGGCCGACGAGGGCAAGCTGCTCGCCGGGGAACTGAAACTCGGGTACGCGGAATCGACCGACGCCCGCCCCGGGGACGTGAGCCTGGCCCTCGGGACCAAGGGCTCGGGCCCGCCGGAGTCGTACACCCTCACGGTCCGGGGCGGCAAGGTCACGATCACCGCGCCCGACGAGGCCGGCGTCTTCTACGGCACCCGCACCCTCAAGCAGGAGATACGCGGGGCGGGTTCGGCTCCCGAGGGCACCGTCAACGACACCCCGGCGAAGCCGCAGCGAGGGCTCAACCTCGACATCGCCCGCAAGTTCTTCACCGCCGGCTGGATCGAGGACCGGCTCCGCGAGATGGCCGACCTCAAACTCAACCAGCTCGGCCTGCACTTCTCCGACGACCAGGCCTTCCGGATCCAGTCCGACAGCCACCCGGAGATCGTCTCCACCCCGCACCTCACCAAGGCCGAGGTCCGCGGCATCACCGCCCTCGCCGGCCGCCTGCACATCGCCGTCGTCCCGGAGATCGACTCGCCCGGACACCTCGGCGCCGTCCTGAAGGCCCACCCCGACCTCCAACTGCGGGACGTGAACGGCCGGGCGGTCAAGGGCGTGGTCGACATAGCGAAGCCGGCCTCCGCCACCCTCGTCGACGAACTGCTCCGCGAGTTCCTGCCCCTGTTCCCCGCCGGGGCCTGGCAGCTGGGCGCCGACGAGTACCAGGCCCTGGTCGTCCGCGACCCGCAGGCCTCCTTCCCGCAACTCGCCGCCGCCGCCACGGCCCGCTACGGGGCCGGCGCCCGGGTCCAAGACCTCGCGGCGGGCTGGCTCAACGACCGGGCCGACGTGGTCCGCCCGTCCGGGAAGGCCCTCAAGGCCTGGAACGACGGCTTCTTCAAGGGCGGCGTCGTCCAAGCCGCCCCGGACATCCAGGCCGAGTACTGGACCGGCAAGGAACTCGGCGCGCGCCCGCCGCTGGAGTACCTGAGCGCGGGCCGCAAGGTGGTCAACCTCAACGACGAGTACCTCTACTACGTGCTCGGCGAGCCCAACCAGTTCACGTACCCCACCGGCAAGCGGATCTACGAGCAGTGGACCCCGCTCGTCCTGCGCGGCACCACCGCCGTCCCCGCCCGCTACGACGCCCAGATACTGGGCGCCCGCCTCGCCGTCTGGTGCGACCTCGCCGGAGCCCAGACCACGGCCCAAGTGGCGGCGGGCATCCGGCTCCCGATGGCCGCGCTCGCCCAGAAGACCTGGGACCCCCGCCCGCCGCAGTCCCCGTGGGCCACCTTCCAGTCCCTCGCCGACCGCCTGGGCTCCTAAGAGACGACCCGGGCCCCGTCCACCAGGCCGTCGCCGGTCAGGCCGGGAAGCGCTCGACGGCCTCGCGGGCGCGGGCGTTCGAGGCAGCCGCGTCGGCCAGGGACCGGGCCAGGGCCTCGATCCACTCGTCCAGGTCCACCGGCCGCCGCGCGAGCACGACGCCCCGTACCTCGTGGCGGACCTCCCCGGTCAACCGCCCCCGGTCCATCCGCAGCCAGAGCCGCTGCTCCCCGAGCGCGACGTCCAGTTCGGTGACCGAACCCTCGCGCCCGGCCAGCCGTTCCGTCAGGGAACGCCGGCGGCCGACCCGCACCGCGCCGGGCGGCAGCGAGTCGGCGAGCGTCGACGCCAGCACGTTGGCGTAGAGCCTCAGATCGGCGCTGTCCCGGCGCAGCGCCGCCGCCAACCGTTCCACCTCGCCCTCAGGCATCGAGGCTCAACACCATCGTCGGTCGTTCGATGACATGGTCGTCGCGCAGCGGCCGTATCGCCGTCCCGATGGCGAAGAACTCGGTGGTGTGCGACCCCCACGTGTGGGCGTGCTGCGTCAGTCGGACCGCCACGATCCCTTCGGCGTCCAGGGCCTCGCCCTCCGCCCGCATGCGGTCCATCGCCGGCTCGCGCGCGTTGTAGAGCGCCTGGGTGAACGGTTCGATCTAGACGTTGCGGCCGGTGGTGCGGCGGCGGGTCGGGGCTCGCCGCGCGGATCACGTCGGCATCCGGCAGCGTATGTCATCGGCGTGATCACGCACACGGGTCGGCCGCCTCCGATGCCCGTCCGATCTCCGTCCGATCGGTCACGGAGGTCCTCACTCCGCAACAAGCCGATCCCGGACCGGTGACGAACCGGATCCGGCCGTCGCCTGGCCGAAACCAGCGCGCTACGTTCACGAGCACACGGTGGATCGCGGCAGAGGGAGACGGCCATGAGAACGGTACGAAGTCGCAGACCGGCCCACGGAGCACTGGCCGCGCTCGCCCTGTGCGGGGTGCTGGCGCTGGCCGGCTGCCAGGGCGGCGACGAGCCGGACCCGGGGGCGGCGGGCTCGAAGCCCACCGCCGGCCCGTCGGGCCCCTCGGTCCCCACCCCGGCGAGCACGCCCGCGCCGACGCCCACGAAGGCCGCCCCGAAACCCTCGGCGAGCGGCACCCCGACGAAGAAGCCGACCTCGGCGGCCCCCAAGCCGACCTGCGACCACGTCATGCCGATCGCCCCGGACCTGATCGCGCTCTACCGCTACACGCCCGAGGGCGGCTCGCACAACCTCATCGTCAGGCACGGCAATTGGAGCTGTGGCGGCTCGCCCGACGCGGCCGGGGTCACCTTCGTCCCGGTGGGCGAGGAGACCTACTTCCCGATCGCGGACGGCGCCGAGATCACCGCGACGGCCCCGATCGTCACGGGCTCCGCGAGCAAGCCGATCACCGTCGACCAACTCGTCGCGTGGGTGCTCGCCCACCCGAATTCCGGCCTCCCCTTCCGCTACCACCTCAACGCGGCGGGTGCCATCGACACCCTCGCCGAAATCCACCACTCCTAGGCCGTCCAGGAGAACCGCCTGGGCCGCCGCCGGTCGAGGGTGCGCTCCCGGGTGCCACGCCCTCGCGCCGGATCTACGCGCAGGGAGCCGTAGAGCGCACGCCCTCTACGGCTCAAGGGCTCGATCGGCCCGGCCTCCCGCGCGCGGGTCGACCGGTGTGAGGACTCCGAGCCGGTCCTCGATCGCCTGGGCCGCACCCAGGCACAGGTCTTCCCGGAACGCGCGCCCGACGATCTGCACGCCGCAGGGCAGTCCGTCGACCACCCCGGTCGGCACGGCCACAGCGGGTACGCCCACGAAGCTGGTCACGGTGCACAGCCGCATTCCCGATCCGACCCGGTCCCTACCGGCCCTGTCACGCGACTCCAGCCCCGGCTCGACCGGCGGCTCCGTGAAGACAGGGCCGAGCAACAGCGGGTACGCGTCGAGGAATTCGGCCCATGAGCGGCGGATGTTCATCCAGGTGCCCATCAACTTCATGAACTCGTCCACGCCTGCGGGCGGGGTCTGCTCCATCATCATCTCGACATAGCGGTCCCCACCCCTGCCGAGCAGCTTGCGCACCACCGGCCAGGTCGGGGCGAACTCGGTCACGGTGATCCGGCCGTACGCCTCGAGGGCCTCGTCCATCCGCGGCACGTCCCGCACCTCGCGCACGTCGTACCCGGCGTCGCGGAGCGCGTCGGCCGCGGTGGCGACGGCTCCGCGAATCGTCGGGTGGACGCCGTGCCCGCCGGGGTCCGCCACGACCGCGACCTTGATCGGCCCGGCGAGCGGTTCACCGTAGGCGGGCACCGGCACCGCGCGCGGATCTCGCGGGTCGGTCCCGGCCAGCACCTCGTAGGCAAGACGAAGATCGCCCACGCACCGGGCCAGCGGTCCGTCGGTGACCAGCATCTGGGACGCCGGACCGGGGTCGTCCGGGCCGAGAACGCGGTGGTCGGCGGGGAACCGGCCCGTGGACGGCTTCAGCCCGGCCACACCGCAGAACTGGGCCGGGATGCGCACCGACCCGCCGGAGTCGTTGCCGAGCCCGAGTGCCGCCATGCCCGTGGCCACGGCCACGGCGTCGCCTCCACTGGAGCCGCCCGGGGTCCGGCCGCTGTCCCACGGGTTGACCGTGTCGCCGAACAGCTCGCTGCGCGTGTGCATGCCCGCCAGGATCAGGGTGGGGATGTTGCTGTGCCCGATGGGGATGGCCCCGGCCGCACGCAGCCGTGCCACCGGGGGTGCGTCGGCCGGTGCCACCAGATCGCGGAACCGCTCCGTTCCGAAGGTGGTCGGCACGCCTTCAATGGCGGTGCTCTCCTTCACCGTGAAGGGAACGCCCGCGAGCGGCCCCAGCGTTTCACCGGCGGCCCGCCGACGGTCCAGCTGCGCCGCGGTCTCACGTGCGCGCTCCGCCAGGAGCTGCGTGACCGCGTTCACCCGCGGATTGACCTCGGCGATCCGCTCCAGGTGACTGCCGACCAGTTCGACGGCCGAGACCTCCGCACTGCGCACAGCCTCGGCCTGCGCGGCGGCCGGCATCTTCCACAGGGCATCCTGCATGGCTCTTCCCTCCCCGTCCCGTACCGATGCGCTTGCATCGGAACCGAACCGTACCCCTGGAACCGATGCGAACGCATCGGATAAAGTGCGGCGCGAGCAGAGTGTGGTGGAACGAGGAGGCGACCGGGCATGCCCAGGCAGGTGGATCACGTGGGCCGACGACGCCTCATCGCCGAGGCCGTCTGCCATCTCGCCGACGAAAGCGGGCTGGAGGGTGTGACCCTTCGCGATGTCGCGGCCCGCGCACAGGTGTCGATGGGCGCCGTTCAGCGGTGCTTCCGCACCAAAGAGGAAATGCTCGTGTTCGCTCTCGGGCACATCGGCGAGCGGATCATGGAGCGCGTACGGGCCCGCCTCGTCAGGAGCCCGGCCCAGTCGGCCGGCACCGCCCTCGGCCACGCGGCCACCGAGATCTCACTGCTCCGGGACGAGCGCCGCGCCGAGGCCAGGGTCTGGCTCGCCTTCGTCGCGCAGGCGACGGTCAGCAAGGTGCTCGCGACGACGCTGAAGGCGAACTACGCAACCCTGCAAGAGGTGTTCACCCGCCTCATCTCGGAGGCCGGCGAGGACGCCGACCGCGCCGTGCCCCTCGACCCGCAACGCGAGGCCCGCACCCTCCTCGCCCTCGCGGACGGTCTCACCGCGCACGTCCTCATCGGCCACCTCGCCCCGCAAGAGGCACACGACGTCCTCCATGCCCACCTGGTCGGCCTCTGGGAGTAACCGGTCCGGCCTCGGGACTCGCCAACCTCGGGAGGGCCGACCGGGCCGGGTGGGGCGAGGACGCGACAGGCACATCGGGCCGCCTGTGTCCAGGGTCCCGCCGGCCTCAACCGCCGTCACGGCCCGCGCGGTGGGGGCGCGGGCCGTGACGGGGTGGGGTGTGAAGGGGTGGGCTACCAGATGGAGTTGACCCACTCCGGGTGGTCGATGAACGGGTTGCGGTTGTGCTGGTAGGTGTCGTAGATGACCTGGTTGCGGCGCTGCTCGAAGGCGTCCGGCGGGTCCTGGAGGTTCCACTGCTTCAGGACGCTCAGGCGACCGATCGCCGGGGCGCTGCCGTTGTTGACCTTGTCGTTCGGCTCCAGGTCGGCGAAGCCGTCCCCGCCGTCGTAGCGGACGGCCATGTAGAGCAGCATGCGGGCCACGTCGCCCTTGACGGCGTTGCGGGGTTCGAAGGAGTCGGTGTCGGTGTAGCTGCCCGGGGCCTCGGCGACGGGGGCGCCGCCCATGTCGAAGTCCTTGTTGCCCCGGGTGCTGTTGACCGTGACGTCCTCGGGCCGCAGGTGGTGCAGGTCGGTGCCCGGGCCGGTGGCGGTGCCGAAGTCGCCGTGGCTCTTGGCCCAGACGTGTTCGCGGTTCCAGTCGTTGACCCCGCCACCGTTGGTGCTCTTGGACTGGGAGCGGCCCGAGTAGACCAGGATGACGTTGTTCGAGTTGGCCGGGTCCTGGTCGGTGACCTTCAGCGCGTTCCACACGCCGTCGTACGTGACCTTGGACTGGGTCTTGATGATCTCGTGCAGCGCCGTCTTGAGCGCCGCGCCGGTCTTGCCCTCGGCGGACGCGTAGTAGGTGTCCACGCTCACGGACGCGGTCGCCGCGGGAGCGCTCGCGCGCTGTTGGCCGGCGCTGGCCGTGGCGGGTATCAGGAACAGGGCGGCCGCCGCGAGGGCGCCGGCCCAGGGGGCCGTTCGGGAGATTCTCATGACGTGGGGGTGCCTCTCCACACGCACCGTGCCCACCAGGGGAATTGGTGGGGTGTCAGGTGGCAGAGCGAGAGTCACATTGTCATGCGCCCAACAGGTGAAGGCTACGTGTCGGGAGTGCGGAACCCTGGTGTTTGCCGCCGTTCGCGCAGGGGCACTGTAGCGGTCGGCGCCGCCCCGGCCGCGCCGACCGTGAACAGCCCCGACGGGAGCAGCCCATGGCAGTGAAGATCCTCATCGTGACCGGCGACGCGGCGGAGTCGCTGGAGGTGCTCTATCCCTACCAGCGCCTTCGCGAGGAGGGGTACGAGGTCCACATCGCGGCGCCCTCGCGCAAGAAGCTGCGTTTCGTGGTCCACGACTTCGAGGACGGCTTCGACACCTACACCGAGAAGCCCGGCTACACCTGGCCCGCCGACCTCGCCTTCGCGGAGGTCGTCCCCGAGGAGTACGCGGCCGTGGTCGTCCCCGGCGGACGGGCGCCGGAGTACCTGCGCAACGATCCCGACGTACGGCGGATCCTGGCGGCCTTCGCGGGCTCCGACAAGCCGATCGCCCAGATCTGCCACGGTCCGCTGATCACCGCCGCGAGCGGGATCCTGGAAGGCCGCCGGGTCACCGCCTACCCGGCGCTGGAGCCGGACATGGCCTCGGCCGGGGCGACCTTCGAGGACTCCGAGGCGGTGGTCGACGGCACCCTCGTATCGGCCCGCGCCTGGCCCGACCACTCCGCCTGGATGCGGGAGTTCCTGACGGTCCTGCGCGCCAAGGCGCCCGTCGCGTAGCCGACTCCGGGACGCGACGGAGGGCCCCCGGGTGCACACGCCCCGGGGGCCCTCCGTCGGCCTCGATCCACCTCGGCCGCGTCCCGGGGGGTCCGGGGGCCGGGGGCGTCAGCTGCCCGTGGTCACCTGCGGCGCGGGCTCGTACTTGTAGTTGGCGGTGCCGAAGTTCTTCTTCACGGCCACTTCCCAGGCGCCGCCCGAGACCATCTTCGCCAGCGCCGTGTTGATCTTGCGCTGGAGGTCGGCGGCGCCCTTCTTCACACCGATGCCGTAGCTCTCGTTGCTCAGGTTCAGCCCGACGAGCTTGAACTTCCCCTCGTTGCCCTTGCGGGCCGCGTACCCGGCGAGGATCGAGTTGTCGGTGGTCATGGCGTCGACGATGTTGCCCTCCAGTGCGACGAGGCACTCGGAGTAGCTGGGGAGTTCCAGGGTGCTCGCCTTCGGCGCGAGCTTCTGGCGGACGTTGTCGGCGGAGGTGGAACCGGTCACCGAGCACAGCCGCTTGCTGTTGAGGTCCTCGCCCTTGGTGATCGAACCGTCGCCGGCGCGGACGAGGAGGTCCTGGTGGGCCAGGAAGTACGGACCGGCGAAGTCCACCTTCTCGCGACGCTTGTCGTTGATCGAGTAGCTGGCGGCGACGAGGTCGACCTCGTTGTACTGGAGCAGCAGTTCCCGGTCGGAGCTGTAGACCTGCTTGAAGACGATCTCGTTCGGCTTGTAGCCGAGCTCCTTGCCGATGTACCGGGCCACGTCCACGTCGAACCCGGTGAAGGTGCCGTCGGTCTCGCGCATGCCGATGCCGGGCTGGTCGAACTTGATGCCGACGGAGAGGGGCTCCTTCGGGGGGTCACCACCACAGCCCGTGGCGATGGCGGCCAGGGCGATCACTGCGGCGACCGCACCGGCCTTGGGAACCTTCATGCTGCACTCTTTCCTCGGGAACGCGGAACCACGGGGGGAAAATCGCGGGGACGGGGCACACGCGGAACCGCGGGGGCGTCTACACGCGTGTACCAGGAAGCTAGGAAGGTGGCGGGCATATCGTCACTACTTCTGAGGAAAACTTGAGCATAACGATCCGGCGCGGCCGGAGATCCTGCGGCGGGAAGGCCCCGCGGCGGGAGAAGGGGCGGGGGCAGGGTGACGGCTGAAGTGACGGGCGGGGCAAGGGTCCAGGGGAACGCGCTGCTGTTGGGCGACGGGGCGCAGATCAGGTTCATCCGGACATTGCGCCTCCCTGAGTCGGGTACGCACGCCCTCCCGCCGGGTTTGGGTGAGTTCCCGCTGCGCCGGGTCGAGGACTACCCGGACACCGTGCCGCCGGAGTGGCGGGCCAAGGGCGGGGTGATGCTGCCGGTGTACCTGCGCGAGGCCATGTGGCTCAGCTTCGCCGGATCGGCCGAGCCCACCGCGCTCCAGGTCGGGGTGGGCAAGGTGTGCGCGGTCTCGGGCGACCGCTGGACCGGCCGGTTGGCGCGGGGGCCGCAGAACTACGTGGTCCTCCCGCGCCAGCCCTGGCTGGACGGCATCAACTCGGGCGCCGGCACGGTGCGCCAGTTCGTCGCCGTACCGCTCGGCCTCGGGGCCACCGTCGAAGGTCAGGTCACCGGCGAGGAGACCACCGGCGGGGTGCAGCTCCAGGCGTTCCCCCTCGAAGAGGAGGAACTGCGCCGGTGGCGGGAGGTCGAGCGGGCGAACCGCATGCGACCCCGCGCCGCGGGCCCGTCCGCTCCCGGGGGAGGGCCCTTCCCCGCCGCTCCGGGCTCCGCGCCGGGAGGGTACGGAGCCCCGCCCGCGCCCGCCGGCTTCGGTGGGCCCCTTCCGGCGCCGATGGCGGCAGCCGCTCCCGGCGCGGCCCCCGCGGGCAGGGGCCCGGCCGTCCCCGCGCCGTCCCCGGTGATGGGCCTCGGTGCGGGCGGCGCGATGCGCCAGGAGGTCTACCGCGACGACCGGGGCCTCTCGCGGTGGGCCGACCGGCCGGCCGCGCGGGTCTTCGTCCACCTGGTGACCCCGCCGGAGTGGCGGCGGATCACCGGCGAGGACGCGCCCCCGTCCCCCGTGGACCGGGCCGCCTACACCAAGGCGGGCCTGCCCTGGTTCGACCACTATGACGAGGACGGCACGGACCTCCCCGCCGCCGGACCCCTGGAGCAGGTCAAGCCGGTCGGGGACTGGCTCGGCGACGACCACAGCCCCTGGGTGACACCGGCGCCGGGCCAGGTCAAGCCGCTCGGCAACGCTCCGCGTCCCGGCGACGCCGTCCAGGACGGGGACTGGTAGCGCGGCGGCCCCCCGCCGACCTGGCGGGGGGCCGTACGGGTCGACACCGCCGGCCGACCCGACGGCTCCGAACTGGCCGGGAACGTACGGTGGTTCCCCCCTTGATCACCGAGCCGTGACAGCATGTCGGGGCGTCACGGACCAAAGTGGCCCGGCGGAGGGGGAGTTCGGTGAGCGGAGTACGCAAGAGCCTGGCCAAGGTGGAGATAGCGCTGCGGTGGGACCCCAGCCCGTCCGGCACACCCGCCAACGACCTGGACATACTGGCCGCGGTGTACGCCGGTGCGGACCCCTACGGGGAGCCCGTCTACCTCGTCCACTTCGGCAGCCGGGCCCCCGACGGCACCATCACCCTCACCCGTGACAGCCGCACCGGCCAGGGGCTCGGCTTCGACGAGGTGATGGTCCTGGAACTGGACCGGCTGGCCTCCGAGCTGGGCCGCGTGGTGGTGGGCGTGGTGATCCAGGACGGCGGGCCCTCCGCGGGCCACGGCGCCCGGACGTTCGCCGGGGTGGCGGGCACCGGGCTGCGGATCCGCGAGGGCTACAACGAGCTGGCCACGGGGAACTTCGCCGAGGTCGCGGACTCGACCGCCGCCACGGTCGCGGAGTTCGTCCGGGACGCCGAGGGCGTGTGGTCGCTGGACGCGCGCCCGCACGGGTTCGGCGTGGACGCGCAGGAGTACGTCCGGGTCATGGGCGCCGCGCGCGGCTGATTCCCGCACCGCCGCCCGACCGACTGCCCGGAAGCCGAACGAACGGACCCGGCAAGCCGTACGCATGGACCCGGCAAGCCGTACGTACGGACCCGGGAAGCCGAACGGACGGGCCGGCGGTCACCCTGCTCGGGAGTGGCCGCCGACCCGTCCGGGTGGCGCGCTGCCGCCGTCCCCACGAGGCAGCGCGGGCGGGTCGTCGTCCGGTCATCGTGGACGACGGCCCACCGGTATGGGGGGCTCGGAGAGCCGAGGGCCGGGTGGGACCGGCTAGGGCGTCTCTGGCGTGATGCCCAGGGCGGGCAACAGGGCCGCGTCGACGAACCTGACCAGGTAGTCGGCGTCCGCGTACCGTCCTTCCAGCACCGGGCGGATCCGTAGGACGCCCATCAGCTGCGCGGGCAGGAACTCCACGGCCGGATGGTTCGCGGCGATCTCGCCCCGCTCCACCGCCCGCGCCACGATCGTGTCGAAGGCGGCCAGCTCCGGCTCCACCAGCGCCTCGCGCAGGGCGCCCTGGAGCTCCTCGTCGCTGAGCACCGCGTGTCCGAGCGCCTGGCTCAGTCGGGTGTCGCTTCCCGAGGTGCAGGCCGCGATCCGGGCGGCCTCGCGCAGGTCGCCCACCAGGGTGCCGGTGTCCACGCTGGCCAGGGTCCGGTCGCTGCGGGACGCCCGCAGGGCGGCGGCCACCAGCTGCGGCTTGGTCTTCCACTGCCGGTACAGCGTGGACTTCCCGCAACTGGCCCGAGCGGCGACGCCCTCCATGGTCAGGGCCTCGTACCCGTGCTCGCGCAACTGCTCCAGGACGGCGTCGTAGAACTCCCGCTCGCGCTCCGGTGTGATCTTGGAGCGGCGCGCGGTGACCTGCGGCGTTGACGTCATGGGGTACGGCTCTCCTCGCGGGGCTCCAGCGCGGTTCCATCCGGTCCGTGTACATCCGAGTGTACGGCTACGGAACCGTATCGGTACACCAGCGTATCGATACGCCAATGTATCGATACACTGGCGTGTCGATCGGGGTGATCCGGCGCGACGCAGCCGCCGCAGTGGACCGCCCGAAACCGCAGTACCAAAAGAAGTGAGACCGGGGGATGACCTCCCACACCACCACCGGCGAGCCCGCCTCCGCCGGGAAGAAGGACGCGCGGCGCCGGCTCATACGCGAGCTGCTGCTCGTCGCGGGACTGTTCGCCGTCTACAAGACGGGCCGGATGCTCTCGACGGGCCGCACCGACGAGGCCTTCCGCAACGCGGGCCACGTCTGGGACGCCGAACGCGCGCTGCACCTGCCCGGCGAGGGCGCCGTCCAGAGGCTCATGCTGCACTCCGACGCCCTGGTGCACACCGCGAACACCTACTACGCGGCCGTGCACTTCCCGGCGACCGTGCTCTTCCTCGTCTGGCTCTACCTGCGCCGCCCCCGTCACTACCTGTGGACCCGACGGGTGCTCGCCGTCCTCACCGGCGCCGCCCTCGCCATCCACCTGTCCTACCCGCTGGCACCCCCGCGGATGCTGGACGCCGCGCACCTGATCGACACCGGTCAGGTCTACGGGCCCACCGTCTACGGAGCCGCCCCGGCCACCGACACCATGGCCAACCAGTTCGCCGCGATGCCCTCGCTGCACTTCGGCTGGGCGCTGATGCTGGCCCTCGGCATGATCGCCGCGACCCGGTCGCGGTGGCGGGTCCTGTGGCTGATGCACCCCCTGGTGACCCTGCTCGTGGTCGTCGGCACCGCCAACCACTACTGGCTCGACGCGATCGTGGCCACCGCGCTGCTGGGCGCCGCCCTCCTGGTCGTTCCGCGCCCGATCGTCACCCGGGCCACCGCTCCGGTCGCGGGCAACGTGCCGGGCGCCCGCCCGAGCGCGGTCCGGGGCCCGAGCGCGCGCCCCGCGCCCGCTTCGGCGCCGACCGCCGCCGGCCCGCCGGGCGCGGCCACCGAGGCCGCCGTGCCGGGCACGGCCGCCGCGCCGGTCGTGGCCGCTGCGTCGGCCATGGCCAACGTGCCGGTCGTGGCCGCCGTGTCCTCCGCGCCCCTGCCGGTCGCCGTCTCGGGAGCCGGACGGTGAACGCCACCGTCCTCGCCCTCCTGCTCTGCGTCGCCTCCGCCGCGACCTACGCGGCCGGGGCCGTCGCCCAGGAGCGGCTCGCCCGCACCTCCTCCGCCCGCACCGCCTCCGCCCTGTTCGGCAACAGCGCCTGGTGGTGGTCGGCCGGACTCAACGCCGGCGCCGCGCTGCTGCACGCGGCCGCCCTGCGCTACGGACCGCTCACCCTGGTCCAGCCGCTGGGCGCCCTCACCCTCGTCGCCGCCGTCCCGCTGGGCGCGCACGGCGCCGGCCGCCGGGTCGCGACCACCGAGTGGCGGGGCACCCTCGCCACCGTCGTCGGCCTCGGGCTGCTGCTGATCCCCGCCTCCGGGCCGGCCCCCGACGACACCCTCACCCTGGCCGAGGCCCTCGCCGTCTCCGGGGCCACCGCCGCCGCGATCCTGCTGCTCACCGCCCGCAAGGACCCCCGCTCCGGCCTGCGGCACGCCACCGCCTCCGGGCTGGCCTCCGCCGTGGCCTCCGCCCTGACGCAGACCGTGGCCGTGGCGGGCGGCCGGGGCGGCGCCCTGCTCAGCGTCCGCGTCGTGGGGGTGGCCCTGCTCGTGGTGGTCTTCGCCGTCGGCGGGATGCTGCTCTCGCAGCGGGCCTACCGGGGCGGCCTCGGTGCCCCGCTCGCCGTGGTCAACCTGGCCAACCCGCTGGCCGCCGCCGCCATCGGCATGATCCTGCTCGGCGAGCGGCTCCAGGGCGGCGCCCTGGGCATCCTCCTCGCCGTGACCGGGGCGCTCGCCGCGACCCGGGGCGTCCTGCTCCTGACCCGCACCGCTCCCGACGCCACGGCCCACGCCGGGCCCGAGCCCGCCGCCGCGCCGGTGCGGTCCGCCACCGCGGAGAGCCCCGTACCCGTCCGGCATGTGGCAGCCTGACGACATGACGACCGACCGCTCGTACCTCTCGCTGTGGTCCAAGAACTCCGTGCTGTCGATCGGGTCGGTGGGCTCCGTGCTCTCCGTCGGCTCGATCGGCAGCGTGCTGTCCGTCGGCTCGATCGGTTCGACGCTCTCGCTCGGATCCGCCGCCTCCTGGCTGAGCGTCGGGTCGGCCTTCTCCGCCTGCTCCACCCGCTCCCTGCTGTCCTACCGCTCCCGCGGCGGGTTCGCGGCGGGCGCCCGCACGATCGCCACCGCCGTCACCGTCGCCGCCCTGCTCGTCCGCTCGCGCCCGCGCTCCCGCTGACGAGCGCCCCCGCTCACGCGGCCCGGGAGAACCAACGGGCCTCCGCTCGCGTCCTCCCCCGTGTAGACGCACATCGACGAGCGGGAGTGAACGACCATGGGCATCATCGGCTGGATCATCCTCGGCCTCCTGGCCGGAGGCATCGCCAAGGTCCTGCTGCCCGGCCGGGACCCCGGCGGCTTCATCGGCACCATCCTCATAGGCGTCGCGGGTGCCTTCCTCGGCGGCTGGCTCTCCGCGAAGTTCCTGGACCGCCCCATCGACACCCAGTTCTTCGACCTCGCCACCTGGGGCTCCGCCATCGCCGGCTCCCTGGTCCTCCTCGTCGGCTACCGCATCCTCTTCGGCAACTCCCGGAACTGACGCCCACGGGACAGCCCTTAGGGTGGGCCCCGCACGGCGCGACGTACGAGCTGCGAGGAGCCCCCAACCACATGAGCGTCACCCCCGTTCCCACCGCCGACCTCTACGACGAGCACGGTGAGGCCCTCGCCATCTGCGCGACCCCCTTCCGGCGGATCGGCGGTCGCGCCCTCTACGCCGGGCCCGTGCGCACCGTCCGCTGCCACGAGGACAACTCGCTGCTGCGCCAGCTGCTCCACACCCCCGGTGACGGAGCCGTCCTCGTCGTCGACGGCGGTGGCTCCCTGCGCACCGCGCTCGTCGGCGACCTCATCGCCGGGGCCGCCGTGCGCTCCGGCTGGGCCGGGCTGATCATCAACGGGGCGGTCCGCGACAGCGTCGCCCTCGGCGGGCTCGACCTCGGGGTGCAGGCGCTGGGCACCTGCCCCCGCAAGAGCGGCAAGACCGGCGCGGGAGCGGTCGACGAGCCCGTCACCATCGGCGGGATCACCTTCAGCCCGGGCGACACCGTCCACGTGGACGACGACGGGATCGTGGTCCTGCCCGCCCGCGCCTGACACCGGAGCGGCCTCGGCCCCGGCCCCGGCCCCGGCCCCGGTACCTGCCTCGGCCCGGGACCGGCCCGGCGCCGGCCGGGGTCCCGCACCGGGCGTTTTCCGCCACCCGCGCACCACCGCCCCTGGCGCGGGCGCGCCCCGACGGGTTTCACTGCGGGCCCATGAGACGACACCGGATCATGGGGCTGCTCGGCGCGCTCACCCTCGCCGCAGCCACCCTCGCCACGGGCACCGCGACGGCCACCACCACCATCCGCGAGGTCGCCCCCGCGACGGCCGACCCCGCCCCGCCCACCGAGTTCGGCACCGACTGGCACGACCCGCTCACGCCGGGCCCGCCCGTCTCCCGCCCCGCCACCCGCTCCTGCCGGGTCACCCTCGCCGAGGCGCGGTTCCGGGACTACACCCCCTACCGGGGCACCTACACCCCGCCCACCGGCTGCGGCTCCGACCGCGGCTGGGCCAAGGTGGTGCTGCGCCTCGACGGCAAGGTCAAGGGGCGCCAGTACGACCGCCTGGGCAACCTCACCCTCGGCGGCGTCGAGATCCTGCGCACCTCCACCCCGGAGCCCTCGCCCGACGGCATCGCCTGGTCCGTCGAGAAGGACGTCACCCGCTACCGGGACGCCCTCGCCCGCCCGCAGTCCGTCGAGATGCTCATCGGCAACGTGGTCGACGACACCTACACCGGGGTCATCGACGTCACCGTCACCCTCACCTTCTACGCCGCCGAAGGCCGCACCGGCCCGGCCGCCACCCCCGACCTTGTCCTCCCGCTCACGACTCCCACCGTCACCACCCCCCGCAACACCGAGCGCCTCCTGGCCGAGGTGTACGCCACCGGCTCGGGCGGAGGCTGCGAGGAGTACTGGTACCTGACCGTCCCCGACGCCGCCCCCTACTCCTGCAAGGCCGCCGACGGCCCCTACCGCGAGGTCCGCGTCTCCGTGGACGGGCGGCTCGCGGGCATCGCCGCGCCCTTCCCGACGGTCTGGACCGGCGGCTGGTCCAACCCGTTCCTCTGGTACGTGACCCCCGGCCCGCGCGCCTTCGACGTCCAGCCGATCCAGTACGACCTCACTCCCTTCGCCGCCCTCTTCAACGACGGCCGCCCGCACCGCGTCGAGGTGTCCGTCGCGGGCGTCCCGGCCGGGCAGAGCGGCTGGAGCACCCCGACGAACCTGCTGCTCTGGCAGGACCACGGTCGGCAGGTCGTCACCGGCGCCCTGACCCGCCACGAGGAGGAGGCGCCCACCGCCTCCAGCCGCTGGACCCCGCCCGGCACCCCCGGCGCCGAGCACCGCCTCGACACCGAGGGCGGCCACCGGCTCACCGTCGCCGGACACCTCGACACCTCCCACGGCCGGGTCACCACCACCGTGGCCCGCTCCGTGCGCAACACCTCCGCCCACCGCTGGACCGAAGGGGAGGCCCTCGACGCCCTCGACGCCTCCTGGAGCGACGAGGAGAGCGTCACGCGGGGCGTCGACACCACCCTCACCAGCCGCGCCCACACCATGAACGGCGCCACCACCCTCGGCGCCGGAGACCGGCTGCGGACCGTCCTCTCGCTCGGGGACCGCGCCGACACCGTCACCTCGCACGCGGGCCGCGAGAGGGGCCGCACGCACCTGGACGACACGTACACGGGCGACGCCACCTACACGGCGAACGTCCCGCGCGAGCAGCGGCACGCGGTCGCCGCCACCACCGCCCGCTACCGCCTGTACGGGGCCGAACCGGGCTCCGGCTGTTACGACCGTACGGTGGCCACCGCACAGGGCACGGTGACGGTGGACCGCCGGCGCTGCTGACGCCACCGCCGCCTACGATGTCGGCCCATGGACACGAGCGAGGCCGGCAGACGGCTTGTCGACGGCCGTTTCGAACTGATCGGCCCCCTGGGCGCCGGCGGCATGGGCACGGTGTGGCGCGCCCGCGACATCGCCCTGCACCGCGAGGTCGCCCTCAAGGAGGTGCGCCCGCCGGACCCCGCCACCGCCGCCGCCCAGCCCGGGCTGACCGTCCAACTGCGCGAACGGGCGGTGCGCGAGGCCCGGGCCCTGGCCCGCCTCGCCCACCCCAACGTGGTGACCATCCACCACATCGTGGAGCCCGCGCCGGGCACCGACGGCCACCCGTGGATCGTGATGGAGCTGGTCAAGGGCGGCTCCCTCGACGACCGCCTCGACGCCGGCCCGATGCCCGTCGCGGAGGCCATCGCGCTCGGTCTCGACGTACTGTCCGCGCTCCGGGCGGCGCACGCCGAGGGCGTGCTCCACCGGGACGTGAAACCGGCCAACGTCCTGCTGCGCCCCGGCGGCGGGGCCGTCCTCACGGACTTCGGCATCGCCGCCCTCCACGGGTCCAGCGCGCTCACCTCCACCGGGGTGCTCATCGGCTCGCCCGAGTACATCGCGCCCGAGCGGGTGCGCGCCGTGGAGGGGCTCGCCGCCTCGGACCTGTGGTCGCTGGGGATGATGCTGTATGTGGCCTCCGAGGGCACCCACCCCCTGCGCCGGGCCACCACCCTGGCCACCATGGCCGCCGTCCTCGACGAGCCCATCCCGGCTCCGGTCCGCTCCGGCCCGCTGGGCCCGGTCCTGGAACGGCTGCTCGTACGGGACCCGGCGGCGCGGCCCGACGGCGCGGCCCTGGAAGCACTGCTCCGGAACGCGAGCGCCGCACTCGCGGCCGGGCCTCCGGCCCCCGCCGGGCCGGCCGCGCCCCTGGGGCTGTTCGGCCCCCCGAGCCCCGTCACGGGGCCGGCGCCCACACCCGCCCCCGCGTCCGGCCCCTACGCGGTCGGCACCGTCCCCCTGACACAGCCGCCCGCCCGGCCCCGCCGGCGCGCCCTGCCCGCCGTACTGCTGGCCGCGGCCCTGGCCGGCGGGATCTTCGGCATCGTCCAGTGGCTCCCGGGGGACACCGGAAAGGACACCGACGCCAAGTCCGGCGCCCGCACGGTCGCTCCCGTCACCCCCGGCGCCTCGGCCTCCGGATCCGGCCCGGCCGCCCCGCCGTTGGGCCCCCGTACCAGCGCCTCACCGAGCGCGGCGACCGGCGCAGCCGCCCCGAAGGGCAGCCTCCTCACCCCGGCGAACATCCGCACGGCGCTCGCGGCCCTCAAGGAACGCGCCGGCACCACCACCTTCGTCGACCTGCGGATCTACGACGGCTACCTCCTCGCCTCGATCCCCACCGCCCCCGGAGCGCGCACCGTCGACGCCTGGCAGTACCGGGACGGGAGCGCCAAGCGCACCGGACCCGACGGCACTGTCAAGGACGGCGAGCCGCTCATCGACATGGCCGGCGTCAACTGGGACGCCCTGCCCGGCCTGTTGGAGCAGGCCGCCCGCGACCTGGGCGTCCCGCAGCCCACCTCGCGCTACGTCATCGTCGAGCCCTGGATGATGGACCAGACCCCCTGCATGCGCCCCTACCTCAGCGACGCGTACGGCCAGGGCGGCTACGTCCTGGCCGGAACCGACGGCAAGGTCAAGAAGATCTACCGTTCCTGACATCGTGTACCCGTACGAACCGCCCGCCCGCCCACGCGTGCGTAGGCGTGCGCGGGCGGACGTACGGGACGGTCACGACGCGATCCGAGGAGCACGGCACCATGCCCAGCTGGCGCACCACCCTCACCCGGGCCGGAATATCCGACCCCGGGCTCCGGGAAGCCCACACTGACACTGCCCGTCGGGTCCTGCGCCGGGAACCGGCCCCGTACGTCACCCTGCGCCTGCTCGCCGATCCGGCCCTGGTGCCCTGGCTCACCGCCGGGCTCGCCTTCATGAACCTGGTCGACGACACCGCCGAGACCGGCACCCCGGAGCAGCGCGCCGCCGGGCTCGCCGCACTGGGCGACCGCGTACGGGGCGCCCTGGACTCCAAGGACGGCCCCGACCCGCTGCTGCGCGCCTACGCCCACGCCGTCCGCACCCGGGAACTCCCGGCGCACTGGATCACCCGGTTCCTGGAGGGCGCCGCCACCGCCGAGGCCGGCTTCGACGGGTTCGCCGACGAGGCCGGATTCCAGGCCTACCTGGACGCCTACGCCTGGCCGGGGGTCGTCGCCTTCAACGGCCTCCAGTACCAGGGCGGACCGGACGAGGAACAGGCGGCGGCCTGGCGCCGGTTCGTGGACGCCGCCCAGCGCGTCGACTTCCTCGCCGACCTCTGCGGGGACCTCGCCGACGGCCGGCTCTGCCTGCCGCGCGCCCACCTCGCCGCCCACGGGGTCACCCGCACCGACCTCGAACAGGGCCGGGACACTCCCGCCGTGCGGGACCTCCTGGCCGCCGAGTGCGCGCGGGCCCGTACCGCGCTGGCCGCCGCCGAGGACGTCCCGGACCTGACGGCGCCCGGGCTGCGCCCCGTGGTCGCGGCCATGACCGAACTCATGGCGCACCAACTGACCGCCGTGGAACGGGCCGGGGCGGGCGCCCTGCGCAAGGACGTCGGCTACGGGCTCGCCGCCCCGCTGCGCACCCTGCTCAGGGCCCGCGCCCAGCGCCCCCGGAGGCGGTGACGGCGCGGGCCGTGACATTCGTACCGGCGCGGCGCGTACGCCCGGATCTGCCGCCGGGGCCGCCGCCCTTCCTACCGTGGGAGCCATGGGAAACGAGCGGCGGGGAGCGGACATGAGCGACGACGGGAAGACGGGCACGGCCACGCCGGGGACGGGCCGGGGGAAGGCCGAACGGTCCGCCCGCGGGGCGGCGCGGCGGCGCGGGGGACGGTTCCGCCAGGAGTGCGACGGGGCCCCCGATCACGGACGGGGCCCGATGGGCCCGCCCACCGGCTTCACCCTCCTGCCCTGGCTGCTGCTCGGCCTGGGAGCCGTCGCCAACCTGCTCCACGGCGAGACGCCCAACCCCTGGGTCGGCGCGGTGGGCCTGCTCGTCTTCAACTCCCTCTACATCAGCGTGGTGTTCCGCGCCTTCGTCCGGTCCACGCGGGAGGCAGCGAGTACCCGGTGGGGCCTGGTCGCGATGGGCGTGGTCACCTGCGCGCTCGCCCTCGCGTACGGAGGTGCCTGGCTCTACTTCTTCCCCCTCCTCGGCCTCGCCACCGGAGCCGTGGTCCGCGGCCGGGCGCTCGCGCCGGTGATGTTCGCCCTGACCGCGGTGGCCGGGGGAGTCGCCGGTTTCCGCGGGGGCTGGGACGCCCTCGGCATCGTCTACGGGACCTTCCTGTCCGGCATGGTCACGGCGGCCATCCTGGCCCTGTCCGAAACGGTGACGGAACTGCGCGGGACCCGGCAGGAACTGGCGCGGGCCGCCGTGGACCAGGAGCGGCTGCGCTTCTCCCGCGACCTGCACGACCTGTTGGGCCACACGCTCTCGGTGATCGTCGTGAAGTCGGAGGCGGCCCGCAGGATCGCACCCCGTGACATCGACGCGGCCCTGGAGCAGATCGCGGACATCGAGACCGTCGGACGGCAGGCGCTCACCGAGATCCGGGAGGCCGTCACCGGCTACCGCGAGGCCAGCCTCGCCGCCGAGCTCGACCGGGCCCGCGGGGCGCTCACGGCCGCCGGCGTCGAGCCCCTCGTACGCCAGTCCGGCCCCCCGCTGCCACCGCGGGAGGCGGCCCTGCTGGGCTGGGTGGTCCGCGAGGCCGCCACCAACACCCTGCGCCACAGCGGCGCCGCCACCTGCGAGATCGAGCTGCGCAGCTCGGACGGGCGGGCCCGGCTGACGGTCACCGACGACGGGAGCGGCGTAGGCTCGGCCACGCCGGGAAGCGGGCTGACCGGCCTCGGCGAACGTCTCGCCGCGGCGGGCGGCACCCTGAGCAGCGGCCCGGTTCCCGGCGGCGGGTTCCGGGTCACGGCGGAACTCCCGGTGCCGGTGGAGCCGGTCGGGGGAGAGGACGAGGAGGGCCGATGATCAGGGTGCTGCTGGCGGAGGACCAGCGGATGATGCGGGGCGCGCTCGCCCTGCTGCTGGGGCTGGAGGAGGACATCGAGGTCGTGGCGCAGGTCGCCGCGGGCGACGAGATCCTGCCGGCCGCGCTCGACGCCCGACCTGATGTGGCCCTCCTCGACATCGAACTTCCGGGCCTCAGCGGCCTCGACGCCGCGGCCGAGCTGCGCGGGCGGCTGCCCGACTGCCGCGTGCTGATCCTGACCACCTTCGGCCGCCCCGGCTACCTGCGCCGCGCGATGGAGGCGGGGGCCGCCGGGTTCCTGGTGAAGGACGGCCCGGTGGAGGAACTGGCCGCCGCCGTACGGCGCGTGCTCGCGGGGGAGACGGTGATCGACCCCGCCCTCGCGGCCGCGGCCCTCGGCGCCGGCCCGAACCCGCTCACCCCGCGCGAGGTCGACGTCCTGAACGCGGCGGTGGACGGGGCGACGGTGGCGGACATCGCGGCGAAGTTGTTCCTGTCCGAGTCGACCGTACGGAACTACCTCTCGGCGGCGATCGGCAAGACCGGCACCCGCAACCGCATGGAGGCCGTCCGTGCCGCCCGCCGCCAGGGCTGGCTCTGACCGGTGGCCGGCGGGATCAGTACGCGCCGTTGACGTTGTCGATGGAGCCGTAGCGCGAGGCGGCGTAGTTGCAGGCGGCCGTGATGTTGGCGACCGGGTCGTAGGAGTCCATCGGGGTACCGGGCACGTGGTAGGTCCGGAAGGTCGGGTCGATGACCTGGAGCAGCCCCTTGGAGGGGATTCCGGCCGCCGCGTTGGAGTCCCAGTTGTTGATGGCGAGGGGATTTCCGGAGGACTCCCGCATCACATTGCGGTGAATTCCGTTGTAGGTGCCGGGAATTCCATGCCGGGCCATGACGTCCAGGGACTCGCGGATCCATCCGTCGAGATTGTTGGAGTACGTCTGCGCGGGAGCTGCCGCCACGGTGGCGGTCTTCGCGGTCGTGGCCGTTGTCGTGGCCTGCACCGCGGTGGCCTGAACCGCCGTGGCCCTCGCGGCGGCGGCTTTCGCGCCGGTGCCCAGGCTGAGCCTCAACCCGGGGTGGATGACGGACGGGTCGCCGCCGATGGAGTTCCGGTTGGACTGGTAGAGGGCCTGCCAGCCACCGCTGACCGCGTGCTCGGACGCGATCTTCGAAAGGGTGTCGCCACCGACCACGGAATAGGTCAGGGTCGCGGCGGCCTTTTCGACGGTGGCCTTCTCCGCGACGGCCGGCAGTGCGGTGGCGGCCTGCGCGGCGGGCAGGGTGGTCGCCTGGAGGACGGCCGCTCCGGCCGTGTTCGCGCTGATCAGGGGGAGGGCCAAGGCCGCCCCGCCGGTGCCGGCGAGTGCGAGTCTGCGGGCGATCGGGTGCTGCTTCGGCCGACGGTGCTTACCCAGTCCGGGCATGGCGCTATTCCTCACGTGCGGGTACGGGAGAGCCCCGGCGGCGGCCGGATTCGGCAGTCGGCCGCTGGGAGTGAGGTGACCGTAGGCGAGGCTCCGGTTCCCGAACAAGATGGAATTTCGGAGAGGAGATCGACTTCTCTCGATCGGGCCGCGCAATGACCTTGAAAGTTTCTCTCGGAAAACCCGGATTCCCTTTCCGGAGAAAGGGAATGGGGTACGTCGGGGAAATGATGTTGACGGGGCGGGTGTGACTCACATCATGGGCCCGGAGGGGTTTGGGGCCGCCCCGCGCAATCCGGGCAATTCACCGCCCCGTGCGGTGGATTGGGGCGAGGCGCCCGATGGCGGCGAATCGCCCATCCGGGACGGTTTCCGGCGCGGATCGGGCTACTGAACGGCCGGCAGCAGCGCCCTGATCGCCGCCACCGCGGCCCGCGGGTCGTCGGCGTGGCAGCGTACGGTCCGCACCCGCCTGCGCTCGCCCCACAGGCTCACCGCCGTCACCGGCCGGACCAGGGTCAGGGTGAGGGAGGTCTGGGAGGCGACCGCCACGTCCAGGACCCCATCCTCGGACCGGTTCGCGTCGGGAAAGCGGACGTCGACGGCGACGCGCGCGATCAGTTCCAGCGGTATCCGCAGGTCGAGCGAGGCCCGGTGGCGCACGCGTACCCCGCCGGGCCCCACCACGTGCGGCCGTGTGACCGCCGCGGCGTGCAGCCCGAGCACCAGGAACACCGTGTAGAGGCCCGGCGGCAACATCACCAGGTGTGCGACGGGGTACGGGGCGAGCAGGAAGGACACCCCGACCGTCTCCACGGCGAAGACGAACACGAGCCCGTACGAGGTCGGCGCCTGGGCGCGGGCGTAACCGACGGCCGTGTCCCCCCGCCCCACCCCGTCCCGGCGGCGGGCGACCCACAGGCCGAGGGACCTCATCCAGCGCCCTTCGTGGGCGGCCCACCGGCGCAGCCGCGACCGCCGCTCCCCGGGGTGCCCCTCCGGTGCTTCCCGTCCCTCTTCCACCCGCATCCCCATGGGCCCGATTCGATCACGGGCGGTGCGCGGCCCGTCAACGGTCAGATTCCGGCCAACTCCTTGAGGGCGGCCTCCGCGACCTCCACCGCGGAACGGGACCCGGGCAGCAGCGGGAGCCGGACGTCGGGGGTGGGGATCCGCCCCTGGGCGTGCAGGAGCCCCTTCACCACCACGGGGTTGGGCTCCGCGAAGACCGTCGCCGACAGCCGGGCCAGTGCGTGGCCCAGGGTGCGGGCGCGCGGTACGTCGCCGGCCCGCCAGGCGGCGTCGAGTTCCACGAACCGCTCCGTCGCGAAGTGCGCCGACGCCAGGATCCCGCCGGAGGCACCGAGCGCCAGCAGCGGCGACAGGAACGCGTCGTCCCCGGCCAGCACCGCGAACCCGTCCGGCAGCTCGCCGAGCAGCGCCACCGTCTCCTGGTCGATCCCGCCGCCCGCGTACTTGACCCCGACCACCCCGGCCAGGGCCCCGAGCGCCCGAAGCGCCTCCGCGTCCAGCGGCTGCCCGGTCCGGTACGGGACGTGGTAGACGACCAGCGGTACCGGGCTCACCGCCGAAAGCCGGGTGAAGTGGGCGAGGACACCCGCCGCCGAGGGCCGCACGAAGGCCGGCGCCGGCACCAGCGCCGCCGTCACCTCCGGCCACCGCGCCAGTCGGGCGAGCGAGGCCTCGCTCGCCCGGGTTCCGCTCGCACCGGCCCCCACCGCGAGCGGCGCCCCCCGCTCCCGACAGACCCGGGCGCAGACCTCGGTGACCAGATCGCGCTCGGACTCCTCCAGGGTCGCCGTCTCGGCGGTGGTGCCCAGGGCCACGATCCCCGCCGCACCCGCGTCCAGCACCCCGTGCGCGAGCCCCTCCAGCGCCTCGGCGGCCACGGCCCCGGTCCGGTCGAAGGGGGTGACGAGCGGGACGTGGATCCCGTAGAGCACCACCGGTGCCGGTGCCGGTGCCGGTGCCGGTGCGGTCGTCGTGGTCGTCGCCGGTGCCGGTGCGGTCGCCGCAGTGGTCGTCACCGTGGTCGTTGTCGGCGCCGTGATGGCCGGCGCCGTGTCGTTCGTGTCCTGTCGCATGGGACGAGCTTGGCCCGCCCCGACCATCGGATCCAGCTCACGTTTCTTACCCGAACCGTAAGCTGAGCCGATGCTCGACGTACGCCGCCTGCGCCTACTGCGCGAACTCGCCCGCCGGGGCACCATCGCCGCCGTGGCCGAAGCCCTCGCCTTCAGCCCCTCCGCCGTCTCCCAACAGCTCGCCGTCCTCGAACGCGAGGCCGGCCTGCCCCTACTGGAGCGCACCGGCCGCCGCGTCCGCCTCACCCCGGCCGGCCTGCACCTCGTCGGGCACGCCGACGCCGTGCTGGAGCGGCTGGAACAGGCCGACGCCGACCTCGCCGAGGCGCGCGGCGGGCCGGCAGGAGCCCTGCGGATCGGGGCCTTCCCCACCGCCACGCGGGCCATCGTCCCGGCGGCCCTGGTCCGGCTGGCCCGCCGCCATCCCGGGCTGGAGCCCATGGTCCGCGAGACCGACCCGGCGGCGGTCGCGCACGCCCTGCGCGCCGGGGACCTGGACGTGGCCCTGGTCCACGCGTACGACCTCGTGCCCGTGCCGCCCGAGCCCGGTCTGACCGCGCTGCCGCTCTACGGGGAGGCGATGTACCTGGCCGAGCCCGCCCCCGCGTCCCCCCGGCTCTCCGTCCCGGAGGCGCCGCCGGACTCCGGCTCCGCTGCCGCTCCGGGCCCTGGCGCCGACCCCGACCAGGACACGGTCCTCCGTACGCATCGCGACACACCTTGGATCACCGCCACCTCCGGCACCCTCTGCCACGCCATGGCCGTACGGGCCTGTCGGGCGGCCGGGTTCATCCCCCGGATCCGGCACCAGGTCGACGAGTTCGCCACCGTGCTCGCCCTGGTCGCGGCCGGCCAGGGAGTGGCCGTGGTCCCGCAACTCGGCATCACGGGCCCCCTCGACCCGGCCGTCGCGCTGAGCCGGCTGCGCATGGAACGGCGCACGCTGATCGCGTACCGCAGCGGGGCCGACGCCCACCCCGCCGTGGCCGCCCTCGTCCTCGCGCTCCGCGCCTCCGTACCGCCGGAACTGGCCGCCCCGCGCTCCATGGAGTGACGCGGCTCCCCTCGGTGGCGCCGTCCGTGTACGTTCGATGATCCAGACCGAACGACCAGAGCGGGGTACGACGTGACACATCGCGTACGAGGCGTCATCGCGCGGAGCAAGGGCGCACCGGTGGAGACCACCACGATCCTCGTGCCCGACCCGGGGCCCGGCGAGGCCCTGGTGAAGGTCCAGGCCTGCGGGGTCTGTCACACCGACCTGCACTACCGCGAGGGCGGCATCAACGACGAGTTCCCCTTCCTCCTCGGCCACGAGGCCGCCGGGATCGTGGAATCCGTCGGACCGGACGTCACCTCGGTGGCCCCCGGCGACTTCGTGGTCCTCAACTGGCGTGCGGTGTGCGGTACGTGTCGGGCCTGCAAGCGCGGCCGCCCCTGGTACTGCTTCAACACGCACAACGCGACCCAGTCGATGACCCTGGAGGACGGCACCCCATTGTCCCCGGCGCTGGGCATCGGGGCCTTCGCGGAGAAGACCCTGGTCGCCGCCGGGCAGTGCACCAAGGTCGACCCGGCCGCCTCGCCGGCCGCCGCCGGACTCCTCGGCTGCGGGGTGATGGCGGGCCTCGGCGCCGCCATCAACACCGGCAACGTGGGGCGCGGGGACTCGGTCGCCGTCATCGGCTGCGGGGGAGTGGGCAACGCGGCCGTCGCCGGAGCCCGGCTCGCCGGCGCCTCGCGGATCATCGCCGTGGACCTGGACGACCGGAAGCTGGAGTGGGCGCGCGGCCTGGGGGCCACCCACACCGTCAACGGCCGCACCGAGGACGTGGTCAAGGCCGTCCAGGCGCTGACCGGGGGCAACGGCGCGGACGTGGTCATCGACGCCGTCGGCCGCCCCGAGACCTACCGCCAGGCCTTCTACGCCCGCGACCTGGCGGGCACCGTGGTCCTGGTCGGCGTCCCCACCCCGGAGATGAAGCTCGAACTCCCGCTGCTGGACGTCTTCGGGCGCGGTGGCGCCCTCAAGTCCTCCTGGTACGGGGACTGCCTGCCCGAGCGGGACTTCCCCCTCCTGATCGACCTGTACCTCCAGGGCCGGCTCGACCTCGACGCGTTCGTCTCGGAGACGATCCCGCTGGACGGGGTCGAGGAGGCCTTCGCCCGCATGGAGCGCGGCGAGGTCCTCCGCTCGGTGGTCGAGTTCTGACCCGCCGACGGCTCGGCTGACACCTCCGTAGGCCGCTTCGGCGACGGCTTCGGCGGGCGGCCCGTGTGCCCCCGATGTGCGGCTCGGGGCCCTCCACGGCCCCGGGCCCCCGCCGGCGGGTCGCGCCCGGCGCCCCGTGGGGGGCCTGCCCCCGGCCCGGGGGTTTTCGTAGACTCGGCGGCGACCGCAGCCCGTGTCCCCTTCCCCCGCCGCGATCCGGCGGGGGACGCAGGGGCGCGGGATCCGTACCCAGCACCCCAGGGGCCGTCCGTGACCGCCGCCCACCGCTACCGCCAGCCCGGTGTCGTCCTGACCGACCACCACTTCACCGTGCCGCTCGACCACGACCGCCCCGACGGCGAGTCCATCGAGTTGTACGCCCGCGAGGTGGTGGCCGCCGGCAAGGACCCCGAGAAGCTGCCCTGGCTGCTCTACCTGGAGGGCGGCCCCGGTTTCGGGGCCCGGCGGTTCGTCGGGCGGCAGGCCTGGCTGGGTCGGGCCCTGGCCGATTACCGGGTGCTCCTCCTCGACCAGCGCGGCACCGGCCGCTCCACCCCGGCCGGCCGACAGAGCCTGCCGCTGCGCGGCGCCCCCGCCGAACAGGCCGCGTACCTCACGCACTTCCGGAGCGACTCCATCGTCCGCGACGCCGAGGCCATCCGCCCGGCGCTCACCGGGGGAGCCCCCTGGACCGTACTCGGCCAGAGCTTCGGCGGCTTCTGCGCCACCCACTACCTCGGCGCCGCGCCCGAGGGCCTGGCCGCCGCCCTGATCACCGGAGGGCTGCCCTCCCTCGACGCCGGCGCCGACGAGGTGTACGAGGCGGCGTACCCGCGCATCGAGCGGAAGAACTCCGCCCACTACGCCCGCTACCCGATGGACGTCGACCGCGCCCGCCGCATCGCCGCCCACCTCGCCGAACGCCCGGCCGAACTCCGGGGCGGCCAACGGCTCACGGTCGAGGGCTTCCAGTCCCTCGGGGTGCTGCTCGGCGTCGCGGACGGCAGCCACCAGCTGCACTACCTCCTGGAGGACGCCTTCGTCCCGACCCCGGCCGGTCCCGCCCTCTCCGACGCCTTCCTGGAGAACGTCCACGCCCAGCTCTCCTTCGCCGGGCACCCCCTCTACGCCCTCCTCCACGAGGCGATCTACGCCCAGGACCCGTCCACCCCCACCGGCTGGGCCGCCGAACGGGTCCGCGCCGCGCACCCCGCCTTCGACGCCGCCCTGACCCTCAAGGGCGAGGACCCGCTGCTCTTCAGCGGCGAGAGCATCCACCCCTGGCACTTCACCACCGACCCGGCCCTGGCCCCCCTGCGCGAGACCGCGGAACTGCTGGCGTCGCACACCGGGTGGCAGCCCCTCTACGACCCGGCGCGGCTCGCCGCGAACGAGGTTCCGGTGGCGGCGGCCGTCTACCACGACGACATGTACGTGGACACCGCGCACTCGCTGCGCACCGCCCGCGCGATCCGGGGCCTGCGCACCTGGGTGACGGACGAGTTCGAACACGACGGCGTCCGCGCGGGCGGCCCCCGCGTCCTGGACCGGCTGCTCGCCCTGATCGCCGAGTAGCGGGTCCTCGCGCGGCCGGTCATCGCGGGACCGGCGGCCGGCCGAGTGGCCTCGCGGGACCGCTGACCGGCCGAGTGGCGTCGCGGGACCGCTGACCGGCCGAGTGGCCGGGTCGCCGTGGGACCGACGACCTAGAGTGGCGATCATGACCGAACGAGTGGATCAGCCGAGCCCCTTGCAGCCGATGCCCACCGACTGGCAGCGCGCCCTCGCCGTCGTCGCGCACCCCGACGACCTGGAGTACGGCTGCGCCGCGGCGATCGCCGACTGGGTCGACGGGGGCCGCGAGGTGGTCTACGTCCTCGCCACCCGGGGCGAGGCCGGCATCGACAGCATCGCTCCCGCCGACTGCGCCCCGCTGCGCGAGGCCGAGCAGCGCGCGAGCGCCGCCGTGGTCGGGGTCTCCACCGTCGAGTTCCTCGACCACCACGACGGGGTCGTCGAGTACGGCCTCGACCTGCGCCGCGACATCGCCGCGGCGGTCCGCCGCCACCGCCCCGAACTGGTCATCACCCTCAACCACCGCGACACCTGGGGCGGCGCCGGTGGCGGTGGCTACTGGAACACCCCCGACCACCGGGCCGTCGGGCGGGCCACCCTGGACGCGGCGGCGGACGCGGGCAACCGGTGGATCTTCCCCGAGCTGATCTCCGAGCAGGGGCTGGAGCCCTGGAGCGGGGTGCGCTGGGTGGCGGTGGCGGGCTCCTCCACCCCCACCCACGCGGCCGACGCCGGCCCCGGCCTGGAGCGGTCGGTCAAGTCCCTGCTGGAGCACAAGGCGTACATCGAGGTGCTGACCGACCAGGACCCCGAGGAGTACGTACGGACCTTCCTCACGGGCAATGCCCAGCAGGCGGCCGCGCGCTTCGGCGGCCGGCCGGCCGTGCCGTTCGAGGTCTTCCCCCGCTGACCGCGTCCCCCTAATCTGACGTTCCATCAGATGACCTCGGGGGTGCGGTACACCGTGATCGACACTGTCTCCAACGGGATCGGCGAGGGCGAGGAACGCATCCGGCTGGAGGTCGAGGACGGGCTCGCGCTCCTCACCCTCTGCCGACCGGACCAGCTCAACGGCTGGAGCTGGGAGTCCACCCGCCAACTCGGCCTGCTCGCCGATCGGATCCGCTTCGACCCCTCCGTGCGCGCCGTCCTGCTGCGCGCGGAGGGGCGGGCCTTCTGCGCGGGCATCGACGTGAGCGCCCCCGGTGGCGCCATCACCGGGGAGTCGGCGGCCGAACGGACCCGGAACTACTACGAGGGCATCCGGTGGGTCCACGAACGCTTCGCCGTGCTCTCCCGTCTGCCCCAGCCCGTCATCGCCGCCGTCCAGGGCTACTGCCTGGGCTTCGGCTTCGAGCTGGCCCTGATGGCCGACATCAGGATCGCCGCCGAGGACGCCGTCTTCGCCCTGCCCGAGGCGCGGCTCGGGGTCGCGGTCGACGCGGGCGGGGACCTGCGCATCGCCCGCGAGGCGGGGGCCGGTTGGGCCAAGTTCCTCGCCCTGACCGGCCGCAGGATCGACTCCGCCACCGCCGAACGCCTCCACCTGGTCCAACTCGTCGTCCCCGGGGCCGACCTGGACGCCACCGCCCGCGCGCTGGCGGCCGAGATCGCCGCGAACGCCCCCCTCGCCGTCCAGGGCATCAAACGGGCCGTCGACTCCTACGCGGACGCGGCCCTCCCCGCCGCCCTCGACAAGGTCGCCATGACCGCGGCCCTCACCCTCACCTCCGAGGACTCCCGCGAGGGATACGGCGCCAAGGCCGCCCGCAGGGAACCCCGCTTCAGGGGAGCGTGATCACGGGCCGGACCGAGAAGCAGTCCCCGATGTCCTCCGCCTCCGCGTACAGGGCCTCGACCGCCTTCGGGTGGCCCCGGTAGGCCGAGGCCAGGGGCAGCCACGCCAACACGGAGCCGTAGCCCCCACAGACCCCGGCGCCCCCGTCCCCGCCGTGCAGGGCGATGCCCTCCGCGCTCAGCTCGCACCGGTAGCTGTCGTAGGCGATGTGCAGGCCGAAGGCGTTCGGCTCGTGGCGGATCCCGCCCGTGCCGTACGGGTCCTCGTCCAGCGGGCACGTGTCGCCCCAGCGGAACAGGGTGCGCGTCCCGGCTCCGCAGGCGTGCTCCCACTCGTCGGCGCGGGGCATGCGCAGCCCGCGCCCGGCCAGTACCGTCGGCATCTCCTCGGGCGGCGCGGTCGCCTCCTCGTCCTCCACCGCCATCAGCACCGTGGCCAGGGTGACGGTCCGCACCGGGCTCAACTCCGCCGTCAGGTGGGCCCTGAGGTCGGGCCCGAAGCCGAACCCCTGGCTCAGGGAGTCCGCGTAGTCGGCCTCCTGCTCGGGCGTCGGGCGCCAGGCGTCCGGATCGAAACCCAGCCGGACCGTCCCGCCGGGCACCAGGGCGAACTCCGTTCCCTCCCGCTCGATCCGCACCCGGTGCAGGGGCCCGCCCAGGTGCTCGACGGTGTCCACCAGCGTCACCCGGCCGCCCACCCGCAGGGCGGCCTCGGCGGCGAGGCGTTCGGCGTCGGCGAGGGCGAGTGAACGCCAGTGCTCGAAAGTCAGTTCGGCGAGAGTCACCCGACCCACCCTGCCGGCCCCCACTGACAACGCCTCACGAGCCGAACGGGCCCCGGCCCAGTTGTTCGCGCAAGGGGATCGTCTCGGGTTGGACCAGGGTCCGGCGTTGCCAGTTGGCCCCGTCCACGACCAGCATGTGGCCGGTGACGAAGCGGGCGTAGGGCGAGGCCAGGAAGGTGGCGGCCCAGCCCAGTTCGCGGGGCTCGCCCACCCTGAGGGCGGGCTGGCGCAGTCCCTGGGTGTCGGCGGCGGGGGCGGCCCGCTCCAGGCCGCCCCGGATGTCGTCGCTCATGTCGGAGTGCGGGAAGAGCCCCGGGACCAGGCCGTTGACCTGGATGCCGTAGGGGCCCCACTCCACGGCGAGCGTCTCCACCAGGCTCTTCACTCCGGCCTTGGCCGCCGCGCTGTGGGCGAAGCCGGGGCCGCCGGTCCAGGCGTACGAGGCGCCGATGTTCACGATCGAGCCGGGGGTGCCCGCCGCGAGGTGGCGGCGGGCGAACTCCCGGGTCATGAACCAGGTGCCGGTCAGGGTGATGTCCACCACCGCGCGCCAGGCGTTCGGCGACAGGTCCTCGGCCGGTGAGGGGAAGTTGGCCGCCGCGTTGTTCACCAGCACGTCCGGCAGCCCGAGGGAGGCCTCGGCCGCGTCGAAGACGGCCGCGACCCGCTCCGGGTCCCGGATGTCGCAGACGGCGGCCGTCACCCGGCCCGCGCCGGGCACGGCCGCCAACTCCTCGCACGCGGTCTTCAGTTGCTCCGCGCGCCGACCGGCGATGACCACGTCGGCGCCGAGTCGGGCGAACTCGGTGGCGATGGCCCGGCCCAAGCCGGTGCCGCCGCCGGTCACGAGGACCACCTGCCCCGCGTACGTACCCGGGGGCAGGGCGGCGGCGCCGAGGGGCGGTGGCGCGGGCAGGCCGCGTCGAGCGTTGTCCGTCATGGGGCATCGATAGCGCGCGGGCGCTCAGATCTCCATGCCCGTGACGGGATCGCCCCGCCCGATCGCCCTGGCCGCCCGCCCCGCCGCCCCGAGGGTGGGACCCGTGGGCGAATCCCGGCCATCCGTCTCGTCCGCTTCTGCCCGGGTCGGGTGCCGCGCGCCGTCGAGACGTGACGCGTACGGGTCACAGGCTGCCCGGCAAGACGTGTCGAAAGCCGTGGAGGGGCGCATACCACTTGGGGGTCGGCCTGATTTCGCTCCGGACGGACCGGTTCCCAGATGTGCAAGCGACCGCTTAGTATGCCGCCGAGCGTGGTTCCTCGACGGCGGCTGGAGGCCCCGGGATGCAGGCATGGCGAGTACACACCAACGGTGAGCCCCGTGAGGCCATGCGCCTCGAAGAGGTTCCCGAACCGGTGCCCGGCGAGGGCGAGGTGAAGCTGAGGGTGCTCGCGGCGAACGTCAACTTCCCCGACGCCCTTCTCGTCCGCGGCCAGTACCAGATCAGGCCCCCCCTGCCCTTCACCCCCGGAGTGGAGATCTGCGGGGAGACCGAGGACGGTCGCCGGGTGATCGCCAACCCGAGCCTGCCGCACGGCGGGTTCGCCGAGTACGTCACCGCGCCCGCGCGGTCCCTGCTGCCCGCGCCGGCAGGGCTCGACGACGCGGAAGCCGCCGCCCTCCACATCGGCTACCAGACGGGTTGGTTCGGCCTCCACCGCCGCGCCCGCCTCCAGCCCGGTGAGACCCTGCTCGTCCACGCGGCCGCGGGCGGGGTCGGCAGCGCCGCCGTTCAGCTCGGCAAGGCCGCGGGAGCAACCGTCATCGGAGTCGTCGGGGGCAAGGCCAAGGCCGCCACCGCCGAGGAACTCGGCTGCGACCTCGTCATCGACCGCACCACCGACGACATCGTCGCCCGCGTCAAGGAGTTCACCGCAGGCCGCGGCGCCGACGTGATCTACGATCCGGTCGGCGGCGACGCCTACGCGGCCTCCGCGAAGTGCGTGGCCTTCGAGGGCCGCATCGTGATCGTCGGCTTCGCGAGCGGCTCCGTCCCCGCCCCCGCCCTCAACCACGCCCTCGTGAAGAACTACGCGATCCTCGGGCTCCATTGGGGTCTGTACGCCGCGAAGGACCCCGCGGCCATCCTCGCCTGTCACACCGAACTCACCCGCCTCGCCGCCGAGGGGCTCATCGCCCCGCTGGTCAGCGAACGCGTCCCGCTCGCCGGGGCGGCCGACGCCGTCCAGCGCCTCGCCGACGGGAACACCACCGGCCGTGTCGTCGTCGTGCCCGCCGCCGGCCCGGACGGAGCCGCCCGATGACCCCCACCGCCGAGCACCTGCTCGCCCGCACCCGCGAACTGCTCGCCGCGCACCCGCCCGCGAGCACCCCCCGCCCCGACTTCCTCCGGGCCCGCTTCGACGCCGGCCTCGCCTGGGTCCACTACCCCGAGGGTCTCGGCGGACTCGGCGTGCCGCGCACCCTCCAGGCCGTCGTCGACGCCGAGTTGGAGTCCGCCGGAGCCCCCGACAACGACCCCCGCCGGATCGGCATCGGCCTCGGCATGGCCGCGCCGACGATCCTCGCGTACGGCACCGAGGAGCAGAAGCGCCGGTTCCTGAGGCCCCTGTGGGTGGGGGAGGAGGTCTGGTGCCAGCTCTTCAGCGAGCCCGGCGCCGGCTCCGACCTCGCCGCGCTCGCCACCCGGGCCGTCCTGGACGGGGAGAGCGGGGAATGGGTGGTGGACGGCCAGAAGGTATGGACCTCCAGCGCCCACACCGCCCGCTGGGCCATCCTCATCGCCCGCACCGACCCCTCCCTGCCCAAGCACCAGGGCATCACCTACTTCCTCTGCGACATGCACGCCCCCGGCGTCGAGGTCCGCCCCCTGCGGCAGATCACCGGCGAGGCCGAGTTCAACGAGGTCTTCCTCACCGGCGTCCGGATCCCCGACGCCCACCGCCTCGGCGCCGTCGGCGAGGGCTGGGCCGTCGCCCGCACCACGCTGATGAACGAACGCGTCTCCATCGGCGGCATGCGCATCCCCCGCGAGGGCGGCATGATCGCCCCCGTCGCGGCGGCCTGGCGCGAGCGCCCCGCCCTGCGCACCCACGCCCTGCACCAGCGCCTCCTCGACCTGTGGGTGGAGGCGGAGGTCGCCCGCCTCACCGGGGAACGCCTGCGCCAACAGCTCTCCGCCGGGCAGCCCGGCCCCGAGGGCAGCGGCATGAAACTCGCCTTCGCCCGCCTGAACCAGGAGATCAGCGGACTGGAGGTGGAACTCCTCGGCGAAGAGGGCCTGTTGTACGAGGACTGGACGCTGCGCCGCCCCGACATCGTCGACTTCACCGGCCGCGACGCCGGCTACCGCTACCTGCGCGCCAAGGGCAACAGCATCGAGGGCGGCACCAGCGAGATCCTCCTCAACATCGTCGCCGAACGCGTCCTCGGACTCCCCTCCGAGCCGCGCGACGACAAGGACACGGCCTGGAAGGACCTCGCCCGATGACGACACCGAGCGCCCCCCTCGACCTGCTCTACACCGACACCGAGGAGGAACTCCGCGCGGCGGTACGGGCCCTGCTCGCCGACCGCTGCGACGCGGCCACGGTGCTCGCCCGGGCCGAGTCCGGCAGCCCCCACGACCCCGCCCTGTGGCACACCCTCGCCGCCGACATCGGCGCCGCCGGACTGCTCGTCCCCGAGAAGCTCGGCGGAGCGGGAGCCGGGCACCGCGAAGCGGCCGTGGTCCTTGAGGAGTTGGGCCGTTCCGTGGCCCCCCTGCCCTACCTGACGGGGTCCGTGCTCACGGTCGAGATCCTGCTCGGCTGCGATCCGTCCGCCCCCGAAGTGGCCTCGCTGCTACGGGAGATCGCGGCCGGGCGGCAGATCTGCGTCCCCGCCCTCCCCCTCACCCAGGCCCCGGGCGCGCCCCTGCCGCCCCCGGTCCGCGACACCGGCGGTGGGGTGCTGACCGGCTCCGTCGGCTCCGTGGCCGACGCGACGGCCGCCGATGTGCTGCTGGTCCTGGCCGACACCGGGCTCCACGCCGTGCCCGCGACCGCCGCCCGGCTCACCCCCCTGGTACCGCTGGACCTCACCCGGCCGCTCGCCTCCGTCTCGCTGGAATCGGCCCACGGCGTCCGGCTCGCGGACCCGGCCACGGCGCGGGCGGCCGTCGCCGGAGCGCTGCTGTCCGGAGCGGGGCTGCTGGCCTCGGAGCAGCTCGGGCTCGCCGAATGGTGCCTGGCCGAGACCGTCGCCCACCTGCGCACGCGCCACCAGTTCAACCGCCCCGTCGGCTCCTTCCAGGCGCTCAAGCACCGCCTGGCCCGGCTCTGGCTCGACGTGGCCGGCGCCCGCGCCGCGGCCCGCGCCGCAGCCGACGCCCTCGCGACGGGCGCCCCCGACGCCCCGCTGACCGTGGCGGTGGCCCAGGCGTACTGCTCGGGCGTCGCGGTCCGGGCGGCGGAGGAGTGCGTACAGCTCCACGGTGGCATCGGCATGACCTGGGAACACCCGGCCCACCTCTACCTCAAGCGGGCGAAGGCCGACTCCCTGGCCCTGGGCACCGCCGGCCACCACCGCGGCCTGGTGGCCGACTTCGCGGAGCTGCCGGCGCCCTGAATCGCCCGCGAGCCCCGCCCCGCCGGACCCCCGAGGCCGGCGGGACGGGGCTCGTGTGGCCCCGGGGCCGGTCAGGCGGGCAGCTCGTCGACGGTGGCGACGACCACGCCGAACAGGTCCGTGATGGCGGTGAGCGCCGCCGCCTGGAGGGCCGCGGCGGGCAGGACGGACCCGTCCGGGGCGGTCAGGGCGCGGGTGGCGGTGGTCTCGGCGACGACGGTGGGCCGGTAGCCGCGGTTGAAGGCCTCCTGAGTGGTGTAGTTGACGCACATGTGGGTCATGAACCCGCCGATGACCAGGTCCTTGCCGCTGCCCGCGGGGGCGCCCAGGTCGGTGAGGGTCTTCTCCAGTTCGGTGAGGTGGAAGGCGTTCGGGAACTCCTTGACCACGACCGCCTCGCCCTCCACCGGAGCGACCTCGTCGCTGATGGCGCCGATGTGCGCGCGGATGTCGTACGGGGTGTTCTCGCCGCCGTCGTTGAGGACGTGGACGACCGGGATGCCGGCCGCCCGGGCGCGCTCCAACAGACGGGCGCCGGCCGCGAGGGCCTCCTCGGCGCCTTCCAGGGCCATCACCCCGGTGCGGTAGGTGTTCTGGAAGTCGATCAGGACCAGGATGGAGTCGCCCAGCCGGGGCGGCCGGTTGTCGAGGCCGCTGACGTCGCGCAGGGTCCTGGAGGGCTGGTTCGTGCTCATGAGGTGCCTTTCGTGGTGGAAGAGGGCAGGGCGAAGCCGTCCGCCGTGCTCGTGGAGGGAAGGAACGCAGGCCGAAACGGTCAGGCCGAAACGGTCAGGTGGTCTGGGTACGGAAGCGGCGCCGGTAGGCGCCGGGGGTGGTGGCGAGCTGCCGCTTGAACGCCCGGTGGAGGGTCTCCGCCGAGCCGAGGCCGGCTTCGGCCGCGACCCGGTCGAGCGGCTCGTCGGTGCTCTCCAGCAGCCGCCGGGCGACCTCGACCCGCGCCGCCTCGACGTAGCCGGCGGGACTCGCCCCGGTCTCCTGGGTGAAGACGCGGGCGAAGTGCCGCTCGCTCAGGCACATCCGGCCCGCGAGGACCTCCGCCGACAGGTCCTCGCCGAGGTGGTCGGCGATCCACAGCCGCAGCTCGTCGATGTCGCGCCGGGCCGAGGCCGGCCGGCTCAGCGGGACGGAGAACTGGCTCTGCCCGCCCTGCCGCTTGAGGTACATCACCAGTTGCCGCGCCACCGCCAGCGCGACGTCCTCGCCCAGGTCCTCGGCCACCAGGGCGAGCGCGAGGTCCAGGCAGGCACTGATGCCGGCGCCCGTCCACAACCGACCCCGGTCGGTGCGGACGAAGATCGGATCCGGGTCGACGGTGACGGTCGGATGGTCGGCGGCCAGTTGGGCGGCCGTCGACCAGTGCGTGGTCGCCGTCTTCCCGTCGAGCAGCCCGGCGGCCGCCAGGAGGTGAGCCCCCACGCACACCGAGGCCACGCGCCGGGCGTGCGGCGCGGTCTCCTTGACCCAGGCCACGACGTCGGGGTCGATCAGGGCCACGGGCCCCGCGTCGGTCACATCGACGGCGCCGGGCACCAGGAGGGTGTCCACGTCCCCGCCGACCTCCGCGAAGGACAGATCGGCCAGCAACCGCACGCCCGCCGACGTACGGACCGCGCCGGCGGTCGGTCCGGCGAGCCGGACCCGGTATCCGGCGCGGCTTCCGATCTCCTCGTTGGCCAGGGCGAAGACCTCGGCCGGACCGGTGACGTCGAGGAGGTCGACGTCGGGGAAGACCGCGATGACGACCCGGTGTGGAGTGGGCATGCACCCATGGTCGGGGCCACCACCCCATGGCCGCAATGACGAATGACTGTCACATCCGGACACGCACCGTCGTGCGCCGCCCCGCCCGTCCCGCGTCGTCCCCCACCGTCCCCGACACCGTCCCCGACCTGGCCGAACGGCCGATGCGCGGCCCGGCCCGGCTACGGCAGGCTCGACGGGTCGCCCACCCCGACGCCGTCCCCGTGCCCGCGCACCGCCCACGGCGCCCCACCACCCCCGCCCGCGTCCCACCGACCACCCTCAAGGAGGCGCCGTGCCGCACGCCCTCTACCTCCTCGGCATCGCCGCCTTCGCCGCCTCCGGCGTACTCGCCGCGCACCGCGCCAACATGGACCCCTTCGGCGGGTTCGTCCTCGCCTTCGCCGCGAGCATCTCCGGCGGCACCCTGCGCGACCTGATCCTCGACCGGCACCCGCTCTACTGGACGCGGGACTGGCTGCTGCTCCTCGTCATCGCCTCGGTCGCCGCCGTGACCATGCTGTACCTGCGCCGCCGCACCCTCCCGCACCGCACCCTCATGGTCGTCGACGCCCTCGGCCTGGCCGTGGTCACCGTCATCGGAGCCCGCGCCGCCCTCGACGCCCACGTCACCCCCGTGGCCGTCCTCATCCTCTCCGTCCTGACCGGCGTCACCGGCGAGGTGATCCGTGACGTGCTCTGCGGGGAGTTCCCGCCGCTGCTGCTGCGCGAGGAGGTCTACGCAACCGCCGCCCTGGCCGGCGCGACCGCCTACCTCCTCCTGCACGGGGCCGGCGCACCCGACACCCTGAACACCGCCGCCTCGGCGGGGCTCGTGTTCGCGCTCCGGCTGGCGGCGATCTTCCGGGACCTGCACCTGCCCCGCCTCCAGCGCACCACGACCTGATCCCTATCCTCGGCGCATGACGGCCACCCTCACCCGCCTCACCGCCGACGACCTCTCCGCCCACCGCGCGGAACTCGCCGACCTCCTCCTCGACGTGGTCGCCGGCGGAGCCTCCCTCGGCTTCCTGGCAGGCCTCGACCACGCGGAGGCCGCCGCCTGGTGGGACTCCCTGCGACCCGCCGTGGCGGACGGCTCCCTCGCCCTGTGGGTCTCGCGCGGCGCCGACGGCCGTCTCGACGGCACGGTCAGCTGGTGCCGGGAGTCCAAGCCCAACGGCCGCCACCGCGCCGAGCTGCGCAAACTCATGGTCCACCCGGCCGCCCGGGGACGCGGCACCGCCCGCGCGCTCATGGCCGAGGCCGAGCACGAGGCAGCCCTCGCCGGGATCGTCCTGCTGTTCCTCGACACCGAGACGGGCAGCGGCGCCGAGCGCGTCTACCGCGCCGACGGCTGGACGGAGGCCGGCACCATCCCCGACTACGCCACCGACCCCGAGGGCCGACTGCGCCCCACCACCCTCTTCCACAAGCACCCCGGGCGCCGCCGCTGACCGGGCACAGGTGACCTCCCCCGCCGCCCCGCGTTAGACCCCGTGGCGTGGACACCGAGCGAGGGAGACCGTATGTACGCAGCACCCGCCGCCCCACCGACCCGTCGCGCGTTCCTCCGTACGGCCTTCACCGCGGCCGTCGCCGCCGGCACGGTCGCTGCCCTCGGGCCCCTCCTGCGGGCCAGGCGGCCCCGCCAGACGCTCACCCCGGCGCCGCTCGCCGAGGAGACCTACCGGGGCCGGCACATCAGCGTCGACCCCGTCTCGGCGGCCGTCCGCATCGACGGCCGGCCCCTGCACGTGATGCGCCGCGCGGACGGCAGCTACCTCAGCGGGATCAACCACTTCCAGTCGTACGGGACGCCCCTGGAACTGGCCCGGGCCGCCGTCGACGAACTCGGCACCAACCAACTGGCCCTCGCGGCCCCGCACCACGGCTGACGGACGGCAAGGGGAGGAGACCCGCGGTGTACACCCGGCAGAACCAGAGGAACCTGACGAGCGCCCAGAAGAAGCGGTTCACGGCGGCCGTGCTGGAACTCAAGCGGAACGGGATCTACGACGAGTTCGTCCGCACCCACGACAAGTACTTCGTGCCCGACCGCGACCGCAAGCTGCGCGTCGGGCACATGTCGCCGTCCTTCTTCCCCTGGCACCGGCGCTACCTCCTGGAGTTCGAGCGGCAGCTCCAAGCCGTCGATCCGGGGGTGTCCATCCCCTACTGGGACTGGACCGTCGACACCAGCCCCGTCTCCCCGCTCTGGGCGGACGACTTCCTCGGCGGCACCGGCCGCGAGGGCGACCGGCAGGTGACCACCGGGCCCTTCGCCCACGAGCGGGGCAACTGGACCGTCACCGTCGGCACGACGGAAGCCCGCTTCCTCACCCGCAACCTGGGCCGCCCGGGCAATCCGATCGCGCTGCCGACCCCCGCCGAACTCCAGGGGGCGATCGACGACCCGGTCTACGACACCTCCCCGTGGGACTCCACGGCCTCCGGCGGCGGCTTCCGCAACAAGTTCGAGGGCTGGGCGGCCCCCAAGAGCGAGCGCTGGCGCAACCACAACAAGGTCCACCAGTGGATCGGCGGCCACATGACGGGCGGCACCGCCCCCAACGATCCCGCCTTCTGGCTGCACCACGCCTTCGTCGACCTGGTCTGGGACCGCTGGCAGCGGCGCCACCCGGATTCCGGCTACCTGCCGGCCGCCCCCCTGGCGCTCGGCGACCCCCAGCGCGGCCGGGTGATCTCCCTCGACCAGCCGATGCCCCCCTGGGACGTCACCCCGCGCGAGTTGCTGGGCCACGGCGGGCTCTACCGCTACGAGTAGCACGCGCCGCGCCCGGCGCGCGCAAAGGGCCCCCGCCGCACGGCGGGGGCCCTTCGCGGGTCGGTGAGGGGGGCGATCAGCCGCCGTAGCCCTCGGTGTGGTGCTGGTCGCCGCCGCCCGAGGCGTTGACGCAGGTGTTGCCGAAGGCCGGGTTCAGCAGGCCGATGACGTTCACGGTGTTGCCGCAGACGTTGACCGGCACGTGAACCGGAACCTGGATCAGGTTGCCCGACAGGACACCGGGGGAGCCGACAGCCGCACCCTGCGCTCCGGCGTCGGCAGCAGCCAGACCCGCACCGGCGGCCAGGGCGCTACCGGCGGCAGCGGTGATGACGAACGCCTTCGCGATTCGCGACATCGAGTTCTCCTCGTGAGATGTGGGGCGCCACAGAATCTGCGGCATTTGACATGGCATACAACGCGGCGAGCGCCGAGTGGTCACGGTCCGTTCGCCTACCCGGTGACACCGGCCGTCCGCTACCGGGCGGCGCCGAAGCGCGCCGAGGCGAAGTACGGGCGCACCTGGGTCACCGTTCCCGGCCGCAGGACCTCCACCGCCGGGCCCGCGCACCCCGGGTCGCGGTAGAGGGTCACCGCGGCGGGAGTCCGGTTGGTGACCGCCCGGGCCCCGCCGCCCTCGGCCTTCACACAGCCCCGGGGGGAGGTCAGGCCATGGACCCGGTCGTCCTGGCCCACGTACTGGAAGTCGGGCCCGGGCGCGGCGGCGTGGGCCGCGCCCGCTCCCGCCAGGAGGGCGGCCGCCGGCAGCAGGAGGGACAGGCGGCGCAGGACCGGAAGTGTCAGAGTGGCTCGCATGCCGGTCCAACCCGGGCCGACCCCGGCCGGGACACGCCTTGTCACCCCCGGGACGGTTGTGCGAACGTGCCGGCGACGGAACCGGCCCCACACGGGAGGACACGCCGATGAGCGCGAGGGGCGGCGGCCGACGGCCCCGGGCCGACACCGGACAGGGCACCGTCGAGGGCCGCTGGGAGGCCCCGACCGGCGGCCCCGTGGCGGGCCCCCCGGCGCCCCCGGTCGCCGTCTTCCGGGGGATCCCCTACGCCGCACCGCCCGTCGGGGCCCTGACCTTCGCCGCCCCCGGGCCGCCGGCCGGCTGGGACGGCGTGCGCGACGCGGGGGCGTTCGGGCCCACCGCGCCCAAGGCGCCCTACCCGGACACCTTCGCCGCCCTGCTGCCCGACCCGGAGATCCCCGGCGAGGACTGCCTCACCGTCAACGTCTGGACCCCGGACCCGGCCCCCGGGGCCCGGCTGCCCGTCATGGTGTGGATCCACGGCGGCGCCCACACCCGGGGCTCCTCCGCCGTCCCCGTCTACGAGGGCTCCGCCTTCGCCCGCGACGGGGTGGTCCTGGTTTCGGCCAACTTCCGGCTCGGGGTCCTCGGCTACGGCCTCTTTCCCGACGCCCCCGCCAACCGGGGGCTCCTCGACCAGATCGCCGCCCTGGAGTGGGTCCGGGCCAACATCGGGGCCTTCGGCGGCGACCCCGACCGCGTCACCGTCTTCGGGGAGTCCGCCGGAGCCATCAGCGTCGGCGCCCTGCTCGCCTCCCCCCGCGCCGCCGGCCTCTTCTCGCGGGCCGTCCTGCAGAGCGGAGCCCCCGGGGTGTTGCCCCGGGACAAGGTGCGGGCCGTGGTCCGGCGGATGGCGGCGCTGCTCAAGGTGCCCGCCACCGCCAAGGCGTTCGAGGCGGCCGGGCTGCCCGCCCTGCTCGCCGCCCAGGCGGCCGTGCTGCGGCGCTCCTCCCCGCTGCTCGGCGGCCCCGCCTTCGGGCTGGTCATCGATCCTGACACGCTGCCCGACGACCCCCTGGAGGCCGCCTCGACCCGCGCCGTGCCGCTGCTGGCGGGCTGGACCGCCGAGGAGTACCGGCTCTGGCTCGCGCCGACCGGCGGGATGCGGCTGCTGGACCGGCTCGGACCGTCGGCCGTGGCCCTGGCCCGGGTCCGCAGCGGCAAGGACGGGAACGCCGTACGGGCGCTGCGCGCCGCCCTGCCCGGGGCCGGACCGGCCGACCTCGCCGGGCACCTGATCACGGACCGGCTGCTGCGCGATCCGCTGCGCCGGCTCGCCGGGGCCCGCCGGGAGGCGCCGAGCCACCTCTACGAGTTCCGCTGGCCCAGCGGCGTACCGGGCCTCGGGGCCTGCCACGCCCTGGAGCTGGGCTTCGTCTTCGACACCCTCCGGGTGCCCGAGAGCTCCTGGCTGGCGGGCCCCGACGCCCCGCAGGCGCTGGCCGACGAGATGCACGGGGCCTGGGTCCGCTTCGCCGTCACGGGGGATCCGGGATGGGCGCCCTGGGACGGCGACGGCCCGCCGAAGGTGTTCGGCGGGCCGGAGCCGGAAGCGGTGCGGGAGACGGGGCCCCTTGGGGCGGCTCCGGACGCCCCGGTTACTCCACGGGTCCTTCCATGACCTTGCTGATGAACTGGATCGGGCCCTCGCCCATGTTCGGCACGTAGGTCTTGGCGTTGTGCTGGCCGCCCGGGATCACTCTCAGGCTGGTGTGGATGGGGCCCTTGGTGTAGTTGGCGATGAATTTCTGCACGTCCGGCAGGGTCTTCTTGTTGCTCTCGTTGTCGCCGACCTGGAAGGCGAGGTAGACCTCGGGGCCCTTCTTGTCGATGAGCTGCTTGGCGAGCAGCTCCGGGTTGTTCTCGGCCTTCTCCTTGTCGTGGCCCTTCCACAGGGAGGAGTCCGGGACGATGTCGGGGCCGGAGGCGACCACGGCCTTGAACTTCTCCGGGTACTTGAGCACGGCCTTGAGGCCGGCGAAGCCGCCGGTGGAGGAGCCCATGAAGGCCCAGCCGTCACGGGACTTGACCGTGCGGAAGTTCTCGCGCATCAGGTCCGGGACGTCGTCGGTCAGCCAGCTGCCCATCTTGGGCTGGCCCGGGATGTCGGAGCCGTCCCAGTAGATGCCCTTGTCGTCGGGAGCCGGGTTCAGCACGGGCATGGCGAGGATGAAGGGCTTGCTCTTGCCCTCGCTGTACCACTTGCCGATGCTGGTCTGGAGGCCGAGGTCGGTCCCCATCCAGTAGTTGTTCGGGAAGCCGGCGCCGCCGGGCAGGGCGATCATGACCGGGAAGCCGCTCTTGGCGAACTTCGGGTCGTTGTACTCCTTGGGCGCCCACACCCAGACCTTGCCGGTGAAGCCCGACTTCTTGCCGGTGATGGTGGTGACGGCCACGTGCGTGCCGTCGCCCAGGGTCATCGAGTTCTTGAAGTCGGCCGCCGGGCCGGTGGGCATCGACATCTTCGAGCTCGCGGCCGGCTTGGCCGCGTCGCCGTTCTTCGCGCCGGCGTCCTGGCCGAAGGAGACGGCCTTGCCCTTGTCGGTGAAGGGCGGTATTTCGAAGTACGTCATCGCGCCCGCGGCGATGCCCGCGAGGGCCAGCACCGTGACGCCGCCGATGATCCAACGCTTGGCCTTGGACTTGCGGCGCGGCGGCTCCTCCCCGTACGGGGGCCGGGAGCCGTCGTGGTCGTCGTAGTGAGGCTGCTGCCCGTACCCCTGCTGCCCGTAACCCTGTTGGCCGTACCCCTGCTGCCCCTGCCCGTACCCCGGCTGTCCGTAGCCCTGCTGCGGGTGCGGCTCCTGCCGGTACCGCTCCTGCTGGTACGGGGGTTGCTCGTAGCGCGGCTGCTGCTGCGTGGGCTGCTCGCCCTGCTGCCGGTACTGGTCCTGGCCGTACGCGGGCCGCTCCTGCGGGGGCCTGCCGCCCTGCTGCGGTGGCCCCTGCGGGGGTTGGCCGTACGCGGGTCGGTCCTGTGGCTGCCGGGCCTGGGGCCACCCCTGCTGCCGGCCCTGCTGTCGGTCCTGCTGCCGCCCGTACGGGGGCTGCTGCGGGTACTGCCCTTCCGGCCGGGTCGGCGGCTGGGACTGCCCGTCGGGTTCGTACGACATCTGCGGTTTGTCTCCGGCTGTTGCTGCCCCGTCTGGGGATGGACTGCTTCCGTTCGAATGATGACCGAAAGTGCTCAAAGGTTCCGCATTTTTGCTTCTCTTGGTTTTTCAAGGGGGTGGGCATTACCCGACTCCCAGAGGGCCTGCGGAGTTCCCGTGCTGTTCGCCGCCTATCCCTGGCCCATGCACATGCCCCTGGGTATGGTGCGTCCGCCCCGTCCCCAGAACCCCTCTGCCTGGAGGTATGTCCCGTGTTTGGCATGACCACTTCACGGTCCGGCCGTAAGACCGCCCTGGCCGCCGCCTTCGGCCTCACCGCCGCCGGCGCCGCGCTCTGGGCCGGCATCGGAGCCGCTCAGCCCGCGCACGCCGCCACCTTGCCGGCCCCTGACCACGTCGTCGTGGTGGTGTTCGAGAACCACGCCTACAACCAGGTCATCGGCAGCTCCAGCGCCCCGTACATCAACTCGCTCAAGACCGGGGGAGCCAACCTCACCAACTCCTACGGCATCACGCACCCCAGCCAGCCCAACTACTTCCAGCTCTTCTCCGGTTCCAACCAGGGAGTCACCGGAGACAGCTGCTACACCCCCGGTTTCAGCTCCGCCCCCAACCTGGCCTCCGAGCTGATCGCCGCCGGCAAGACCTGGGCCAGCTACAACGAGACCCTCCCGAGCCAGGGCTCCACCACCTGCTCCAGCGGCAACTACGCCCGCAAGCACAACCCCTGGTTCGGCTTCTCCAACGTGCCCACCAGCACCGCGAAGACGATGACCCAGTTCCCGACGAACTACACCACCCTGCCCAAGGTGTCCTTCGTCGTCCCGAACCTCTGCAGCGACATGCACGACTGCTCCGTCGGCACCGGCGACACCTGGCTGAAGAACAACCTCAAGGCCTACGCGGACTGGGCCAAGACCCACAACAGCCTCCTCGTCGTCACCTTCGACGAGGACAACCGCCTGGCCGGCAACAAGATCCCCACCGTGCTCTACGGCCAGCCCGTCACCCCCGGCAGCACCTCGGCCACCACCTACAACCACTACGACATGCTCCGCACCCTGGAGGGTCTGGCGGGTCTGAGCACCCACGCCGGAAATGCCGCCACCGCCACCGACATCACGGGGATCTGGGCTTCCTGACCATGTACGTCGCGGACAGTCGCGGTACCCCCGCGCCCGCCGTGGCCCCCGAGCAGCAGGCCGTCGCCCCGGGCACCCGTCCGGGGCGGCGCGCCGCCCTCGCCCCCACGGTCCTCGCCCTCGGCACGGTCAGCCTGATCACCGACGTCTCCTCCGAGATGGTCACCGCCGTGCTCCCCCTCTACCTCGTCGCCGGGCTCGGCCTCAGCCCGCTCGGCTTCGGCCTCCTCGACGGCCTCTACAACGGCGTCAGCGCCCTGGTCCGGCTCACCGGCGGCCACCTCGGCGACCGCCTCGGCCGCCACAAGGCCCTCGCCGGCATCGGCTACGGCCTCTCCGCCCTGTGCAAGCCGCTGCTGCTGCTCGCCCACACGCTGCCCGCGATCGGCGCCGTCCTCGCGCTCGACCGCACCGGCAAGGGACTGCGCACCGCCCCGCGCGACGCGTTGATCTCCCTGGCCGCCGCCCCCGAGGACCGAGGACGCGCCTTCGGCGTGCACCGCGCCATGGACACCGCCGGCGCCCTGATCGGTCCGATCCTCGCCTTCCTCATCCTGCGCGGTGCCGCCGACGGCTACGACGCCGTCTTCACCGTCAGCGCCTGCGTGGCCGCGCTCGGCGTCCTGGTCCTGGTGCTGTTCGTACCGGGCCGCGAACGGGCCCCCGCCCCCGGCCGGAAGGGTCACGACACCGGGCACGACAGCGGGCACGTCGCCGGGCGCCGCTCCGGTTCGGAGACCGCGCCCGTGTCCCTGCGGGCCTCCCTCGGCCTGCTGCGCCGCCCCGAGCTGCGCCGCATCGGCCTCACCGCCCTGCTGCTGGGCCTGTGCACGGTCAGCGACGCCTTCGTCTTCCTGCTGCTCCAGCGCGCCACCGGGATCGCCGACCGCTGGTTCGCACTGCTCCCGCTCGGCACGGCCGCCGCTTTCTTCCTGCTGGCCCTGCCGCTCGGCCGGCTCGCCGACCGGATCGGCCGCCGACGCGTCTTCCTCGGCGGACACCTCGCCCTGCTCCTCGCCTACGGACTCCTGCTGACCGGCGGCCACCTCCCGGCGCTGCCGTACGCGGTGCTGCTGCTCCACGGAGCCTTCTACGCCGCCACCGACGGCGTCCTGATGGCCGAGGCCGCCGGAGCCGTCCCCGAGGAGAACCGGGGCGCCGGGCTCGCCCTCGTCCAGACCGGCCAGGCCGTGGCCCGCTTCGCCGCCTCCCTCGGCTTCGGCGCCGCCTGGACCCTGTGGGGCGCCCGACCCGCGCTCGCCGTGGCCGCCGTCCTGCTGGCCGCGGCCGTCGCCTGCTGTCTCGCGCTGAGGCCCGCCGACGCCCGACCGCCCACCCCCGCACGCAAAGGACCGTAGAGCCCCCATGACCCTCAAACGCCGGATCCTGATCCTGGTCGCCGCCGTCGCCGTGCTCGCGGCGGTGGGGGTGCTCGCCTTCGCCCGCGCCTCCTCGCGGGCGCAGGAGAAGGACCAGGCCCGGCCCGGTGGCCCGCGGGTCACCGAAGGCCGGGTCACCCTCGCCCCGGCCGGCGACGGGCGCAGGATCGTCTTCCGCAACATGGCCTGGGGCCCCCACCGCGACGAACTGGCCACCGTCCCCGCCGGCGCGCCCGCAGGACCCCGTACCGCCTCCGGGGTCAGCTGCCTGCGCTTCCACTCCGCCGGCGGCACCGGGATCTGCCTGCGGGCCGACAAGGGCGCCGTCCCCGAGAGCTACCGCGCCGTCGTCCTGGACGCCGAGCTCAAGGAGGTCGCCTCGCGCCCCCTGGCCGGCATCCCCACCCGGGCCCGGGTCTCGCCCGGCGGCCACCTCGCCGCCTGGACGGTCTTCGTCGGCGGGGACTCGTACGCCGGGACGAACTTCTCCACCCGCACCTCCCTGCTCGACCTGCGCACGGGGAAGTACGACGCCTCCCTGGAGGACTTCGCGATCGTCAAGGACGGCAAGGAGTACCGCAACGCCGACGTGAACTTCTGGGGGGTCACCTTCACCCCCGACGAGAAGGCCTTCTACGCGACCATGGCCACCGGCGGCCGGACCCACCTGATCCGCGGCGACCTCGCCACGCGCACGGTCACCACCCTGCGCGAGAACCTCGAATGCCCCTCGCTCTCGCCCGACGGGACCCGTCTGGTCTTCAAGAAGAGGGTGGAGGGCCTCCCGGCCGACGCGCCGTGGCGGCTGTACGCGCTGGAGTTGGCCTCGATGAAGGAGACCCCGCTCGCCGAGGAGCGCAGCGTCGACGACCAGGTGGTGTGGACGGACGACAGGACCGTCGTCTACTCCTTGCCGGGCGACTTCGGGGCCGACCTGTACGCGCTGCCCGCCGACGGCGGCGGAGCCCCGTCCCGCCTGATGGACTCCGCCCTCGCCCCGGCCTTCCTCGGCTGAACGCGAGGCGGGCAGGGGCGGGGCGGGAAGGCCGGGGCGGTGGGGAACGGACCCCGAGGACCCTTACGCCGGGATCAGTGTCTTGCGCCGACGCTTGCGGGGCGCGGCGCCGGAGAGCCGCAGTTCGATCAAGGTGCGCACGGTGGGCCACTCCTCGTCGAGGACCGAGTAGAAGGCCGTACTGCGCACCGCGCCGTCGAGCCCGCGCGAATGGGCCCGTCGGACCCCTTCACAGGTGAATCCCAGCCGTTCCATCGCCGCGCGCGAACGACCGTTGCGGGCGTCCGCGCGCAGCGAGATCCGGCGCACGCCCCAGGTCTCGAAGGCGTGGCGCAGCATGAGCAGCTTGGCCTCGGTGTTGATGCCCGTTCCCTGGGCGCCCGGCGACAACCAGGTGTTCCCGATCTCGGTGGCATCGGGGATCGCGGTCGCCGGATCTCCGAAGGGCACCCCGGGCACGGCGGGCCACACCAGCGGGCCTTGCCAGTAGTCGAGTTCGAGGAACCGGGTCGAACCGACGACCCGCCCGTCCATGGCTCTGACCACGGCGAACGCAAGCGATCGACCCGCTGCCTGATCGGCTACGGCGCGGTCGATGTACTCGTGGGACGCCTGCAACCCGTGGGGCACGGGAGTGAAGGCGTAAGTCGTACGATCCTCGGCCCCGGCCTGGGCCAGGGCCTCGGTGTGGTGGGGGGCGAGGGGCTCGAGCCGCACGGAGCGGCCGGCGAGGAGTACGGGTACGGGCACGGAGCCTTCGGTCCTTCTGGGCGGTGGGGTGGTTGCACAGTCTGCGTCCCTGACGTCGCCCCCCGTGCAAAACACGGGTGAAAGGCAACGGGCTGTCAGGTGAACGCGAGTGGCTCAATGTAGCCCCTTAAAGTCCTCTCATGAACCCCCGATTCGGCAATGACGCGGTATCGATTTTCGATGACTTCGGTCCCCGCGACGGAGCGGCCGTAATCCTGATCCACGGACATCCGTTCAACCGCTCCATGTGGTCCCCCCAGACGGCCGCCCTGGTCGCCGCCGGCTACCGGGTCATAGCGCCTGACCTGCGGGGATACGGTCAGAACCCGCCGCTGGGGGAGAAGACCCTCCTCGCGGACCTCGCGGACGATCTGGCCGCGCTGCTCGCGCGTCTGGACGTCGAACAGGCGGTCGTCGGCGGAGTGTCCATGGGAGGCCAGATCGCGCTTGAGGTCAGGTTGCGCCACCCGGGTGTGGTACGGGCCCTCGTTCTGGCCGATACCTCCCCCGCCCCGGAGACCGGGGACGGCGCGGCCTTCCGCCGGGCGCTGGCCGAGCGGCTCCTCGCGGAGGGCATGGCGCCCTACACCGAGGAGGTGATCGACAAGATGCTCGCTCCCTACAACGTGACGGGGCAGCCCGAGGTCGCCGCCCGGGTGGGCGCGATGATGCGGGCCACCGACCCGCGCGGGGCCGCCGCCGCCCTGCGCGGGCGCGCCGAGCGGCCCGACTACCGGCCCGTGCTCGCGGAACTGCCCGCCTCGGTGCCCTGCCTGGTGCTGGTCGGCGCGGACGACGTCTACACCCCCGTCGCCGAAGCCGAGGGCATGTGCGCCCTCGCCCCGCACGCCCGGCTCGCGGTGATCGAGGGGGCCGGGCACCTGCCGGGCGTGGAGCGGCCCGAGGCCTTCAACCGGGCCCTGCTGGAGTTCCTCGGCGAGCTCTGAACAGCGGGCCGGGCCGGTCGGTCGGGCCGGGGGCGAGCCCGTCGGTAGGGACCGGGGGCGGGCCGGAAGTGGTCCGCCCGATCCACCGCCGATTGGACCACGGGGGCGGGCCGCGACCCTGGTCCAATGGTGCCCGTGACGAATCGGTTCCTGCCCGCGCCCGGAGCGCCGCGCCGCCTGGCCGCCGCCCAGCTGAGCAACTCCGTCGGCGACGGGGCGTACTACGTGTGCTCCGCCCTCTACTTCACCCGTGTGGTCGGCCTCTCGCCGGCCCAGATAGGGCTCGCCCTGACCCTGGCCTGGGCCGTGGGGTCCGTGGCCGGGGTACCGCTCGGGGCGCTCGCCGACCGGCGGGGCCCGCGCGGGCTCTCGGTGCTGCTCGCGGTCGCCACCGCCTGCTCGGTGGCCTCCTTCCTGTTCATCCGGTCCTACGGTGCCTTCCTGTGCGCCGTGGTCCTCTACGCCGTCTCCCAGTGCGGACTCGCCGCCGCCCGGCAGGCGCTGCTCGCGGGCGTGGTCGCCCCGCAGGAGCGGACGGGGGTGCTGGCCCACCTCCAGTCCACGCTCAACGCGGGACTCGCCCTCGGCGCGGCCCTCGGCGGGCTGGCCCTGGGGGTGGGGACGGAGCGGGCGTACCTGTCGGTCTTCGCCCTGGACGCGGTGGGCTTCCTGGTCTGCGCCGCCCTGCTGCGGGGGCTGCCGCTCGTGGCGCCGGTGCCGGGCCGGGCGGCGGGGGAGCCCCGGCTGGCCGTCCTGCGGGACCGGCCGTACGCGCTGGTGACCCTGCTCAACGCCGTCCTGTTGTTGCGGATGCCGCTGCTGAGCCTGGCCCTTCCGCTGTGGGTGGTCCAGCGCACCACGGCTCCGGGGTGGGTGGTGTCGGCCCTGTTCGTGCTCAACACCCTGGCCGTGACCCTGTTCCAGGTGCGGCTGGCCCGGAAGGTGGGCGACCTGCCGAGCGCCGGGCGGGCGCTGCGGGTGTCCGGGCTGGTGACGGCCCTGTCCTGCGCGGTGTTCGCCGCCGCCGCGCTGCCCGGTCCCGCGTGGGCCGCCGGGGCGCTCCTCGTGGTGGGCGCGCTCCTGCTGTCCGACGGGGAGATGCGGCAGTCGGCCGGCTCCTGGCAGATCGGCTTCGCGCTGGCCCCGGCCGAGCGGATGGGCCAGTACCAGGGCTTCTTCGGGACGGGCGTGCCGGTGGCCCGCACCCTGGGCCCGCTGTTGCTGACGACGCTGGTCGTCCTGTGGGGGATCCCGGGATGGCTGCTGCTGGGCGCGCTGCTGCTGTCGGCCTCGTACGCGATGGGCCCGGCCGTGCGCTGGGCCCGGTCGGCGAGCGCCCCGGCCGTGCGCGTGCCCGCGTAGGAAAGGGGTCTTTCGTCGTGCCCCCGGGTGCCCATCGGCGCCCGGGGGCGGCGGCGTGCCGTGTCAGTCTGTCTGGAAGGTGGTGCGCAGCCGGTAGCGGTCCCCGCTGTACTCCACCGTCGACAGCAGGAGCGGCCGCTGTTCGCGCGTGTACACGGTCTGGTCGAGTACGAGCACGGGCGCGCCCGGCGCGATGCCGAGGTGCCCGGCCAACTCCTCGTCCGCCGAGCGGGCCTCGATCGTGGCCTCGGCCCGCTCCGGTTCCACGCCCCAGCGGACCAGCTCCTCGAAGAGGGAGGCCTCGCGGAAGTCGGCCCGGACGAGGTCCGGCGCGAGTTCCAGGACGAGGAGGGTGCGGTCGAGGGCGATCCGTACGTCGTTGAGCAGGCGCACCCGCTCCAGGCGCATCAGCGAGGTGCCCGCCGGGACGCCGAGGCGGTCGGCGTCGTCCAGGGACGCGGTGACCTGGTCGTGGCGCAGGACGAGCGAGCCGGGCCGCATGTGCTTGCGCCGGGCGGTGGCGGTGAAGGACTCCAGGTCCTTCGGCCAGTCGCGGGCCGGCGCCGGCGCCGTCGGGGTGGCGACGAACCAGCCGCGGCCGTGCGAGGAGGTGACCAGACCCTGGTCCACGAGGTGGGCGAGGGCCCGGCGCAGCGTGACGCGGGAGATGTCGAGGCGGGTGCACAGTTCACGCTCGGCCGGGAGCTTGCTGCCCTCGGACAGGCCGCGTCGGGCGATCTCCTCGCGGATCCGGTCGGCGGCCCGCGACCACAACGGATCGGCTCCGAGGGCGGGCGGGGCGGTGGCGGGCGAGGAGTCGGCGGTCATGCCCGCAAGCATACCACTCACTACCAGTTGGTCAGGGTCGTAGGGCCTGACTCCAGGGGACCTTGGCAGCGAGTGGGTGTCTCCGGGAAAGACCACACCAGACCACTATTGACCACTAAGAAACAAGTAAGTACCTTCGGGATCGTCCCCCCGACCCCCGCTCGACGAGGAGTACCGCGATGAGTACGGCCACCGCACCGGCCGCCGGCAAGAAGTCGGCCCGGATCATGCCGGTCATGCAGCGCATCGGCCGGAGCCTGATGCTGCCCGTGGCCACCCTGCCCGCCGCCGCCCTGCTGACCCGGCTCGGCGGCGCCGACCTGCTCGGCCGCGAGAACTTCCCGGTGCTCATCCAGAAGTTCGCGATGGTCCTGGCCGCGGCCGGCGACGCCGTCTTCGCCAATCTGCCGCTGCTCTTCGCGGTCGGCGTGGCCATCGGCTTCGCCAAGAAGGCGGACGGATCCACCGCCCTGTCCGCGGTGGTCGGCTACCTGGTCTTCAAGGCCGTGCTCGCCAGCAAGGCCTTCCCGGTCGGCGCCGACGGCGAGCCCCTCGACGCCAAGGTGCTCGGCGGCATCGTGATGGGCCTCGTCGCCGCCCTCCTCTACCAGCGGTTCAGCCGCACCAAGCTGCCCGACTGGCTCGGATTCTTCGGCGGGCGCCGCCTCGTGCCCATCCTGAGCGCCTTCGCCGGCGTCGGCATGGGCATCGTCTTCGGAGTGGTCTGGCCGACGGTCGGCAGCTGGTTCTTCCACTTCGGCGAGTGGCTCGTCGGCACCGGCGCCTGGGGCGCGGGCCTCTTCGGCCTCGTCGTGCGCGCCCTCATCCCCATCGGGATGCACCACTTCTTCTCGTTCTTCCCCTGGTTCGAGGCGGGCACCTTCGTCAACCCGACCACCGGCGCCGAGGTCCACGGGGACATCCACCGCTTCCTCGCCGGAGACCCCACCGCGGGCCAGTTCATGACCGGCGGCTTCCCGATCTACATGTTCGCCCTGCCGGCCGCCGCGATGGCCATCGCGCACACCGCCCGCCCGGAGAACCGCGCCATGGTCAAGGGCATGATGATCTCCGTCGCCCTGACCGCCTTCGTCACCGGCGTCACGGAGCCCATCGAGTTCGCCTTCATGTTCGTGGCCCCCGTGCTCTACGCCATCCACGCCGTCCTCTTCGGCGTCTCGATGGCCCTGTGCTACGCCCTCGGCATCCGCGACGGCTTCGGCTTCTCCTCCGGCGCCATCGACTACGTCGTCAACTTCGGCATCGCCACCAAGCCGCTGCTGCTCATCCCGATCGGCCTGGCCTTCGCCGCCCTCTACTACGTGATCTTCCGCTTCGCCATCGTCAAGTGGGACCTGCCGACGCCGGGTCGCGAACGCGATCCGGACGCCGAGGAAGCCAAGCCCGCCAAGGCCGTGCGGGGCGCCCGGCCCACCGAGCCGGCCGAGGGCCCCGAGGCCGCCGAGGCCCCAGAGGCCTCCGGAGCTCCCAAGGCCCCCGGGACTCCCAAGGCCGACTCGCCCGCCTGAGCACCGCCCCACCCGCACCTTCCCCACCGCCAGGAGCCACCACCATGTCCGGATCCCGCATCACCTTCCTCGAAGGCCAGGCCGACCAGGGCGCAGCCCTCGCCCGGATCGCCGAACGCGTCCGCACCCGGCTCGCCTCCCCGGAGTCGGCCGCGCTGCGCACCGCCCGCCGCCCCCTCTTCACCGGAATCGGCGCCTCGTACGCAGCCCTCGCCGTCCCTGTCCAGCAGTTGCGCGAGGCCGGAGTCGTCACCCAGCGCGTGCTGTCCAGCGAGATCGAGACCGGCACGGCCGGCTTCGAGACCGACTGCCTGATCGCCGTCTCCCAGGGCGGGCGCAGCTCCGAGACGCTCGCCGCCTTCCAGAACGCCGCCCCCGGGGTCACCCGGACCGCGCTGCTGAACGTGGCGGCTTCCCCGATGGGCGAGCTGGCCGACCTCGTCGTCGACCTCGGAAACGAGCCCGACTCCTACGCCTCCACCATCGGCTACACCGGCACCATCGTGGCCCTCGACCTCATCGCGGGCGCCCTCGCCGGGCGCGACGGCGACCCGTGGGCCGACATCGCGGAGCAGACCACCGCGGTCCACGAACAGTCCACCCAGGTGGTGGCGGCCCTCAAGGAGCGCGGCGCCCGCTGCATCGCGTCCGACGGGGTCGCCGCCGGAGCCTCCCGGGCCTCCGCCGAAGAGGGCGCGCTCCTGCTGCGCGAGGTGGTCCGGATGACCGCCGCGCACTCCGCCACCCGCAACTACCTGCACGGGGAGATGGAATCGGCGGGCAACACCCTGCACCTGGTCTACGGAGACGGCCGCGAGATCGAGCTGGCCCGCTCGCTGGCCGGCGCGGGCCACCTGACCCTGCTGCTCACCACCGTGGACGTGGACGTCGCGGAGAACCTCCACACCGTCCGGCTGCCGAAGACCGCCGACGCGGTGCGGGTGGTCCTGGAAACCGTGGTCCTCCAAGAGCTCGTGGCGCAGCTCAGCGCCGAACGGAACGTGCCGATCGAGTCGTTCGTCTTCGCCAACGACGACACCAAGGAAGGCGGCCTCGACATGTCCGACTTCGAGGTCGCGGCCTACTCCCCGGCGTCCTGATCGCGCCGACACCGCAGTGACCCGGGGGCGCCACCGGAGCCCCCGGGTCTTCGACGCGGTCCGCCTGAGATCATCCGGGCATGGACTCCGTCACCGAACCGGCCGACTTCGCCGCCGTCCTCACCCGGCTGGCCGCCGTCGGCCCGTTCTTCACCGTCGCCCACGGCGAGGAGCCGCCCGCACCGGGCTTCCGTCCGCTGACGGAGCTGTACGGGGCGCACCTGCGACCGTACGTCGCCGAGGTCGGGCGGCGGATCGGCAGCGGGCCCGGCCGGGTCGCCGCCTCGACCGCGCAGTTCGGGATCGCCTCGCGGCTGTGGTCGCTCGGGCTCGGCTGCGCCGCCCTCGCCGGGCGGGTGCCGGATCTCGACCCGGACCGGGTCCACTGGAGGCTGCCCGCCGCCGGTTCGCTGGAGCTGTGGCTGCCGGAGCCGGCCGGGCTCCCCGCCGAGGCCCTCGGCGAGAGCGTCCTCGGCAACCTGACCCGGCTCGACACCGCACTGCGGGAGGCCTATGGGGTGTCGGCCCGGGTGCTGCGGGGCAACACCGCCTCCGGGCTGGTCGGCGCCCTGCGGATGCTGATGGACCGGGTCGAGGGGGACACGGCCGTGGAACTGGCGGGCGCCCTGCTGGCGGAGGACGGCGCCCTGTCCGGCACGGGCACCTTCCTCCACGAGCCCGGCCTCGGGGTGGCCTTCGTCCGCCGCAGCTGCTGCCTCTACTACAAGGTCCCGGGCGGCGGCCTCTGCGGGGACTGCGTCCTGCGCACCCGATGAGAAGGCACGGGAACGACGGAGGGCCACCGGGGAACGGTCGAACCGTTCTCCGATGGCCCCCGACACCCGGTTCGACTAGAAGGTCAGGTTCCAGGAGTCGATCTTGCCGGTGTCGCCGCCGGCGTTGTCGTTGACCCGGAGCTTCCAGGTCCCGTTCGCCACCTCCGAGGAGGCGTTGACGGTGTAGGTCTGGTTGATGTTGTCGGCGCTGCCGCCGGCCCGGTTGTGCACCGTGTAGACGGTGCCGTCCGGAGCGACCAGGTCGACCTTGAGGTCACCGATGTAGGTGTGCGCGATGTTCACGCCCACCTTGAGGGTGGCCGGTGCGTTGCCGCTCACACCGCTGACGGCGATCGGACTCTCCACGGTCGCGTTGTCGGCGATCGCGAAGTCGGCCGTGTTCTCGAAGTACTTGCCGGCCGGCGGCGTGGTTCCGCCGACCGCCTTCAGCGCGTCGACCTGGCCCTCGCCGAAGAAGGCGTTGTTCGCCGCGGTGCCCGTGCAGCGGTTGTCCGACGGGCAGGCGATGTCGTTGGCCTGGGTGGCCAGCTTGTCGCGCAGCTGCGCCGGCGTGATGCCCGGGTTGGCACTGGCGAGCAGCGCCGCGACACCGACGACGTGCGGCGTGGCCATCGAAGTGCCGCTCTTGGTGCCGTACTTGCCGCCCGGCAGGGTGGAGTAGACGTCGCTGCCCGGAGCCGCGACGTCGATGACGCCCGCGCCGAAGTTGGAGAACGAGGCCTTCGTGACGCCGGTGCCGTTCGCCGCGACCGTGACCACGCCCGGGAGTTCGGTCGGGATGTCCAGGCAGGCGTTGGTGATGGTGCGGGTGACCGGCGTCGAGTCGTTCGGGCTCGCGCTGTCCGTCGTCTTGTGCGCGAGGTCGTAGTTCTCGTTGCCCGCCGCGGCGACCTGGAGGGAGCCCTTGCCCTCCGCGTACTGCTGGGCGCGGGTGACGCCCTCGATGATGGCGGCCTGGTCGATGTTGTCCGGGCAGTTGAACTGCCACGGGTCGGTGTAGTAGCTGTTGTTGGTGACCTTGAAGCCGTGGTCACCGGCCCACACGAACCCGCAGATGGTGTTCTCGGCGAAGAAGAACGAGTTGCCGGGCTCGGCGACGCGGACCGCGGAGATCTTCACGCCCGGGGCCACGCCGACGACGCCCTTGCCGTTCTTGGCGGCCGCGATGGTGCCGGCCACGTGGGTGCCGTGGGTGTCCACGTCACGCCAGGCGCCGGCGCGGGTGTCGGGCTTGCCGTACGCGCAGGAGACCGAGTCCGCCGCGTTGAAGTTGGGCGCCAGGTCCTGGTGCTGGTCGTCCACACCGGTGTCGAGGATGCCGACCTTCACGGACGCCGAGCCGGTGGTGACCGCCCAGGCCTGGTCGGCCTTGATCTGGCTCATGTCGGCGCGGACGGGCTCGCCCGCCGCCGTGCTCGACTGCGCCGGGTTGGCGGGCAGCGCCGGGTTGTAGGCGTCGGCCGGTACGTCCGAGGTGCGCGTCGCGCCCACCTTCTGGACCCCGCTGACCCCGCGCATGGTGGTGGCGAAGCCGGCCGAGGCGGAGTGGGCGACGATGACGCCGATCGCGTCGAAGGTCGAGAAGACCGTGCCGCCGTTGGCGGTGACGGCCGAGCGTACGGCCGTGCTGTCACCGGGGGCGGAGATCACGAGGTAGGCACGGGTGCCGGCAGCCCAGGTCGCACTCTGGGAAGCCGGGGCCGCAGCCTTGGGGACGGCCGAAACGGCGGAGCCCGAGGGGGAGACGGGAGCGGTACCGGCCAGCGCGGCCGGGGCTCCGAAGGTGAGGGCGGCGCCTAGGGCGGCCGCCAGCACGAGGGTACGTCGAGGTCGGCTGGATATGTGGGGTATCAATGCGTCCTCCGATGACCCGGCGGTGCGTGTGGCACGTACCGGGTCGTACGAAACGAGTGGTGGACGCAAGATGTCAGACGTACCGCCCCGTAGGGAAGTACCTTTTACCGCACTGGATTTACCGGCCTGCCGGCCGAAAACAGCTGCCGACCGGGCGGGGCACCGTGGGGGCGAGCCCTGCCCGGCCGGCGGTCGCGCGGGTACCGGTCAGGCAGGTACCCCGTCCTTGGGGGCCGCCGGGGCGCCCGCGGCGGGCCCGGGCACGGCCGCCGTGCTCGCGTCGGCGGCGTCCTGGGCGTCGTGGGCACGGCGGCCGTGCCGGGGGTGTCGGGACCGGCCGGGGTGGCCGGGTGGTCGTCGTCGATCAGGGTGGTCTCGTCGAACGGCGCCCGACCCGCGAGGACTTCGGCGGCGCGCTCGCGGTCGAACTCCTTGGTCCAGGTCCCGATGAGGACGGTGGCGACGGCGTTGCCCGCGAAGTTGGTCATGGCGCGCGCCTCGCTCATGAACCGGTCGATGCCGACGATCAGGCCCACTCCGTCGACCAGTTCGGGCCGGTGCGACTGGAGGCCTCCGGCCAGGGTGGCCAGCCCGGCCCCGGTGACCCCGGCGGCGCCCTTCGAGGCGATGATCATGAACAGCAGCAGGGAGATCTGCTCGCCGAGCGCGAGGGGTTTGCCCATCGCTTCCGCGACGAACAGCGAGGACATGGTCAGGTAGATGGCCGTGCCGTCCAGGTTGAACGAGTACCCGGTGGGCACGGTGATGCCGGTGACCGGCCGCGACACCCCGAGGTGCTCCATCTTCGCGATCAGCCGGGGCAGCGCCGACTCCGAGGAGGAGGTCGACAGGATCAGCAGGAACTCCCGGCCGAGGTAGCGCACCAGTGAGAACACGCTGATGCCCGTACACACCCGCAACAGCGTGCCCAGCACCACGAAGACGAAGAGCAGGCAGGTGGTGTAGAAGCCGATCATGATCACGGCGAGGGACTTCAGCGCGTCCATGCCGGTCGCGCCCACCACCGCGGCGATGGCACCGAACGCGCCCACCGGCGCCGCCCACATGATCATCGCCAGGATTCGGAACACGAGCTTCTGTACGTGCCCGATCCCGCGCAGCAGCGGTTCGCCCGTCCTGCCCATGGCCTGGAGCGCGAACCCGGACAGCAGCGCCACCAGCAGCGTCTGGAGCACCTCGCCCCCGGTGAAGGCCGACACCAGCGTCGTCGGGATGATCCCGAGGAGGAACTCCGGGGTGCTCTCGGCCCCGCCCGCCTTGGCCTGCGCCTCTCCGGCGTGCCGGACCGCCTCCGTCAGGTGCAGCCCGCTGCCCGGTTCGAGGAGGTTCCCGACGAGGAGCCCGATGGCCAGGGCCACGGTGGACATCACCATGAAGTAGCCCAGGGCCAGCCCGCCGACCGCCCCCACCTTGGCGGCCTTGCGGACGGAGCCGATCCCCAGCACGATCGTGCAGAAGATCACGGGCGAGATCATCATCTTGATGAGGTTCACGAAGCCCGTGCCCAAGGGCTTCAGCTCCACGGCCACGCCGGGCGCGGCGAAGCCGACGGCGATGCCGAGCAGTACCGCGGCGATCACCGCGATGTAGAGATAGTGCGTTCTGTCGCGCCTGGCGGCCACGATGCCTCCCGGGTGGTGAATGTGTCCCGGGAGGACCATCGCCCGTGCTGTGACCCCGGTCACCCTTGCGTTCATTGAGTTCACGGCCGGGTGCACACTGAGCGCCATGTTCCGCTTCCCCCGTCCGCCCCGGAGCCTCGCCGGCCAGCTCTTCGCCATGCAGGTGCTGGTGGTCGCCGTCGTCATCGCGGGCTGCGCCGTCTTCGCGTACGCGACCGCCCGCGGCCAGGCCGAGGACTCCGCCCGGCGCCAGGCCGGAGCCGTGGCCGGAGCCGTGGCCGACTCGCCCTCCGTGCGCGAGGCCGTACGGGGCGCCGCGAGCGGATCCGACCCCTCGGCCGCCCTCCAGCCCTACGCCGAGCGGGTGCGCGCCGACTCCGGCGTGGACTTCGTGACGATCATGGCCCCGGACGGCCGGCGCTGGACCCACCCCGACCCCCGCCGCATCGGCGAGCGCTTCCTCGGCAACACCGCACCCGCCCTGCGCGGCGAGACTTTCAGCGAGACCTACACCGGCACGCTGGGGCCCTCCATCCGCGTGGTCACCCCGCTCGCCGACGTCGACGGGAGGATCGTCGGTCTGGTCAGCGCCGGCATCACCGTCCGCGCCGTCAGCGACCGCCTCGCCGAGCAGCTCTCCGCCCTCGGCTGGGTCGCCGCCGGGGCGCTGGCCCTCGGGGGAGCGGGTACGTACGTGGTCAACGCCCGGCTGCGCCGGCACACCCACGGGATGAACGCCGCCGGGCTGAGCCGGATGTACGACTACCACCAGGCGGCCCTGCACGGCGTCCGCGAGGGGCTGCTCCTGCTCGACGGCCACCGCCGGATCACCCTCGTCAACGACGCCGGTCGCGAACTGCTGGGCCTGCGCGGGCGGATCACCGGTACCGGGGTCGCGGACCTCGGCCTCCCGGCCCCCCTCACCGGGGCCCTGCTCGCCGACCGGCCCCGGGTGGACGAGGTGCACCTCACCGCCGACCGGGTCCTGGTCGTCAACAGCTCGCCCGTCGCCGGCGGGGGGCGCAGGGGCACCGTGGTCACCCTGCGCGACCACACCGAACTCCAGGCGCTCGCCGGGGAACTGGACCACGAGCGGGGTTTCACCCAGGCGTTGCGCTCCCAGGCCCACGAGGCCGCCAACCGGCTGCACACCGTGGTCTCCCTCATCGAGCTGGGTCGTTCCGAGGAAGCGGTGGAGTTCGCCACCGCGGAGCTGGAGCTGGCCCAGGCCCTGACCGACGAGGTCGTCACCGCCGTGGGCGAACCCGTCCTGGTCGCCCTGCTGCTCGGCAAGGCCGCCCAAGCCCACGAGCGGGGCATCGAGCTGGTCGTCACCCCCGACAGCGGGGCGATCGACGCCGGCCCGGGCATCCCGCCCGCCCGGGACCTGGTCACCGTGCTCGGCAACCTCATCGACAACGCGGTCGACGCCCTCACCGGAGTCCCGGCCGGGCGGATCGCCGTCACCGTGCGCCGCGACCCCGCCGGGCTCCTGCTGAAGGTCGCCGACAACGGCCCCGGGCTGCCCGAGGGGGTGGACGTGTTCCGGCGGGGCTGGTCCGGCAAGGGGGAGGGGCGCGGCCTGGGCCTGGCCCTGGTCCGGCAGGTGGCCCACCGCCACGGGGGCACCGTGGACGCCGCCGAAGTGCCGTGCGGGGGAGCGGAGTTCACCGTACGCCTACCGCCCGCCGAAACGGGGCCGGCGCAGGAACCCCCGCCCCCGCCGGTCGATCCCGGGCTCCCGCCCGGGTACCGCATCCCGGGGCAGCGCACCGCGGGCGGATCCTCGTGAGCGCGCCCGAGGTGCGGGTGCTGGTGGTCGAGGACGACCCCGTCGCCGCCGACGCACACGCCCTCTACGTCGGTCGGGTGCCCGGGTTCACGGCCGTGGCCGCCGTCCACTCCCTCGCCGAGGCCGCCCGGGTGCTGGAGCGCACCCGCGTGGACCTCTTGCTGCTCGACCTGACCCTCCCGGACGGGCACGGGCTGCGCTTCGCCCGGGGGCTGCGGGCCGCGGGCCATCCCGTCGACGTGATCGCGGTGACCTCCGCGCGTGATCTCGCGATGGTTCGCGAGAGCGTCTCGGTGGGCGTCGTGCAGTACGTACTGAAGCCCTTCGCCTTCCCGACCCTGCGCGAACGGCTGCTGCGCTACGCGGAGTTCCGTGCGACGGCGGGCGAGGCGGCCGGTCAGGACGACGTGGACCGGGCGCTCGCCGCCCTGCGCGCGCCCGGTCCGACGGAGCTGCCCAAAGGGCTCAGCGCCCCGACCCTGGACCGGGTCGCGGCGCTGTTGCGGTCCGCCCCCGAGGGGCTGACCGCGGCCGGGGCGGCCGCGGCGGCCGGGACCTCACGGATCACCGCCCGCCGCTACCTGGAGCACCTGGTGGACACGGGCCGCGCGGACCGCGCCCCCCGCTACGGCCAGGTCGGCCGCCCCGAACTGCACTACCGCTGGAGGGCGGAGGCGGCCGGCTCGGTGTCGAACGTGTAGAACTTCCGGTGGTCGAGCATGTCCGCCGGGGTCACGTCGTTCCAGGGCCGCATCGTGTCGCGCAGGTCCACGACGTTCGCCGTGCCCGCCGTCGGCAGGTACGTCGACTGGGGGTGCCTGGCCTGCCAGTCGGCCCACAGCTTGTCGATGTAGGCGTGGTGCATCCAGAACACCGGGTCGTTCGGGGAGACGCCGGTGGCCATCTGGCCGCCGACCCACACGTGGACCCGGTTGTGCAGGTTGGCCCCGCGCCAGCCCTCCAGGTTGTTGCGGAAGCCGCCGGACGAGCTGTTCCAGGGGGCCGCGTCGTAGACCGGCATCGCCAGCACGGCCTCCACCTCGGCCTTGGTGGGCAGTTGGGCGACGCCCTCGCCGAGCGCGCGCCGCAGGTAGGCGCGGCCGTCCACGCGGACCGTCACCTCCCACTTGCCGGCGGCGTAGGCGAAGGGACCGTCGAGGACCTGACCGTCGCGGGCCCGCCCGGTGCCGCCGAGGAAGTCGCCGGCCCACAGGGAGGAGCGGGAGGTGCGGTCGACGGTCCAGTCCCAGTAGGGGAGCGCCACGCTCGCGTCCACCGCCTGGAGAGCCGCTTCGAACTCCAGGAGAAACCGGCGGTGCCAGGGGAGGAAGGAGGGGGAGCGGTGGCCCACCCGGTCGCCGGAGTCGGTGTCGCTCATGATGAAACCGTTGTGGGTGGTCACGAAGCGGTCGTAGCGGCCGGTGCGCTTCAGTTCGAGCAGCGCGTTGGCGAAGGCCCGCTTCTCCTCGGCGGTGAGGGTGGCCTGGTTCTTGCGGACGGTCATGCCGTGCCACCCATCTGCATCGGCGCGAGCTGGGAGCCCTGGAGGTCGCGCACGGCGGCCCGGGCGAGCGAAACGGGCTCGGCGAAGGTCTCGTAGTGGTTGACCACGCTGATCCAGGTGCCGTCGGCGTTCTGCATCACGTGCAGTTCACGCCCGTCTATCGTGACGGTCGGCAGGCCCGGGGAGTGGTGGCCCCCGTGGTGGCCGCCGCCCGTGGCGGGGGTTATGCGTATGCGGCGGCCCTGGTACACCTCGTCGACGGTGCCGGCGGGGGTGGTCGCGGCCCGGGAGTCGGTGGCGGCGGCGTGCGCGGTGGCGCCCGCGATGCCGAGGACGGTGAGTGCACCGGCAGTGGCGCCCAAAGCCTGCCGGCGGGTGATCTTGTTCATGAGCGAAGAACTACCAGCGTGACCAGGCCAGTTGACCGCTATCCGGACATGCGCAGACAAGTTCTGCATACAACCATATGAGTGATCTTCCCGTCCCGACCGTCTCCGCCGCTTCGGGCGGGAGGATTTCCGGGGAAAGTGCCATGTGGCAGGAATTCTTATGGTGTTGAACGGGTCATATGGAAGGGGTCACACTCCGGAATCGGCCGGAAGACGCAGCGTGAAACGGCCGCCGGGACCCGATCCGGCCGACAACGCGCCCCGTGCGCGGCGGCGATGTCCCGCGCGATGGCCAGGGTTCCAGGACCAGGTCCCCGACCTCGACGAGGGCCGGCCGGGCGGCGGCCACGCGCCGCAGCAGGGCGCGCAGCCGGGCCTGGAGGATCAGGTACGAGAAGGGCTTGGTGAGGTAGTCGTCCGCCCCCGTGTCCAGGCCCTCGGCCTCGTCGTACTCGCTGTCCTTCGCGGTGAGCATCAGGATGGGCGTCCACAGCCCGGCGGCCCGCACCGCCCGGCAGACCCGGTGGCCGTCGAGGCCGGGGAGCATCACGTCGAGCACGATCGCGTCGTACTCCCCGGCGAGGGGCGAGCCGCAGCCCCTCGTTCCCGTCGTGCGCGAGGTCGACCCTCAGCCCCTCCGCCTCGAACCCGCGGCGCAGGACGGAGGCGAGGGAGGCCTCGTCCTCGACGATCAGGATGCTGCTCATTGCCCGAATCCTACCTATTAAGCCGATTAGCGCGGAACGTGCCGGGATCAGTCGTAGAAGTCGCGGCCGAAGTCGCCCGAGCGCTCGCGGACCTCTTCCTTGGACGGGCGCCGGTCCGAGTCCTCGCGGCCGTGGGAGCCGGTCCGGTCGTTCCGCGCGGGGTCGGTGGCGCGGCCGGTCTCCTTCTCGTGCCGGACCACCGCTCCGGTCTTCGCGTCCACGTCGATCTCGTGGCGCAGCTCGCCGACGTTCACGCGCACCTGCCACAGCGGCCGGGACTCGCTGCCCTGGATGGAGATCCGGGAGACGAACCCGTCGCCCGCCCCGGTCAGGGCGGTGCGGGCGGCGGCCTTCCGGTCGACGCGGGCGGCGTCCAGCTTGGCCGCCGGGATCTCCAGGTACGGGCGGGCTCGACGTCGGTGATCCTGCCCCCCGCCACCGAACGCTCGGCCGTGGCGACGGCCTGGATCCGGGTCGTCTTCGGGCCGCCCTTCTCGGCGGGGCCCGCGGCGGCGTCGGGTGCGGCCTTCGGGGTGGTCCCGGGGGCGGGGGCCTCGGCCGCGACGGGCTCCGTGGCCGGGGTCGCCTCGGCGGCCGGGGCCGAGCGGGCCTTGTCCACGCCCGCGCCGGAATCCGAACCGCAGGCGGTCAGCGTGAGGCCGAGGGCCCCCGCGGCGAGGACGGAGGCCACCAGGCGGTGGCGGGGCGAGGCGAACGGACGGCTGTGGGGCATGGGGTGTCTCCCGGCTGCGTGGTGGCGCCGTGCGGGGTTCCGTGCGGCGATGACCCCACTCTCGGTGGCCCGCCTGAACCGTCCCTGAAGGTTCCTGAACCCGTCTTCAGGCTTCCGCCGGGGGGTGTCGGGGGGTGCCGGGGGGTGCCACACCTCAGGCCTTACCGACCGCTATGTGTCTATAGTCCGGATATGGCTCTTCACAAGACGAAGGACGCGCACGCCGAGGACGCCGGCACGGACGTGTTCGCGTCCGCGCTGAGCGGCGAGATCCTCCCCAAGTACCGGATGCCCGACGACCACTCGCCCTCCGAGGTGGTCTATTCGCTGCTCCACAACGAACTCCTCCTCGACGGCAACGCCGCCCAGAACCTGGCCACCTTCTGCACCACCTGGTCGGACGACGGCGTGCACCGGCTGATGAACGAGTGCCTCGACAAGAACATGATCGACAAGGACGAGTACCCGCAGACCGCCGAGATCGAGGCCCGCTGCGTCAACATCCTCGCCGACCTCTGGAACGCCCCCCGGGGCACCGCCGGCACCGGCTGCTCCACCACCGGCTCAAGCGAGGCCGCCATGCTCGGCGGGCTCGCCCTCAAATGGCGCTGGCGCGAACGCCGCCGCGCCGAGGGCAAGTCCACCGACCGCCCCAACCTGGTCTGCGGCCCCGTGCAGGTCTGCTGGGAGAAGTTCGGCCGGTACTTCGACGTGGAACTGCGGCAGGTCCCCCTGGAGCCGGGCGCCACCGGACTGCGCCCCCACCAGCTCGCCGAGTACGTCGACGAGAACACCATCGGCGTCGTCGCCATCCTCGGCGTCACCTACACCTGCGACTACGAGCCCGTCGCCGAGATCGCCGCCGCCCTCGACCGGATCCAGGCCGAGCACGGCTGGGACATCCCGATCCACGTGGACGCGGCCAGCGGCGGCTTCGTCGCCCCCTTCCTCCACCCCGACGTGGTGTGGGACTTCCGCCTCGCCCGTGTGGCGTCCGTCAACACCTCCGGGCACAAGTACGGACTCGCGCCGCTCGGCGTCGGCTGGATCGTGTGGCGCACCGCCGACCTGCTCCCCGCCGACCTCGTCTTCGACGTGGACTACCTCGGCGGCGACATGCCGACCTTCGCCCTCAACTTCTCCCGCCCCGGCGGCGAGGTCATCGCCCAGTACTACCTGTTCCTGCGCTTGGGCCGCGGCGGCTACCGCCGGGTCCAACAGGCCTGCGCCGACACCGCCCAGTACCTGGCCGGGCAGATCGCCGACATGGGCCCCTTCACGCTCCTCTACGACGGCCAGGGGGCGCTCCCCGCCGTCTCCTACACCCTCGCCGACCCCGAAGGCGCCGGGTTCAGCCTCTACGACCTCTCCGACCGGCTGCGGATGCGCGGATGGCAGGTCCCCTCGTACCCGCTGCCCGCCGACCGCGACGACACGGTCATCCAACGCGTCCTGATCCGGCACGGGGTGACCCGCGACCAGATCGCCCTCCTCCTGGTCGACCTCCGTCAGGCCGTGGACCACCTCACCGCGCACCCGCCCACGGTCCCCGCCGACGAGTCCCGCTCCGGCTTCCACCACTGACGCCGGGGCCGCACCGGGGTCCCGCCGGGGTCCCACCGGGATCACGTCCGCGTCAGGTCCGGGTGAGGTCGGGTCAGGTGCGGTTCATCGTGCGCCGAAGTTCTGGGTCCACCACGGACCGCCCGAACCCGTGTGGATGCCCACGCCGATGTCCTTGAAGGAGCAGTTGAGGATGTTGGCCCGGTGGCCGGGGCTGTTCATCCACGAGTTCATGACCGATTCCGGGGTCTGCTGACCCTTCGCGATGTTCTCCCCGTACGTGGACCAGCGGTACCCGGCGGCCGTCGTGCGCGCGCCCGGGTCGGCGCCGTCGGGGTTGGTGTGCGCGAAGAAGTCCCGGGCGGCCATGTCGTCGGAGTGGCCCTGGGCGGCGGAGCGCAGCTGGGAGTCCTCCTTGACCGGTCCGCAGCCGGCCTTCGCGCGCTCGGAGTTGACCAGGGCCACCACCTGCGCGGCCGTGCCCTGCGGGGCCGGCGCCGGAGCGGGCGCGACGGGCCTGGGCGCCTTCGAGGTGCTGCGTGCGGGGGTGGGCTCGGCCCCACCGCTCTTGGACGGCGACGCGGAGGCGGACGTCGAGGGGGAGGGGGACGTCGAGGCCGACGCCGAGGGCGAGGCGGAAGCCGACGGGGAGGCCTGGGTGGAGGGGGAGCCCGAGCCGGTCGCGGAGAGGGCGGCCAGCGGGGAGGCGGTCGCGGCGCCGTCGGCCCGGGTGTCCGCGTCGCCGGGCCGCTGGACCAGGTAGACCATGCCGCCGCCCGCGACGCAGGCGGCGAGGACGGCGCCGCCGATGGCCCGGCGTCGGTTCTGGCGCCGCTTGCGCTGGGTGGCCCGGCCGGCCGCCGGGTCGATCCCGTCGGACCCGTGCCCCGACTCGCCCGCCTTGCGGCGCGCGGCCCGCCCGGGGCCCGCGACGGCGGGGGAGATCTGCGTCGCCGCGTCCGCGAAGGCGGCTCCCGCCGGGGTGGCCCCGAAGGACACGGCCGACCGTACGCCCGCCAGCAGGGCGGCGGTCACCGGGACCAGCGCCAGACCGGCCAGCAGCCCCTCCGCCGGGACCAGGCCGTTCCACAGGCCCGAGCAGCGCAGGCACTCGCGGGCGTGGCGGGCTATTCGCTTGCGCCACAGCGCGGAGGGCCGGCCGTCCCAGGTACCCGTCATCGCCCGCAGGCCGTCGCACAGCGGCCGGGACTCCAGTGCCCGCTCCACCACGCGCGCCGACTCCAGCTGAGCCTTCATCCGCTGGACGCGCACCGCCGTGTGCTGCGGGGTCAGCTCCAGGGCGGAGGCCATCTCGGCGCGGGTCAGCTCGCCGGCGCACTCCAGCCACCACAGCGACAGCAGGCCCCGGTCGTCGGGCTCCAGCCAACGGGTGGCCCGCGCGGTCTCGCGGCGTTGGCCCGAAAGGTGGAGGCGGACGACGGTCAGGTCGGCGAAGTCGGCCCCCGGATCGGCGACGTCGGCGGCCTCCTCCAGGGCGCTCTGCCCCGGGCCGGTGGTGCGGGCCTGCCAGTGCGCCCGTACGCGGTTCATGGTGATCGCCACCAGCCAGGACCGGAAGCTGTCGTCCGAGCGCAGCGTGCCGAGACCGTCCAAGGCCCTGAGCATGGTGTCCTGCACCACGTCGTCCACGTCGAAGGACCCGTTCAGGGCCCGGCCGACGATGTTGTAGACCAGCGGCAGGTGGGCGCTGACGAGCTCGTCCTGCGCGCGAGGATCGCCCGCGCGGGCCGCTGCCACCAGTGCTGCCGTGTGCTCTGTACTCATGTGAACTTCCCTGTCCGTACCGGCGGCCGATGATGCCCAACAACCGGGAGACCGTCGAGGGGGGACCCCGATAACACTTATCGCGGGAAGTTTTCCGCATTCCTTCTCCGTCGGCCCCTCAGAGCAGCGGGGCCAGCGACGATGCCGCCGCCAGGAGGGCGGGTGCGTACCCCTCGACCTCCTCGCGGGAGACCAGGAAGGTGACGGTCGTCACGGACACCCCGCCCACCGGACGCCCGTCGGGGCCGAGGACGGCCGCCCCGGCGCACCGGATCGTCAGCTCGTTCTCCTCGTCGTCCAAGGCGAAGCCCCGCGTTCGAACGGCCTCCAACTCGGCGGCGAGGGCGGGCGCGGTGGTGAGCGTCCGCGGGGTGCGGCGCGGCAGTCCGGTGGCGGCGACCAGCTCGCGGACCTCCGCCGGATCCAGGTGCGCCAGGACGGCCTTGCCGATCGCCGTCGAGTGCAGGGGCATGCGCATGCCGACGCGGGAGGCCGTCCGGAAGGGCTGGTCGCCCTCCAATTTGTGGATGTAGGTGATGGTTTCCCCGGTGTGGACGGCCAGGTGCACCGTCTGCCCCGTGGCCTCCTGGAGTTCGCGCAGGATGCTCTGGACGCTCGCCGGCTCGCCGGCGCCGACCAGGGCGGACAGGCCGCGCAGCCGGGGGCCGACGCCGTAGCGGCTCTCGCCCTCGGACCGCACGAAGCCCTGCTCGATCAGGGAGGCCAGGATCCGGAAGGTGCTCGACTTCGGCACGGCCGCCGCCGTCATGACGTCGGTGAGCCGGTGCGGGCCGCCGGGGGCGGCGACTGCCTCCAACACCCGCAACGACTTCTCCAGGGCGGAACCGGCCGCCGAGGTGCGCCCGCCGGGGCGGGGCGTGGGGGCGTCCCCTGTTGACACGTCGGCTCCCTGGCTGTGTATGGTCTGGACCACATTGGTTCCGGTACACGATACCTTGTTCCGCTACGTGGAACGGTTGGGGAGGGCGCATGTCCCGTCAGGCCTGTCATCCCTACGCGGTGATCGCCGCGCAACGCCTGCTGCCCGTGCTCCGCGACCCGGGCGCCGACGAGGCCGTCCGCCGCACCGAGGCCCTCCTCGCCGCCGGGTGCCGCGCGGTGGAACTGACCACCTCCACCCCCGACTGGGCCGGAGCGGTCGCCCGCACCGCCCCCCTGTCCGACGCCTCGGGCCGCACCGCCCTGATCGGAGTGGGCACCCTCACCACCGCCGCCCAGGCCGAGGAGGCCCTCGACGCCGGCGCGGCCTTCCTGATCTCCCCCTACCCGGCGCCCGAGGTCCGGGAGGTCGCCGCCCGGCGCGGGGCGGTGTTCGTCGAAGGCGGCTTCACCCCCGGGGAGATCGCCGCCGCCGCGGGCCGCGCGGGAGCCGCGAAGGTCTTCCCGGCGCACGTGGGCGGCCCCGCGTACGTCCGCTCCCTCAAGGCCGTGCTCCCCGAGGCGCTCCTCGTCCCGACCGGCGGCATCCGGCCCGGGGAGGTCCGTTCGTGGCTGGCCGCCGGGGCGAGCGCCGTCGGCATCGGCAACGGCCTGCCCGAGGACCCGGCCGAACTCGCCGCCGCCTTCGCGGACCTCGCCCTGCCGTGCTGCGCCGCCTGCGCCGCGGACGGGGGGCGCTGAACCGTGCCGAGCCCGAACGGCTACGACGTCCTCGTCCTCGGCGAGGTCCTGGTCGAGATCCACGCCGACGCCGCCCTCCACGAAGCCGCCGACGGAACCCCGGCCCGCCTCTCCTACTCCGGAGACGCCCTCAACGCGGCGGCGGCAGCGGCGGCCGCCGGAGCCCGCACCGCCCTGCTGGCCGTCGTCGGCGAGGACCGACTGAGCGTTCCGCTGCTGCGCCGCGCCGCCGACCTCGGCGTGGACGTCTCGCACGTCCGGCGCGCCCCCCGCCCCAACGGGGCCTACCTGCTCAGCGCCGACCCCGACGGCGACCGCTCGTTCGTCTACTGGCGCACGGGCAGCGCCGGCTCCACCCTCGCGCCGGCCCACGTGGAATCCTGGCGCGGACTGCTGAGCGCCGCCGGCGCGTTGATCACCAGCGGGATCACCGGCGCCCTCTCCGCGAGCAGCCGGGAGGCGGTCGTGGCGGCGGCCGCGATCGTCCACGGGGCCGGCGGGCACGTCTCGTACGACCCCAACTACCGCGCCGGGCTGACCGGTCCGGGCGAGGCCCGGGAACTGCTGGCCCGGATCGCCCCGTTGACCGGGCTGCTGAAGACCTCCTGCCCGGCCGACGCGCTCGCCCTGGTCGACACCGACGACCCGGAGACCGCCGCCGGGCGCTACCGGGCCCTGGGCGCCCGGGCCGTGGCCGTCACCGCCGGGCCCGGCCGGCTGCTGCTGCACGACGGGACGACCGTCTCCCACCACCCCGTGCCCGTCGACCCGGACCCCGTGGACGCGACCGGCGCGGGGGACTGCTTCACCGGCACCGCCACCGCCCGCCTCGCCCTGGGCGACCCCCTCGCGGACGCCGTGGCCCTCGGCACGGCGGCGGCGTCCCTGTCGGTGTCCGGCCGGGGCGGCACCGGACACGTGCCCGCCTTCGCGGAAACGGCGGCCCTGGCGGCGGCCCACCGAGGCCGCACCGCCGGCGCCCCCGGCGCATCACCGCCGGGTGGTCACGGCCGCAGGCGCGGCGCCCCGTAGGACGCCACCTCGGGACTCCCGAAGTGGAAGGGGACCCCGAACCGGTCGGCCAGGGCCCGGCCCACCCGGTCGGCGGCCGCCGCCGACGGGTGGGGGAGGGCGTACGGCCCCTCGCCGAGCAGGCGTACGGCCGCGCCCCGGTGGACCGTCGCCAACTCCCGCTCGCCCGGCGGGTCCTCGATGACGGCGAGAAGGATCACGAACCAGTCGTGGGTGGTGTCCCCGTCCCAGACGGCCTCGATGCCCACCACGCGGCCGGGCGCGCCCGCCACGAGGGCGTCCAGCGAGTCCGCGTCGAGGGGCTGTCGGGGGTCCGGGCGATCCGGTCGCCGTGGTGGACGGAGCGGGCGTGCACGACGCGTTCGGTGTCGTGGAGGCTCATGCCGCGAGCCCGGCAGACCTCCAGCAGTAGCCGGACCGCCCGCATCCGGGCGTCCTGGAGCACGTACCCGTCGACCTGCCCGCGAACACCGCCGGGCAACAGCCCCCACCACTCCTCCGAAGTGACCCCGCTCATGCGCCGACCACACCCTTCGCGCGGTCCCCGTGCGCGTTGGAGTCCGCGTGTTCCCCGTGCTCCTCACGCTCTTCGTAGGCGCACGGTTCGGTGACCCAGCCGGCCGCGAGGACCAGGCGGGAGGTGCGGTGGACGGCGAGGAAGCCGAAGGGGTGGTGGAAGGAGACCTCCGCGTGTCGGGCACGGTGGGGGAACCGGGGGAGCCCGCCCGCCGCCATGGCGATCGTGGTCACCGCCGCTGCCTCGAAGCCCCGCGCGTGGAAGCGCCCCACGGCCGACTGGGCGGCCGAGCCGACGAACACGGGCTCGCCGGCGATCCCGGAGATCCCGGGGAAGAGGTGGGAGGCTGGATCGCGGGCGCTCTCCAGACCGAACAACCGGGCCGAGTGCAGCAGATCGTGCTCCGCCCGGACCTCGAAGGCGGGGGTCTCGATGAGGAGCCGGGGCTCCCGGGTCGTGGCGGGCACGGTGGTGAGGGTCAGACCTGGTCCGGGTTCCCCGTCCGGCAGCCGGCTCGCGCCGATGGTGGCGCGGGCGCGGGTGACCGCCTCGATGCCGGTGGTGAGCACCTCGCCCGGTGCGGCCCCGGGGCCGCCCAGCACCAGGTGGACGTCCACCCCGGCGTCCCCGACGACCTCCAGCAGGGTGACGGTCCCGCTGTCGGCGCGGGCCACCCCGACCCGGTCGAGGAGGGCGGTGTCGCGGCGCAGCAGGAGCAGGATCCGACCGGCCCAGGGGCCGTCGTACACCTCGCCCGGCCATGCGTCGAAGGGGCGTATCCAGTTCAGCCGGAGAGAGAGGGCCGAGGCCAGGACGAGGGACGGGCCCCGCGCATCCTTCGGCAGGTCGACCGGCACACGGCCGATCTCACCGCCCGTCCGCTCGGCGGCCCAGCCGTCCAGCAGGGCCCGATCGGCCGCCGGGTCGTCGCCGCCGAGCGTGCCCCGGGCGCCTTCGGGGAGGGTGTCCAGCCATTCCCGCGCCGGGGTGGAGCCCGCCGTGCTCCAGAGGCCCGTCGCCGCCCGTAGGCCCCGTACGCCCTCCAACGCGGACAGCAGCTCCCGCGCCGCGGCCGGCGCCTCCTCGGCGGACAGGCCCAGAGCCCCGGCCAGTTCGGCGCGGGCCGCCCCCGCGGCGCCGCCGGCGAGGAGGCCCAGCAGCGGCCAGACCCCGGCGGCGGTGAAGACGGTGCCCCCGTCGGGGAGGGCGCCGGCCCAGCGCGAGGTGAGGGCGTTGACGGCCCTGACGGTGGAGTTCCTCATGGCGGGGAGGGTACGTGGTGGACGCCGCCGGGCCGGAACGGTTTTCCGCGGCCCGGCGGCGCCGGTCTCAGGGGCGTGCGGGCCGGGCCCGCACGCCGTCAGTGGCCGCTCAGGCCCCGGTCCACGGCGGCCGTCAGTTCGCCGTCGGAGGTGTCGGCGTCCAGGGACCAGAACATCGCCCCGCCCAGGCCCTGTTCGCGGACGTACCGGGCCTTGTTGCGCAGCACCTGCGGGTCGTCGTAGGTCCACAGGGTGGTGCCGTCGAACAGCCAGGCGTGGCCGCCGCGTTGGTCGCGGTGGACCTGGTACGCGCCGGAGGCGGCGAGCGTCTTCAGCTCCTTGTAGTCCGCGTAACCGGCGGCCCAGGCCGCGGGCGCCGGGCCCGTCGCCGGCTGCCCCAGGCCGTCGCCGCCGCCGCTGACCCCGGTCCAGCCCTGACCGTAGAACGGCATGCCCACGACCAGCTTGCGCGCGGGGGCCCCGCGCCGCTCCCAGGCCTTCACGGTGCCGTCCACGCTGAAGTCGTCGCGGGCGTACAGCGCGGACTGCTGGGCGGTGGTCTTCTCCCCGGACACGTGGAAGTCGTAGCCCTGGAGGTTCACGAAGTCGAAGGACCGCATGATCCGGCGGACGTCGAAGCCCGCGTCGATCTTGGCGGGGGCCGTCGGGACGAAGGCCGACAGCTCGAACTTCCGCCGCTGCTGGCGCCCGTACGCGTCGAGCTGGTTGCGGAACTCCTCCGTCAGCGCGGCGAAGTTGCGCTTGTCCTCCGGGCGGTACTTGGTGTCGCTGTCCCCGGCCGAGCCCGGCCACTCCCAGTCGAGGTCGATGCCGTCGAAGAGCCCGGCGGCCGCGCCGGCTCCGCCCCGGGCGCCGTCCTGCGGCAGGTTCCCCTTGATGTAGAGGTCGATGCAGGAGCGCACGAACTCCTTGCGGGAGGCGGGGGTCAGAGCGGCGTCCGAGAAGTGCGTGGACCAACTCCAGCCGCCCAGCGAGATCATCACCTTCAGCCCGGGGTGCTTGGCCTTGAGCTCGCGCAGCTGGTTGAAGTTGCCCGCGAGGGGCTGCTCGGCGGTGTCGGCGACCCCGTCCACCGAGTTCGCCGCGTCCAGCGGCCGCGCGTAGTCGGCCCAGGCGTCGGCCTCGCCCGGCATGTTCCCGGTGAAGCACTTGCCCTCGGCGCTGACGTTGCCGAAGGCGTAGTTGAGGTGGGTGAGCTTCGCGGCGGTCCCGTTCGCCTCCAGGTCCTGGACCTGGAAGTCACGCCCGTAGACGCCCCATTGGGTGAAGTAGCCGACCTTCTTGAACGAGCGGTCGTGGCTCCCCGCGCCGTCCTGGGGTCCGGCCGTCGCGGCGGGCGCGAAGGCGGTGAGGAGGGACAGGGAGCAGGCGGCGACGACCAGCCTGCCGAGGGTGCTGCGGCGCATGGGCTTCCTTTGCGGATGCGGGGAGTAGTGCTCCTGAGCCGTGCGTGAACGCGTGAGCCGTCCAACGGGAAACTATTGGTCTGGACCATCTGGGTCAAGGGGGTGTCCACCTCGGCTTCCTCCCGTTCGTCGGGCCGTCCGAAATTCATCGTTCATGCCTCTGGGCACCTCTACGCCCCGTCGTTACCCTCCGCGCATGATTCCCACGGTGGTCTGGGGCACGGGCAACGTCGGCCGCGCGGCGATCCGCGCCGTCGACGCCCACCCGGCGCTCGCACTCACGGCAGTGATCGTCCACGATCCCGGAAAGGTCGGCCGCGACGCGGGCGAACTGGCCGGACTCGCCCACTCCTTGGGGGTGGCGGCGACCGACGACATCGAGGCGGTGCTCGCCGCCCGCCCGGCCGCCGTCGTCTACGCGGCCTCCGGCGACGTCCGCCCGGACGACGCCCTCGCCGACCTCGCCCGCGCGATCAGATGCGGGGCGGTCGTCGTCAGCCCGGCCCTCTACCCCCTCTATGACCACCGCAACGCGCCGCCCGAGTTCCGCGACCCGATCGTGGCGGCCGTCGAGGAGGGCGGCGGCTCGCTCTTCGCCTCCGGGGTCGACCCGGGATGGGGCAACGACGTGCTTCCGCTGCTGCTCAGCGGACTGGGCACCAGGGTGGACGTGATCCGCTGCCAGGAGATCTTCGACTACTCCACCTACGACCAGCCCGACTCCGTCCGCTACCTCGTGGGCATGGGCCAACCCATGGACTTCGAGCCCATGATGCTCATGCCCTCGGTCCCGACGATGGTGTGGGGCGGCCAGATCCGGATGATGGCCCGCGCCCTCGGCGTCGAACTCGACGAGATACGCGAGACCTCGGACCGGCGGGCCCTGGACGCCACCGTCACCACGCCCACCATGGGCGAGTTCGAGGCGGGCACGCAGGGCGCCATCCGCTTCGAGGTCCAGGGGATCGTCGAGGGCGAGCCCCGCATCGTCATCGAACACGTCACCCGCATCCACCCCTCCTGCGCCCCCGACTGGCCCACCCCGCCCGACGGGGCCGGAGCCCACCGCGTGGTCATCGAGGGCCGCCCCCGCATCGAGGTCACCATCGAGTGCACCGACGAGGGCGACAACCGCTCGGCCGGCGGCAACGCCACCGCCGTCGGCCGCCTCGTCGGCGCCATCGACTGGCTGGTGGCCGCCGAACCGGGCCTCTACGACGCGCTCGACATCCCGCTGCGTCCCGCAGTCGGCAAACTCGGAAGGAAGCAGTCATGAGAATCGACGTCCCCGAAGGCCAGCACCCGATCGAGTACGTCTGGGGCGACCTCGTCCCCGGCATCGGGATGGCCGCGGCCAACTTCTCCCTGTCGGTGTACGCCCACACCACGCTCGGGCTCCGCGAGTTCGAGGCGGCCCGGCTGCGCATCGCGCAGATCAACGGATGCGTCTTCTGCCTGGACTGGCGGACGGACCGGGACGGCGAGAAGGTCGAGGACGAGTTCCCCGACGCGGTCACCGAGTGGCGGACCACCAAGGCCTTCGACGACCGCACCCGGCTCGCCGCCGAGTACGCGGAGCGGTACGCCCTGGACCACCACAACCTCGACGAGGAGTTCTGGGAGCGGATGACCGCGCACTACACCCAGGTGGAGATCGTGGAGCTGAGCATGAGCATCGGCTCCTGGCTGGCCTTCGGCCGGCTGAACCACGTACTGGGCCTCGACAGCGTCTGTGTACTGCCGGGGAGCTGACGGATGGTCCGGGGCCGTTCGGTGAGTCCGGCCGGCCCCGGCATCCGGTCATCGTCAGAGGTCGGTGGCGATGATCTTCTCGATGTTGCGCTCGGCGAGCGCGGTGATCGTCACGAACGGGTTGACGCTGGTGTTGCCGGGGATCAGCGCACCGTCGATCACGTACAGGCCCGGGTGCCCGTGCAGGCGACCGTAGTTGTCCGTCGCCTTGTTGAGCACGGCGCCACCGAGCGGGTGGTAGGTCAGGTGGTCGCCCCAGATCTTGTTGAGCCCGAAGAGGTCGCTCCGGTAGATCGTCCCCTCCTTCGAATTGATCTTGTCGAAGATGGTCTTGGCCATGTCGATCGACGGCTGCTTCCAGGCCGTCTGCCAGTTGAGTTCGGCCTTGCCCGCGGCGGCGTTCCAGGTGAACTCGGCACGGTTCGGGTTCTTGGTGATGGACAGGTAGAAGGACGCGTAGGTCTCGATGCCCGTGGGCAGCGGGGCGACCTCGGCGAAGGCGCCGCCCGCGTCCCAGTTGTCGATGCCGCCGCAGGGGATGGAGGCCTGGACCTTGCCGGTCGCGTCCCACATGTGGTTGGCGCGACCGCACATGACGTTGCCGTTGTCGCCCCACCCCTTGCCGATCTCGCCGTTGAGGTGGGGCAGCGCGCCGGTGGCCTTCAGCTTGACCAGGAGCTTGCTCGTGCCGACGCTGCCGGCGGCGAAGAACACCTTGTCGGCGCTGACGGTCTTGGTGGCGACGACGCCGCCGGTGGTGTCGAGCTGCTCGATGACGACCGTGTAGCCGCCACCGCCCGAGGGGGAGACGGTGGTGACCCGGTGCAGGGGGGAGATGCTGACCTTGCCCGTGGCCTTGGCGGCCGCGATGTAGGTCTTCTGGAGGGACTTCTTGCCGGCGTTGTTCCCGTAGAGGATCTCGCCGTCCACGGCCGACTTGGGGACGGTGCCGGCCACCTCCTGCTTCATGTAGTCCCAGTCGTACACGTCCGGTACGAAGACGAACGGGAAGCCGGAGCGCTGGGCGTGCTTGCGGCCGACCCGGGCGAACTGGTAACAGTCCACCGTCTCGAACCAGTTGGGGTCGATCAGGCCGACGCCGAGACCGGCGTTGGCGCGCGGGTAGTAGGTGTTGTACATCTCGTCGGCGTCGACCGACGGGAGGATGGCGGCGAAGTTCTGCCGCTTCGGCGTGACGGCCATGCCGCCGTTGACCAGCGAGCCGCCGCCGACGCCGCGGCCCTGGTAGACGATGATCCCGCCCATCTCCTCGGCGTCCAGGATGCCCGTGTACTTGGGGACGTCCTTGTCGATGGGGAAGCCGAGGAAGTTGCTGAGCGGGGCCTTGGTCCTGGTGCGCAGCCAGTAGGAACGGTAGTCGGGCTTCGTGGTGTTGGCGAAGATCTTGCCGTCGCTGCCCGGGGTGTCCCAGGCCATCCCCATCTCGATCATGTGGACGTCGACCCCGGCCTGGGCCATGCGGAGCGCGGCGACGGAGCCGCCGTAGCCGGTGCCGATGACGAGGGCCCGGACGTGGGCGCCGTTGTCGATGGGGGCGGTCGGGGCGGCCGCCGCCATGGCGGAATTCGCTTGGGCCGGAGTGGTGTTGACCGTCAGGGCCATGGCCCCAAGAATGGAACCGGTTCCAGCAAGAAATCCGCGTCGGGAGACACCCTTGGATACCTTGCTGTGCAGGGATTTGTCACTCATGTGATCTTCCTCACTCTCCGATGGAGTGGAACAAGTTCTACTGTCGAGCGTCAGCTAAGTCACTACATACGACGAGGTAACTTCCGGCTGATTCCGCCTCCTGGGGCCCTGGTTCCTCCTGCGCCCCTGGCGCTCTCGGCGGGTGCGGGTGCGGGTGCCGGTGCCGGTGCGGGAGCGCTGCCTGCTTCCGGCCGGGCCCGGACGCACGTCCGCCCCACCGGGCGCTGTCCCCTGGCGGAGCCGAGGGGGCCGGTGGGGCGGGATCGTACGGCTGCAGCCCTGCAGCACCCCCGCAAGTCAGGGAACTGCTCGCGGATGATGGGCCCACGCTAGGCCCCGCCACTGACAGCGGGCCCGGCGCGCGGGCGCGACGACCGGCGGGTCGCAGGCGATTCTCTCCGCCGAGGTCTCGCCGTCGCGGACCGCGGCCGTCGGCACGGCCCCGCGCCGCGCACCGGCCCCGCGCCGCGCACCGGCCCCGTGAGCGGCGCGCTTCCCGGTGTGCGCGTCTGGCAGACTTGGCCGGGTTGTCCCGGGCGGCGCAGGACAGGAAACCGGTGTGAATCCGGTGCGGTCCCGCCACTGTGACCGGAGGTACCCGCCCGCGCGGGGCCCCGGGAGTCAGACACTGACGCGCCGCCTCTCCACTTCGACCGGGGACGAGGATCCCCCGGAGAGGCCTCGCCATGTCGCGTTCCCGCGCACCCCTGAGCTCGTTCCTGCCCCTCGCTCCCCTCGCGCTCCTGATACCGCTGGTCGCGTGCGGCGGCCCGTCCGGAGCCGGGAGGGCCACCGCCGACGGGCGGGCCGCGCCCGGGTTCCCGTACACCGTCACCAACTGCGGGGTCAGCAGCACCTATCAGGCGCCGCCCGAGCGCGCCGTCACCATGAACCAGCACGCCACCGAGGTCATGCTCGCCCTCGGGCTCCAGGACCGGATGGCCGGCACGGCCTACCTCGACGACTCCGTACTGCCCGCCTACCGCCCCGCCTACGACAAGATCAAGGTGCTGGCCGAGGAGTACCCCTCCAAGGAGGTGCTCCTCGCGGCCGACCCCGACTTCGTGTACGGCGGTTACGCCAGCGCCTTCGACAAGGCTCAGGGCCGCGACCGCGCGGGGCTGACCGCCTCCGGGATCGACTCCCGGCTGAGCGTGGAGTACTGCACCTCCGGCCCGGTGGGCCTCGAACAGCTGAAGACCGAGATCACCGAGGTCGCCCGGACCTTCGGGGTGCCCGAGCGCGGAGAGGCGCTCATCGCGGACGAACAACGCCGTGTCGACGCCGTCACCGCCCGGGTGAAGGACGAGGCCAAGCCGACCGTCTTCGTCTACGACTCCGGCGAGGCCTCCGCCTTCACCTCCGGCGGCAAGGGCATCGGCGACCGGATCGTCTCCCTGGCCGGGGGGACGAACGTCTTCGCCGACCTCCAGGACACCTTCGGTGACGTGTCGTGGGAGAAGGTCATCGAGCGCAAGCCCGAGGTCGTCCTCATCTACGACTACGGCGGCACCACCGTCGAGGCGAAGAAGCAGCGCCTGTTGAACGACCCGGCCCTGGCCGAGGTTCCCGCCGTGAAGAACCGCCGGTTCGTCGTGCTCCCGCTCTCCTCGGCCGTCCTCGGCGTACGCGTCGCCGAGGCCGTCGAGTCCCTGGGCCGGCAACTGCACCCCGACGCCGCGTGAGGCGGCCGAACACCGTCGCGGTCCTCGTCCTCCTCGCCGTCGCCCTCGCCGCCTCGGCCGTGGCGGGCCTGGCCCTGGGACCCGTACGCATCGCACCGGGCCGGGTGGTCGACATCCTGCTCGCCGGACGCGGGGCGAAGGGCGGGGCGTTCGCCTCCATCGTCTGGGACGTACGGATGCCGCGCGTGCTCCTCGGCGCGGTCGTCGGCGCCGGACTCGCGGTCGCCGGAGCCGTGCTCCAGGCCCTCGTGCGCAACCGGCTCGCCGACCCCTTCCTGCTCGGGGCCTCCTCCGGAGCCTCGGCCGGGGCAGTGCTGGTCATCGTGTTCGGGGCCGGGGCGGGCGTGGCCGCCGGGTCGGCCACGGGAGCGGCCGGGATCGCGGCCGCCGTGGGCGTGCCGCTCGCCGCCTTCGTCGGTTCCCTGGCGGCGCTCCTCGCCGTGTACGCGCTGGCCCGGCGCGGTGGCACCATGACCACCGGGCGCCTCGTTCTGGCCGGCGTCGCCGTGCAGTACGTCCTGTCCGCTCTGACCAGCCTCGTGCTGGTGCTCTCCGCGCACCCCGACCAGGTCCGCTCCGTGCTGTTCTGGACCCTGGGCGGCCTCGGAGGGGCCCGCTGGGACGAACTCGTCCTGCCCGCAGCCGCGCTGTCGGTCGGCACCGCCCTGCTGATCGCCCTCGCCCGCCCCTTGGACCTGCTGCTCGCGGGGGAGGAGGGGGCCCGGACCCTCGGCCTGGACACCGGCCGGTTCAGGGCCGCCGTCTTCGTCCTCACCTCCCTCGTGATCGGGGTGCTGGTCGCGTACAGCGGGGCCATCGGCTTCGTGGGGCTGATGGTTCCGCACGCCGCCCGGATGGTGGTGGGCGCCGGACACCGGGCCCTGCTGCCGGTCGCCGCGCTGGGCGGCGCCGTGTTCCTGACCCTGGCCGACCTGGTCGCCCGTACGGCGGCGGCCCCCGAGGAGATACCGGTCGGCGTGGTCACCGCGCTGGTCGGGGGGCCGTGCTTCCTGTGGATGCTGCGCAGGTCCACCCGTACCGAGGGGGTCGTCGGATGACGGGCCGCCCGCTGGAACTCACCCTCGACGCCGTGCGTTACGAGGTGGACGGGCACACCCTCCTCCACGGGATCGACCTCACCGCCCGCCCCGGTGAGACGGTCGGCGTGGTCGGGCCGAACGGCAGCGGCAAGACCACCCTGCTCCGCTGCGTGTACGGGGCGCTGCGGCCCGTCTGGGGATCGATCCGGTTCGACGGGACCGACGCGGGCTCGCTCGCCGTCAAGGAACGCGCCCGACGGGTGGCGGTCGTCCCCCAGGACGCCTCCGGCACCTTCGGGCTGACCGTCCGCGAGGTCGTCGCCATGGGCCGCAGCCCCCACAAGCGGTTCTGGGAACAGGACGGCCCCGATGACGCGCTGCGGGTCGCCTCCGCCCTGGAGACCGTGGGAGCGGGAGCCTTCGCGGCACGCCCCTTCGACGAGTTGTCCGGCGGCGAACGGCAGCGCGCGCTGGTCGCCCGCGCCCTGGTCCAGGAGCCGGGCCTGCTCGCCCTGGACGAGCCGACCAATCACCTCGACATCCGCTACCAGCTGGAGGTCCTGGGCCTGGTCCGCAGGCTCCCCGCGACGGCCCTGCTCGTCCTGCACGACCTCAACCTCGCCGCGTCCTTCTGCGACCGGCTGTACGTCCTGGCCGCCGGTCGGGTCGTGGCGGCCGGCACGCCGGGCGAGGTCCTGACGGAGGAACTGCTCGGAGAGGTCTACGGGGTACGCGCCCACGTGCGGGACCACCCGATCACGGGCGCGCCGAACATCGTCTACGTGCCGTAGGCCGGCTGGTGGCTTTGGCCCTGGCCTTCGCCCTCGCCCTGGCCCTGCCGGAGCGGCGGTGCCGGGTGGGTCAGGCCTCCGGTCGGGCGAGCCGCTTGAGCAGGGGGAGCGCATCGTCGAGGGGGACGACCCGGAAGAACTCCGCGTCGGCCCGTTCCACGGCGGCGATCGCCCGGGGGGCCAGTTCGGCGCCGGCCTCGGTGACCCGGAGCCGCTTGGCCCGGGTGTCGGCCGGATCCACCTCACGCACGACCAGGCCCTTCTGCTCCAGCGCGCGCAGCACCTGCGAGGTCATCTTGACGTCGGTGCCGGCCTGCCGGGCGAGCGCCAGCTGGTTGGGGTGCTCACCCCGGCCGTTGAGCCACCAGGCACAGGCGAGCAGCACGAACTGCACGTGGGTCAGACCGAGCGGCGTCAGCGCCGTAACCATCTCGCGCTGCCAGCGCAGCGTGGCGTGCCACAGCAGGAACCCGGGGCTCTCTCCGGGGCTGAGGGGCATCAGCGCCCCGCCGGCCGCGCGGGCGCGGGCGTGCGCACGGCGCGCTCCACCAGGGCCGCCATGGTCTCCGGCCAGTCCGCCGTGATGGCCGGGCCGATCTCGGGGCCGGCCTGGTCCGATCCGGGACCGGAGATCTCCATCCGGTAGGTCACCCGTACCCGGCCCTCGCCGGCCGGGTCGATCCGGTGGGCGGTGCGCACGACGAGTCCCGCGAAGAGGGCTTCGTCGACGAACAGTTCCTCCTCCAGGGCCTCGGCGACGCGCAGCAGGATCGGGTCGTCACCGGGCGGGGTCATCGTGATCCGGGCGCCCGTGGCGAAGGGGCCGTCGATCTCGATCTTCTCGATGCCGGCGTTCCAGTCGGCCCAGTGCGCCACGTCGGCCCAGAGTGCCCAGATCGCCCGGGGGGTGGCGGTGGTCTCGATGCCGTGCTCGTACGTCCACATGCGCGTTCTCCTCGACTGCGATCCCGAACCGGATCCCGATCCTGTGTGCACAGACTATCTGTGCACAGACTATCTGTCCACGGCGCGCCCGGAGGGACCCGGAAGAATGGGGAAGGGGCCCGTGACGCGTTGCGCGCCGGGGCCCCTCGGTGTGGCCGGATCGGCCGTCTAGCCGCCGTACGGGCGGGTGATGATCTCCATCGCGTGACCCGCCGGGTCGATGAAGTAGACGCCCCGACCGCCGTCGTTGTGGTTGATCTCGCCCGGGTGCTGGGCGTGCGGGTCGGCGAAGTAGCGGACCCCCGCCGACCGGATCTTCTCGAAGGCGGCGTCGAACTCCTCCTCCGAGACGAGGAAGGCGTAGTGCTGCACGGTGATGGACCCGGCCGGGACGGTCGCGAAGTCGAGGGTCACCCCGTTGCTCGTGGACACGGGAATGAAGGGGCCCCATTCGGGACCGACTTCGAGAGCCAGGATGTGCGCCAGGAATTCGGCGGACTCCCGGTTGTCACGGGAGTGGACGATCGTGTGGTTCAACTGGACCGACATGGGTGAATGCCTCCGAAAGGCACGTCACGGCACCTCCATGCCTCACCCGGTCGGTGACCGACACGCGATGCCGTGAGCGCGATCCTAGACAGCCCTACCGGGTGAAGTCCACCCATAGCGGTGGCGGCTCCTGGGTGCGGGCCGCCGTCGGTCACGGTCACGCGCCCCCGCCGTACACCGCCGTCACGTTGTCCCGAGCGGGATGGGTCCGCCCGGCCGGCCCCGCCGCGAACACCCGGAGCAGGTTCTCCGTCACCCGGGTGGTGAACGCACCGCAGCGCGCGTCCAGGCCGTGGTTGCCTCCGCCGCGACCGTCGCCCGTGGCGTCGAGGGACTCCACCCAACGCATGGTGCCGGTCGCGAACACCCCCGCTCCGCTCGACGTGGTGTAGTACGCGGTGTCCTGATGGCTGGGCCGCCCCTCGCAGACCACCGGAGAGTGGGCCAGGATCTCGATCGGGCGCGGTGGCGGGAACCCGGCGTCCACCTTGTCGTACTCCACGCCGACGAGGTGGGCGAAGCTGTCGCCCGCCTTCACGCCGGTCCCCTCGAACAGCCAGTGGCCCGGGTTCGTCACCACGTACGGGGCGTCCACCGGATACCCGTCGTAGATCACGCCCAGCAGCGAACTCTCCGGATCGGCGGCGGGCGGGGAGCGGAAGTCGTTCGTCGCCGGATGGCCCCGCCCGAAGCCGGGGTCCTGGGCGTAGGAGGTCTTGTAGCAGACCACCGTGCGGTCCGGCCCGAGCTCCGAGGGCTCCCACCGGATGCGCCGGTAGCAGCAGTTCGCGCCCAACACCGCGATGTTGGTTCCCGCGTCCCGCGCCGCCGTGAGGTGCGCGCGCTGTTCCGGCGACCAGTACTCGTCGTGGCCCGGGGAAAGTACCGCCGTCGCCCCCTCCAGCAGCCGCTTCTCCCGCGCCACGTCGCTGGTCGTGGCGTAGGCCAGGGGGACGCCCATACGCTCGGCGAGCGCGAGCAGCGGGGCCTCGTAGACGAGGAACAGGCCCGCCCCGTCGTCGTACTCGTAGGGCCGGTCGAAGGTCACCGCCAGCGAGCGCGAGGCGTAACCGCCGCTCGGTCCGTCGTAACTTCCGTAACCGCCCCATCGGTTGTACGCCTGCCAGGTCGCGACGGCGTTGACGAGCACCGTGCGTCCGGCGGTCGTCGCCGAGCGGACGGTGATCGGGACGAAGCGCCCGCCCTCGCCGCCCTGCGCGTCGAGCCTCAGCAGGTAGCAGCCCTCCGGCCAACCCTTCGTGTCGACGGAGGCGCTGCGGGCCCAGCGGGTACGCACCGTCCTGGTGGCGGCGTCCACCGTGTGCTCGGGCCGGCGTACGCCCGGCAATGCCTCGGACCGCCACACCAGGCGGGCGCGGGCCCCGCCGTACCAGCCCATCCGGTAGGCGGACACGGTGAAACGCGGCGCCGTGGTCGACACGTGCAGCCCGAAGGACTCGCCCGGCAGCACGCTGACCTTGTCCGCGAACCCCTCGACGGCCCGGGCCGGTCCGGCCTTCGTCACGCGCCAGTCGGCGTTACCGGGGCGGGCGTTCTCGACGCGGACGTCGAACCCCGCTCCGGCGGAGGGCGGGGGAGAGCCGGTCGAGCCGGGCTTCCCGGGCTTGCCTGAAGTGGCGCCCCCCTTCGAGGGGGTGTCACCGGCCGAGCCCCCGCCCTGCGCGCATCCGGCCACGGCGCCGATGCCGGCGACCGTGGCCGCGCCGGTCGCGAGGGCGAGAAAATGGCGCCTGCCCGCGCCGTCGGCATCCCCGGGTATGTGCTGCTGATCCATACGGGGCACGCTATGTCACACCTTTGGCCCCGCCCCGACCGCCCTGGACGCCGGAGCCGCCCCGCTGCTCCATCCGGGATGGGCGACCGTGGTGGCATCCTGACGAAGCGGGAGAAGCCGTGAGGACGAGGACCGCGCCCCCTCGACTACAGCGTCTGGTGCAGGTGTTGGGGCTCGGTCGTGAGCAGACCCACGCCGCCCAGTCGGCCGGGTGGGTGGTCGCCCCGCAGACGCAGCAGCCCGCCGCCCCTCGGCCGGACGCCGCACGTCCAAGGTCGATCCGTCAGCGGAACTCGTGGACGAGCTCGATGTCGCCGACGATGTGGGCGTTGAACGCGTCGAGTTCCTCCGCCGGAACCCACAGCTCCAGGATCGTCCTGCCGCCGGCTTGCCGCACCGGGTAGCGGAGCAGGAACTCCGAGTCCACCTCGAAGCGCGTGACGAACCCGACCCCCGAGTGCTTCACGTTCCAGTCCCGCGCGATCATCACCGCGTACTCCTCGTTGAGGACGGGGTAGAAGATCGGCTGGTCGGGCAGGCGGGGCGGCCAGGCGCGCCAGTTCGAGGCGCGGACGAGGTCCAGTTCCTCGGGACCCGTCGGGCGCCAGAGGGTCGTCGTCGCTCGTGGGCTCTGCACGGAACCGCTCTCTCGGTGTCACGCCATGTCGCATCCTGCGAAACGGCTGGTCGGGGGAGTGGACGATACCGGCAGGGCCGCTCGGCGACCACCGGGTTCCTGTGTGCCCGGTGGGACGGGCGGGTTCCGCGCTTAGGCTGCCGGCTTGAGAGGTGCCCGCCAACATGCCTTGGAGGAAACGAAGATGACGTACGAGGAAGTCGCCGGGTCTCGGGGAGTCGGCGAGTCCACTCCGTCCACCAGCTCCGCCCGATCCACGGGGACCACCGGGGCGGGCGACGGAACACACGGCCTCGGCACGGTCCGGCAACTGTGGCAGTACCTCGAACCCGTCCACGCGATCCTCTACTACGCGCCGGAGTGCTACGAGGAGGCGGCCGGGCTCGGCCACGCCACCGACGAACGCTGGCCCATGTACTTCGCCTTCCGGGCCGCCCCCCTCGGGACGGTGCCCGCGCCACTCGTCACCGCCCTGTTCTACTCCTTCGCCCCGCCCATGGTGGAGCGGTACGTGGCCGCGGGCGCCGGCGGCGCCTCGACCGCCGACACCCTCGCGGCGCGGGCCGTCGCTGTGGACCGGGCCTTGCGCTCCCTGCTGGGCGAGCGCACCGGTTCCCCGGACCTCGCCGCTGCCGCGGAGCTGGCCCGCCGGGCTGCCGAGACGGCTGTCACGGCCGGACGCCCCATGGCGGCGGCCAACGCGGCGCTGCCCTGGCCCGAGGAGCCGCACGCCGTCCTCTGGCACGCGGCCACCATCCTGCGCGAGCACCGGGGCGACGGCCACATCGCGGCCCTCAAGGCCCACCACCTCGACCCCGTCGAGTCGCTGGTTCTGCACTCCGGAGCGGGCGCCGCCCCCGCCGAGGTGTTCGAGAGCCGCCAATGGTCCCCCGAGCAGTGGAGCGCCGCCCGCGCCCGACTCGTAGCCCGAGGCCTGTTGACCGAGGGGGCCATCGCCACCGCCACCGAAGCCGGACTCGCCGTGCGCACCTCCGTCGAGCGCCTCACCGACGAACTCGCCGCCGCCCCCTGGGCCGCGCTGAGCCCCCAGGAGGTGAGCCGTCTCCCCGAACTCCTCCTCCCGCCCCTCCTCGACATCGTCGGCACCGGCCTGCTCCCCGCCCAGAGCACCCTCGGCATCGGCATGACCTACGACTACGGGAACTGAGCCCGCCCCGCCCCCGCCCCCGCCCCGCTCCCTCTCCGCACGACCGCACTCACCCCAGCCGCACCACCACCTCCTGGCCCGACCCCGCGGCCGTGGTGAGGTCCCCGAACCGGAGGCGGAGGCGCGCTCCGGCCTCCGCCGAGACCACACTCGGCGGTCGGGACACCACCGCGGCCACCGGCCGGTTCCACACCACGGTCAACGCCCCCAGGGTCCGGCCCGGATCCGCCACCCACACCGAGGCGGTACCGTCGGCCCGCTCCCGGACGGTGACCGAACAGGGACCATCGGCCTCCAGCGGGCCGACGGCGCCGGCCTGCCAGAAGTTCACGCCGGTGAACCCCAGCGAGCGCACGGCCAGGCCCTGCGCCGCCTCCGTGTTCGCCAGGACGCTCCACCAGCCCGGGGCCGCCGCGCGGGCCGAGGTCTGTGCGGCGGTGGCCCCGGGGAGGATCTGGCAGGCGTAGCCGGCGCCCACCGGATCCGTGCCGTGGTCGAACCAGAGGGTGACGTAGCGTCGGGTGAGCGCCGTCGTCGCCCCGTCCCGGTTCACCTCGCTCCACCGGCCCGTACGCGTCTCCCGCAGAGCCCTGAAGGAACCCGGGCCGTGCAGGACGTAGCCGCCGAAGCCCGCCAGATGGGCCCAGCCGGGTGCCGCGAACCGTGCCGACCAGCCCGGTGTCGAGGGCTGGGTCGCGCCATTGACGATCAGGTCGTGGGTGCCCGTCGCGCCCAGATTGCGGTTGTCGACGACCGACTCCACCGCGACGCCGTCCGAGGCGCGGATCCCCGCCCCCAGACAGATGACGGTGTCCGCCAGGAAGAACCAGGACTTGCGTGCCTCCAGGGTGCTTCCGAGGCCCCGCAGGTGTTGGCCCACCGAGGCGAACTCGCCGTCCGTCGTCCCGCCGACCCACACCGCGTCCGGCCGTGAGGCGCCCCAGTCTCCGCCCGCGCCGTCGGCCAGGGCCTTGCGGGCCACGGTGGTGCCCGGCAGCCGGTACGGGTCGACGGTCGGCCAGAAGGCGTCCGCGTACTGCCCGTTGCCGTAGGTGGAACCCCACCAGGACAGCATTCCGCTGCCCGTGTGCCAGCCGTGGGTGTTCTCGCCGTTGCCCGTCTCGTAGTGGGCGATGCGGCGGGAGGCGAGGGAGAGCGAGGCCGCCCAGGTCGGACGTCGGTGCGTGGCCCGGTCCATCGAGGGGAACAGCCGGTGTCCGACCGGTTCGGGCACCGCGACGACCGAGGAGTCGGCGTCGAGGGCCGCCATCCGGGCGAGCGCCGACAGGGGGAGCGACCGGTCGGCCATCGGACGGCTGTAGTAGTCGCGCGCCGACCATCCCTTCACCAGCCCCCGCCACCGGTTCCGGTCGCCGGGAGCCGCGCCCTCCGCGAGCAGCAGGATCGCGGCCAGCACGGCGTGCCCCCGGGTGTGGTCGTCCTGCTGGACCTGCCGGGCGTCCGCGGCGGCGATCCCCCGGCTGACGGCCCGACCCGACACCGCGTCCATGACCAGGCCGTTGAACAGGAAGGGCGCCCACGCCCGCTCCACGGCATCGAATACGATCCGCGCCCCGGGATCGGTGACCTCCCAGGTCGTTCCCCTGAGCAGGCCGAACAGCAGGCCGAGCCCGCCCAACAGCACCGCCCCGTACGTTCCGGTGTACGGCACCCAGGTGTGCTGGACGAAGGAGCCGTCCCGGTAGAGCCCGTCACCGGAGGTGACGTAGGGGAAGACCGGCGCGAGCGCGTCCCGGGCCAGAGCGATCTTCGCGGGATCCGCCCCGACCACACCGCGCAGGGCCAACACCCGGCACAGGTCCACCCTGTTCGCGCCGGTACTCGTCCCGCTGTAGGAGGCCACCGCGGAATCCGGCACGAAGTGGTCCACCGCCGCGCAGAAGTCGGCCCGCCGCTCTGCCGACAGCTCCGCGTACAACAACACGCACAGGTCCAACAGGGCCTGCGGTGCGCCGATCTGCCAGCAGTACCAGTTGCCGTACCGGACCTGACCCGCGTGGTAGGCCCGCGCGTGCAGGTGGTCCAGCCCCGTCAGCAGCGCCGCCAGCAGCGAGGCGTCCCCGGTGAGCCCCGTCCCGGGCCGTACGTAGGCCTCGGCCATCGCCCGCAGCCGGTAGAAGCTCTGCATCAACTTCTCGGGATCCGTGGCGAACCCGAGGTCCGGCCAGAGGGACTCGGGCGTCGGCGCCATCGAACCGACCCAGCGCGCCGCCTCCTCGCCCGAAGCCGCCAGCCGGGTACGGAACGGCTCGGCCGAGGCCGAGAACCCGTCCCCCAGGAACAGGCGACGCCAGACCGCGCGCATCCCCTCGTAGGCATCGGCCCCGGGTTCGGCCGCCGCCGGTCCGGCGGCCGCGCCGAACAGCAGCGCACCCCCGCCCGCGGCCGAGAGGAAAGCGCGCCTGCTCCACCCGTACGGCATTTCGCGTGTCATCGCATGCTCCTTGTCCGATCGGTCCGAATCCGGCCTGCCGTCTCCCGGCCCCGTCTCACCCGACGTGTGCGCGGAAGCGGTCGATCACCTCCCCGAGCACCTCGGCGCCGTCCCTGGCCCACAGCCCCGGATGGAAGATCTCCACCTCGACCGGTCCGCGGTAACCGGCCGCGTCGGCCAGTTCCCGGAAGGCCCGCAGGTCCACACAGCCGTCACCGAGCTGGCCCCGGCCCAGCAGGACGCCCTCGGGCAAGGGGGTGACCCAGTCCGCGACCTGGACGGAGACGATCCGCCCGGCCGCCCCGGCCCGCATCAGGTCGACGGCCAGTCGCTCGTCCCACCACAGGTGGTAGGAGTCGGCGACGATCCCGACGTGCTCGGCGGGGAACCGCTCTGCGATGTCCAAGGCCTGGCCCAGGGTCGACACCACACAGCGGTCCGCCGCGAACATCGGATGCAACGGCTCGATGCCCAGCCGAACCCCGTGCGCGGCGGCCCACGGCACCAGTTCCTCCAGGACGCCGACGATCCGTTCCCTGGCCCGCACCAGGTCCCGATCCCCCTCGGGGAGCCCGCCGGAGACCAGGACCAGGGTGTCCGCGCCCAACTCGGCGGCCTCCTCGACGGCTCGCCGGTTGTCCTCCAAGGCGGCAGCCCGCCCCGTCGGATCGGCGGCGGTGAAGAATCCGCCCCGGCACAGGGAGCTGACCCGCAGCCCGGCGCCGGCGACCAACTTCGCCGCCGCCCGGACCCCGAACCGCCGTACCGGCTCCCGCCACAGGCCGACCGCGCCCACCCCTGCCGCCGTGCACCCGGCCACCAGCTCGGGCAGCGACCACTGGTGCACGGTCTCCTGGTTCAGGCTGAACCGCTCCGGAGCCGGCTGCCGGCTCATGAGGTCACCCCGTACACCGACAGGAGTCGACGCATCCGGTCCGCGGCCAGCTCCGGGTCGGGGAACAGCCCGAGCAGGTCGGCCCGTTCGTAGGCGGTCGCCAGGTGCGGGAGCGAGCGGGCCGACTGGAACCCGCCCAGCATCGTGAAATGCCCCTGGTACCCCGCCAGCCAGGCCAACAGGACCACTCCCGTCTTGTAGTGCCGCGTGGGCGGCGCGAACAGATGCCGGGACAGGGCGACCGTCGGGTCCAACAGGCGCCGGAACTCCCCGGGATCGTCCCGGTCGAGCGCCTGGGCCGCACGCGCGGCGATCGGCGCGATGGGGTCGAGGATCCCGAGCAGCGCGTCACTGGACAGTTCGCCGTCGCCCGCGATCAGTTCCGGGTAGTGGTAGTCGTCGCCCGTGTAGCAGCGCACGCCCGCCGGCAGCTGCCGTCTCAGCTCCCTCTCCCGGTCGGCGTCCAACAGCGACACCTTGATCCCGTCCACCTTGTCCGGATGCTCCGAGACGACCTTCAACAACACCCGCGTGGCCAGATCGAGGTCCTCGTGGCCCCAATATCCGGCCAGCTCGGGATCGAACATCGGCCCCAGCCAGTGCAGGACGACCGGCCGGGCGCTCTGTCGCAGCAGCTCCCCGTACACGCTCAGGTAGTCCTCGGGTCCACGGGCCGTCGCCGCCAGTGCCCGGGACGCCATGAGGACGACCCCGGCCCCGCAGGCCTCGACGTGTGCCACCTGCTCCTCGTACGCCGCGGCGACGGCGGCCAGGGGGACGGGCCGCCCCCCGGACAACTGGTCGGTGCCCGCTCCGCAGACGAGCCGACCACCCACCGACCGGGCCTCGGCCGCGGAGCGGCGGATCAGCTCCGCCGCCGTCGGCCAGTCCAGCCCCATCCCGCGCTGGGCGGTGTCCATGGCCTCCGCGACCCCGAAACCCTGCGCCCACAACCGGTGCCGGAAGCCCAGGGTGGCTTCCCAGTCGACCGTCCCGCCGGCCCCCTCCCGCTCCTCACCGGCCGGGCCCGCGAGCGGGTCGGCGACGACGTGCGCGGCCGCGTACAGGACCCGGCTGCGGGCCGGTCCGCAGCCGAACGGGGGGAGCGGATCGGTGGACGGGCGGTACAGGCGCAGCCCGCCGTCCGCGGAGGGGAGCCGGATCCCGGTCACAGTGCCACCTCCGGCACCGACAGTCGGCGGCCCTCCGCCGAGGAGCGCAGTCCCAGCTCGGCCAGCTGCACCCCGCGCGCACCCGAGAGGAGGTCCCACTGCCAGGGTTCGTCGCGCACGACGTGGCGCAGGAACAGCTCCCACTGGGCCTTGAAGCCGTTGTCCGTCGGAGCGTTGTCCGGGACCTCCTGCCACTGGGACCGGAAGGACTCGCCCTGCGGCAGGTCCGGGTTCCACACCGGCTTCGGTGTTCCGGCGCGGTGCTGGATCCGGCAGCCGCGCAACCCGGCCACCGCCGACCCGTGCGTGCCGTCCACGTGGAACTCGACCAGCTCGTCGCGGTGCACGCGGACCGCCCAAGAGGAGTTGATCTGCGCGACCGCGCCGCCCTCCAACTCGAAGATGCCGTAGGCGGCGTCGTCCGCCGTGGCCGAGTAGGGCTTGCCCTCCTCGTCCCACCGCGTCCCGATGTGCGTCCGGGTGAGCGCCTGCACCGTGCGGACCCGACCGAACAGCTCGTGCAGCAGGTACTCCCAATGCGGGAACATGTCGGCGACGATGCCCCCGCCGTCCTCGGACCGGTAGTTCCACGAGGGGCGCTGGGCCGATTGCCAGTCCCCCTCGAACACCCAATAGCCGAACTCGCCCCGCACGGACAGCACCTCGCCGAAGAACCCGCCCTCGATCAGCCGGCGCAACTTCAGCAGTCCCGGCAGGAACAGCTTGTCCTGCACGACCCCGTGCTTGACCCCGGCCGCCGCGGCCTCCCTGGCCAACTCCAACGAGGAGGCGAAGGAAAGGGCGGTCGGCTTCTCGCAGTACACGTGCTTGCCGGCGGCCACGGCGCTGCGCACCGCCGCCTCCCTCGCGCCGGTCACCTGGGCATCGAAGTAGATCTCGACCTCGGGGTCGGCCAGGACGGCCGCCAGGTCGGTGCTGACGTGTTCCAGACCGTGGCGTTCGGCGATGGCCCGCAGGGCCGTCTCCCGCCTCCCGACCAGCACGGGTTCCGGCCACAGCACCGTGCCGTCGCCGAGGTCCAGCCCGCCCTGCTCGCGCAGGGCCAGCAGGGACCGGACCAGATGCTGCCGGTACCCCATGCGTCCGGTCACGCCGTTCATCGCGATCTTGATCGTCCTGCGTTCCACGGTGTTTCCTCCTCCGTCCTCGTTCGTCCTCGTGCCTCGTTCATTGCCGTGCCGTGCGGGAAGGGGCTCGATAGAAAGCGCTTTCCACGCGTCCAGGCTAGGACCGGCCGACCCTCCAACACAACACTCGTTCGAGGGATAGAAAGCGCTTTCATCATTGGGCACTATGGAGATCCACGCACTCGATGACACGATGGCCCGGGGAAGTCCGGGCAGGCAGAAGGAGGGGTTGGTCATGGCGGTGACTCTTGCCGAGGTCGCGGCGCACGCGGGCGTGTCGCCCGCCACGGTCTCGCGGGTGATGAACGGCGGCTATCCGGTGGCCGGCGGCACCAAGACCCGGGTGGAGCGGGCCGTCGAAGCACTCGGGTACGTCGCGAACGGCCCCGCCCGCGCGCTCGCTGCGGCCACCTCGGACCTCGTCGGCGTGCTCGTCCACGACGTCTCCGACGGCTTCTTCGGCATCCTGGCGGGCTCCTTGCAGAGCGCCCTGGACCCCACCGGCCGGCCGGGCGCGCGCCGGCTGGCCGTCGTCTGCAACACCCAGGGCGATCCGGCCGCGGAGGTCGACTACCTCGGCCTCTTGGAGGGTCAACGGGCCGGCGGGGTCGTCCTCACCGGAGGTGCCGTCGAGGACCCCCGGCACACCGTCGCACTGACCGCCCGGGTCGCACGGATAGCGGGCAGCGGAGCCCCGGTCGTGTTGTGCGGGCGTCCCCCCCTGCCCGTGCCCCCCGAACTGCCCGTGGCCACGGTGATGTTCGACGACCATGCCGGCGCCTTCGCCCTCGCCGAACACCTCCTGACCCTGGGGCACCGGCGCATCGCCTACGTCGCCGGGCCGCCCGACCTGAGCACCAGCAGAGAGCGGCTCGCCGGTCATCAGGCCGCCCTCGCCCACTGTGACGCCGACCTGCCCGAGGCCTGCGCACCGCTCACCGTGCACGCCGGATTCGAGCGCTCCGCCGGGTACGACGCCACCCGTGAACTACTGCGCGGGGGAGCGACCTTCACCGCTGTGGCCGCGGCCAACGACACAGTGGCCACGGGGGTCGCCGCCGCCCTGCGCGAAGCGGGCCTGCGGATCCCCGAGGACGTCTCCGTCGCGGGCTTCGACGACCTGCCGTTCTGCGTGGACACCGCGCCGGCCCTGACCACCGTCCGGGTACCGCTGCGGGAGGCCGGAGTGCTCGCCGCCCAACTGGTGACCGGGCGCCGCCCGCTGCCTCCCGGTGGCATCACCACCCTGCCCACGGAACTCATGGTGCGCGGCTCCACCGCGCCGCCGCCGGCCGAGGGGAGGAAGCCGTGAGGTACGCCTTCTCCACGCTGGGGCTGCCCGGCGCCCCACTCGCCCGCAGCGCCGGGCTGGCCGCCGAGCACGGGTACGACGGCCTCGAACTGCGGGCCCACCCCGAGGAACCGCTGCATCCCGGCAGCTCGGTCGGCGAGCGGACGGCCGGGCTGCGCGAGGTGACCGGAGCGGGGGTGCGGGTGCTCGGCGTGGCCGGCTACGCCCGGGTGGCCGCGCCGGGTGAGGACGGTCCGCTCCTCGCCGAGCTGCGGGACCTGGTCCGGCTCGCCGCGGACCTCGAAGCGCCGTACGTTCGGGTCTTCCCCGGGGGTGGCGAGCTCCACCCGGGACGGGCCGACGCCAACGCGGTGCGCCGGCTGCGGGAAGCCGCCCCGTACGCCGAGCACCTCGGCGTACGGATCCTGCTGGAGACCCACGACTCGCACCGCACCGCGGGCGCGACGGCCCGGGTGTTGGACGAGGTCGCGCACCCAGCGGTGGGCGCGCTGTGGGACGTGCTGCACACCTGGCTCGGCGGTGAGGAGCCGGCGGAGTCGGGGCGACGGCTGGGAGCGCATCTGGGCTACCTCCAGGTCAAGGACGTGGCGTCCGCCGGGGAGCTGACCCCGCTCGGGCTCGGCTCGGGGGTGCTGCCGCTGGCCGAGGCGGTGGCCGCCGCCCCCCGAGAGGGCTGGCTCTGCTGGGAGTACGAGAGACGCTGGTACCCGGACGCCGCCGAGCTGACGGGCCTGCTCGCCCGGGGGAGGGAGCATCTGGAGCGCCTGGTGGAACGCCACGGCCGTCAGGCGGAGTAGGCCAGGCGGGCCGGGTCCACGGGGTGGCGGAAGGCGAGGCCCCGGGCGTAGCGCTCCAGTTCCTCGACGGCGCTCGCCGCCAGCCGGTCCAGCTCGCCGCCCAGGGATCCGGCCACGTGCGGAGTGAGCAGCACGTTGGGCAGGTCGAACAGGACGGAGCCGGCCGGCAAGACCTCGGGCTCGGTGTGGTCGAGCACGGCGTGCAGTCTCCCCGTCACCAACTCGGTGGTGAGGGCGTCCGTGTCCACGAGGGAGCCCCGTGCGGTGTTGACGAGGGTGGCCCCGTCCCTCATCAGGGACAGTCGGGAGGCATCGAGGAGGTGACGGGTCTGGGGGAGGGCGGGCGCGTGCAGGCTCACCACGTCGCTGCGGCGCAGCAGTTCGTCGAGCGAGGAGCATTCTCCGCCGAGGGCGGTGACCTCGGCCGGGTCGGCGTACGGGTCGTGGACCAAGACGCGCAGGTCGAAGGGGCGCAGGAGTTCCAGTACGCGCCGCCCGATGAGGGAGGCGCCGACGAGGCCGACGGTCCGACGGTAGTTGCCGACCGTCGGATAGTGGCTCAGCAGGTCGATGGGGCCGCGCGCGGCGCGGTAGGCGTGGGCTGATTCCAGGACGCGCTTGTTGGAGAAGAGGATCGCGGCGAGGGCGTACTCGGCCACCGGGAGGGCGTTGGCGGCGGCCGCGCTCGACACCAGCAGGCCCCGTTCCCAGCAAGCCGGGGTCACATGGTGCTTGACGCTCCCGGCGGCGTGTACGACGGCCCGCAGGCGAGGCATCCGTCCCAGGGCGGCCGAGTCCAGGGGCGGGCAGCCCCAGCCGGTGAGGAGCACCTCGGCGCGGTCCAGTCGGTCGGCGAGCTCGGGATCCTCGTCGGTGAAGTCGGTGACGAGCAGCGCGGGATCCACGTCGGCCACGCGGAGCAGTTCGGGGAGGACCGCCTCGCCCAGGACGGCGGCTCGGGTGCCGGTGCGCATGGCGAGCACCGTGACGGGCCGGCGGACGTGAGGGCCGGCGGAGGGAGAGGAAGGAGAAGGAGATGGGGAGGGGGAGGGTGCGGCGGGGGAGTTGAGAGGGGTCACTTGACGGCTCCTGCGGTGAGGCCCGAGCGCCAGAACCGCTGGAGCCCGAGGAAGGCCAGCACGAGCGGGACGACGGCGACGAGTGAACCGGTGATCACCATCGGATACAGCTCGGGCTGCTGGTAGACACTGCGGTTCCACATGAACAGGCCCAGACTGACGGGGTAGAGCCGCTCGTCGCTCAGCATGGTCAAGGCGCCGTAGAAGTTGTTCCAGATGGCCGTGAAGGTGAACAGGAAGATGGTCACAAACCCGGGCCACAGCATGGGGAACGACACGTGGGTGAAGACGCGCAGTTCACCCGCACCGTCGACCCGGGCGGCAGCCAGCACCTCGTCGGGGACGTACCCCTCGGCGAAGACCCGGGCCAGATAGACCCCGAACGGGTTGACGAGCATGGGCACCAGGTAGGCGGCGTAGGTGTTCACCGTGCCGGTGGCCGAGGCCATCAGGTACAGGGGGAGCTGGAGGACGGTGGCCGGGACGAGGACCCCGGCGAGAACGACGCCGAACAGGGCCTCTTTGCCCCTGAACCCGTAGGCGTGGAAGGCGTAGCCGCAGGCCACGCTGATCAGGGCGGAGAGGGTCGAGCCGAAGACGGTGTAGAGCAGGCTGTTTCCGAGCCAGCGTCCGAAGATGCCGTCCTCGTAGGTGAACAGCTCGGCGAGGTTGGACAGGAGGTGGAACTCGCCGGCGGAGAAGGGATCGGTGGCGAAGAGGTCGCGCCGGTTCTTGGTGGCGGCCAGCACCAGCCAGGCCAGGGGGAAGAGCGTGTAGGCGGCGAAGAGCAGCAGGACGGCGTTGACGGCGGTCCGGGAGAGGAGGGCGCGGGCGGTACGGCGCGGCGCGGGTCGGGCCGGACGAGCCGGACGAGCCGGGCGAGGGGGACGAGAAGGTGCGACGGCCGGGTCGACCGATGGGCCCACCGGCGGGTCGGCCGGCGGTGTGGTGAGCGGGGCGGCGCTGGTCACGCGGACCTCCAGCGGTTGCCGAGGGCGGTGACCACGAAGGACGCGGCCCCCGCGACGAGGGCGAGGAGCAGGGCGCTCGCGGCGGCCAGGCCGTAGTCGTGGCCCTTGAACGCGGCGCTGAAGACGTACATGGTCGGCGACCAGGACTCGCCCATCTCGCCCGCCCGGAGCTGGAGGAGCTGTGGGGCGTCGAAGAGTTGGACGGCGCCGACACAGGTGAACAGGACCGTCAGCACCAGAGTGGGCCGGATGCTGGGCACCTTGATCTGCAAGGCGGTGCGGACGGCTCCGGCGCCGTCCATCGTCGCCGCCTCCAAGGTCTCGCGGGGGATCGCCTGGAGCCCGGCGAAGAAAATGATCATGTTGTAGCCGAGCCACTGCCAGGCCGAGATGTTGACCACGGAGAGGAGGGCCTCGTCGCCGCCGAAGAAGTTCCAGGTGAGGCCCACGCCGTCCAGGGCCTGGAGCACGGGACTCAGACCCGGCGTGTACAGGTAGAGCCAGATCATCGCGGCGATCAACCCCGGCACGGAGTGCGGCAGGTAGAAGGCGATCTGGAAGAAGCGTCGGGCGCGCGCGAGCGCCGAGTCGAGCAGCAGGGCGAGGAGGAGGGCGCCGCCGATCATCAGGGGAACGTAGAGGACGCAGTACACGGCGACGTTGCGGAAGGAGGCGAGGAACAGGGGATCGGACAGGGCCCTGGTGAAGTTTCCGAGTCCGGTGAAGACCCGGCGGGTGCCGCCGAAGCCCAGGCCCGACTGCTCGTCGTGGAAGAGGCTCAGGTACCCGGCGTAGACGACGGGAGCGACGGTGACGAGGGCGAAGAGCAGGAAGAACGGGGCCATGAAGAACGCGGCGGGCGACAGCGTCCCGGCCCTGGTCGCCGCCCGCCCCACCGGAGCCGATGGGGCGGTGGTACCGGTGGTACCGGTGGTACCGGTGGTACCAGAGGTGCCGGGGTGGTGGGCGGGCATCAGCCCGCCAGCCCCAGGCCGCGGTCCTTGATGGCCTTCTCGGCGGCCGACTGCCCCTCGGACAGGGCCTTCACCAGGTCCGCCCCGGCCGCGCCCTGCGCCGCGCTCACCTGGAGCTGAGCCGGCCCCCAGGTCCACCCGGGCCGGATCGTCCCGGCGGCCTCGCTCGCCAGCGCGTACGGATCCTGTCCCTCGAAGTACGAGGCGTCGAACAGCTTCGCCGCCTCGGCCCGCATCTCCGGATTGGCGGGCAGGGCGCTGCTCGGCGACTTGAGTGAGCTCAGCCGGGCCCGGATCGCCTCCGGTTCCGTGGTGACCCACCGGATGAACTCGGCCGCCGCCTTGGTCTGCTTGCTGCCCTTCGGCACGATGTACGAGGTCCCCCCGTACATGCCGGTGGCCGGTCGGCCGTCCCACGTGGGCAGCGGGGCTATACCCCACTTGCCCTTCAGGTCCGGGTAGTTGGCGAGGAAGGTGCCCGCCGTCCAGGCGGCGCCGATCACCGTGGCCACCTGTCCGGAGCTGCGCTCCTTGGCCTCGCCCTCACCCCACAGCGGGGTCTTCGAGGCGACTCCGGAGGCCATCAGCCCGTTCCAGTACTCCGCGACCTTCCGCGAGGGCGGATCGTCGACCGCCACCTTCCACTTCTCGCCCTCGGTCCCGTACCAGCGCCCGCCCGCCTGCCAGGCCAGACCGGCCAGGGCCGCGGGGTCTCCACCGCCGAAGTTGGTGATGCGGATCGAGGGGTCCGCCTTGTTGATCTTCTCCCCGGCGGCCTTGTACTCCTCCCAGGTCTTCGGCACGGCGACCCCGTGCTTCTCGAAGATGTCCTTGCGGTAGAAGAGTTCGAGCGGGGTGACGTCGAAGGGTACGGCCCACGTCCGGCCGCCCAGCTTCACGAGCGACTGGACCGCCTCGGGGAACTTCGCGGAGACGAGCTCGCCGGAGGTGGCGCTCAGGTCCTCCAGGTTCCCGCCGCTCGCGAACTCCGGCAGCGCCGAGTAGTCCATCGTCGCGATGTCCGGGGCGTTGCCGCCCTTGACCGCGTTCGCCAGCTTGGCCGCCCCGTCCGGGCCGCCGGGTACGGCGGAGAACTTCACCTGGATGTTCGGGTGCGTCTTGTTGAAGGCATCGGCCGTCTGCTGCGCGCCCGCCGAGGACGACCAGTAGGTGACGGTGACCGGTTGTGCGGGCGAGCCGTTCGAGTCCGCGGCCGTCTGCGCCTTCGGCCCGCCGCCGCACGCGGCGGTCAGCAGGACGAGGGAGACGGCCGAGGCGGTGAGGGCGGCGCGGGGGACACGGGCGGGAAGGCTGCGCGACATGATTCGGCTCCTACGGACGACCGCCGCCGACGGCGGCGACGGATGGGAGAACGCGGCCCATCCTTGGCACGCCACGGCAGAGCGTCAAGAGCGAATGCGCAAGTCGATCAAAACAATCACTTCTTTGAGATCGTCATGCCCTTTATGAACGAATGGTCAGGCGTGGCAGCAGCTCCAGGTGCTGGCGCGGACTCTCGGCCGCTTCCCCGACGACTCCGACGACTCCCTCAACTCCCTCGGCGCCCCGCTCGTCCAACCGGTCCAGCAACAGCCCGGCCGCCCGGGCGCCGACCTCCCGCTTGGCCGGCGCCACGGCCGACAGCGGTACGTCGGCCAGCCCCGCCACCTCGTCGTCGTAGGTGATCACGGCCAGGTCCTCCGGCACCCGCACGCCCCGCGCCTGGAGCCTCGGGATCAGCATGATCGCGTCGGTGTCGCTGTGGATCAGGGCCGCCGTCACCCCGCCCGAGGTGACCGCCCCGCACAGGTACTCCAGCGTCCGGGCGAACCGGTCGGCCACCGAGGGCGCCCCGCCCGCCGCCGGTGGGGGCCACTCCGGCGCCGGCTCCAGCCCGAGCGCGGCGACGGCGGCCTCGTACCCGGCCCTCAGCCGCGCCGTCGTCGGGGTCTCCTGGCAGGCCAGCGCGATCTTCCGGTGCCCCGACGCCACCAGGTGCTGCACGGCCCGGGCCGCCCCGTGCGCGTGGTCCGACACCACCCGGTCGAGCGAGGCCGCCGGATGGCCGGCCGGAGCCCACCGCTCGACCAGCACCGTGGGCACCGCCAGCTCCGCCGTCCACGCCCCCTCGCCCGGCCCGGGCGACCCGGTGTCCCAGTTCGGCGTCAGCAGCAGCCCCTCCGCCCCCGTCGACAGCAGCCGGTCGGCCTGCGTCCGGTCCTCGCCCGGCAGGTACCGGGTCAGCCCCACGGCCAGCCGTCCGCCCCGCGCCTCGACCACCTCCCGGGCCCCGCGCACGACATCGGCGTAGTAGTACTCGGTGGTCGGCACCACCATGCCGACCACGCGCCCGGCCGTGCGTCCCGGGCCCCCCACGGCTCCCGCCGGGTGCGGGCCGTTCCGCGCGCCGGGCTCCCCGAGGGTGCCGCCGCGCGACGCGACGCGAGTGATCACCCCGTGCATCCGCAGGATCTCGCCCCGGGACGCCATCGCCTCGATGTCCCGCCGCAGGGTCACGGGGGAGATGCCCAGTTCCCGGGCCAGGTCCGCCACGCGCACGCTGCCCCGCGCCCGAACGAGCGCCAACACCTGCGCCTGTCGCTGGTCCACATGTGCTCTCACGAGGTCCCCCTGAGGTCGGTCCGGTCGTTCCCGGTGGTGGTCGCCCGGTGCGGCGTCCGCCGGCGTCGCCCGGTCGCGGGCGGCATCCACGTTCGCCCGGCGTGGTGGCCATCATAGGCAACCGAAACGATCGATTCGATCGATCCCGTTCAACCGGTCATTGACGTCGCGGACGACACGTTCATATATTCGGCGACGTCCGGCACCTCACGGCATCTCGACCTCTCTCGGGAGTCAGCGCATGCTCACGCACGACCAGGACGGATTCCGCCGCGCAGGCCGCCCCCACCGCATCGTCTCGGGCGCCCTCCACTACTTCCGGGTCCACCCCGACCTCTGGGAGGACCGGCTGCGACGGCTCCGCGCCCTGGGGGCCAACACCGTGGACACGTACGTCCCGTGGAACTTCCACGAGAGCGCCCCCGGCAAGGCCGACTTCACCGGTCCGCGCGACCTGGCCCGCTTCCTGCGCACCGCCCAGGACCTCGGCCTCGACGCCATCGTCCGCCCGGGCCCCTACATCTGCGCCGAATGGGACTTCGGGGGCCTGCCCGCCCGGCTCCTCGCCATCGACGGCCTGCGCCTGCGCTGCGCCGACCCCCGCTTCCTCGCCGAGGTCGACGGCTGGTTCGACCTGGTCGTCCCCGAGCTGCTTCCGTTGCTCGCGAGTCGCGGCGGTCCCGTGGTGGCCGTCCAGATCGAGAACGAGTACGGCTCGTACGGCAACGACGTCCGCTACCGGGCCCACGTGGAAGGGGCCCTGCTGGGACGCGGCCTCGACTGCCTCCTGTTCACCGCCGACGGCCCCGAGGACGCCATGCTCCAAGGCGGCTCGGTCCCCGGCCGGCTGGCCACCGCCACCTTCGGCGCGCGCCCCGCCGAACGACTCGCCACCCTGCGCCGCTACCAGCGGACCGGCCCCCTGACCGCGATGGAGTTCTGGATCGGCTGGTTCGACCACTGGGGCGAGGACCACCACGTCCGCGACGTACGGGACGCCGCCGACTCCCTCGACGAACTCCTCGCCACCGGCGCCTCCGTCAACCTCTACATGGCCCACGGCGGTACCAACTTCGGCTTCTGGGCCGGCGCCAACCACACCGGCTCCCGCCCCGGCGACCCCGGCTACCAGCCCACCGTCACCAGCTACGACTACGACGCCCCGATCGGCGAGGCGGGCGAACTCACCCCGAAGTTCCACGCGTTCCGCGAGGTCATCGGCAAGTACCTCCCCCTCCCCGAGGAACCGCTGCCCACGCTCCCGCCCCGGATGGCCCCCGCCCACGCCCTCCCGGCCGGCTCCGCCCCGCTCCTCGGAGCCCTGGACCTCCTCGCCGGGCCGCCCGTGCTGCGCCCCGCCCCCGAGTCCATGGAACAGCTCGGCCAGAGCCACGGCCTGGTCCACTACCGCACCACCGTCTCCGGCCCGCGCCCCGCGATGCCCGTCCGCGTCGACGGGCTCGGGGACCGCGCGTACGTCTTCGCCGACGGCCGCCCCCTCGGCATCCTCGACCGCAACACCCCCGACGAGGGCCTCGACCTGCCCGTCGGCGAGGCGGGCGTGGTCCTCGACCTCCTGGTGCGCGCCCAGGGCCGGGTCAACTACGGGCCGCTGCTCGACGACCGCAAGGGCATCTGGCGCGCGGTGCGCCACGGCCACCAGCACCTCTTCGACTGGGAGATGCGACCGCTGCCGCTCACCGACCTCGACGGCCTGTCGTGGTCCGACGCCGCCGCGCCGCGGGGCGAGCCCGTCTTCCACCGCTTCACGCACACCCTCGACCATCCGGCCGCCGACGGGTTCGTCGACCTCTCCGCGCGCGGGGCCGGCCTGCTCTGGCTGAACGGTTTCCTCCTCGGCCACTACGACACCCCGCGCGGCCCGCAGCGGACCCTCTACGCCCCCGCCCCCCTCTGGCGCGAGGGCCCCAACGAACTCGTCCTCCTCGAACTCGAAGCCGCGCCGGGGCACCCCGACCCCGCCGCCGGACTCCCGCTGCGCGACCGGCCCGACCTCGGCCGTGCCACCGTCGTCACCCTCCAGTGAAAGAAGATCCGCACGTGAAGCGCACGAGCACCCGCCTCGCCGACGGCCGCGAGATCCTCTACTTCGACACCGCGGACGGAGCCGCCCGCGCCGTACCCGACACCCGCCCCCTCGACGCCGGCCTGACCTCCTCCGAGGTCCGCCGCGACCCCCTCCTCGGCGACCACGTCGTCATCGCCTCCCACCGCCAGGGCCGCACCCACCTGCCGCCCACCAAGGACTGCCCGCTCTGCCCCTCCACGCCCGACCACGCGAGCGAGATCCCCGCGCCGGACTACGAGGTGGCCGTCTTCGAGAACCGCTTCCCCTCCCTCGCCGGGGACACCGGTCGCTGCGAGGTGGTCTGCTTCACCCCCGACCACCACACCTCGTTCGCGGAACTCGACGAGGAGCGGGCCGCGTTGGTCCTCGCCGCCTGGACCGACCGCACCGTCGAACTCTCCGCCCGCGAAGGGGTCGCCCAGGTCTACTGCTTCGAGAACCGGGGCGCCGAGATCGGCGTCACCCTCGCCCACCCCCACGGGCAGATCTACGCCCTGCCCTTCGTCACCCCCCGCACGACCCGGATGCTCGCCGCCGTCGCCGCGCACCGGGACCGCACCGGCGGCAACCTCTTCGACTCCGTCCTGGCCACCGAACGCGCGGAGGGCGCCCGCGTGGTGCTGGAGGGCGAGCACTGGAGCGCCTTCGTCCCCTACGCCGCCCGCTGGCCGTACGAGGTCCACCTCTACCCGCACCGCCGGGTCCCCGACCTGCCCGCCCTCGGGGACGCGGCCCGCGCCGAGTTCCCCCGGCTCTACCTGGAACTGCTGCGCCGCTTCGACCGGCTCTTCGACCGGGCCGACCCCACCCCCTACATCTCCGCCTGGCACCAGGCGCCGACCGAGCCGGGCCGGGCGCGCGCCGACTTCGCCCTCCACCTGGAGCTGTTCACCGTCCGCCGCAGCGCCGACAAGCTGAAGTACCTCGCCGGCACCGAGTCCGGGATGGAGGCCTTCATGAACGACGTCCGGCCCGAGGACGCGGCCGCCCGCCTGCGCGAGGTGGCGACCCCGTGAACCGGACCGCCGGGGAGTTCCGGGAGCTGTACGGGTACTCGCCCGAAGGGGTCTGGGCGGCGCCGGGCCGGGTCAACCTGATCGGCGAACACACCGACTACAACGACGGCTTCGCCCTGCCCTTCGCCCTCCCGCAGCGCACCGAGGTGGCCGCGGCCCGCCGCACCGACGGGATCCTCAGGCTGCACTCCGCCGACGTCCGGGCCGGGGTCCTCACCCTGGACGCGGCCGGACTCGACCCGGCCCGACCGCCGCGCGGCGCCGACGCCTGGGCGGGCTACCCCGCCGGAGTGGCGTGGGCGCTGCTGGAGGCCGGGCTCCCGGCCGACCTCACGGGCGGCGCGGACCTCCACGTCCGCTCCGAGGTCCCGACGGGGGCGGGCCTGTCCTCCTCCGCCGCCCTGGAGGTGGCCACCGCCCTCGCCCTCACCGGCATCCACGGGCTCACCCCGCCCAGCCCCGAACTGGCCGCGCTCGCCCGTCGCGCCGAGAACGCGTACGTCGGCGTGCCCTGCGGGGTGATGGACCAGATGGCCTCGGCGTGCGCCACCGAGGGGCACGCCCTGCGCCTGGACACCCGCACCCTCGAACAGCGGCACATCCCCTTCGACTGCGCGGCGGCCGGGTTGGGCCTGCTCGTCGTCGACACCCGGGTCAGGCACGCCCTCGCCGACGGGGCCTACGCCGAGCGCCGCGCCACCTGCCACCGGGCCGCCGCCGCGCTCGGACTGCCCGCCCTGCGCGACCTCCCGTACGCCGGGCTGGAGGAGGCCCTGTCCCGGCTCGCGGACCCGGTCGCGCGCCGCCGGGTGCGACACGTGGTCACCGAGAACGAACGCGTCCTGCGCGTCGAGGAGTCCCTGCGCGCCGGCCGGCTGCGCGAGGCGGGTCCGCTGCTCAGCGCGGGCCACGCCTCCCTGCGCGAGGACTACGAGGTGTCCTGCCCGGAGCTGGACCTCGCCGTCGCCACCGCCGAGGCCGCGGGCGCGTACGGGGCCCGGATGACCGGCGGCGGCTTCGGCGGTTCCGCCCTGACCCTGATCGACGCCGAAGCCGAGGCCGAGGTGACCCGAGCCGTCACGGACGCCTTCGTCCGGGCCGGGTTCCGACCGCCGCGCGTCACGGCCGCCGCCCCCGCCGCAGGAGCGGACCGGATCCTCTGACGCGGCGCTCCCGGCGGCCCGGACGACCCGCGCCCCGGACGACCCGCGCCCCGGACCCCGGGGGGAGTGAGGGAGGTCACGCCCGCCGCGTCGGCCTGCCGTCCGATAGGTTGGAAACAGGGCGAATCGGACGCTGAGTCTGGGTTCGGACCCGACCCCAACCCCGACCCCGTGCCCGGCCGGCCGTAGGCGCGGTGAGCAAGGAGGACGTGAGTGAACCCCCGCGTGCAGGACCTGTCCGACCAGTTGGTCGCCAAGTGGACCTCCCCGAAGGGCGTCGAGCTCATGGCCGCCGGCGCCGTCGTCGTCGAGGGGCTGCTCCGACACGGGCCCCTCTCCCCGGCCAAGGCGGGCGCCCTGCTCGGCCGGCCGGCGGAGGAGGTCCTGGACCGCTTCCACGGCATGGACTTCGATCTGGAGACCGACGGCCCGGAGCAGAGCGGCGACATCATCGGCGCCGGCGTGTCCCTGAACTCCGCCCGCCCGTACGCCATGGAACTGCGGGGACGCACGGTGTACGGGTGGTGCGTGATGGACGTGCTGATGTTCCCCCTGGTGTTCAAGGAGCCGATCAGCAAGGTCACCGGCCGCTGCGCGAGCACCGGCGAGGCCATCGCCCTCACCGTCACCCCGGACGGGATCCGCGACCTCACACCGGCGGAGGCCTCCGTGACCCTGGCCCCGGCCACCGGCGCCGACATCCGCGAGGTGTTCTGCGACCGGGTCAACTTCTACGCCACCCCCGCCCTCGCGCGGGCCGCCGCGGACCGGGACCCCGATCTGGGGGTGTGCTCGGTGCGGGAGGCCTGGGAGATCGGCAAGCGCCTCGCCGACCTCTTCTGAGCGGGCCGTCGGGCGACCTAGACTTCGACCTGCTCAGTTGATCATGTGCAGGACGAACGTGGAGGAAGACCCGCATGCGCTATCTCCCCCTGGGCCGTTCAGGCCTCCAGGTCTCCGCCGTAGGCCTCGGTTGCAACAACTTCGGCGGACGCCTCGATGCCCAGGCGACGCGCGCCGTCGTCGACGCCGCCCTCGACTCCGGGATCACCCTGCTCGACACCGCCGACATCTACGGCGGCAGCGGCGGCTCCGAACTGCACCTCGGCCAGGCCCTCAAGGGCCGCCGCGACCAGGTGGTCCTCGCCACCAAGTTCGGCTACGACGGCGTGGACATGGGCTACGGCCGCGCCGCCGGGTCCCTGGGGGGCCGCGCCTACGTCCGGCGGGCCGTCGAGGAGTCCCTGCGCCGCCTGGACACCGACCACATCGACCTCTACCAACTGCACAGCCCCGACCCCGCCACCCCCGTGGCCGAAACCCTCGCCGCGCTCACCGAACTGGTCGCCGAGGGCAAGATCCGCTACATCGGGCACTCCAACCTCAGCGGCTGGCAGCTCGCCGAAGCCGCCCACGTCGCCCGCGAGACCGGCGCGACCCCCTTCGTCTCGGCGCAGAACGAATGGTCCCTGCTCCAGCGGTCGGCCGAACGCGAACTGGTTCCCGCCGCCCGCCACTACGGCCTCGGCGTCCTGCCGTACTTCCCGCTCGCCAACGGCCTGCTCACGGGCAAGATCCGGCGCGGCGCCCCCGTCCCGGCCGGCTCCCGACTCGAAGGCCGCGACTCCTACCTCACCGAGCAGCGCCTCGACACCGTCGAAGCCCTCGCCGCGCTCGCCGACAAGTACGGCCGCACCCTGCTGGAGATCGCGATCGGCTGGCTCTCCGCCCAGCCCGGATGCGCCTCCGTCATTGCGGGCGCCACCTCCGCCGAACAGGTCCGCGCCAACGCCGCCGTCGCCGACCGCCCCCTGGAGGCCGAACTCCTCGCGGAGATCGACGCCGTCGCCGGAACCGCCGCATGAGCGACCCCGCTCCCGGCACCGCCGTCCTGCGCTGCGCGATCCTCGACGACTTCCAGCGGGCGGCGGGCGCCCACGCCGACTGGTCCGCCGTCACGGACCGGGGCATCGAGGTCGTCTCCTTCCCCGACCACCTCGACGACGAGGACGAACTCGTCGCCCGTCTCGCCGACTTCGACGTCCTCGTCACCCTGCGCGAACGCGTCCGCTTCCCGGGCCGGGTGCTGGAACGGCTCCCGCGCCTGAGGCTGATCGTCGCGAGCGGCATGCGGAACTCGGTCATCGACCACGACGCCGCCGCGCGCGTCGGCGTGACCGTGTGCGGGACCGCCAGCTCCTCCACCCCGCCGGTCGAGATGACCTGGGCCCTCATCCTGGGCCTGGCCCGGGGCATCGCCGTGGAGAACGCCGGCCTCCGCGCCGGCGGGCCCTGGCAGCAGACGGTCGGCGCCGACCTCCACGGTCGCCGCCTGGGCCTGTTGGGACTCGGCAAGATCGGCAGCAGTGTCGCACGGGTCGCGCTCGCCTTCGGGATGGAGGTGTCGGCCTGGAGCGCGAACCTCACCGAGGAACGCGCCGAAGAGGTCGGGGCCGTCCTGGCCCCCTCCAAGGAGGCACTCCTGGCCGACAGCGACTTCGTCTCCGTCCACCTCGCCCTCGGCGACCGCACCCGGGGGCTGATCGGCGCGCCCGAACTGGCCCTCATGCGCCCGGACGCGTACCTCGTCAACACCTCCCGCTCCGCCATCGTCGACCAGGACGCGCTGCTGGAGGCCCTGCGCGAGGGGCGGATCGCGGGCGCCGCCCTCGACGTGTTCGACACCGAACCGCTGCCGGCCGACCACCCGCTGCGCACCGCCCCGAACCTGCTCGCCACCCCGCACCTGGGCTACGTCACCCGGGCCAACTACGCCACGTACTACGGGGAGGCGGTCGAGGACGTCCTCGCCTACCTGGACGGCGCGCCCGTACGCGTCCTCACATAGCCGACGCGTCCTCGACCGGCCGACGCATCCCCGCACACGAACACCCCGGCGCGGCCCTCCGGTTCGTGGAGGGCCGCGCCGGGGCGAGGGCGTGCGCGAGCGGGCTCAGGACACGATGTCCTTGCGGGCGAACCCGCGGAACGCCAGCGCGAACAGCACCAGCGCGTACGAGACCGACACCGCCGTGCCCTTGATCATCCCGCCCCATTCCAGGTGCGGTTGGAGGGCGTCGGCCCAGGCGAACTGCCAGTGCGCGGGCAGGAACTCGCGCCACGACCCCAGGGCCGTCACCGCGTCCAGCACGTTCCCGACGATGGTCAGTCCGACCGCGCCGCCCACCGCGCCCAGCGGTGCGTCGGTACGCGTGGACAACCAGAACGCCAGCCCGGCCGTGACCAGCTGCGACACGAAGACGAAGGCGACGGCCAGCGCGAGCCGGGGCACCGTGTCCGCCGCCGGCAGCGCCCCGCCCGTCGGCAGTTTCAGCGGTCCCCAGCCGTACGCCGCCGTGCCCGCGGCCAGGGCCACCACCGGGAGCAACACGATCGCGGCGAGACTGAACCCGAGCGCCACCACCAGCTTGCTCCACAGCAGCCGCGCCCTCGGCACGGGCGAGGCCAGCAGGTAGCGCAGCGAGGACCAACCGGCCTCCGAGGCCACGGTGTCCCCGCAGAACAGCGCCACCGGCACCACCAGCAGGAAGCCCGCCGAGACGAACAGGCAGGTGGCGGCGAAGTTCGCGCCGGAGGCCGTGGCCGTGTCGATCAGGGACACCCGGCCGTTGCCGCCGCCCGGACCGTTGTCGGGGCCGCCGCCCACCGCGAACGCGATGATCATGACGAACGGCAGCGCGGCCAGCACCCCGGCCATCACCAGCGTCCGCCGTCGCCGCCACTGGCGCAGTGCTTCCACGCGCAGCGGCAGCGTCCGGGAGGGGTGGTAGCCGGGCGCGGTCTCCTGGACGGTGCTCATGCCGCACCTCCGATCAGGGTCAGGAAGGCGTCCTCCAGCCGGCGGTGGGGACCCACCGCGGCCACCGGAACCTCCAGGCGGACGAGTTCGGCGATCAGCCGGGCGGCAGTCGTCCCTTCGAGCCGTACGAGGAGCCCGTCGTCCGCCGGAACCACGGAGCCCACCCCTTCCAGGGCGGCGATCTTCTCCACGGTCACCTCGTTGACCGGGCCCTCCAGTGCGACGAGGAGCGTGTCGCCGCCGCCGGTGATCTCGGCAACCTCGCCCGCCCGCACCAGCCGGCCCCGGTCCATGACGACCAGGTGGGTGCAGGACTGCTCCACCTCCGACAGGAGGTGGCTGGAAACGATGACCGTCCGGCCGCCCGCCGCGTAGCGGATCATCACGTCGCGCATCTCGCGGATCTGCGGCGGGTCCAGCCCGTTGGTCGGCTCGTCCAGGATCAGCAGGTCGGGCATCCCGAGCATGGCCTGCGCGATGGCGAGGCGCTGGCGCATGCCCTGCGAGTAGGTGCGCACCGCCCGCTCCAGGGCGTCGCCGAGCCCGGCGATCGCCAGGGCCTCGGCCAGGTGCGCGTCCTCGGCGGGCCGGCCCGTGGCCTGCCAGTACAGCTCCAGATTGGCCCGGCCGGTCAGGTGCGGCAGGAATCCGGCGCCCTCCACGAAGGCACCGACCCGTGAGAGCACGGGCGCCCCGGGTCGGATCGGGTGCCCGAACGCGCGGATCTCACCGGCGTCCGGGGTGATCAGGCCCATCAGCATGCGCAGCGTGGTGGTCTTCCCGGCCCCGTTGGGCCCGAGCAGGCCGAGGACCTGCCCCTTCTCCACCCGGAAGGAAACGTCCCGCACCGCGTACCGGTCCTGGGCCTTGGCGTAGCGCTTCGAGAGCCCGGTGATGTCCAGCGGTACGTCGGCCAGTGCGGGATCCGCGGCCGTGTCGGGCCGCGCCGCACGGGCGGGCCCGCCGCGCCGGATGCCCAGCAGACCCGCGGCGAGCGCCGCGGCGGCCAGGGGCAGCCACCACACCCAGGCGGGCAGCCCGGCCGTCGCCGTGCGCACGCCGTCCATGACGGGCACGGCCAGCGGCCCCTGCGCCGCGACCGTGTACGAGGCCGGCGCGACGGGGGAGGCGTAGCCGAGGTCGGTGGCGGCCACGACGAGTCGCAGCCGGTGTCCCGCCTCGACGGCGTGGTCGATCGCCGGCAACCGCAGCCGCACGTCGCGACCCTGACCGGCGTCCTCCACCCGTACCGGCGCGACGAGCTGACTCGGCAGCACCTGCTGAAGCCCGTCGGGCCCCACGTCGTACACCTTGCCGAACAGCACGGCCGAACCGTCGGCAGCCGTCGACCTCACCTTCAGGGTGAGGGTCGGAGTGCCGGTGACACGGATCCCTTCGGCCAGCGGCTCCGAGTCGAAGCGGGCGTACTGCCCCGGGAAGTCCAGCGCGAAGCCGGCGCCGAGGGAGGCCAACTGGCCGCCGATGCCGGGCAGCGCGGAGAGGGCGGGCGGAGTGGCGCCCGCCGGATTGGCGAAGGTCTGCTCCCGACCCGCGAGGGCGAACTCCTTCGGCGAGGCGGTCAGCCCGGGGTAGCGGTCGCCGCTCGCCCCGCGCAGGGTGACCCGCCCGTCGGTGGAGTCGATGCCGCCGGAGCGCGAGACGCGGAACGCCGGGCCGGTGTCGACCCCCTCGTCGCCCTTGAGGTAGCGGTCGAACCAGGACGACACGCGGGCCGCGACCCGGTCGGACTCGCGCATCCCGCCGTCGTGGCCGCCGGCCGCCCAGTCGACGGCGACGGGAGCGCCGTTGGCGGCGATGGTCCGGGCCATGGCGTCGGCCTGGTCCAGCGGGAAGAGGGAGTCGTCCTGACCCTGCACGATCAGGGTGGGCACCTTGATCCGGTCGCCCACGGCGGAGGGGCTGCGCCGCTCCAACAGCTCGCGCGCCTCGGCGTCCGGCTTCCCGGCCACCGCGACCCGCTCGTACATGGCGCACAGCTGCGGCTCGAACCGCCCACAGGCGGAGGCCGCGCCCGGACCCGTGGGGCCGGCGTTCGGCGTCCCGGAGGGCGCGGCGCCGGCGGACGCGCCGCCGGACGACCCTGCTCCGGCCGCCGCCTGACCGCCACCGGGCTGGAGGCCCGAGGCCGTGCCGGTGGTGAAGAAGATCCCGGCCCACAGCTTCTTGAAGACGCCCTGAGGGAAGAGGGAATCGGCCAGGTTCCAGTAGGTGATCTGCGGGGCGATCGCGTCGACGCGCCGGTCGTGGCCGGCGGCCAGCAGCGACACGGCCCCGCCGTAGGAGGCCCCGGCCACGCCCACGCGCGGGTCCCCGTCGGCGTCCAGGCGCACCTCGGGCCGGCGGGCCAGCCAGTCGATCAGCGCGGAGACGTCCTTGACCTCGTGCTCGGGATCGTTCAGCCCGATCTGCCCTCCGGAGCGGCCGAAGCCGCGCGCCGACCAGGTCATGACGGCGTACCCGTCGCGGGCCAGCTGTTCCGCCTGGGCCCGTACGTCGTCCTTGCTCCCGCCGAAACCGTGCCCGAGGAGCACGGCGGGACGCTTGCGGGAGGGGTCCCCGGCGGTGAAGTAGGAGGTGTCGATCCCGGCGCCGGGCCGCTCCAGTACCTGGTCCGTGCGGTGGGCGGCCGGGGCGTCGCCGGACGCGGCGGCCACCGTCCAGGTTCCGGCGCCGGCCAGCACGGCGAGGGCGGCGGCGCCGGCCAGCAGACGGTCGCGGCGCCGCCGGGGCAGACGTGGCCGCCGGGGCATTCGTGGCTTCATACGGGAACCCTACGGCCACCGGTGCCCCGGCCCGAGCTGCCCCAGGTGGACCTCGACCCCTTCTTCGGGAGTACCGCGCGGCTCCCGCGTACCGCGCCCGCGGTACGCGAGAGCCGCGCGGGGAGATCGCCGGGGGCCCGTCCCGGACTGCGGGAGCCGCCCGGCGGCGGCAGGATGGGCGGCATGCTGCTGGCCGAGGTCGTGCGCGTGTCCCGCGAGGTCGCCGAGACCTCCGCCCGCTCCCGGAAGACCGCCCTGCTGGCGGGGTTGTTCGCGGAGGCTCCCGCCGGCGAGGCCGCCCTGGTCGTCGCCTACCTGTCCGGGCGGCTGCCCCAGGGCCGCCCCGGCGTCGGCTGGCGCGCCCTGGCCGGCGACAGCGAACCGGCCCCGTCCCCCACCCTGACCGTCGGCGCGGTGGACGCGGCGGTGACCGAGCTGGCCGCCGTGGCCGGGCCGGGGGCCCGGGCCGAACGCGCCCGGATCCTCGCCGCCCTGCTCGGCGCCGCCACCGCGCCCGAGCAGCGCTTCCTGCGGGCGCTGCTCTCGGGGGAGGTCCGGCAGGGCGCGTCGGACGCCGTCGCCCTGGAGGGCGTGGCCTCGGCCGCCGGGGTGCCCGCTGCCGCCCTGCGCCGGGCCGTGATGCTGGACGGCTCGCTGCCCCGGGTCGCGGCGGCCGTGCTCGCCGAGGGGAGCGAGGCCCTGCGCGGGGTGACCCTGCGCGTGGGGCAGCCCGTACAGCCCATGCTCGCCGGGACCGCCAGGTCGGTGACCGACGCCCTGACGGCGCTGGGCCCCTGCGCCGTGGAGGAGAAGCTCGACGGGATCCGCGTCCAGGTCCACCGCGTCGGCGACGAGGTGCGCATCCACACCCGGTCCCTGGACGAGATCACCGACCGGCTGCCGGAGGTGGCCGAACTGGCCCTGTCCCTGCCGGGCGACCGGTTCATCCTCGACGGCGAGGTCATCGGACAGGGCCTCGACGGCCGCCCGGTGCCCTTCCAGGAGATCGCGAGCCGGGTCGGCTCACGTTCGGACGTGGCGGCGGCCCGGCGCGTCCTCCCCGTGACCGCGTACTTCTTCGACCTGCTGGCCGAGGGTGACCGGGTGCTGCTCGACCTGCCCGTCCGCGAGCGCTACGCCGCGCTGGCCGCGCTCGTCCCGGAGGCCTCCCGGGTACGCAGGCTGGTGGTGGAGGATCCGGCGGCGCAGGCGGCCGAGGCCGAACGCTTCCTGGCCGAATCGCTGGCCCGGGGCCACGAGGGCGCCGTGGTCAAGGCCCTGGACTCCGCCTACGAGGCCGGCCGGCGCGGCAAGCGCTGGCTCAAGGTCAAACCAGTGCACACCGTCGACCTCGTCGTCCTCGCCGCCGAATGGGGCCACGGCCGCCGCACCGGCCTGCTGTCCAACCTCCACCTGGGCGCGCGGACCTCCGACGGCGGGTACGTCATGCTCGGCAAGACCTTCAAGGGGCTGACCGACGAGATGCTCCGCTGGCAGACCGTTCGCCTGGGCGAGCTGACGGTCGAGGACGACGGGTTCACCGCCCGCGTCCGCCCCGAGCTGGTGGTCGAGATCGCCTACGACGGCCTGCAGCGCTCCTCCCGCTACCCCGCCGGCATCGCCCTGCGCTTCGCCCGAGTCCTGCGCCACCGCCCCGACAAGGAGGCCGAGCAGGCCGACACCGTGGAGACGGTCCGCGGACAGGGCGCCATGGAGTCGTGACCCGGGCGCTTTTGCCTCAGAGGTAAGGGAAATTGCCAGGAAGGTAAACCTCTGGCTCAATCGGGTGTATGAACCCCGATCCCGAGGGGCCCGCGGACTCCGGCGACCCCGCCGGTGACCTGCCCGCGGTCGCCCCGCAACTGCGCGACCTGCGCCGCCGCGCGGGCCTCACCCTGGAAGCGGCCGCCGCCCGCGCCCGGCTCTCGCCCGCGCACCTGTCGCGACTGGAGACCGGCCGTCGTCTGCCGTCCCTGCCCTTGCTGCTCGGCCTCGCCCGCACCTACGGCACGACCGTCTCCGAACTGCTCGGCGAGACCCCGGCCGTCGCGGATCCCATCGTACGGGGCGGGGGACCGGGAGCCCGAGAGGCCGACGGCTGGACGTACCGGCAGGCGGGCGGCTCCGGACGCGGGATGCAGGCGCTGCGGGTGGGCGTCCCCCAGGGGCGCGGCCAGGGCGACCTCGTCCGCGTCCACCCCGGCGAGGAGTGGCTGTACGTGCTCACCGGACGGCTGCGACTGCACCTGGGGGAGGTCGAGCACCTCCTGGAGCCAGGGGACAGCGCCCACTTCGACTCGCTGACCCCGCACCGGATCGGCGCGCCCGATCCCGGAGGCGCGGAGCTGCTCTTCGTCCACACCCTGCTCCAGAGCAGCCTCGCCGGGCTGTGCCTCGGCGCGGGCGACACCACGCACCACCGTTAGGGAGCCCGACCATGCCCCAGGGAGAGAACGTGTCACACGCGCAGCCGACCGCCGCCCCGCAGCCCGACGCGGCCCCGCAGGTCCGTGACGAGGCGCGGGGGCCGATCGCGCCCGAGCCCGCGGCGGCGACCGCGCCCGTACGGAGCCGGATCGAGTCGAAGTTCCCGCGCGGACTGGTGATCCGCCTGGTCGCCTACCTCTTCGTCGGCCACCTCTTCGCCTTCTTCGTCTACCTCCTCTTCGTGCTCGGCGCCGAGAACCAGTAGCCACGCTCCGGAGCGGGCGGCGGCGGCCCGCGCCGCACCCAGCCGAGGACCAGCAGCGAGGCCGCGGCGGCGAAGGCGCACCAGGTCGAGGCGAACTCCAGCCGCCAGAGGACCGCGCACACCACCGCCCCGGCGGTCAGGACGACACCCAGTCGGCGCAGCCGGCGGTCCCCGGCGAGCAGCAGGGAGCCCAGGGTGGCGGCGAGGTAGACCGCCGTCACCAGCGGCGCGAACGGCACGTCGAGGGCGTACCCCATCACCCGACCCCGGATCTCGGCGGTCACCGGCCTCGTGGCCAGGCAGTACGCGAGCACCGCGGCGGCGGCCAGGCCCAGCGCCGCCGGCCCCCACAGCCGCCGCCGGTCGCCGGGGGCGGCGGCGAGCAGCACCCCCAGCGGAACCCAGACGGGCAGCACCGGCAGGGCCACGACGGCCCAGGCCGTGGTCGCCGGTCCGCAGCCGCCGCCCGCCCTCCAGACGGCGGCCTCGATCAGCTGGTGCGCGCCCAGCAGCAGCGGGAGCCCGGCGACGAGCAGGTCGCGGGCGCGCCGCACGCGCACCACGCACACCACCCCGACGGCGGTCACGACCGTGCCCGCCGTCAGGTCCGCAGCCGCACTCCAGCACATCGCGTCCGCCGGGCCCGATCAGGTGCGCCGGGCCGGCGGGTTCGCCTCCGGAGGCTCCAGCGACGGGGAGGTGAGCGCGCACTGGGTGCGGCACTGCGCGTGCGGGGCCCCGACGGCGGGCTTGCGCACGGTGGCCCAGGCCAGGCCGGCCCCGAACACCAGGATCCCCGCGCACCAGGGCATGGCCCGTCCGAAGGCCGCGTCGAAGGCGTCGGCCGACAGATAGGACTCGGGGCCCATCCCGGCCAGCAGCGGCAGCCCGGCGACGGCCAGCAGCCCGGCGGCCCGCGCGGCGGCGTTGTTGATCCCGCTGGCCAGGCCCGCACGCCCGGGGTCCACCGAGGCCAGCACGGTCGCGGTCAGCGGGGCCACCAGGGTGGTCATCCCGGCGCCCATCACCAGGAGGGCGGGCAGCACGTCCCGGACGTACGAGGCGTCCGGCCCCACCCGCAGCATCAGCAGCATCCCGGCGGCGCAGAGCAGCGGTCCCACCGTCAGCGGGATCCGCGGCCCGATCCGCTCGCCGAGCGCCGCCGCCCGGGCCGACAGCAGCAGCATCAGGGCGGTGGTCGGCAGCAGCGCCGCGCCGGAACCCAGGGCCGAGTAACCGGCCACCACCTGGAGCTGTAGCACGACAAGGAAGAAGAAGCCGCCGAACGCCGCGTAGACGCACAGGGTGACGAGGTTGACGGCGGTGAAGAGCCGGGAGGCGAAGATGTCCGGCGGGACCATCGGATCCGCCCGGCTGCGCTCCACCCACACGAACGCGGCCCCCAGCAGCACCCCGACCACCGCGGCGCACACCACCCACACCGAGCCGTCGCGGGCCTCGATCAGCGCGTACGTGATCAGGGCCAGCGAGGTGGCGGCGAGGGCCGCCCCGGCCACGTCGAACCGTCCGGCGGCGTGTGGATCGCGCGACTCCGGTACGTGCCTGAGCGCCACCGGCACACAGAGCGCGGCCACCGGCACGTTCAGCAGGAACACCCACCGCCAGCCGGGCCCGTCCACCAGCCAGCCGCCCAGGAACGGCCCCACCGCCGCCCCGACGCCCCCGAACCCGGACCACAGGCCCACGGCCCGGGCCCGGTCGTCAGGGTGGATCGAGCCCTGGATCAGCGCCAGGGACCCCGGGGTCAGCAGGGCTCCGCCAACGCCCTGGAGGGCCCGGGCGGCGATCAGCACCCCCTCGTTGGGGGCGATTCCGCACAGCAGCGAGCCCACCGCGAACCACACCACGCCGAGCACGAAGATCCGTCGCCGGCCGAAGCGGTCGCCGAGCGCACCGCCGACCAGGATCAGCCCGGCCATCGTCAGCAGATAGGCGTTGACCGTCCACTGGAGCACCGCCAGGTCGGCGCCGAGGTCGCGGCCGATGCGCGGGAGCGCCACGTTGACCACGGTCGAGTCCAGGAGGGCCATGGCCGAACCGAGCACGGTGGCGAAGACGATCCACCGACCTCGGGCGGAGTGCAGCGGAACACCGGGTGCGGGCGCGGTCATGCCCCCAGGCTGGCCCGCCGCGCCCGGGAAGGCCACCCGGCGGCCGGTCCGAGATGCCGGCCTGTCCGCTCGTAGGGCCCGGGGGCGAGGCTCAATAGGCGCTCTTGTAGTGGACATGCCGCCTCGCGGACCATGACCCGCGCACGTCACCAGGGCCCCCTCCGGCGCCGCCGGGACGAGCCCGCGCGCGCCTTCTCACCGCTCCACCCCAGCGCTCCACCCGCCCACGGCGTACGAGGAGACCCACGTGGCACCAGGCAACCGCCCCGCACCGGGCAGCGACCCCGCACCCCACGACCGCCCCGCACCCCACAGCGACCCCGCACCCCACGACGCCCCCGCTCCGCGGCATCACGCATCCCGTCGCAGCGGCGGATCCCACCACCGCGCCGCGCCGCACCATCGCCCGGCCCCGCGCCGGGGTCGGCGCTCCTTACGGACGGGGCTCGCCGCCCTCGCCGCCCTGCTGCTCCTCCCGCTCGGCGCGGGGGTCGCCGCCGCCGCGCCGGACCCCGGGCCCACCCCGGGAACCGCCGATCGCAAGATCGAGCCCGCGCTGCGCGCCCAGCTGGACGGGGCGGACAAGGCGGCCTTCTGGGTCTACCTCGACAGCGCCGCCGACCTCACCGCGGCCGGGCGGCAGAAGACTCGGGCCGCCAAAGCGGAAACGGTTCTGCGGACCAAGCGGGAGCACGCCGCCCGGACCCAGGCCGAGCTGTTGAAGGCCCTTGCCGGGGCCAAGGCCGAGTACACCTCGTACTGGATCGTGAACGCCGTCCGCGTCGTCGGCACCCAGAAGCTCGCCGGCGCCCTGGCCCAGCGTCCCGAGGTCTCCCGGATCGCGACCGACGAGAAGATCACCCTCCCCCGACCCGCCGAGGGCGCCCGCGAGAAGACCGCGGCCGACGCCGTCGAGTGGAACATCGACCGCGTGAAGGCCCCGCAGGTCTGGGAGCAGCTCGGCGTGCGCGGCGAGGGCATCGTCGTCGCCAACATCGACAGCGGCGTGGACTACACCCACCCCGCCGTGAACAACCAGTACCGCGGCAAGAACGCGGACGGGACCTACGACCACGCCTACAACTGGTTCGACCCCGCCGGTGTCTGCGCCAGCGCGGCGCCGTGCGACAACAACGACCACGGGACCCACACCATGGGCACGATGGTCGGCGACGACGGCGGCGCCAACAAGATCGGTGTGGCACCCGGGGCCAAGTGGATCGCCGCCAAGGGCTGCGAGTCCAACTCCTGCTCCGAGGCCTCCCTGCTCGCCGCCGGCCAGTGGATCGTCGCCCCGACCGACCTGTCCGGTCAGAACCCGCGACCCGACCTGGCCCCGCACGTGGTCAACAACTCCTGGGGCGGATCGGGCGGCGACACCTGGTACCAGCAGGTCGTCGACACCTGGCGCGCCGCCGGGATCTTCCCCGCGTTCAGCAACGGCAACGCCGGACCCGGCTGCTCCACGAGCGGCTCGCCCGGCGACTACGCCGCCTCCTACAGCTCCGGCGCCTTCGACATCAACGGCGCCGTCGCCTCCTTCTCCTCGCGCGGCGCGGGCCCCGGCGGCATCGTCAAGCCGAACATCTCCGCCCCCGGCGTGAACGTCCGCTCCTCCGTGCCCGGCGGCGGCTACGAGTCCTTCTCCGGCACCTCCATGGCCTCCCCGCACACCGCCGCCACCGTGGCGCTGCTCTGGTCGGCCGCGCCCGCGCTCGAAGGCGACGTCGCGCAGACCGAGGCCCTGCTCGACGGCACGGCCCTGGACACCGACAGCTCCCAGTGCGGCGGCAGCGCCGCCGACAACAACGTCTTCGGCGAGGGGCGCCTCGACGCGCTCGCCGCGGTCGCCGCCGCCCCGCGCGGCGCGATCGGCTCCCTGGCCGGCACCGTCCGCGACGGCTCCGGCGCCCCCGTCGCGGGCGTGAAGGTCACCGCCGACGGCCCCATCGACCGTACGGCGACCACCGCCGCCGACGGCGGCTACCGCTTCGCCTCCCTGTCGGTCGGCGCGTACAGCCTGACCGCGGCCAAGTTCGGCTACGGACCGCGGACCGCGACGGCCACCGTCACCGAACAGGCCACCACCACCGGCGACTTCACGCTCCTCCAGGCCCCCTCCGGCACGCTCACCGGGACCGTCTCCTCCGCCGCCGGCCCGGCCGCGGGCGCGACCGTCATCCTCGCGGACACCCCGCTCACGGCGACCACCGACGCCCAAGGGCGCTTCCGGGTCACCGTGCCCCACGGCACCTACACCGTGGGCGCCACCCACCCCTCCCGCTGCGTGACCGCCGGCGCCGCCCGGGTCACCGTCACCGGGGACACCACCGTCGCCGTCGACCTGCCCGAGCGCACCGACGGCTACGGCTACGCCTGCGCCGCCCCGGGCAGTCGCCCGTACCCGGTCGGGGACCACCCACTCGCGCTGACCGGCGACAACACCACCGAGCGCGTCGACCTGCCCTTCCCGCTCCCGCTGTACGGCAAGACGTACGGCCATGCCTGGATCGGCACGAACGGCACCGTCAGCTTCGGCGGCAACAACACCGCCGACGTCAACGGGGACATCCCGAGCACGGGCACCCCCAACGCCGCCCTCTACCCCTTCTGGGACGACCTGGTCGTCGGCGCCGCCGGCAGCGGCTCGGGCGTCTTCACCGCCGTCACCGGCACCGCGCCGCACCGCAGTTACGTCATCGAGTGGCGCCAGGTCTCCCACTGGTCGGCGCAGGCCGACACCTTCTCCTTCTCGGCCTCCATCGGCGAGGACGGCGCCGTCACCTACTCCTACAAGGGCACCGGAGGCACCGGCATCAAGGGCGGCTCCTCCGCCACCGTCGGCGTGGAGAACGCGGCCGGCACCGACGCCTTCGCGTACTCCTTCAACACCGCCGTCCTCAGCGACGGCCTGTCCATCGGCTTCCGCACCACCCGCAGCGGCGTGGTCACCGGCAGGGTCCTCGACGCCAACGACGGAGCGGGCGTCGGCGGGGCCACCGTGACCGTCGGCAGCGGCGATTCGGCCGTCTCCGCCACCACCGCGGCCGACGGCGGCTACGTGGTCCAGAGTCCCTCCGGTCCCCGGACGGTGTCCCTGACCGCGCCCTCCTACGAGGCCGCCCGGGCCGACCTCGACGTCAAGGCCGCCGACGTCACGACGGTGACGCGGTCCCTGCGCACCGGCCGGGTGACGGCCGGCGCCTCTTCCCTGGAGGTCGTCCTGCCCGCCGGGCAGCGGCGCACCCGCACCCTCGACCTCACCAACCCCGGCCTCGACACGGCCTACGCCGTGGCCGAGGACGCCCCCTGGTTGACCGCGACCCCGGCCCAGGGGAACCTCCCCACCGGCGGGCGGGCCCCGGTCTCCCTGACCGTGGACACCGCCGGCCTCGCCCCCGGCGCGGTGCTGAGCGCCGACCTGAAGATCACTTCGGTCAGCGGTCGAAGCCCCGTCCTCACCGTCCCGGTCAAGCTCGTCGTCCCCCGCTACCAGGCCGCGCTGGACACCGGTGCGGACCAGGCGGGCACCGACGCGGCCGGAGACGGCTGGTCCCCGGACCGCAAGTACACCCCCGGTTCCTACGGCTACCAGGGCAGCTCCACCGTCCGGTCCACCGGCCGCGCCATCGCCGGCACGGACGACCAGCGGCTCTTCCGCAACGCCCGTGAGGGCATGTACGAGTACCGCTTCGACAACGTGCCCAACGGCACCTACACCGTGGAGCTCGGCTTCTCCGAGGTGTCCTCCACCAAGCCGAACAAGCGGGTCTTCGACGTCCTGGCCGAAGACGCCCTGGTGCTGCCCTCCCTGGACATCTCCCTGGAGGCGGGCCCCTACACCGCCCTGAAGCGGACCTACACGGTCAAGGTCACCGACGGGGTGCTCAACGTCCGCTTCGTCACCCACAGCGGCTTCGGCAAGCCGCTGGTCAACACCCTCCGGGTGACCGACCGGCCCGACAGGCCGTAGCCGGTGGCCCGGGAGCCCGCGGTCCGCAGCGGGCCCCGGGCTCCCGGGCCGCCGGGCTCCGCCGTCCGCCCCCGGCATTCGGGTGGCGGGCGGCGACTCCCCGGCGGCTTCCCCCCGACCTGCCCCGACGGCCGCCCGGACCGACGTACCGTGCCGGACATGACCCCGCACAGCGAACAGGCCGCCCGGATCGAGGCCCTCGTGCGCACCGCCGACCCGGACGCCGTCTGGGCGACCGGATCGGGCGACACCCTCCACCACGGCCCGGCGGACGGAGCCGACACCCCGCTCGACGTCGGCTCACTGATCGGCGTCCTCGCGCTCTGGCCCGTCCTCGGCTGCCTCGTCGGCCAGGGCGAGCTGTCGCTCCACACCCCCCTCGCCACCTACGGGGTGCCGGACGCGGCCGACCTCCCCGCCGGCGCCACCGCCCACCACCTGCTGACCCGGGGCGAGGACGGACCCGCCCTCGCCGCCCTCACCCGCCTCGCCGAGCACCTCGGCGCCGGTCCGCTCGCCGACTACGCCGCACGGCGGATCTGGGCCCCGCTCGGCATGGCCGGAACCCGCGCCGTCGAGGGCACCCTGTACGCACCCCCCGCCGACCTGGTGCGCTTCCTGCGCCACCTCCTGTCCACCGCCGACCACCCCGTCCCGCGTGCCTGGACGGCGGACTCCCTGCGGATCCGCACCGGCGAACTCACCCCGGCCCGGGGGCTGCTCTGGCACCCCGCCGGCAGCGGGATCTGGGCCCACCACCCACGGCCCGGATCCGGCCCGGCCCTGTGGATCGCCCCGCGCCACGACCGCTGGGCCCTGCTCCTGCCGGGCCGCGCGGCCCCGCCCTCCGCCCCGCTGCGAACGGCCTTCCGAGATACCGCCTTCGCGGCAACTCCCGCGATCTGAAAGCCTGTTGTACGCTCCCCGAACGATGACGAAGACCCGCTGGAAGAATCCCGACGCCCCGGTCCCCACGACCCCGTGGGACGAGATCATCCCCGGACTCTGGATGGGCGGCCACGTCTGGGCCGGCCCCGACGGGGCCGAACGCGCCGCCGTCCCGGGCGAGGAGTTCGACCTCGTGATCAGCCTCTACAGCAGACCCGGCCACGGCCCCCACCCGGACGTCGAGCACCTCGTCGGGGTGGTCCCCGACGCGCCGCTCACCGCCGGGCAGCTCCACACGGTCCAAGGACTCGCCCGCAGCGCCGCCCACGCCCTCGACGCGGGCCGGCGCACCCTCGTGCGCTGCTTCCACGGCTACAACCGCTCCGGCCTCGTCGTCGCGCAGTGCCTCGTGGACCGGGGCATGGCCCCCGCGGAAGCGATCACCCTGATCCGCAGCCGGCGCTCGCCGCACGCCCTGCACAACGAGCTGTTCACCGACTACCTCGACACCGGGCTCGACGCGGCCGCCCTGCTCAGGGGCCTCGACCCACTCCCGTAGCGCAGTCGGGGCGCGCGCCCCGGGGGACCGACGTACGGTGAAGCCGACGTCACCGAACGTGGATCCCCGGGCCGTGTCCGGGGCCCACCGGCGGCCGTACCCCGGCCGCCGCACCCCCGTCGCACCCCGCGAGGAGCCCATGTCCGACGCCGTGACCGCTCTGGCCGCAGACCCGGACGTCGACACGCTCGACGCCCTGTGTCGGGAACTGGCCGAGGCCGCAGACGCCGTGGGCGAGGCCGCCCGGTACGCCTCCGGGATCGCCCTCGGCTCCCGACTGCCGGCCCGGGCCCTCCTCGCGGGCGGCAACCGCCGCCGACGCGCCTGGCGGACCCTGCTGCGCACCCTCACCGACCCCGCCGGCCTCGGCTGGGCCCCGCGCGGGCGCGGCGTCGCCCGGGCGGGTTGGCTCGCCGGGGTACTGGCCCGCCGGGAGAGCCTCGCCGTGAGCACGGCCGTCTGCGGGCTCAAGGCGCGGATCCGCGTCGCGAGCGTGGGCCGCCCCGACCTGCTCGCGGACCCCGGCTGCGCCGCCGTGCTGCGGGCCGTCGCCGAGGACCGGCAGGCCGACGCCGCCCGGGCCTTCCGGGCGCTGGTGCGCGAGCGCGGCGCGGGGCAGGCGTACACCCTGCTGGCCCCGTCCTTCGCCGACATCCTCGCCTGGCACGCCCTGACGGACGAGAACCCCTTCAACGACCATGCCGGCTGGCAGGTCGCCACCGGCCGGGCGGTGACCGCCGAACCCCTCCTGGGCATCGGCGCCGCCCTACGGGCCTTCCTCGCCCGGGGCCCCTCCGAGGAGGCGCCCCCGGACGCCGGGGTGCTGGAGGCCCTCGACACCAGCGGCACCCTGGCCGGCTACGTCCGCAACGCCGTCCTGATCGGCGCGGCCGACGCCCTGCTCGTTCAGCGGGTGACCGGCCCCGGCGGACGCACGATCCACGTGCTCCAACTCCCCGACCGGGACTCCGCGCAGGTGCGGGCGATGGCCCGGGCGGTCCGCGCGCTGATCCCGTCCGGTACCGAACTGGCCCTCGTCGGACACCGGATGGGCGCCGTCACCGCCATGGACCTGGCCCGCGACCGGGAGTTCACCGCCGTCTACGCCGTCACCCACCTGGTCACCGTCGGCTCCCCGGCCGACGCCCGCGTCCCCGCGGACGCCCGGACCCGCCTGGTCCGGTCGCCCGGAGCGGGGGCCGCCGCCATCGAGGGAACGGTGACGGGCACCCGACTCCTCCCGCTCTCCGCGCCCGGCGAGACCCCTTGGAGGACGCCGTGAGCGACCGCCCGAGCCCCGGAGCGCGCCGCGGCACCCGGCCCGCCGCGCCTCCCATGCCTCCCGCACTGCCCGCCCCGGACGCCGGGGCCGCCCCGGCCGACGGACTGCGCGGCCACTGCGCCACCCTGCGCTCCCACGCCCGGCGCCTGCGCGCGGGAGCCGCGGCCCTGGAGTGGCGGGGCCCGCAGGCCGACGCCCTGCGGGCCGAGGTCACCGCCCTGGCGGACCGCTGCTCCACCGCCGCCGACGGCTTCGCCCTGGCCGCCGCGCAACTGGACGGCGCCGGCCCCCGGCGCCACTGAGGCACCGGGGGCGAGGAGACGGGCGGGGACGAGCCGGCGGCCGGGGCCGCGTTGGCGGGCGGGGGCCCGCTTCAGAGGACGAGCGACAGCAGCATGACGAAGCCGAGACCGCACACCGAGATGATGGTCTCCATCACGGACCAGGTCTTGAGGGTCTGGCCGACGGTCATCCCGAAGTACTCCTTCACCAGCCAGAACCCGGCGTCGTTGACGTGGCTGAAGAACAGCGAGCCCGCCCCGATGGACAGCACCAGCAGCGCTGTCTCGGTGGTGGACATGCCCGCCGCGAGCGGGGCCACCAGGCCGGCCGCCGAGATGGTGGCGACCGTGGCCGAACCGGTCGCCAGGCGGATGGCCACCGCGATCAGCCAGCCCAGCAGCAGGGCCGGTATGGACCAGCTCTGCGACAGGTCGAGGATCATCCGGCCCACGCCGGCGTCGATCAGGGTCTGCTTGAAGCCTCCGCCCGCACCCACGATCAGCAGGATGCCCGCGATCGGGGCGAGGGACTTCTCCACCGTGACCGAGAGCCGCGCCCGGGTGAATCCGGCCGCCCGGCCGAGCGTGACCATGCCCACCAACACGGCGGCGAGGAGGGCGATCAACGGGGAACCCGCCACGTCGGTGACCTTCTGCACCCCGTTGGCGGGGTCGTCGACCACGATGTCGACCAGGGCCTTGACCAGCATCAGGGCCACCGGCAGCAGCATGGTGAAGACGGTGGCGCCGAAGGAGGGGCGATGCTGCGACTCCGCCGAGGGGCGCTCGGGGATCATGCGGTCCGGCGCCGGGATGTCCACCCAGCGGGCCGCGTACCGGGAGAACAGCGGCCCGGCGATGATCACGGTCGGGATGGCGACGACCACCCCGAGGGCGAGCGTGACCCCCAGGTTCGCGTGCAGGGCGTCGATGGCGACGAGCGGCCCGGGGTGCGGCGGGATCAGCCCGTGCATCACCGACAGGCCGGCCAGCGCCGGGATGCCGATCCGCATCAGGGAGTAGTTGCCGCGCTTGGCGACCAGCAGCACCACGGGGATCAGCAACACGATGCCGACCTCGAAGAACAGCGGCAGCCCGATCACCGAGGCGATCAGGACCATGGCCCAGGGCATGGCCCGACCCTTGGCCCGGGCCAGGATCGTGTCGACGATCTGGTCGGCGCCGCCGGAGTCGGCCAGCAGCTTCCCGAGGATCGCACCGAGCGCGATGAGGACGCCGACGCCCGCGACCGTGGCACCGAGACCCGCCGTGAAACTGGCGATGGTCTTGTTCAACGGGGCGCCCGCGAAGCACCCGAGGGCCAGGGAGCCCACCGTCAGTGCCAGGAAGGCGTGCATCTTGAGTCGGGTGATGAGCAGGACGATGACGGCGATGCCCGCGAGGACGGCGAGGCCCAGTCGGACGTCACCGGCCGAGGTGATGGGTTCGGGGGCGGCCGCGGCCAGGGGCAGGAGAGTCTCGACGCTGAGACCGGTCACGGTGATGCTTCCTTTCGGGGCGTGATCGTCGGGGAGCCGGGCGGAACCCGGGCCGAAAGGGGGGTCCGATGGGGGAAGGAGAGCCGAGGAGGGCTAACGGGCGACGTTGAGGTCGCGCAGGGCGGCCAGGGCCCGTTCGGTGATCTCCTCGGGGGTGCCGGTGACGTCGACGGCGGTGCCGGTCTCGTCCGCCTGGAGCGGTTCGAGCGCGGCGAACTGCGAGTCGAGCAGCGAGGGAGGCATGAAGTGCCCCTTGCGGTCCGCCATGCGCCGCTCGATCAACGGGCGGTCGCCGGACAGGTGGACGAAGACCGCGTCCGGGGCGGTGGCGCGCAGCCGGTCCCGGTAGGCCCGCTTGAGGCAGGAGGCGGCGACCACCCCACCGCCTTGGCCGGACCGGTGGCGGATCCACTCGCCGATCGCGTCCAGCCAGGGGCGCCGGTCGGCGTCGTCGAGCGGGACTCCGGCCGACATCTTGGCCACGTTGGCGGCCGGATGGAAGGCGTCGCCCTCCGCGTACGGAAGGCCGAGGGCCTCCGCGAGCAGTCGGCCCACGGTCGTCTTGCCCGTGCCGGCGACGCCCATCACCACAATGACGCGCTGGGAGCTCACGTCGTACCTCGCTGTCCTCGTTGACATCGGCCCGGGAGGGGGGAGGCCCGGGTGGGGACCACTGAACCGCATTAAGTACTACTTATTCAAGAGTCCGTCGGTAAAACATCACACCATTGGTTCACCGGGCCGTCACCGTACGCTTACGCCATGACGACCGAAGGCAGTCCGGGACCAGGACTCCACATCCAGGTGTTGGACACCCTCGGCCTCGCGATCACGGCCGGGGAGTACCCGCCCGGCAGCGTGCTGCGCACCGACGAGATCGCCGGGCGCTTCGAGGCCTCCCGCACCGTCGTCCGCGAAGTGGTCCGCGTGCTGGAGTCGATGCAGCTCGTCGAGTCCCGCCGCAGGGTGGGCGTCACCGTGCGCCCCGACGAGGAGTGGAACGTCTACGACCCCCGGGTCATCCGCTGGCGGCTCGCCGGCACCGACCGCCCACGGCAACTGCGCTCCCTGACGGTGCTCCGTTCGGCCGTCGAACCGGTCGCGGCGGGCTTGGCGGCCACCCGGGCCACCCCCGAGCAGTGCGCGCAGCTCACCGAGGCCGCCCTCGGCATGGTCCGCACCTCGCGCGGCCACCAGCTGGAGGGCTACCTCCACCACGACATCGCCTTCCACCGCACGGTGCTGAACGCCTCCGGGAACGAGATGTTCGCCCGCCTGGGCGACGTCGTCGCCGAGGTGCTCACCGGACGCACCGAGCACTCCGTGATGTTCCACGACCCCGACCCGGCCGCCGTCACCCTGCACGTACGGGTGGCCGAGGCGGTACGGGAGGGGGACGCGGGACGCGCGGAGGCGCTGACGCGGCAGATCGCCCTCGGGGCCCTGGAGGAGCTGGACGTCCTCGCCCCGTAGTCGCCGCCGCCCGGCCTCCGCCGCCGGTTCGGGCTGAACCGGCTCCGCCCGAACGGTGCGCGCCCCGTGTGTCGTGCGGGAGACTGGACGCGTGCTGGGACTGGGACGTGCCGAGGGCGATGAACAAGCGGACGGGGACGCCTCCTTCGTGGGGCGCGGGGAGGAACTGGCCGCCCTGCGCGCGGCCTTGGCCGGACGGCGGCTGATCACCCTGACCGGGCCGGGCGGTGTCGGCAAGACCCGACTGGCCCGCGAGGGCCTGCGCCACGCCGCCGGATCCTTTCCCGACGGGATCCACTGGGCCGACCTCTCCCCGCTGCCCGGCGACCGGCTGCTGGTGGACACCGTCGCGGACGCCCTCGACCTCGCCGACCACACCCCGCGCGCCCTCGCCGAAGCGGTGCGCCAGTGGATCGGGCCGCGCCGGCTGCTCCTCGTACTGGACTGCTGCGAACACCTCCTGCCCGCCGTACGGGCCCTCGTGGCGGACCTCCTGGGCGCCGCCCCGAACCTCGTCCTGCTCCTGACCAGCCGGGAGCCGCTCGGCCTGCCCGCCGAACACGTGGTGGAGGTCGGGCCGCTGCCGCACGACCACGACGCGGCGGAGGCGCTCGCCCTCTTCACGGCGCGGGCCGACGACATCGCCCGCCCCGACGTGCCCGCCCCCTGGACGCCGGGCCGGCTTGCCGCCGCCCGCGCGGTCTGCGACCGGCTGGAGGGCATCCCCCTCGCGCTCGAACTGGCCGCCGCCCAACTGGCGGACCACACCGTCGAGGAACTCGCCGAACGCCTCGCCCGCCGGATCGGCCCCCTCTCCGCCCGACGCGAGACGCACCCGCCCCGCCACCGGGCCCTGCGCACCGCCATCGGCTGGAGCCACGAATGGTGCGCCCCGCGCGAACGCCTGCTGTGGCTGCGGCTGTCCGTCTTCGGCGGCGTCTTCGACGAGCGCGCCGCCCGCGTCGTCTGCTCCGCGCCCCCGCTGACCGCCGGGGAGGTGCCGACCCTGCTCGCCGCGCTGGTGGCCAAGTCCGTCGTGCGCCGCGTCGGGCCCGCCGGACCCGACGGGGGCGCCGGTCACCGCATGCTCGACACCGTCCGGGAGTACGGCGCGATGTGGCTGGAGGGGGTCGGCGAGCGGGACGCGCTGCGCGCCCGGCACGCCGCGTACGTCCTGGACCTGGTGCGGGCGTCGGAACGCGACTGGCTCGGGCCCCGACAACGCGCCGCCTACCGGCGGGTCGCCGCCGCCCACGGGGATGTGTGCGCGGCCCTGGACCACTACCTGGCCACCGCTCCGGCCCTCGCCGTCGAACTGGCCGGACGCGTCGGCTTCTTCTGGGTCTGCTCCGGCTACCTCCACGTGGCCCGGGCCTACCTGGAACGCGCCCTGGCCGTCGCGGGCCCCGAGGAGGCGGACCCGCCCGGCCGGATGCGCGCCCTGTGGGCCCTCGGGGTGACCCGGTTGCTCCAGGGCGAGCACGAGGACGCCCACCGGATCGCGGTGGGCTGCGAGGTCCTGGCCGCCGGCCTGCCCGGGGCCGATCCCCGCCCCGCCCTGGACGCCGCCTACCTGCTGGGCCTCAGCCACCTCCTCGCGGGCCGGCCCCTGGCCGCCCGGATCGTCGCCGAGAACACCCTGGAGGCCTTCCCCGGCGCGCCCTTCGACTCGGCGCCCCGACTGCGCTGCCACCTGGTCCGCGTGTTCGCCCTCACCGCCACCGGCCTCCTCGACGACGCGCGGGCCGAGGTGGCGGGCCTGCGGGCCGGGTGCGTGGAGCGCCAGGAGTACTGGATGCGGTCCTACATCGACTACCAACTCGCCCTGATCTGCCTGTTCGAGGGCCGCTCCGCCGAGTCCGCCCACCACGCCCGGTCCATGCTGGAGAGCAAGCGGGAGCTGGGGGACAGCTTCGGCACCGCGCTCGGACTGGACCTCTTGGCCGCCGCGCAGGCGGCCAACGGCGACGAAGCGGACGCGGCGCGCGCCTACGGGACGGGCCACGCCTACTGGCAGGCCGTCGGTCACCCCCAGCGGGGCACCCCGGAACTGGCTCTGATGCGCGAGGAGTTGGAGCGCACCGCCCGGGACGCCCTCGGGGACCGGGCCTATGAGGCCGCCTTCGACGAGGGCGTGCGCGAGGGTCGGGCCCTGCGCGGCCGGTCCTCGTCGGACCCGCTCTGAGTCGTCCGTCGTACGGTTTCAGCCGCGCGGGCCGATCACCTCGGCGAGCGCCGCCTGCTCGGTCGGCGGCAGCCGCCGCTCCGCGTGCAGCATCCGCAGGGCGCCGGTGATCCGCTCGGCGTCCTCGGGGCGCCCGAGGTCCTCCACGTACGGCGGCAGCAGCAGGGCGAGCGAGGCCAGGTCGGCGCGGGCGCAGAGCGCCTCCAGCAGGGCCCGCAGCGGTTCGGGTTCGGTGGGCGCGGGCCCGGTGGCGCGCAGCCCCTCGGCGATGCGCAACCGCAGCCAGTCGGCGTAGGGGCCAGCGGGGAGGTCGCCGAGGCGGGCGGCCGCCGACTCGAAGTGGCCCCGGGCCTCGGCCGGTTGCCCCAGCTCCAGGTGGGCCCGGCCGAGCGAGCCGTGCAGCGAGGGGTAGAAGGGGAGCACGCGCCCGTCGCCGACCCGGTCGGCGCGTTCGAGGCAGAGCAGGTTCCAGCGGAGCGTCTCCTCGGGGGTGGACTGGTGCCGGGCGAGGTAGTGGGCCGCGACGCAGGCCTCATAGTCGTCGTCGGCGGCTTCCCAGGCCTGGCGGAACAGCTCCCGGGCCTCGGAGGGCCGGTCGGCGGCCTCGGCGGCCATGCCCCGGGCGCAGAGGCCGACGACGGTGTTCTCGGGGTCCATGGTGTTCCTCTTCGCGTCGTTCGGGTTGCCTTCGGGGCCCGTTGGCGGGTTCGCGCGCGGGCCCACGCACGGGCTCACGAGCCGGTCCGTTCGGGGTTCCATGACGTGCCCCGGCCCGGGGGAGGCGGCGCGACGGGCATGACGAGGGTGGTGAAGCTCCCCTGGTCGGCGGAGCGCACCAGGGCCGGGCGGGGCGCCGCAGGGATCTCCAGCAGGATGTCCGGCCCGACTCCCGCCTCCAGGGCGGCCGCCAGCACCGCCGGGTCGAAGCCGATCCGCACCGGGGCCGGCTCCGCGCACAGCGCGGCCAGCTCGGTGTCCGCCACCCGCAGCCGGTCGGGCCCCAACTCCAGGGCCACCGCCGCCGCCTCCCCGCACGCGCCGAGGGCGGCGAGCAACGCGGCCCGGTCCACCACCACCCGGTGGACGGGGGCGGGGAGTGCGGCCATGGCGGCGAGCATGTCCCGGTAGGCGGGGTAGGGCCCCTCGGCCGGCGCCACCTCGCGTGCGCCGCCCGACCCCCGGACCAGCAGCGGGGTCCCGGCCGGACCCGCCGTCAGGGTGACCTCCGCCGACCGGGCGGCCCAGGGGCCCAGCTCCAGCAGCTCGGGAGCCTCCACCAGGACCTGTCCCGGCGGGCCCGTCACGGAGGCGGGGCGCAGGGTGCGCAGCGCGAGCCGGTAGCGGTCGGTGGCCACGAGGCGGACCTCGTCCTCGTCGAACTCCAGCAGGACCCGGCCCAGGACCGGGTGCGCCGGATCCCGTCCGGCGGCGGGAGCCACCTGGCGCACGGCGCCGGCCAGTTCGGCCCCGCCGAGGACGATCAGGGTGCGGTCGGGGCCCCCGGGGAGGGAGTTCAGGACCGCGCGGATCGCGGCGTCGGAGGCCCGACCGGATTCCCGTAGCGCTCCCCGGTGGCGCTCCAGCACCTCCCGGGCCCGCTCGGGCGGACCGTCCAGCACGGTGACCACGTCGGGCAGGGCGAGCCCGGCCTCGCGCAGGCCGCGCAGCAGCCGGGCCCGCGCCTCCTGGGCCGGCGCGTAGGAGCGGTAGCCGGTGGCGGGGTCCACGTGGGCGGGGGCCAGCACGCGGCAGTCGTCGTAGAAACGCAGGGCGCTCGGGGCGAGGCCGACCCGCCGGGCGAAGGCGCTGATCCCCATGAGGAGGGGGGCGTCGGGGTCGGGTGTCGCGGAAGTAGTGCCGTCCATGGACTTGATTGTCGACTTTCATCCCACTTGAAGGTCAAGTGGCACGGGGTCGAGCGGCACGACGGTCCGGCGGTCGGCTCGGATCAGCCGGCCGCCGTACGGGGCGTGGTCTGCTGGACGGCCCACCCGTTGCCGTCGGGGTCGGAGAAGTAGACGAACGACCCCCACGGCATGTCCTGGATCTCCGTCACCTCCACCCCGCGACCCCGCAGGTCCGCGTACGCCTCCTCGATGTCGGCGACGACCACCTGGAGGTTGTCCAACGAGCCCGGGGTCATCCGGGTCAGCCCCTTGCCCAGGGCGATGGAACACGCCGATCCCGGAGGGGTCAGCTGGACGAACCGGATGTCCTCGCTGACCGTGACGTCGTGATCGGCATGGAAGCCGAGCCGTTCGTAGAAGGCCTTGGCCCGGTCCACGTCGGAGACGGGGACGGCGACCAGCTCCAGCTTGATGTCCATGGCTCACTCCCTCGGTAGCGGCCCGGCCCACCGGTACGGCGCGCCGGGGCCTCCCGGCATCATCCGCCGGTGACGACCGGCGCGCCGTCCGACACGACGTCCGCGGCTTCGCCCGGCGCCGGCGCGGGGTGTCGCGCCGCGAACCCCGTACGGTACAGCTCCTCGTACCGCCCCCCGGCCGCCAGCAGTTCGGCGTGCGTGCCGCGCTCCGCGATCCGGCCGTCCTCCACCACCAGGATGAGGTCGGCCGCCCGCACCGTCGACAGCCGGTGCGCGATGACCACCGCCGTGCGTCCGGCCAAGGCCTCTGTCAGCGCCTCCTGCACGGCCGCCTCCGAGGAGTTGTCCAGGTGTGCGGTGGCCTCGTCGAGGATCACCACCCGCTGGCGGGCCAGCAACAGCCGGGCGATGGTCAGCCGCTGGCGTTCCCCGCCCGAGAGCCGGTAGCCCCGCTCGCCGACCACCGTGTCCAGACCGTCCGGGAGTGAGGCGACGAGCCCGTCCAGGCGGGCCCGGCGCAGGGCCTCCCAGACCTCGTCCTCCGTCGCCTCGGGCCGGGCCAGCAGCAGGTTGGACCGTACAGACTCGTGGAACAGGTGCCCGTCCTGCGTGACCATGCCGAGGGTCTCCCGCAGGGAGTCGGCGCTGAGGTCGCGCACGTCGATCCCGCCGAGGCGGACCGCGCCCGCGTCGGTGTCGTACAGCCGGGCCAGCAACTGCGCGATCGTCGACTTGCCCGCCCCCGAGGAGCCGACCAGGGCGATCATCCGGCCGGGCTCGGCGCGGAAGGACACCTCGTGCAGGACGTCGGTGCCGCCGCGAGAGTCGAGGGTCGCCACCTCCTCCAGGGAGGCCAGGGAGACCTGTTCGGGGGAGGGGTAGGCGAAGGTGACCCCGTCGAACTCCACGGAGACGGGCCCCTCGGGCACCCTGCGGGCGTCCGGCTTCTCGCTGATCAGGGGCTTGAGGTCCAGGATCTCGAAGACCCGCTCGAAGCTGACCATGGCGCTCATCACCTCGACGCGGGCCCCGGCCAGGGCCGTCAGCGGTGCGTACAGCCGGGTCAGCAGCAGGGCGAGGGCCACGACCGAGCCGGCCTCCAGGCTCCCGCGCAGGGCGAAGTGGCCGCCGAGGCCGTAGACCAGCGCGAGGGCCAGGGCGGAGACCAGGGTGAGGGCGGTGATGAAGGCCGACTGGGCCATCGCCGTGCGGACCCCGATGTCCCGCACCCGGGCGGCCCGCGCCGCGAACTCGGCGGACTCCTCCGCAGGGCGCCCGAACAGCTTCACCAGGGTGGCGCCGGGCGCGGAGAACCGTTCCGTCATCTGGGTGCCCATCGCGGCGTTCAGCTCCGACGCCTCCCGCTGCATTCCGGCCATCCGGGCCCCCATCCGGCGGGCCGGCAGAACGAACACCGGGAGCAGCGCCAGGGCCAGCACCGTGATCTGCCAGGAGATCGTCAGCATCACGCCCAGGGTCAGCAACAGGGTCACCGTGTTGGAGACCACCCCGGAGAGGGTGTTGCTGAACGCCCGCTGCGCGCCGATGACATCGTTGTTCAGGCGGCTGACCAGCGCGCCCGTCCGGGTCCGGGTGAAGAAGGCGACCGGCATCCGCTGCACGTGGTCGAAGACGGCCGTCCGCAGGTCGAGGATCAGCCCCTCGCCTAGGGTCGAGGACAGCTTGCGGGTCAGCAGCCCGAGCCCCGCCTCGGCGACCGCGATGACCGCGATGAGCAACGCGAGCCGGGTGACCGTCCCGTCGCCGCTGCCGCCCTTGGCGTCCGGGCCCTGCACGATGGCGTCGACGATCCGGCTCGCCAGCAGCGGAGTGGCCACGGCCAGCAGCGCGCCCACCACGCTGAGCAGCAGGAAGAGGGTCAGCCCGCGCCGGTGCGGGCGGGCGAAATCGGCGATCCGGCGCAGGCTCGCCCGGGAGAGCGGGCGACGTTCCTGTCGGGCGTTGAGCGCGCTGTGCAGCGACTGCCAGGCGGTGACTTCCATGTCCATGGGGCACACGCTAGGACCTCTACCGGACTTCAGGTCAAGGAACGCCCCGCCGCTCACCCGAGGGAGTCGTCAACTCGCTTTCCGGAGGCGGGTGTTCGGCCGGCCCGCCGGAGTCCGGTGTCGTCATCGGGGAACGGCCCTCCGCGTCGCATCCCCAGTCCGCCTCGGTATGCCTTGGTGCGCCCCGATGTGCCTGGATACACCCGGATACACCTGGATACGCCTGCAATCGCCGCGCCGGCGCTCGTCGGCGGGCCCCCACCTTGCCGGCCCGCGCGGCCCCGGCCTTTGCCATGTCCTGACCTCCCCATGGTCCGGGGGAAGGTGGTGCGATAGATTCGGCCTCCCCACGGCACCTTCTGGACACCTCCTCATCCACTCACCCGGAGACAGGCTTCTCAATGAGCGACATCATCAACGGACTTGGCCGGACCAGCGCCTACGGCGCCCTCGGCCTGGTGCTGCTGATCCTCGGCATCGTGCTGGTGGACGTGCTGACGCCCGGGAAGCTCCCGAAGCAGATCTGGGAGGAGCGCAACCGCAACGCGGCCCTCCTGCTCAGCTCCGCGCTCCTCGGCATCGGCGCCATCGTCTTCACCTCGATCTGGACCACCTACGACGACTTCGGCAAGGGGCTGCTCTCCACGGCTGCCTTCGGCCTGCTCGGCCTGGTGCTGATGGGCGTGGCCTTCCTGGTCCTGGACCTGGTGACCCCCGGCAAGCTCGGCGCCATAGTGGTCGACCCCGAGCCGCACCCGGCCGTCTGGGTCACGGCGTCCTGCAACCTGGCGGTCGCGGCGATCGTGGCGGCCTCCATCGCCTGACCGGGCGGTCCCGCACCGACGGACCCGGTACCCCGCGAACCCGTACCCACGGGCCCGTACACGACGAGAGCGCCGCTCCCCGAAAGGAGCGGCGCTCTCGCGTGTTCGGCGGACGTTACGCGAGCCCCAGCGCGAACACCGCGAACCCGGCGGCGAGCACGCCCGCCACGGCCCGCCGCACGGCCTTCGCGCGGCGGGTCCCCGGCGCCGGCGCGGCCTCGAAGCGGCGCGCGTAGCGGGTGATCAGGGCGAGCAGGGCCGCGAACACCGGCATCCACGCCACCCGCGCCAGGATCCACCCGAGGGAGTCGGGGGCCGTCGTCAGCCCGGCCACCCCGCCCACGAACGAGGCCGGGACGGCCGCCGCGAGCAGGGCGCTCTGGTGCCAGCACAGGATCGTCATCGCGCACAGGTTGACCACGACCACCGGCGCCCACAGCGCCGGCCGCTCCAGCAGCAGGGCCAGCCGGTCCCGCAACAGGATCGCCGCACCGGACTGGGCCGAGGCCAGGGCGAGCACCAGCAGCGACGGCGGGTGCGAGTTGGTCCGTGCCGCACCCGGCACCCCCACCATCGAGGCCGGGTAGTGGAAGACCACCAGCAGCGCCGCGAACAACACGGCGCCGCCCGCCAGCAGCAGCCACGCCCCGCGCCGCCCGATCCGCCGCTCGCCCCACGAGACGCCCAACTGGTACGCGAACAGCCAGCCCGGCAGCACGTTCAGGACGGACAGCCAGGACGGAACCGAGTCCGCGAGGGGTCCGTAGCGCAGCAGGTCCACGACCGCGACCGAGGCGATCAGCGGCGCCGCCGCCCACCCGCCGAGCCGGTGCGCCGCCCGCACGCAGTACGGGGTCAGGGCGGTCACCACCACGTACACCCCGACGAACCACAACGGCTGGACCACCAGCGTGGCCCCCGTCCGCAGGGTGGCCTCCGGCACCCCGGCCGCGTACAGCACCGGCGCGGCCAGTGCCCACACCGCCGTCACCCCGAGCACCGGGCGCCCCAACCGGACGACGCGCCCCTTCAACCAGGCCCCGGTGGATCCGGTCCGCCGCCGGAACGACAGCACCGAGGCGTAGCCGCCGACCAGGAAGAAGATGCCGAGCATCTGGAGCACCCAGCTCGCCGGCGCCAGGCCGCCGAAGGAGGACAGCGGACTGGCGTTGTGCAGCCCGCCGTCCGCGTCGAGGGTGAACCCGCCCAGCAGCCAGTGCCCGGTCGGCACGGCGAGGAGGGCCAGGGCGCGCAGGCCGTCGACGGCCCGGTCGCGGTGCGCCGGGGTCCGCCGCTCGATCCGGTCGGCCGCGGCGCGCAGCGCGGTGAGCGTGCTCATCGGGCCGCTCCGTTCGCGATGGCGGCGAAGGCCGCGAGGGAGCGGGTTCCGGGGGCGAAGTAGCCGGTGTGCCCCTGTACGTCGTCGGCCGGGATCCGCCGGGCCCCGAACGCGGGCGAGGTGGGATCGGCGCCGTGGCCGATCCCGGCGACCTCCACGTTCGGCACGTCGGCGATCCAGTCGGAGGGGCCGCGCGCCGCCCACACCCGGGCCCGGGTGCGCAGCCCGGCGACGTCGTCCGCCCGCACGCCCGGAGAGCCGTAGACGACGATGTCGCGGGCGTCGGTGTCGTGGGCCGCGAGCCCGCAGACCACGGAGCCGTAGCTGTGGCAGAACAGCGCGGGCGCCGGGGCGCCGACCGCGCGCAACCCCGCCGTGAAGCGGACCAGTCGGGCCGCGCCGGCCTCGGCGAGCCGTCCGTCGGCGGCGTCCAGGCCCATCCCGACCGGGGTGGTGTAGCCCGTCCACGCCACCACGGCGGTGTCCGGCCCCGCCGCCGCCCGCAGCGCGCGGGCCATCCCCGCCGGGCCGGTGGCGGGCTTGCGCGGGGCGTCGTGGGAGGCCGCGTCGTTGTCCGAACCCGGCACGATCACCGCGACGTGCCCTGCGCTCTCCAGGTCCCCGAACACCTCGGCGACCTGGCCCCGCCCGCGCGGGTCGAAGGCCAGGACGTGGCGGCCGAGGGCGCCGAGGGAGGCGTAGCGGGCCTTGCCCGTGGCGGTGACGGCCAGCCGGTTGGCCTCGTACCGCAGGGGGAGGGGCGCCCCGTCCAGGTTCCCCACCACCAACGGGTGGGCCAGGACGAGTTGCCGCTGCCGGCCGGCGTCCAGCCCGGCGAAGAACGCCGCGACCTCGGCGGGGGAGGCGGTCTGCGGATCCGGCAGCGGCCGACCGGCCGTAGTGGTGTCGGCCCGCCAGGCGGCCGAGCCCGGCGGCGGTCCGGTGACCGCCGTCTGAGCGTCGGCGGAAGCCCAACCGGCGGTCCCCGCGACGACGGACACGGCCAGCGCGGCCGCCCCCAGGGTCCTTGCGAAGCGGCGCATGCCCCTTCTCCTCTCCTCGTGACGAGGAGGAAGGTAGGAAGGAGGTACCCGGAGGGGCATCGCACCGGGGAGCCAACCCGGATGTCATACCCCGGTAGGGGGTGGAGGAGGAACCGCCCCCGCGCGCGCCCTCAGCCGGTGTCGCCGGGGCGGACCAGGCCCGCCTCGTAGGCGAAGATCACCGCCTGGGCCCGGTCACGGAGGTCCAGCTTGCCCAGCACCCGGCCGATGTGGGTCTTCACCGTCTGTTCGGCCAGCACCAGGTGGGCGGCGATCTCCTGGTTCGACAGGCCCCGCGCGATCAGCTCCAGCACCTCGGTCTCGCGCGGGGTCAGACCGTTCAGCCGCAGCGCCGGGTCCTTGCGGGGCGCGGGCCGCTGCTTGACGAAGTCCGCGATCAGGCGCCGGGTCACCGAGGGGGCCAGCAGCGCCTCGCCCGAGGCGACCACCCGGACCGCCGCGATCAGGTCGGCGGGCGGCGCGTCCTTCAGCAGGAACCCGGAGGCGCCCGCGCGCAGCGCCTCGTACACGTAGTCGTCGATGTCGAAGGTGGTCAACATCAGCACCTTGGGGCGGTGCACCACGCCCGGCGGCGGATCGAGCAGTTCGCGCGCCGCCGAGAGGCCGTCCAGCTCGGGCATCCGCACGTCCATCAGCACCACGTCGGGGTGGACCGTGCGCGAGAGGAGCACGCCTTGGCGCCCGTCGGGAGCCTCGCCCACCACGTCGATGTCGGCCTGGGCGGACAACAGCGCGGCGAACCCCGCCCGCACCATGGCCTGGTCGTCGACGATGATCACGCGGATGGTCAACTGGGTTCCTCGCTCGGGGGGTTCAGGGGAAGTCGGGCGGCGACGCGGAAGCCACCCTCGGGCAGCGGCCCCGTGTCCAGGGTCCCGCCCGTCAACCGTACGCGCTCCCGCATCCCCACCAGGCCGTGCCCGGTGCCCGAGCGCTCCAACTCCACCACCGGGTCCTCGGCGGGGCCGTTGACCACCAGCACGAGCACCTCGTCCTCGGCGGAGCGGGTCACCGACACCCTCGTGCGGGCGCCCGGCGCGTGCCGGACGACATTGGCCAGGGCCTCCTGCACGATCCGGTACGCCGACAGGTCCACGGCCGGCGCCACCCCCTCGGCCGCGCCCACCGCCAGGGAGTACTCCACCGGCTGCCCGGCCCGCACGGTCGCCTCCACCAGCTGCTGGACGCGCAGGATGCCCGGCTGCGGAGCCAGTTCCCCGTCCAGCGAGCCCACGTGCGTACCGTCCCCGCGCAGCACGGTCAGCAGCCGCCGCATCTCGCCCAGGGACTCGCGGGCCGCCGCCGCGATCGAGGCGAACTCCTCGCACACGGGCTCCGGCATGCCCGGCAGCCGGTACGGCGCCGAATCGGCCTGGACCGTGATCACCGACATGTGGTGCGCCACCACGTCGTGCAACTCCCGCGCGATGCGGGCCCGTTCCTCCAGCAGGGTGCGTCGGGACCGCTCCGCCTCGCTGATGCTCTCCTGCTCGGCGATCCGCTGCTGGGCGTCCCCCAGGCCGCGCAGGGCGCCCGTCAGCGCCAGTACGACACCGCTGAGCACGAACAGCAGGGCCACCGTGGTCGTCACCCCCGCCGGCTCGAAGAAGCCCAGCACCACCCCGACCGCGCCCGTCGCCAGCCACACCCCCACCAGGGTCCGGATCGACTCCCGCAGCCCCAGGCAGGCCATCACCATCAGGTAGCCGATGATGATCATCGGCGTCCACGGCCAAGGGTGCCCCGCCACCCCGTCGGCCCAGATCAGCAGCACCGCCCCGGCCACGTCGGCGAACAGCACCAGCCCCCAGGCGACCAGCGGCCGGGTCACCGCGAGCAGCAGCGGTACGGTCTGCGCCACCCCCAGCGCCCCGGCCCAGCCGCCGCCCGCCCGGTAGTCGTTGGTCAGTACCACGATGGTCACCGGCATCAACGTCACCACGAACACCGCGGCCACCGCGAAGGGCAGCATCCGCTGCCACCACCGGGGCGCCCCCGCGAACAGGGGCTCACCGGGCCGCGCGGGCGTCCGCAACACCCGGGCGAGCTGCGCCATCGCACCCGGAGGCCGGGCCTTCCCGGCCGGCCGGGGCGGCCCCTGCGGCCGCTCCCCCCGCTTTCGCCGGACCTGGAGGGACGTGGGGACACGGAGTCGGACTCTGAGGCTCATGGTCGCTCCAGCCTAGGGCGTGCCCGCAAAGTCCCGCCGGACGCCGCCGGGCAGGCGGGATTTTGCGGACGCGCCCCGGGGCCGCCACCGGGCCGCCGGAGGTGGTGGGCGCGGCGGCGCGTAGGCTGCCACGGGCCCGACGGACGATCAAGGGGAGCCGGTACGCATGGGCGCGGCAGCCGCACTCGAAAAGCTCGTCCCGGTCCTGCTGGCCTTCGGGGGCGGGGTGCTGCTCTCCCGCCGCAAGGCCGTGCCCGCCGAGGCCTCCAAGGCCTTCGCCGACTACGCGTTCCTCTTCGCGGTCCCCTGCTACCTCTTCGGCAGCATCTACGTCGCCGACCTCGGCGCGCTCTTCGACGCCCGGGCCCTCGGCGGCTACGCCGCGGCCGCCGCCCTCGCCGTGCTCTTGGTGGTCACCGCGGCGGCCGTCAGCGGGATACGGGAGCCGCGCGCGCTGGCCCTGCGCGTGATGGCCGGGGTCCAGGTCAACACGGCCTACTTCGCCGTCCCCGTCTTCATCACGGTGTTCGGGACCGCTGCGCCGATCTTCCCCGTGCTGCTGTTCCAGGTGTGCGTGTTGTCCCTCGTGGTCATCTCCATCATGGAGTTGGGCCGGGCGGGCGACGACACCGAAGGGGGCGCGGGCACGGGCGGCGGTGCCGGTCGCCGGCTCGTCCGGGCGGTGTCCGCCTCCCTCGTCACCCCGCTGGTCCTCGCCTGCAACGCGGGCATCCTGCTCAACCTGTCGTCCGTCGAGGTCCCCTCCGTACTCCTCGACGGGGCCTCCTTCGTCGGGGACAGCGCCTCGCCCGTCGCCCTGTTCGCCCTCGGCCTGCACCTCGGTGGCGTCGGCCTCGACCTGCGCGGCACCACCCGCGAGGAACTGGCCCTGATCGGCTTCAAGTGCCTGGGTTTCCCCCTCCTCGCCTGGGCGGTCTGCGGCGGCCTGTTCGGGCTGCGCGGTGACTGGCTGGCCTACCTGGTGGTGCTCGCCGCCATGCCCACCCCGCAGAACCTGTTCGTCTTCGCCCAGCGCTACGACGTCGGAGTGGACCTCTCCGCCTCCCTGGTGATCAAGAGTTCGCTGGTTTCCCTCCTGCTGCTGCCGTTGTGGCTGCGGAGTGTCGTCCCCTGACCCGACACGAACCGAACCGCGCCGAGCGACGCGCCCTGGCCCCCACCACCTTCGGACTGCTCGCCGCCTGGACGCTGCACGACCTGGAGGAGGTCGCCACCACGGCCCGCCGGTCCCGCACCCGGGTCCCCCTGCTGCGCGCCCGCCACCCCGGGCTGCCCGACCGGATGTGGCGCGGGGTCACCGACGTCGACGGCCGCGAGTTCGCCACCGCCGTCGCCCTGCTGGGGGTCGTCGTCACCGAGGCCGCCGTGGACGGCTACCGCACCGAGGGCGTTCCCGCTTCTTCCAGAGCGCCGTGGACGGCTTCGGCCTGCACGGCCTCGTCCACCTCGCGCAGGCGGCCGCGACCCGCGGCTACACCCCGGGCGCGGTGAGTTCCCCGCTGGTGGTGGTCCCCTTCGCACTGTGGGCCCGCGCCCGACTGCGCCGCGCCGGGTTGTCGCGTCCGGCCCGGGTACGGGACGTGGCCGCCGGCCTCGGCCTGGCCGCGGCGGCCACCGCCGGGGCGCACGCCGCGGCCGGGCGTCCGCGCCGAGCCGGCGGCGCCTCGTTCCCCCGGCGGGGTCCCGCTCGTTGACGGGGGCATGGAGCTCCTGCCGACCATCGCGGCGCCGGGCGTCGGCGAACGCGCCGACGCCGCGGCCGAGGCCGCCTGCCACCTCTACGACTGCGTCGCGCCCGGCGGCGGCCCCGGCGGTTGGAGCCGGACCGCCGCCGAGGACGCCGCCGAGACCATCGAGACCACCGCGCACGCCCTCGCGCTCGTCGGCCCGCGCGCCGAGGTCATCCTCGCGCCGGTGCACGCGGCCCTGGCCGACCTGCGCCGACAACTCGGCCTGGCCCCGGCCGACGTACTGACCGCCGAGGGGGTGCCGGCGACGCCGAGGTCGGTCGGCAACCCGCGCCGGACCCGTTGGGTGCGGGTGCTCACCCCACCCGCGCCCCGGCTACCGCCGCCCGGTACAGCTTCCTGACGTCCGCGCCGAAGTAGGCGCTGTAGGAGGTGTCGGCCGTGGGTCCGCCCGTCTTCCAGCCGCCGATGACCCCGACCACGTCCCCGGTCGAGGTCTTGGCGTTGAAGCGCGCGATGAAGGGGCCCCCGCTGGTCCCGCCCGGATAACCCGTGCAGTTGATGCGCAGGAACGATCCGGGACTGCGCTTGTCGGTACTGGTGAACTTCGTCGTCCGGTTGTCGCACACGCGGGGACGCGCCGCCGACGCCGGGTGGCCGATCAGCCTGACCCGGGAGTGGGCGTACGTGGCCCCGGTGACGAGCCGGTTCCCGCCGACCGCCTTCTCCACGGCCTTGCCGGCGGCGTTCGGGCCGACTTGGGCGAAGGCCACGTCGAGGGTGGCCGCCTTCTCCGCGCCCTGGACCCTGTACCGCTGGTCGATCCACACCCGGGAACGGCCGGCGGAGTCACGGACGACCGGGAACAGGCCGTAGGGCCGGGGGGCCTTGCGGGTGTAGCGCGGTACGAAGGCCACCTGGCGGGTGTCGGAGCCGAGGAGGCAGTGCGCCGCGCTGATGACCAGGTTGCGCCCGGGGGAGGAGACGACGCTGGCGCTGCAGAAGTAGGAGCCGGAGCCCTTCATGACGAACATCCGGCCGACGACCGGGATCCCGTCGAAGTCCCGCCCGGCCCCGAGGGCGACCTGGCCGGCGGGGGCACCGGGAACGGGCGACGCGGAGGCGGAGGCCGTCGGGGTCGGCGACGGCGTCGGGGTCGGCGTGGGTGTCGGTGTCGGGGTGGGTGTCGGTGTCGGGGCCGCCACGGGCGTCGGCGTCGCCATGGGCGTCGGGACGGTGGCCGCCGGGGTCGGGGCGGAGGGGGCCGCCGGGGGGACCGGGGCGGCCGTGGTCGTCGTGGCGTCGGGCGCCGGCGCCGGCGGTCCCGGGTCCGGGACGGCGACGGGCGCCTGCGAGGGCGCTCCGGCGGGAGCCTCGGCGGGCGCTCCGGCAACGACCTCGCCCGGGACCGCGACCGGGGTCCCGGCCGGGACCCCGCCCGGTGCCTCGCCCGGGACCGCGACCGGCGCCCCGGCGGCCGCCGGGGTGGGAGTCGCGGCGGGAGGAGTGCCGGGCGGAGTGCTGAGCGGCGCGGCGGGGTCCGCGGCCGGCGCGGCCCCGGCCGGCGCCGTGTCGGGCGCGGGCGGGTCGGGGACCGGTTCGGCGGAGGCCATCCGCTCCGGTGTCCAGAAGGCGGTCGCCTCCCGCGCGCTCCAGCCGCCCGGGGACGCCTCGGCGCCGACCGATCCGACCGGCAGCAGCAGGGCGGCGGCAGCCGTGGCCACCGCCACCGTCAACGTACGTCGCATGCATCGCTCCTGATCCGAAGGAACGGGTCGGGGCCCGCCGTGACGGCGGCGCCCGGCCCGTGGCCCTGGGTCGTCCCTCCCGGACCTCGCCGGGCCCGCGACGACCGGTGCGGGTACGGCACCGGCCGCCGCCGGCACGACCGGCGGGATCCGAGGGGGACGGCCTAGACGGCCTGGGGGAACCGGAACAGTCGTTCCGGGTCGTAGGTGCGCCGGACCGCCTCCAGGCGGGGGAGGTTCGGCCCGTAGTAGGCCTCCCTCCAGCCCGTCAGCTCGGGGTCGGCGTAGTTCTGGTAGGCGCGGCCGCTCGCCCAGGGGCGCAGGTCGCGCCAGAGCCCGTCGAGCCAGCCCAGGTGCCGGGCCACCTCGGAGTCCGGCGCGGCCGGCGGCCAGTAGACGAGGTACTGGGCGAGGAAGCGGGCGTCGCGGTGCACGAAGGCGGTGTCGCCGGCCGCGACCCGGTTCACGGCGCCGCCGCACACCCCGTCGAACTGGACCACCCCGCGCCCGCCGGCCGGCCCGGACCGGGCGTAGCGCCGGACGGCGTCGAGCACCGCCTCGACCCCGGCCCCGGGCAGGCCGGCCCCGTCCCAGAAGTCCGAACGGGCCGCGTACGAATCCCGGGTCAGCCGCCCCCGGGGATCACGGCCCGGCAGGGTCCCCGGCAGACGGCACTGCTCGGGGCTCTCGTCGAGGCAGCCCGCCATGGCGCGCACGGTGTCCCCGTAGGTCCGTACGGTGATCCGGCTCTCGGCCGGTCCCGCGCCCACCAGGTCGGTGAGCCGGGTCAACCGCCGTTCCAGTTCCGCGCGCCCGTCCAGGCACACCACGCGGACGGCGGGGACGGTCGCCCGCTCCTCGGGCCGCCCCGCCTCGACGGTGAACTCGGCCTGGCTCCAGAAGGGGTCCGGCAGCTCGTCCAGCCAGCGTTGCCAGCCGGCCAGGACCGCCGCCGACCGCTCGGCGGGCCAGCTCAGTTCGGCGAGGGCGGCGTCGGCCACCCGATGGGTACGGAACCGGAACTCGGTGACCACCCCGAAGTTGCCGCCCCCACCCCCGCGCAGCGCCCAGAACAGTGCCGGGTCCCGGTCAGGGCCGACCTCCCGGACCACTCCGTCCGGGGTGACCACCCGGGCTCCGGTGAGTCGGTCGGAGGTGGTCCCGTGGGCGCGGGAGGCGATCCCGAGGCCGCCGCCGAGGGTCAGGCCCGCGATCCCGACGGACGGGCAGAGCCCGGAGGGGACGCCGAGACCCCGCTCCGCGAGGACCCCCTGCACCTCGGCGAGGCGGGCGCCGGCGCCGATCCGCACCTCGTCCCCGTCGACGGAGACCCCGGCCATCACCCCGGCGTCGACCACCAGCCCGCCCGCCACCGTGGACCATCCGGGGTAGCTGTGACCACCGCCGCGCGGCACCACCGCCACCCCGGAGCGCCGGGCGAAGTCGAGGCAGACGGCGACGTCCCCGGCGTGCGCGGGGTAGGCCACCGCACCGGGGGCGACCGGGTCGTGGCGGGGCTGGAAGAGTTGCCGGGCCTGCGCATAGTCGGGATCGTCGGGCAGTACGAGGCGCCCGTCGAGGGCGCGGCCGAGGGCCCCGAAGTCGGCGGCGGCCCGCCCGTCCGTCCCGCGGCCGGATCGTTTCGCCGCCCCGGTGGTGGCCAGGACGGCCCCGGCGACGCCCGCGAGGACCCGTCGGCGTGGCAGGCTCGGGAGGCTCATCCCTCCTTCCTGCCATCGCGCGCCCCGTTCCCCGCGAAGGCGGGCCCGGTGCGTCGGCGTTCCCCCTCGAACGGCCGAGCGGCCCGCTCCTCGCCGTCACGTCCGGCAGGTGGTGAGGGCTGCCACAATCGGCCGGTTCCCGATGTGCCCGCGGCCGGTGCGCACGGAGGGTCGAGGACGTGGGCCGGTCCTGGCGCGAGGGCGGCGGCGAGCGGCGAGCGGCGATCGTCGAGCGCCGTATGGCGATGGCATGCTGATGCGACGGCGACGGCCGGCGGGGAGTGGTGTGCGGTGACGCGGACGGTGTCGGTGACGATCCAGGGTGTCGTGTTCGAACTGGACCAGATCGTCGAGGCCCACCTCCAGCGCGGGTACACCGGCGGGACGCTCGACCTCCGCACCGCCGACGGCGCCCTCCACACCTTCGAGCTGTGGATCCGCGACTCGGCCGCCGATCACCGGGCGTACGTGGTGCTGAAGTACGAGTCCGGTTGCTGCACCGAGACCTGGCCGTCCTGGCCCACCACCCGCGGCGCCGACCCCGACCCCGCCCCCGACCCCGTCCCCGACCCGTCCGGCTGAGGGCGCCGAGGGAGCCGCGTCCTCAGTCCGCCTTGCGGGCCAGGAGGAAGGCCTGCGGGCCGCCCTCGGCGGGGCCGGGCGCGCGGACCAGCCGGGCGGTCTCGGTCAGGCCCGCCTCCGCCAGCGACCGCGCGACCAGGTCGGGCGGGGTCCGGTACACGTCGAGGTCGACGGGGTGGCCGTAGGCGTGGTCCAGCGTCCGCATCCCCTCCCCGGCCTCGAAGGCGACGAGCGCGTATCCGCCGGGGGCCAGCACCCGGGCGAACTCCGTGAAGAAGAAGGGGAGTTCAGCCGGCGGGGTGTGCGCGGTCGAGTACCAGGACAGGACCCCGCCGAGGACCCCGTCCGCCACGTCGAGCGCGCGCATCGAGCCCACTTCGAACCGCAGCCCCGGATAGCTCCGCCGGGCCACCGCGACCATGGCCGGGGAGAGGTCGACGCCGAAGGCCCGCACGCCGATCGCGTCCAGGTAGGCCGTCACCCGGCCCGGCCCGCAGCCCAGGTCGGCGACCGCCCTGCCGCCCGCGCCGCGCACGTACTCGCCGAAGGAGTCCAGCATCGCCCGGTCCAGCGGTGCGGCCTCCAGGACGCCCCGCAGGAGCCGGGCGTAGTCGGCGGCGACGGCGTCGTAGGACGCCCGTACGGCAGGCAGGCGCGAGGTCTCTGTCATGTCCCCGGACAGTAGCCCGAGCTGCCGCGGGACTCACCCCCGAAACCGGTCGACCTCACCGCCCGAGCCCCTCACAACGGACTGGGCAGATCGGCCCATTGGTCACCCGGCACGCCCGGGCTCAGCCGCATCAGGGTGAGCGCCTTCACCGGGAGCGGTCCCGCGCGCAGCGCCTCGGTGTCGGCGGTCGGCGGTGCGGCGGCCAGCCCCGCCGCCAGGCTCTCCCCGAACGCCGCCGCGGAACCGGCCGTCGCGGCGAGCGCGCCGGCCGCCAGGGATCCGAACAGCTTGCGCCGCAGCAGGGTCTCGTCGTCCGTGACGAGCCGACCCGCGAGCGCCGGCGCCGCCAGCCCGTGCCGGGCCAGCCGGGCCGGGCTGATCCGGATGTCGGCCAGATCCCGGTACACCAGCCGCAGCGGCGCCCCCTCGGCGGACAGCACGACCAGGAGGTTCTGCCCGTGGGCCTCCAGCGCCACCCCGAGGTCCAGCACCCGCAGGCACACCGACAGCGCCAGCCGGGCGAACTCCGCCCGCCAGGCCGCCGAACCGGCGAGCGGGGTACCGGCCAGGGCCGCCACCGGCACCACCCGCTCGCCGGGGCCCGCGTAGGCCTCCGGGGGCTCGCGCAGCACCGCCGCCAGGTCCGGGCTGTGCGCGGTGACCGCGCCCAGGGTGCGGGTGATGTGCAGGCGCCCGTCGAGCCGTTCGGTCAGGGCCTCGGCGAAGGCGGAGACCACGGAGGCCGTCTCGATGGAGTAGCCGGAGATGTCCCGCACCGAGGAGGTCAGCCGGGTGCTCAGCGCGGTCTTCACGTGGGGGCCGCCGTCCACCGGAGCCAGTGTGCGCAACGCCATCAGCGGGTGCGCGGCCGCGCCCGGCAGCGGTCCCTCGCCCTTCAGCACGTGCTCCGCCTGCCAGGGGTGCACGGGGATCAGGACCCGGTCCCCGTCGCGCAGGTGCTCCGGCCAGTCGCCGTTCACCAGGACTTCAGCGGCCCGCACCGGGACCAGCCCGAGGGTGACCACAGGCCGGTGCTCGGGCGCGTACGCCAGCTGCTCGGCCACCGAGAAGCCGGGCCGGGAGCGGCAGTTCGGGTGGTACGGATGCCCGTCCACCACCCGCTGCTCCCACTCCCAGGTGGTCGCCGGCTCGGGTTCGGGTCCGGTCGGCTGTCCGGCCCGGGAGAGCGCCAGCGAGGCCGTACTGTCGTCCAGTTCGGCCGCGAACGCCGCTCCGTGCGGTACCCGCAGCGCCTCCACCAGCCGCGCCGCCACCCGGTGGGGCCGGCCGTCGAGCCGCACCTCGTCGACCCGGTCCCCGGTCGCGTACGGGTCCGGGGCCGGCCCCTCCAGCCGGCGGCCCCCGCCGAGGAGCAGGGTGAGGGAGCCCGGTCGGTGCTCCCGCCGCTCCACCCACGGCAGCGGTTCGAAGGCCAGCGCCCGCCACAGCCGGCTCAGCACGGCGGCCCGGGCCCCGTCCAGGGCGGCCTCGTAGGCGGGCCCGCGCTCGGGCCGTACGCCGACCAGCGCGCCGGCGAACGCCTCCTCGGCCGTGGTGTGCCCGGCGCGGGGCGTGGGATCGGGAGCGTGCGTGCTGCGGTCCAGGGTTCCGGTCCTTTCGCTTCGCTGTACGTGATGATCACGTCATCATCGCGGATACTGAAGATCACGAGACGCCGCGATGGCGAGATGACGCGACGGGGCGAGGAGGACGGAACGTCCCGCCGCACGGCTCGCCCCCGCGACCTCACGAGACCACGGCCGGTGGTCCACCGCGGACCTCCGGCGCACCGGATGGACCGAATGGAACCAGTGGACCTCAACGCCGCCGCCGACGCCTACGCCGCCGCCCCGCTCCTGAACTGCCTGCTCAGGGAAGCGGCCGACGCCGAGGGCGAGGGCGTGTACCGGCTGCGCGGCAGCGGCCGGCTGCTGCGCGTGAGCGGCGGGCGCCGCCCCGCGGACCCCGAACTGCGCACCCCGCGGGGCTGGTGGCCGCTGGGGCACGCGGAGCTGGTCAAACTCACCGCAGACGAACTGCGCCGTTACACCGGGGTGTCCAACGACGAGCTGCCCGGCGAGATCACCGACAGCCGGGACACGGTCGCCGCGCTGTTGGCCGCGCGGGCCGCCGCCACCGCCCCCGGTGACCCGTACGTCCGCTCCGAGCAGGCGCTGGTGACGGGGCACCCGCACCATCCCGCGCCCAAGGCCCGGGGCGGGGCGCCCGCCGCCGGCTGGTTGCCGTACGCCCCGGAGGCCCACGCCGCCTTCCCGCTGGTCATGCTCGCCGTGCGCGAGGACCAGACGGTGGAGGAGGGTGGGGAAGTCGCCCGTGAGGCGGTCGACGCGCTGGCCGCGATCCTCGACGGCCCCCGTCCGCCCGCCGGTTACCGGCCCCTGCCCGCCCACCCGTGGCAGCTGAACCTCCTCGACGGACGGCCCGGGCTGCGCGAGGCCTTCGCCGACGGGCGGCTGCTGCGGCTCGGTCCGACCCGACTTCCGGTGTGGCCCACCGCCTCCCTGCGCACCGTGTACGCGTCCGGCCCGGCCGGGGACCTGTTCGCGAAGTTCAGCCTCGACGTGCGGATCACCAACGACGTGCGCCGGCTGTGGCGCCACGACCTGCTCAGGCTGCGCCGCGTCGACGCCGCCGTCGAGGCGGGCTTCGCCGACCTGCGCGGACGGACCGGGTCCGACGCCGTCTGGCTGTGCGACCGGGGGTACCGCACCGCCGCCTTCGCCTTCGAGGAGCTGGCCGTCCTCGTCCGCGACGGCCTGCGCCGCTCGGTGCCGCCCGGCTCCACCCCGCTGCTGTCCGCCGCGCTCGCCGAGGGCTTCCCCGACAGCCCGCTCGCCCGTGCGAGCGACCCCGTCGCGTGGTGGGAGGCGTACCTGCGTCACATGGTGCCTCCGGTCCTGGACCTGTTCGCCCGGCACGGGATCGTGCTGGAGGCCCACCTCCAGAACTGCCTCGTGGCCGTCGACGACCGGGGGATGCCGGTGCAGGCCCTCTTCCGCGACGCGGAGGGGGTCAAACTCCCCTCGGACATGCCGCGCGAGGCCGCCTGGCAGCGGCTCGTGTACTGCCTGGTGGTCAACCACCTCGCGGAGGTGGCCGCCGCGCTGGCGGAGCTGCGGCCGGAGGCGGCCCCGGCGGTGTGGCCGGCCGTCCGCGCCGAGTTCGAGCGGTTCGGCGCCGCGCACGGCCTGCCGGAGATCGCCCGGCTCCTCACGGACCCCACGATTCCGGCCAAGACGAACCTGCTGCTGCGCTGGACCCGGGCCGACGGCGCGGACGCCCGTTACCTGCCGCTGCCGAACCCGCTGCGGGGCTGACGCGCGGGGGCGGGCCGGAGTGCGGTTTTGGCCAAGCTGGTGCGGGGAGCGGCCACCCGCGTACCGAAAGGTATAGACCAATGCTAGGTTGATCGGGCAGACCGCGCAGTCCTTGACCACCCGTCAGAGGAGAAGCCATGCCCTCCCCTTCGCGGGGCGGCGGCCCGGCCGCCACGCCCAAGTACCAGCGGATCGCCGCAGCGCTACGGGACGAACTCGAACGCGCCGCCGCGACGACCGGCGCACGACTGCCCTCCGAACGCGTCCTGGCCGCCCGCTACGAGGTCAACCGCCAGACCATCAGGGCCGCCCTCCAGGAGCTGCGCGCCGACGGATTGGTCGTCACCGGCCGCCGGGGCACCCGTGCCGCACCCCGCCGGCATCCGCTGGAACCCGCGGCCCGCCCGGCCGCGCCGGACTCCCCGGCCTCCCACCGCCCCACCCGCACCCAGCTGACCCTGGTCACGGTCCCGCCCTCGCTCGCCGCCCTGCTCGGCATGCGCGGAGGGGAGCGCACCCTGGTCCACCACCACCGCGCCTACGGTCCGGCGGGGGAGACGGTCCGGCACGCGGTGACCTACTTCTGTCCCCGGATCGCGGCCGCCACTCCGGAACTGGCGGTCCACCTCGACCGGGCCGCCACCGACCGGTTCGAGGACCTGCGCCCCCTGCACCGCTGGCTGGAGCGGGCCGCGGCGCGCGGGCGCACCGCCGAGACCATCACCATGACCCGGACGAACCACCCGGCGGCGGGCCCCGCCGGCGGGCTGTCCGTCCGCCGCACCCTCCACGACGCGTCGGGCGGGCTGCTCGCCGTCACGGACCTCACCTTCACGGCCTGGGACCGGCTCACCTTCCACCGGGAGCCGGCGGCCATCGGCTTCCGCGTCAGCTGAAGCGTCCCCGGCCGCCGCGCCTCCGGCCGCCGCGCCTCCGTCTGTCGGGTGGAGGCGCGGTGGCCGGGCGCGGGCTCAGAACCGCAGGGCCCAGCCGTCGACGTAGCCGGTCTGCCCGGCCCGGGCGTCGAACACCCGCAGCCGCCAGACGCCGTTCGCCGTCTCCGAGGAGGCGTCGATCGCGTGGACCACCTTGTAGTCGGTCACGATCCAGCCCTCCCACTCGTCCTTCACGGGGTACTCGGTGCCGTCCGGGGCGATCAGGTCGATCCGCAGCTCTCCGGAGTCCGGGTGCTTGATGTCGATCTCCAGGTCGAGGTCGACCGGAGCGCGCCCGGACACCCCGGAGACCGTCACGGGCGATCGGACCGTCGCGAGATCGGCCACGGGGAAGTCGGTGGTGTTCGCGAAGCGCGGGCCCCGCGGGCGGGGGACCGTGCCGCCGGCGAAGAGCAGCCGGTCGGGCGAACCGGCGAGGTCCATGACCGACCCGGTGGTCGCCGTGGCCACGAGCGCCGCACCCACCTGGGCCGGCGTGGCCGTGCGGTGGGTGGAGAGGTAGAGGGCGGCCACGCCCGTGACGTGCGGGGCGGCCATGGAGGTTCCGGACATGTTCATGTACCAGTCCGTCGACCACCAGGCCGCGGAGGAGATGTCGTCCCCGGGCGCGAACAGGTCCACCAGCGGGCCGTGGTTGGAGTAGGCGGCGCGGTGGTCGTTCTCCCCGGTCGCGCCGACCGTCAGCGCGGTCGACACCCGGGCGGGGGAGTGGCCCGAGGCGTCGATGTCCTGGTTGCCGGCGGCGACGGCGTAGGTGATCCCCGTGGCGATCGAGCCCCGCACGGCCGCGTCCAGGACCTCGTCGGGGTCCCCGCCCAGGCTCATGTTCACCACGGCGGGCCTCACGGCGTTGCGGGTCACCCAGTCGATCCCGGCGACGACCTGCTCGGTGGTGCCCGTGCCCGAGTAGTCGAGCACCCGGACCGCGACGACCTTCGCCTTCTTCGCGACCCCGTGCGTGGCGCCGGCGATTGTGCCGGCGACGTGCGTGCCGTGGCCGTTGGCGTCGTCGGGGGTCATCCCGTCGTCGACGGCGTTGTAGCCGTAGGAGGCGCGCCCGCCGAAGTCCTCGTGCTCGATGTTGATGCCGGTGTCGACGACGTAGGCGGTGACGCCCTCGCCGGCGGGGTCCGGGTAGGCGTAGTCGTCGTTCAGCGGCAGCCGCCGCTGGTCGATGCGGCCGAGACCCCAGGAGGGCGCGTCCGGCTGGACGGCGTCCAGCCGCAGGGTGCGGTTCTGTGAGACGACGGCGACGGCCGGGTCGGCGGCCAGCCGGCGCGCCTGGCGCTCGGACAGTTCGACGGAGTAGCCGTTGACGGCCGAGTCGAAGGTCCGGTGGATCTTCCCCCCGAAGCCCTCGACGACCGACCTGCCGGAAGCGGTACGGGACGCCGCGCGCGCGGGGTCCAGCAGGACCAGGTAGCTCCCGGCCACGGCTCCGGGAGCTCCAGCGTGACGGACGGCTCCCTCCGGCGGGCCGGCGGGCCCGGCCGCGGAGGCGCCCGGGGTGTGGCCAAGGGACAGGGTGGCGGCGACGGCGAGGACGGCGGCGTACCGGCGTCGGGCCCGCGGCATGCTCAAGGGAGGGCGCCGCGTACCTAAAGGGGATCTGGTGGAGGTCATGGCAGCCAAGGCTGCGGCGTCCCGCACCCCCGCACAAGGGCACCCCGGGCCCGGGGCGCCGCCTTCTACTCGGCGGAGGGGTCGCGCCCGGCCGCCGCGAGCGGCTGCGGCGCGGATTCCGGAAGCGGGCCCTCGCCGGGCTCCGCGAGCAGTTCGTCGCCCGGCTTCGCGAGCAGATCCGTGCCGGGCTCGACGAGCCCGTCGGCGGGGTCCGCCGCCGGTACCCCCGTGAGCAGGGCCAAGAGCCCCGCCACCTGTACCCCGGCTTCGACCGGGTGCTTGAACAGGGCTCCCGCGGAGATCTCGTAGCGGTTGCGCCGACCGTCCCGTACGCGACGCAGGTACCCGTCCGACTCCAGGTCGGCCACGATCGTCTGCACGGTCCGCTCGGTGAGCATGCACGTCACCGCCACGTCCCTCAGCCGCACGGCCGGGTCCCGGGCGATGGTCACCAGAACACGTGCGTGATTTGTGAGAAACGTCCAGTTCTGTCGACGCGTCATGCTCCCCATGGGGTCATGATGCGTTACTTGATTCCTGTGACGCAAGACGCGAAACGGGTTTCCGGCAATTCTTGACGTACGAGCCGAAGAAGGCCAACATCTACGGCAGTCAAGGTCCCGCGCCGCAAGCCGACAAGCCCAAGGAGCGAACCCCATGCCGGTCCACGCCCCCCTTTCCCCTACCGCCGACCCCCGCACCACCGCGGCCCGCTCCGCCGCGCTGCCCGGCCCCCGCCGGAGTTCCGCCGCCGCCGCCCGCGCCGCCGGCCTGCCCCGCATCGACGAGCCCCGCGAGATGGCCCCGGCCGACGCGAGGGAGCTCTCGAAGGTCTTCTTCAAGCGACTCCGCGAACTGTCCGAGGGCACTCCGGAGTACCAGTACGTCCGCAACACCCTCATCGAGATGAACGCCTCGCTCGTCCAGTACGCGGTGCGCCGCTTCCGGGCCCGCGGCGACGGCGGCGACATCGAGGACATCGTCCAGGTCGGCACGATCGGCCTGATCAAGGCCATCGACCGCTTCGACCCGGCCCGCGAGAACGAGTTCTCCACCCTCGCCATGCCGTACATCACGGGCGAGATCAAGCGGCACTTCCGCGACACCACCTGGGCCGTCCGTGTCCCGCGCCGGCTCCAGGAGCTGCGCATCGACATAGCCAAGGCCAAGGAGGAGCTGACCGTCCGCCTGGACCGCTCCCCGACGGTCACCGACCTCGCCACCCACCTCGACCTCAGTGACGAAGAGGTCATAGAGGGTCTGGTCGCGGCCAACGGTCACACCAGCGGGTCCCTCGACGCCCCCCAGGCCGACCACGGCGACGGACCGGCCGACGGCGGCCACAGCCTCGCCGACGTGATGGGCGAGGAGGAGCCGGCGATGGAGCTGGTCGAGGACGTCCAGACCCTCGCCCCGCTCCTGGAGCGGCTCACCGACCGCGAGCGCCGCATGCTCCAGATGCGCTTCGGCGACGAGCTCACCCAGGCCCAGATCGGCACCGCCCTCGGCATCTCCCAGATGCAGGTCTCCCGGCTCCTGAACCGCGTCCTGGCCCAGCTGCGGGCTTCGATGCTGGCCGACCCCGACCTGGAGTCGGGTCGCCACCACGCGCTTCAGGCCTGACCGAACCGGTTTCAGGCCGTGAGCTGGGTCACCTACCCGTTTGCCCCGGATTTCATCGGGCATGCGCGGCCATGGAGCGGAATCTCTTGCTCCGGTCATTCGGCCGGACACGAGGTCCGCGCGGGCCGATCCCGCCCCCGCTCCACGGCCCGCCGCCGCCAGCGGTGCGGCCGTATCCGGTACAACCCGCGAGGTGCATGTGTCCACGCTCCAGGCCGAGCACGTCTACAAGGTGTTCGGAAGAGGCTCCAAACGCGGAGCTGACCCCGTCCGGGCGCTCGAACGCGGCGCGAGCCGCGAAGAGCTGCGCGCCGACGGTGTCACGGCGGCCGTGATCGACGCCTCCTTCACCGTCGAGCCGGGCCAGATCTTCGTCGTCATGGGTCTGTCGGGCTCCGGCAAGTCCACCCTCCTGCGGATGCTGAACGGACTGCTGGAACCCAGCTCGGGTCGCGTCCTGTTCGACGGGGAGGACATCACGGCGCTCAGCGCGAGTGATCTCCGTCACGTCCGCTCCACCAAGATCTCCATGGTCTTCCAGCACTTCGCGCTCTTCCCGCACCGCGACGTCCTGGCCAATGCCGCCTACGGTCTGGAGGTCCAGGGCGTCCCCCGGGCCGAGCGCGAACGGCGCGCCGCAGAGGCGTTGGCGCTGTGCGGGCTCGGCGGTTGGGAGAAGTCCTGGCCCGACGAGCTGTCCGGCGGCATGCAGCAGCGCGTGGGCCTCGCCCGCGCCCTGGCCACCGACGCCGACCTGCTCCTGATGGACGAGTCGTTCAGCGCCCTTGACCCGCTGATCCGCCGCGACATGCAGGACCAGCTCCTCGAACTCCAGCGGACCCTGAAGAAGACCATCGTCTTCATCACCCACGACCTCAACGAGGCCATGCGCCTGGGCGACCGCGTCGCCGTCATGCGCGACGGCCGCATCGTCCAGCAGGGCAGCGCCGAGGACATCCTCACGCGCCCCGCCGACGACTACGTCGCCTCCTTCATCCAGGACGTGGACCGCTCCCGCGTGCTCACCGCCGACGCCGTGATGGACGAGGCCCCCGCCGACGCGGACGCCTGCGACTGCCCCACCGTCGCCGCCGACACCCCGCTCGCCGACCTGTGCGCCGTCAGCGCCCGCGTGCCCCACCCGGTCGCGGTCACCGACGCCCAGGGCGTCGTCCTCGGCACCGTCTCCCAGGACCGTCTCGTCGCCTTCATCGGCGACGAGCAGCGGCCCCCGATGGCCTGTGTCGGCGCGGACGCGCACACCGGCCGGGAGGTGGCCGCCTGATGCCCCGCTTCCACCTCGGCTCCTGGGCCGACAGCGTCGTCGACTTCCTCCAGCTCCACCTGTCCTGGCTCTTCGACGCCGTCACCACGGCCGTCACCGGCCTCTACGACGGGGTCGACGCGGTCCTCTCCGCCCCCGCCCCGCTGCTCTTCGCGGGCATCCTCGCCGTCGCCGCCTGGTGGCTGCGCGGCCTGCTCGCCGGACTGCTCGCCTTCGCCGGTTTCGCACTGGTGGACTCCGTGGCCCTCTGGGACGAAGCCATGTCCACCCTGTCCCTGGTGCTCGTCGCCACGCTCGTGACGCTGGTGTTCGCCGTGCCGCTCGGCATCTGGGCGGCACGCTCCGACCGCGTCAGCGCCGCCATGCGCCCCGCGCTGGACTTCATGCAGACCATGCCCGCGATGGTCTACCTGATCCCCGGCATCATCTTCTTCGGCGTGGGCGTGGTTCCCGGCATCATCGCCACGATCATCTTCTCGCTGCCGCCGGGCGTGCGCATGACCGAGCTGGGCATCCGGCAGGTCGACGCCGAACTGGTCGAGGCCGCCGAGGCCTTCGGCACCGCCCCGCGCGACACCCTCGTACGCGTCCAGCTCCCCCTGGCCCTGCCCACCATCATGGCCGGCGTCAACCAGGTCATCATGCTCGGCCTGTCCATGGTCGTCATCGCCGGCATGGTCGGCGGCGGCGGGCTCGGCGGCGCCGTCTACAAGGCCATCGGCAGCGTGGACATCGGCCTGGGCTTCGAGGCCGGCCTGTCCATCGTCATCCTCGCCATGTACCTGGACCGCATGACCGGGGCCCTGGGCCGCCAGGTCTCCCCGCTCGGCCGGCGCGCCCTGGCCAAGGCCCGCTCCGCCGCGAGCGGTTCCACCAAGGTGTGGCAGTACCGTCCCCAGCCCGCGTACGCCGTCACCGCGGCCGTCGTCCTCGCCCTCGTCGCCGGCGGTCTGAACGCCTTCGGCGGATCCGCCTCCACGGGCGGTGTGACCGGCGCCGACAACGTGGGCAAGGGCCGCAAGGTCAGCATCGGCTACATCCCCTGGGACGAGGGCATCGCCTCCACCTTCCTGTGGAAGGAGCTGCTGGAGCGCAAGGGCTTCGAGGTCGACGCCCGCCAGATGGAGCTGGGCGCCCTCTACACCGGCCTCGCCGGAGGCCAGCTCGACTTCCAGACCGACTCCTGGCTGCCCGTCACGCACGCCGACTACTGGAAGAAGTACGGGAACAAGCTCGACGACATGGGCTCCTGGTACGGACCCACCTCCATCGAGCTGGCCGTCCCCTCCTACATGAAGGACGTCAAGTCCCTGGAGGACCTCAAGGGCAAGAGCGGCGAGTTCAAGGGCCGCATCATCGGCATCGAGCCCAGCGCGGGCGCCATGTCCGCGCTGAAGGGCAAGGTGCTGAAGGAGTACGGCCTCGAAGGCGAGTACAAGGTCGTCGACGGCTCCACGCCCGGCATGCTCTCCGAGCTCAAGCGGGCCTACGACAAGAAGGAGCCGGTCGTCACGGTGCTGTGGTCCCCGCACTGGGCCTACTCCAGCTACGACCTGACCAAACTGGCCGACCCCAAGGGCGCCTGGGGCAAGGGCGACGGCATCCACAGCCTCGCCCGCAAGGGCTTCGCCGCCGACGAGCCCGAGGTCGCGGCCTGGCTGAAGAAGTTCAAGCTGACCGAACCCCAGCTCACCAGCCTGGAGGCGAAGATCCAGGAGGGCGGCAAGGGCAAGGAGCAGGATGCCGTCCGCGGCTGGCTGGACGACCACCCCGAGGTCGCCGCACTGGTCTGACCCGGGAGGCACGCCGAAGCGCCGGGGGCGCGGAGATCCGTCACGGATCCTCCGCGCCCCCGGCGTTCGCATGCCCGGCGGGACCTACACCGTGACCCGCTCGGCCTCCGCCCGGTGCGCGGGGGCGGACGGGGTGTCGGCGCGGACACGGGGGCGCAGCGGCCACCACACGGACCGGCCCAGCAGCGCGGCCAGGGCGGGCACCAGCACGATGGACAGCAGGAAGGCGGAGAGCAGGATCCCGACCGCCGTGGCGAAGCCGGTCTGCTGCGTACCCGGATGCGGGCTCACCGCGAGGCTCCCGAAGGAGGCGGCCAGCACCAGACCGGCCGTGGCGATCGCCGGCGCGGTGTGGCGCACGGCGCGGGCCACCGCCGCGCGGGCCGGACCCGGGCGTTCCATCTCCTCCCTGATCCGGTCGCTGATGAGGATGTTGTAGTCGGTGCCCAGCGCCACCACGAACAGGAACAGCACCAGCGGCAGGGTGAAGTCCACGCCCGGCCGGCCCAGCCCGTGCTGGAACACCAGCGTCGAGGCGCCCAGCGTGGCCGTGAAGCCGAGTCCGACCGCCAGCATCAGCACGACCGGGGCGAGCAGGCTGCGCAGCAGTACCAGCAGGATCACCGCGATCAGCGCGGCGGCCACCGGGAAGATCACCTTCAGGTCCTCGTCCACCGCCACCGCGATGTCCGCGAACACGGCAGCGGTACCGCCGACATGGGCCTCGGTCCCGGCGGGCAGCTGTGCGCGGACCGTCTCCCGGACCGGCCCGGAGGCCAGGTCACGGGCCTCCTGGGTGGCGGAGTCGGCCGTGAGCAGCAGATCGATCCGGGCCGCCTTCCCGTCCCCGCTCAGCACCGTGGGCGCGACCTGCCCCACCCCGGGCACCCGGGCCAGGGCTCCCGTCAGGGACGCCACCCGGCCGGCGGTCAACGGGGCCCCGTCGGTGACGGAGACGAACACCGTCGTCGGGTCCGACACCCCGGCCGGCAGGGCCCGCGAGATCTCCGCCGCCGTCTCGACGGCGGCCGTGCGCTCCCCGCTCGTACCGCCCTGCCCGTAGTCCATGCGCATCCCGGCCAGACCGGCCGTCAGCGTGCCGAGCAGCGCCAACGAGGCGAGCACGAGCGCCACCGGACGCCGGGCCACCGCGGCGCCGAGCCGGCCCGCCGCGCCCTCGCGCGGGGTCCGCCCCAGGGCCCGGGAGGGCCAGAACATCCGGCGACCGGTCACGGCCAGCAGGGCGGGCATCAGCGTCAGGCTGCCCAGCAGCATCACCAGAACCGACACCGCGATGGCCGGCCCCAACACCCGGAACTGGCCGAAGGAGGCGATCCCGAGGGTGGCGAACGCGGCGACGATCGTCAGCGCCGCCGAGGTGACCGCCGTCCCGACCCGGCCCGCCACCTCCCGGGCGGCTTCCCGGCCGGACTGGTCGGGGTGGGCCCGCAGCTGCTCGCGGAAGCGGAACAGGAGGAAGAGGAAGTAGTCGATCCCGATGCCGATCAGCACCACGTTGATCAGCCCCGGGGTGGACGGGGCCAGCCGGACGCCGGTGGCCAGCGAGGCCAGGACCACCGCCCCGGCCGCCGCGCCCCCGATGATCGACACCGCGAGCAGCGGCAGCAGCGCGGCGAGGGCGCTGCGGAAGACGAGCACGTGCAGCAGCACGATCAGCCCGGTCACCACGCCGCCGACGACCATCGACCGGGTCTTCTCCGCGTCCGCGGTGTCCACCGTCGCGGCCAACCCGCCCGTGAACCCCGTACGCAGTCCCGCCTCCTCGAAGGCGGCCCGGCTCCGCTCCCGGAACGCCCGGTAGGTGGCCTGCACCCCGGGATCCTCCGGGTTGCCCTTCAGTTCGACGGAGAGCAGCCGGAAGGACCGGTCGGGCGCGGTCATCCCCGCGCCGATCCGGGGGGTCTGGGAGTGGTCCTGGACGAACGGCGGGTCGTCCTCCGTCCTCGGCATGACGATCCGCTGCCCGGCCAGCTTCCCGGAGACCTCCTCGATCCGCTTCTCGTCGGCGGCGCCGAGCGCGGCCCCGTCGGTGCGGGCCACCAGCACCGTCAGGGGGTCGGAATCGGGGCGCGCCCCGAAGCTCTCCTCGGCGATCCGGAGCGCGGCGGCCGAATCGTAGGAGGCGGGCAGGAACCCGTCGTTGCCGGGCTGCGTGGCACGGAAGACGAACACCTGGCCCAGGATCGTCAGTCCGATGCCGAGCACCGCCCAGAGGGCGATCACCTTCCACGCGTTCCTCGTCGAGCATCCCGTCAGGGCGCGGATCACTGTTTCTCCTCCTGGTCCGTACACGGTCCGCCGGGGTTCCCGGCATGTCTCCAGACCATCAGTCGGCTGGCCGGGAAACGTCCCGGCACAGGAGGAGTTCCCGACCGGGACCAGGGTCCGGACGTGGGCCCTGACCAGGACCAGAGTCCTGGTCGGGGTCCTACCGGGGGCCGGTGCGCGACCATGGGGGCGATGCCAGAATGGGCACAGGAGACCGGTCGCCCAGGTCCGGCGCCCGCCGGGACCGCGCGCCGGCCGGGGGAGGACCGGTGACGATGGACACGCCCGCGGAGAGGCCGGGGTGGACCCGGGGCGACGCCCTGGTGGCGGTCGGGGCCGTCGCAACCGACCTCATGGCGTTCTCCTTCGGCACCCTGTACGAAGGGGCCGCCCTCCGGGTCACCACGGCGTGCGTCGTGGTCCTCTCGGGCCTGCTCCTGGTGCTGCGGCGCCGCTACCCGGTGGCGGTCTACGCGGCGGTCCTCGCCCTGAACGTGGTCGTCAACCTCGGGCTGCCGATCGAGGCCCACTTCAGCCTCACCGTGACCGTCGGCCTGTACACCGTGGCGCGCCAGTCCCGGCCCGCCGTCATCGCCCTCGCCTTCCTCCTGTCGGTGCCGCTGCCCTCCGTCGGCCAGGGCGGCGCGTTGCTGGCCGACCTCTGGGGACCGCTCGCCAACGGCCTCGCGGCCTCCGTGGTGGTGGCCACCGCGCTGGTGGTCAAGCGGTGGCAACGGGAGGTCGAGGCCAACCGGCAGCTCCTCGCCGACCGGGCCGTCGCCGAGGAACGCCGCCGCATCGCCCGCGAGCTCCACGACATCGTGGCCCACCACATCACCACCATGCAGTTGATGGCCGGTGGCGCCCGCGCCAACCTGGAGCACGACCCCGAGGCGGCCCGTGAGGCCCTGATGGTCCTGGAGGGCTCCGGGCGGATGGCGCTCGGCGAGATGCGCCAGCTGCTGGACGTGCTGCGCGCCGGGGAGGAGCCCGAAAAGGCCCCGCCCGCGCCGCAACCCGGGGCGGACGACCTCGAACGGATCGTCACCGAGTCCCGCCTCGGCGGCATGGAGACGGAGTTCACCGTCAGCGGTCCGGTCCGCCCGCTGCCGCCCACGGTCGGTCTGACGGTGTTCCGGGTGGTGCAGGAGGCTCTGACCAACGCCCGCAAGCACGCGGGGGAGGCGAGCGCCCGGGTCCGGCTGACCTACCACCACGACGAGGTCGCCGTGGAGGTCTGCGACGACGGGCCGGGCGACGGACCGCCCCGCCGCACCACGACCGCCCGGCCCCCGGGGCAGGGCGGGTACGGTCTGATCGGCATGCGCGAACGCGTCGTCCTCCAGGGCGGCACCCTGGAGGCGGCCCCGCACCGCGACGGCGGCTTCCGGGTGGCGGCCCGCATCCCGGTGGCGCCCGGAGCCGGCGCACCCGAAGCAGAGGAGGGACACCGTTGATCCGCGTACTGATAGCCGACGACCAGCCCCTGGTCCGGCGGGGCCTGGCCCTGATCCTGGCCCCCCACCCGGACGTCGAGGTGGTCGGCGAGGCCGGCGACGGAGCCGAGGCCGTGGCCCTCGCCCCGGTGCTGCGGCCCGACGTGGTGGTGATGGACATCCGGATGCCCGTCCTCGACGGGGTGGGGGCCACCGTGGAGCTGGCCCGGATCCGGCCCGCCGCGCGGGTACTGGCGCTGAGCACCTTCGACATGGACGAGTACGTGGTCGCCGCCCTGCGCGCCGGCGCGTACGGCTTCCTGCCGAAGGACGTCTCCCCCGAGGAGCTGATCGCGGCCGTCCGGACCGTGCACGCCGGCGAGGCGGTCGTGGCTCCCCGCCTGCTGACCCGACTGATCTCGACCTACGTACGGGCCACCCCGCGCGAGCCCCGCCCCGCCCCGGCCGAGCCCGGCGGGCTCACCCCGCGCGAGCTGGAGATCTGGCGGCTGCTCGCCGGCGGACGCGACAACGCGGAGATAGCGGCAGAACTGGACATCAGCGTCTCCACGGTCAAGAACCACATCACCGGCATCTTCGGCAAGCTGGGCGTGCGCGATCGCGCCCAAGCCGTCATCGCCGCGTACGAATCGGGCCTCGTCGAGGCCGAACGCAGGATCACTTGATCACCAAGTGCCCCCAGAGGGCCTGATTCGGCCCGGCCGCCGAACCTCTGACCAGGCAAAACACTGGAGGATCTGCCCGTGCGGGCGCACCGTCGGGCATGGCAGAGTGCCATCAGCACAACCGCCGTACCAGGGAGCCGCCATGCGTGACCCGCAGCCCATGTGTCCGCCGCTCGCGGTGGCGCCGGAGCGCCGGACCGATCCGAGCCCGCTGCCGTCCTGTCCGCTCTGCGCAGGCGTGCCGGAACGGATCTCCTGGCGCCAACGCCCCGGCGATCCCGTGGTCCTGGTCTTCGACCCCTGTGGCCACCGCCACACCTCACCGGCCCCGCCGGTCCTCGCCGTCACCCCGCCCCGCGCCTGAGCGGGAAGCCGGCCGCCGGTCGGTCAGGGACTCGGCACCGGGCCGCGCATGTGGGCGCTGATCCACTGGATCAGCCCGCCGTCGTGCATGCCCGGGACGTAACTGTAGGCGTCGTGGCCGCCGCCCTCGTCCACGTGGAACCGGGTCTTCACCGGGCCCTTGCCGTACTGCTGGACGAACTTCTCGATGGGCGGGCGGTTCTGGACGTCGCTGCCCTTGGTGCCGACCTGGAAGGCCAGGTAGACCTCGGGGCCCTTGCGGTCGATGAGCCTGCGGGCCAGTTCCGGCGGGCTGTTGTCCAGCTTCTCCTTCGCGTGGCCCTGCCACAGCCGGGAGTCGGGCAGGATGTCCGGCCCGCCGGCGATGACCGCCTTGAAGCGGTCGGGCTTCTGGAGGACCGCCTTCAGCCCGGCGAACCCGCCCGTCGAATTGCCCATGAACGCCCAACCGTCGCGGGACTTGATGGTCCGGAAGGCGGAGCGGACCAGGTCCGGGACGTCCTCGGTCAACCAGGTCCCCATCCTGGGCTGACCGGGAATGTCGCTGCCGTCCCAGTACAGGCCCTCCTTGCCGTCGGACTGTGGGTTGAGCACCGGCATGGCCAGGATGAACGGCAGACTGCTGCCGTCCTGCGACCACTTGGAGATGCTCGCCTCCAGCTTGAGGTTCCGGTCCATCCAGTAGTTGGTGGGGAACCCGGGGCCGCCGGGCAGGGCGACCATCACGGGGAAGCCGCTGTGCGCGTACTTGGGGTCCTTGTACTGCGGGGGCAACCACAGCCAGACCTTGCCGGTGAACCCCGACTTCTTCCCTGCCAAGGTGGTCACCATCACCTTGCTGCCGTCCTCCGGGATGGTCGCGGCGATCTTCAGCTCCGGCTCCGGACCGGTCGGCATCTGCGTGAGGCCGTCGGCGGAGGAGCCGGGAGGGCCGTCCCCGCCCGCGTTGTCGTCGAGCCGTACGGTGTCACCGGTGTCGGAGAACACCTCGAAGTAGGAGGCGGCGCCCCCGGCCACGGCCGCGACGACCACCAGGGCCACCGCGCCCCCGATCCACCGGCGTCGGCGCGCGCCCCGGCCCCGGCGCCCCGTCCGGGTCGTGCCCGTTTCCTCGTACCGCATCGTCTGTCGCTCCTCCGGACCGTTCCTCGGCGGTCGGTCGAGCCGCCAGCGTAAGAGAGCGGAGAAACAAAGGCGCGGTTCGCCACCAACAGGTATGAAAAGGGCAAACGGAAAGCCATATTCCTATTTCGTCGCGCGGCGCACGACTTCCTCACCACGCAAACCGTGGAGGACCCGTGGCGGCCCGCCCCTTTCGACCTCGTATCCTGCATCTGAGCTCGTCCCCCGAGCCGCACAGACGAGCCGCGCCGGGCCCCGCCCACCGCGCGGCGGGAAAGGGAGAACCCTGATGGACGTCCAGCACTTCGAGCGGATCACCGCGTTCATCGAGGCGCGGCTCACCCCGCTGTTCGAGGCGGAGACCGGAAGTGAGAGCGGTTTCGCCATGGACGACACCTCGCGGGCCCTGCGCGCGCTGCGCAACAGCGTCCTGGAGGCCTCCGCCGTCAAGGGCCTCCTCACCGAGCGGGAGTCGGCCGAGCCGCGCACCCGCAGCATCATCGACCAGTCGGTGGAGCACCACTGGGACGTGCTGCGCGGCATCGCCCGCCAGTGGGAGGACCACACGGACTTCCGCCGGGAGTTCAAGCGCCACGCCTGGGAGCTGGACGCGACCCCGGCCCCGGCCGGCGCCTGACCGAGGGTTGCCCTACGGGCTGGGTGCGCCGCCGATCAGGTAGTCCACCCGGCGCCGCAGCCCGCTCCAGCGCCGGTCGTGGTGGTAGGCCCGCTTGATGGTCCGGGCCCGCGCCCTGGGCCGGCCCGGATAGAAGCGGCGCGCCCAGGGGGAGACGGGCCGGGCCAGCCGCACCGCCGCGACCAGCGCGATGAGCGGGACGATGACGCCGAGGACGGCCATCCGGGGCTTGCCCTTGATCAGGGCCACGACTGCCAGCGCCAGATTGAGGAGCACGGTGCCCACCGCGGTGAGCCGGTTCTGCTCCTCGTCGGGGGTCAGCCCGTCGACGCCCAGCGGCAGGAACCCGCAGAGCAGCAACGCCGCCAGCGCCGAGGTCATGATCACCACCTCGATGCTGATGGTGCCCTCCTTCGTCCAGTAGACGTCGCTCAGGTGCAGGATCAGCGCGAACTCGTCCAGGACCAGCCCCGTCCCCATCCCGAACAGCACGGCCGCCGCCGCCGCGCCCCACCCCGTACGGCCGCCCCCGATCGCCGTGAATCCGCCGACGGTCATCAGGATGACCCCCGGGACGCAGTGGTGGACGTGCAGGCCGCCCGGTGTGACGTTGCGAAAGGGGCCCTTCCCCGCCCGGATCATGCGGGTGATGATCCGGGTGGCGGCGAAGGTGACGACGAACGCCGAGAGCGCGAGGAGCAGGGGCAACTTCCCCGGCTCCAGGATGTTGCGGTACCACCAGTCGCCCATGCCGTCACCTTGGCGGGCCCGGTCGCGCCCCGCACGACGGGGACCGCCGTTCGGGGGCGGCCCGCCGGGCCCCGCCGCGCCTCAGACCGCGGTGGCGTCGGGCTCCTTCACCGCCCCGGGTTCCTTCGCCGCTCCCGCGGTGTCGGTCGCCTCGCGGGCCGCCCGCCGGGCCAGCGCGTCCGCGTCGGTGTGCGCGTCGTAGGAGATCAGCTTCGGCAGCAGCGCGGCCAGCAGCCCCACCGAGGCCACACAGGCGAGACCGCCGCTCCAGAAGGCCGGCCGGGTGCCCGTCCAGCCGGCCATGGTGCCCGCCCGGACCTGCCCGAGCTGTGGGCCCACGCTGTACGAGAGCACCTCGATGCCGGCGAGCCGCCCGCGCAGCTCCTCGGGGATGGTCTGGTTCCAGATGGTGGCCCGGCCCAGCCCGCTCAGCATGTCTCCCGCCCCGGCCACCGCCAGGCACAGCAGCACGAGCCAGATGCCGGAGAACCAGCCGGCCGCCGCGATGGCCAGGCCCCAGGCGGCCGCCCCGAACACCACCAGCAGCCCGTGCCGGCGCACCCGCGACACCCAGCCGCTGGTCATTCCCAGCACCAGGGAGCCCACGGCCCCGGCCGCGTACATCAACCCGAGCGCCCACGCGGCGTCCAGTTCGTCCGCGAGGAAGGGCAGGATCGCGTTGGGGAAGGCGAAGAACATCGCCGCCATGTCCACGGCGTACGTCCCCAGCAGCACCGGCCGGCTCCACGCGTACCGCGCGCCCTCGGCGATCGCCCGCAGCGAGGGCTTCTCCCCGCCGCCGACGGGCGGCGCCGGCCGCAGCCGGCCGCACAGCACCACCGAGACGACGAACCCGACGACGGTCACGGCGTACGCGGGCGCGTACCCGGCCCAGGCGACGACCACGCCCGCCAGGGCGGGACCCGCGATGGCCCCGAACTGGTAGCGCAGGCCGTTGAGCGCGGCGGCCGCGCTCAACTGGTCGTGCGGCACGATCCGCGCCATGAGGGAGTCCAGCGCCGGGCGCTGGAGGCCGGTCAGCGCGGAGACCCCGGCGGCGACCACGTACAGCGGCCACAGCAGGGGCTCGGGCAGCAGCGAGTTCACCAGCAGCGCCAACGCGAGCACCCCGAGGCCCGCCTCGCTCAACAGGATCAACCGCCGCCGGTCCACCGCGTCGGCGAGCGCGCCCCCGTACAGGCCGCAGACCACCAGCGGCACCAGTTCCACCGCGCCCATCGCCCCGACCGCGAGGGGCGAATCGGTGAGGTGCTTGATCTGGAGGGGCAGGGCGATCATCGCCATGAACGAGCCGAAGAAGGTGACGGTGCCCTGGTAGAAGAGGAGCCGGAAGTCACGGCTGGAACGCCAGGGGGCGAGGTCGGGAAGTACGGCGGTCAGACGGGGGGTGCTCACGAGGGTCCATCGTCCGCTGGCCCCTGCGCCGGCTGCAACGCAATATCTCCCCGGATGGGGGAAATCCGTCTCCGACGCGTGCCGGCGCCCGTTCGGCGTGGCACCGATGGACCCATGCCGCCGGTGTCCCCGTTCCTGCGTACGGCCGCGTCCTACGCCTGGCGCCTGCTGGTCGTCGGCGCCGCCGTCTACGCGGTCTTCGCCGTCGCCGGCCGGTTCCACGAGATCGGGGTCGCCCTCTTCCTCGGCCTGGTGATCACCGCCCTGCTGATCCGGCCCACCCGCATCCTCGCCCGGGCCATTCCCCGCCCCCTGGCGGTCGCGGTCGCCCTGATCGGCAGCACGGTGCTGCTGCTCGGGGCGCTGGCGCTGGTCGGCGAGGCGGTGGCGGGGGAGACCACCACCTTGGTCCGCGAGTTCCGCGAGGGCCTGACCAGCATCGAGAAGTGGCTGGCCCGGCCGCCCTTCCGGATGGACTCCGAGGCCCTCGGCGCGCTCCAGTCCAAGGTCGGCGAGTACCTCTCCACCCACCGTTCCTCGCTGCTCAGCACCGCCGTCAGCGGCGCCGGCCATGTGGTGCAGGTGGTCACCGTGGTGGCCCTGGGCGTGTTCTCCTCGGTGCTCTTCCTGCACGGCGGGGAACGGCAGTGGGCCTGGTTCTGCGCCCAGGTGCCCCCGGTCTGGCGGGAGCGGGTGGGCGTCGCCGGTCGGGCCGCCTGGCAGACCTTCACCGGCTACACCCACGGCATCGTCCTGGTCGCCGCGACCAACGCCGTCCTGGTCGGATCGGCCCTCTACTTCCTCGGGGTCCCCCTCGCGCTGCCGCTGGCCCTGCTGGAGTTCTTCGCCGCCTTCGTACCGCTGATCGGCTCTCCGGTCGCCCTCGCCGTGGCCGCGGTGGTCGCGCTCGCCGCGCGGGGGCCGGTGATCGCCGCCGTGGTGGTGGCCCTCATCGTGGTCATCGGTCAGATCGAGGGCCACCTCCTGCACCCGCTGGTGATGAGCTGGGCCGTACGACTGCACCCGCTGGTCGTGGCGATCTCGGTGGTCGCCGGAGCGATCGCCGCCGGAGTCGTGGGCGCCGTCGTCGCCGTCCCGCTGGTCTCGGTGTTCTGGTCGGTCCGTACGGCGCTGCGCGCGCGGGCCGCCGTGGACCCCACCGCCCCGGCGGTGGAGGCACCACCCTGACGTCCGTGGCGCGCGACGCCCCACCCGGCCCTACCGTGAGACGTGGAGGTGGTTGCCATGGCGGAGCACCCCGGAGGACCGGCGGCGCGGATGTTGGACGACGGCCGTCTGCTCAGGGAGCTGGAGACCATCCACCGCACCCGGCACGAGACCCTGCTGTACGGCTCGGACGAGGCTCTGGCCACGCACACGCAGCGGGCGCGGGAGCTGGAGGAAGAGTACGTACGCCGTCACCCGCAGCGGGCCCGCACGGCGGGCCGCACCCGTTCGGGCGCCCGGGCGCGCACGGCCGAACCCGACGACGGCTGAGGGCGCGGCCGGATCCGGAGCGCGGGGGAGGGGGCAGGGCTACTCGCCCGCGACCGGGGAGACGGCGGCCGGCGTGAGGCCGCGCAGCGTCACCGTCTTCGTCCAGCGCCGTCGTGGAGATTGAAGCTAAAGAAGAGGTAAAGTCAAACCCGTCGGTTCTCCGGAAAGGCGGCACCGTCCGTCACGGGGCTCGGGATTCAAGGGCCGAACGACGGACGGGTTTTTGGACGGGATGGAAATGCCCGGCTCGTGACGCATGGCTGGTCCGGGGGCTGCGTCCGCGTGTCGGGGCGGCGCGATGTTTTCGTTCGCCGAAAAGTGGCACTGGGCAGCCGGAATCGGGCCCCCACATACTGCTGACGTCGAGCCACAGGTAATTCCCCCACCCGAATGGAAGAGGGATCATTCCCATGCGCATCGTTCGTCCCCTCATGCTCGCCTCCATGGCGCTGGTCGCCGTCATCGGGACCGCTCCCGCCGCCCTCGCCGCCCCGCCCGCGCCGACCGCCTACAACTGCTCCACCGGCTGGTTCTGCATTTACAGCGGCTGGGACGGCACCGGGACGCGCTGTCAGTGGCAGAGCGCCCAGCGGGCGAACACCGCCGACGACTGCAGTTTCATCCGCAACGGGCAGAACGTGCGGTCCGTCGCCAACAGCACCGGTCAGCGCAAGCAGTACTACACCGGAACCAACTACAACAACCGCGTCGGATCGACGCCTTCGGGCGGCAGCGGAAACCTCCAGGGGAGCTACCAGATCCGCTCCTTCAAACCCCAATAGCAGCCCTTCCTCGGCCTCTCCGGCCGGTAAGCCAAATCTGCGCACGCCGAATTGACGATTCCTCACCTCCGCCCTACCTCTCGGGGTGTCCGCCGACCCGGACGCCCCGGGATCCCCTTCGCGCCCTGAAGGCGCGGTGCGTCACCATGGCCGCATGGGAGCGGCCGTGGTGGCGGATCTGGGGGGACGGGCCTTGGCGGTGGCACGCACCGTCGAGGAGGCGGGCGACCGGGAGGCGCACGCGGACCTGTTGCGGCGGGCGGCGGCGGACGAATTCGCGTCGGTGCCGCTCGGACTGGAGCTGAACGACTCGGGTGATCTCTTCGAACGCGCGGTGGGATGAGCGCTGTTGGGGCACGCGAGCGAGTGTCACGAGACCCTGCGCGCGACGACGGCGCCGGCGCTGGTCGCCCTCGCGGCGCGGGAGACCGCGCGCGGGTGCTGTGGTCCCTGCCGCGTGCGATCGAGGCGACCGGCCCGGGACGGCGACCCGGAGGTCTGCGACGGGGCCACCTTCACCCTGGGCTTCCCGCTAAAAGGTCGACGCCCCGGCGATCCGGGCCGCGCTCTGGGCACGCACCGCGGACGCGCACGCACCGCCCCGTGCGGAGGCCGCCCGCGGATTGGCCCGCCGACGCGACGTTCGAGCGGTCCCCCTGCTGACACGGCTGCTCGCAGACCCTGAGGGCGCGCACGTCCACACCGTCGAAGCCCTCTGCCACCGGGCCGGCGGCCTCCCCCGGGCGCGCCGCCGACCTGGTCGTGTCCGACCTCCTGGGGACGGGTCGCCCGCACCCCGTCCGAAAGAACCCGAAGAAACTTCGGCGACGATGTCGAGAACCCGTGCCGGGCTCCGTCCCCGTGGTGAAGGCGACCACAATGGGTCGCCGGCACAGAGGAGAGACACGATGGCCAAGTACCTGCTGCTCAAGCACTACCGTGGCGCCCCGGCCGCGGTCAACGACGTACCCATGGACCGGTGGACGCCCCAGGAGATCTCGGACCACATGCAGTACATGCAGGACTTCGCGGACCGGCTGGAGAAGACCGGCGAGTTCGTCGACGGCCAGGCCCTCGCGCCCGGAGGGACGTTCGTACGCTACGACGGGGAGGGGCGCCCGCCCGTCACCGACGGCCCCTTCGCCGAGACCAAGGACCTCATCGCCGGCTGGATGGTCATCGACGTCGACAGCTACGACCGCGCCGTCGAACTGGCCGGCGAGCTGTCCGCCGCCCCCGGAGCGGGCGGGAAGCCGATCCACGAGTGGCTGGAGCTGCGCCCCTTCCTGACCGCGCCCCCCACCATCACGGAGTGACCCCACCGATGAACGAGGCACTGCTCAGGAGCCTCACCCCGAGCGTGCTCGGGATCCTCGTCCGCCGCGGAGCCGACTTCGCGGCGGCCGAGGACGCCGTGCAGGAGGCCCTGGTCGAGGCGGTCCGCGTCTGGCCCGCCGACCCGCCCCGGGACCCGAAGGGCTGGCTGGTCACCGTGGCCTGGCGGCGGTTCCTCGACGCTACCCGGGCGGACACCGCGCGCCGCCGACGTGAGGACCGCGTCGAGGAGGAACCGGCGCCGGGCCCCGCGCCGGCGGTGGACGACACCCTCCAGCTCTACTTCCTGTGCGCCCACCCGTCACTCACCGCGTCGTCCGCGGTGGCGCTCACGCTGCGCGCGGTCGGCGGGCTGACCACCCGCCAGATCGCCGCGGCCTACCTCGTCCCCGAGGCGACCATGGCCCAGCGCATCAGTCGGGCCAAGCGCACGCTCTCCGGCGTGCGCTTCGACCGTCCCGGCGACGTCGCCACCGTGCTGCGCGTCCTCTACCTGGTCTTCAACGAGGGTTACTCCGGCGACGTCGACCTCGCCGCCGAGGCCATCCGGCTCACCCGGCGACTCGCGGCCTCCATCGACCACCCGGAGGTGGCGGGGCTCCTGGCCCTCATGCTGCTCCACCACGCCCGGCGCTCCGCCCGGACCCGCCCCGACGGCAGCCTGGTACCGCTCGCCGAGCAGGATCGCTCCCGATGGGACACCGTCTCGATCGCCGAGGGGGTCCGGATCCTCCAGGCGGCCCTCGCCCGCGACCGGCTGGGCGAGTTCCAGGCTCAGGCCGCCATCGCCGCGCTGCACGCCGACGCGCGCACCGCCGAGGAGACCGACTGGGTGCAGATCGTGGAGTGGTACGACGAGCTCGCGCGCCTGACGGACAGCCCCGTCGTCCGGCTCAACCGTGCGGTGGCCGTGGGCGAGGCGGACGGACCGCGCGCCGGCCTGGCGGCGCTCGCGGCCGTCGACGACTCCCTGCCCCGGCACACGGCCGTCGCGGCGTACCTCCACGAGCGCGACGGCGACCCGGCGACGGCGGCGCGGCTGTACGCCGAGGCCGCCCGCAAGGCGCCCGACCTGGCGGAACGCGACCACCTGACCCGCCAGGCCGCCCGCCTCAACGCGCGGAGCGGCCCGTGACCGAGTCGCTGCCGCTCGCGGCACGGATCAGACCGCCCCGGTGAACACCCGCCGCCCGTGCCCCTGTTGTGGTCATCTCGTCTTCGACACCGAGGAGGGGTGGCCCGGTTCGTACGCCGCCTGCCCGATCTGCTCCTGGGAAGACGACCCGGAACAGTTCCGTTGGCCGTTCCGGGCCGGCGGCGCCAATCGATGGTCGCTGGCCGAAGCCCAGCAGAACGTCCGGGCCTACGGCGCCTGCGATCAGCGGGGCCGGCGGTTCGCCCGGCCCCCGTCGCATGACGAACCTCGCGATCCGGCATGGCGCCCGATCGACCCGACCGTCGACTCGTTCGAGGATTTCGCAGGCGAGGGCCGGCGCCCATGGCCCGAGGACCGGTCCGTCCTGTGTTGGTGGCTCCCCTCCTTCTGGGGAGTCCCCGAGGAGCCGGAGTGCGATCCGGTCCGCGAGGTGGTGATCGACGTCGGTTCGGTGCGCGTCGAGCGCGATCTCCATGAGGTCCTCAAGAGGGCGCTCGGCTTCCCGCCGTTCTACGGCATGAACCGGGCCGCGTTCCATGATGCGATCACCGGCCTCGTCGCGATGCCCGAAGTCCTGCGCTTCGTCCACTGGGCGGAGCTGGAACTCCGACAGCCGTCGGCCGCGACGGCGCTCCGCGACGAACTGAGGGCCTACGGCCAGACGGCGGCCAGGGTCTTCAGCGTCTCCTATGACGGTCGGGTCGACTGACGGTCACACCGGATGAGCCATCTTTGCATCGAGTGAGACAGATCTGTATCATTCGAGGCGAAGGAGGCTCATCATGGTGCCCGAAGAAGAACTGCTGGACGCCGCCGCAGGTGTGCTCGCCGGAGATCACAGCGCCTCGATGGTGCAGATCGCCGCCGGCATCGGCACCAGCCGCGCCACCCTGAGCCGCCGTTACGCGACCCGTGAGGCCCTGCTCAAGGCCGTCGCCGTCCGCGCCATCCACGTGGTCGACGGGTGCCTGGCCCCGGCCGACCTCGTCGAGACGGGCGACGCGGGCGCCGACGGGGAGGCCTTCGACGCCGCCCTGGAGGAACTGGTCGTCGCCCTGCTGCCCGCCGCCCACCTGTACGGGTTCACCTCGCGCGACGCCACCGTTCTCGCCGACCCCGACTTCCGCGCCGGCCTGGAGCGCCAGGACCAGCGGGCCCTGCGCTTCCTCGACCTCGGCCGGCGGCTCGGACGGCTCGACGCCGACCTCCCGCCGTACTGGATCTGGTACTCCCTCTGGGGACTGCTCGACGCCGCCGCCGAAGGCGTGCGCGACGGCCACCTGGCCCCCCGCGAGATCGGCCGCCTGGTCCTGACCTCCTTCCTCGGCGGAGCCCGGCACGCCCGGCCGCCCTGGCCCGCCACGGAGCCCGCAGCCCGCGTCCCCGAGCCCGACGCCTGATCCGCCGCCCCGGGCGGCCCCCGTGCACGACCCCGAACGGAACCCCATGCACACCCCCACGCCGGACCCCCGCCGCTGGATCATCCTGGCGATCCTCTCCGGCAGCCTCCTGCTCATCTCGATGGACACCACGATCCTCAACGTGGCCTTCCCCTCGCTCGTTGCCGATCTCCAGCCCGGCGCCGTGCAACAGCTGTGGATCATCGACGTCTACGCGCTCGCCCTGTCCGGCCTGCTGGTCACCGCCGGCGCGCTCGGCGACCGGTGGGGCCGCAAGCGGCTGCTGATGGCGGGCTTCGGCATCTTCTCCGCGGCGTCGCTGATCGCCGTGTTCTCCACCGAGGCCTGGCACCTCATCGCGGCCCGCGCCCTGCTCGGCATAGGCGGCGCGGCCATCATGCCGTCCACCCTGTCGATCCTGCGCAGCGTCTTCACCGACGCCAAGGAGCGCGCCTTCGCCCTCGCCGTCTGGGCCGCCGTCTTCGGCGGCGGCATGGCCTTCGGCCCCGTCGTCGGCGGCCTCCTGGTCCAGGACTACGGCTGGCACTCCGCCTTCCTCCTCAACCTCCCCGTCGCCGCCCTGATCATCGCCGCCGGCCTGCGCTACCTGCCCGAATCGCGGGGCACGCTCAACGCCGGACGCTGGGACTGGTGGGGCGTCGGCCAGTCGATCGTCGGCATGCTGGCCCTCGCGGGCGGCATCAAGCAGCTCGGCAAGAGCGGCGTCATGGACCCCGTGCCCTGGGCACTGCTGATCCTCGCCGCCGTCTCGCTCACGGTGTTCGTCCGCCGCCAGCTGCGCGTGGACCACCCGCTGCTCCAGGTGCGGCTGTTCGCCAAGCCCGCCTTCAGCGTGGCCGCCACGGCCATCTTCCTGCCCATGGTCGGCATGGGCGCGATCCTCTTCCTCGTCACCCAGTGGTTCCAGTACGGCCAGGGCTACACCCCCCTGGAGGCCGGGCTGCGCCTGCTGCCCGCCCCGCTCGCCCTGATCTGCGCCTCGATGGTGGCGCCCACCCTGATGCACCGCTTCCCGATCCGGCACGTGCTCGGCGCCGGGCTCGTGGTCCTCGCGGCCGGCATGGCACTGCCCTGGGTCTTCCAGCAGTTCACCGACCTCGGCTACCCCGCCTTCGCCGCGGCGCTCACCGTCATGGGGCTCGGGGCGGGCACCGCCACCACCGTGGCCTCCGTGACCCTGATCTCCACCGCACCCGCCGACCAGGTCTCCAGCGCCGCCGCCATCGAGGAGACCTGCTACGAACTCGGCTCCGCGATGGGCGTCGCCATCCTCGGCAGCACCGCCGCCACCCTCTACCGGGGCAACCTGCCCGCGCTCGACCTGGACGCCCCCACCACGGCCGCCGTACGGGACTCCGTGGGCGAGGCGGCGCACACCGCCGAGCGCCTCGGCGGCTCCGTCGGCCAGGCCCTCCTCGACACCGCCTCACAGGCCTACACCCTGGCCATCACCCCGGCGTTCCTGATGGCCGGAGCGCTGGCCGTCGCCGCCGCGGCCACCACCTGGGCGATGATCCCGCGCGACCTCCAGCCCACCGAGAACCACTGACCCCCGACGGGGCCCCCGTCCGCCGCCGCTCCCGGCCCCGCCCTCAGTGCGGCGCCGGGAGCGGCGGCGTCCGCGCGTGCGGGGGAGCGGCCGGAGCCGGGCCCAGGGTGGTGGTGCCCGGGGTCGCGCGGTGCCCCAGCCCCGTCCGGTAGGCGTCCAGCGCCGCCTCCGTACGGCCCTCCCGCCGCAGCAGGTCCCCCAAGAGCCGGCACAGGTCGGCGAGGTCCCCCGAAGCGCCGCTGCGCTCCAACAGCGACAGCGCCCGTACGTAGTGCGCCTCGGCCGCCTCCGGATCCCCGCGCTCCTGCGCGATCAGCCCCAACAGCCGGTGCGCGCCGCCCGCGTGCACCGCCCCCGGGCCCGGTCCCGGCTCCAGCAGCCCCGACACCAGCTCGGCCGCCTCCTCGTACCGCCCCAGCCGGCGCAGCACGTCGGCCAGCTCCACCTCCACCTGCGCCGTGTACAGGGCGGCCTTCCGCTCCGCCAGCATCTCCCGGGCCGTCCGCAACTCCCGTTCCGCCGACTCCAGTTCCCCGTGTTGGGCCTGGAGGTAGCCGCGCATCCAGTGGCAGTGCGCCAGATCGGTGCGCAGCCGCAGCTGGCGGTAGACCGCCTGGGCCTTGGCCAGGGAGGCGTCGGCGTCGGCGGCCCGTCCCTCCGCCAGGAAGGTGCGCGCCACCTGTCGGTGCATGCCCGCCACCAGGGCCGGATCGCCCACCTGCGGGGCCAGCGCGAGGGCCAGCTCGGCGGCGTGGGCCGCGCGGGCGTGGGCGCCCATGTCCATGTACGGGCCGATGACCGCCGCGTACAGCAGCACCAGCGTCTCCGGATCTCCCAGCCCGCTCGTGTTGAGCGCGTCGATCGTCGACTCCAGCAGATAGCAGGCGTACCGCAGCTCCCCTGACAGGAGGTGGACGACGGCCCGGCCGCGCACCGCCCGGGCCCGGCGGGGGAGCGGCTCGCCGGCCAGGAGGAGTTCGGCCGCCTCGAAGTGCCCCGCCGCCCCGATGAGTTCGCCGACCTCCAGCGCGCAGTCCCCAAGCCCCAGGAGCGCCTCGGCCCGCTCGTCGGTCAGCTCCAGGCGTTCCGCCTCCGCCAGCACCGCCCGGTACGCGGTCGACGCCTCCCGGGCCGAACCGGTGGCCAGGGTGCGTTGGGCGTCCGTCAACGCCAGGCGCAGCTCCGTGGCCCACCGCGGCGGGCGGCCCGTGGTCAACTCCTCGTAGGAGACCCCGAGCCGCTCGGAGAGGAAGCGCAGGGCGGTCTCCGACGGCCGCACCTTGCCCGCCTCCAGGGTGGACACGTAGGCCGGGGTGTAGGCGGGCTCGACCAACTGCCTCTGTGTCAGGCCGCGTTGCGCGCGCAGCCGCTGTACCCGGCGGCCGATCTCGACCGGTTCGTCCACGACGCCTCCCGCTGAGCCGCTTGATGTGCCGTCTCCGCATTATCCGAGGGGAGTCGGGCATTGCGCACCGTCCGTGCGCCCCCTAATTTAAGCAGCCGGTTCACTCCATTTATCTTCTCGCTTAACTCCCGCCCCCCACGGAGGACTTGATGAGATCCGCCACCGCGCCCCGCGCGGCGCGCCGCACCGTGCTCGCGGCCGCCTGCGCCGCCGCGGCGTTGCTCGCCGCGATCGCCCCCGCGGCAGCCACCCCGGCCCCCGCTCCCGCCCCGCACGGCAGCGTCGAGGTCGAGATACCCGGGCCCGAACAGGGCGACGAGGCGGGCTCCGGCCGGGCCCGCGTTCCCGTCGCCGGCCGGGCGAAGACCGCGTCCCGCCTTTCCGGAGCGGCGCGCGAGGCCGACGGCCGCGTCACCAAGGCGATCGACAACGGACCCGTCTCCGACCGTCTGGACGTGGTGATCGTCGGCGACGGCTACACCGCGGCGGAGCTCGACCGCTTCCATGCCGACGCCCGCGCCAAATGGGCCGAGGTCACCGCCGTCGAGCCCTACACGACGTACCGGGACCTGTTCAACGTGTGGACCGTGGACGCGGTCTCCGCCGAGTCCGGTACCTCCGGCGACCCCGGCCCCGAGGTCGTCCGCGACACCGCCCTCGGCGCGTACTTCTGGTGCGAGGACATCGAGCGGCTGCTCTGCGTGGACCGGACCAAGGTGGACGCCTACGTGGCCCGGGCCCCCGCCGCCGACCTGGTCATCGTCCTCGCCAACAGCGCCAAATACGGCGGCGCGGGCTACAACGAGCCCGATCCCGTGCTGGGTTACGAGGGCATCTCCACCGCCTCCGCCGGCCACCCCAAGTCCGGGCAGGTCGCCATCCACGAGACGGGGCACTCCCTCGGCAAGCTCGCCGACGAGTACTTCTACCCCGGCGTCCCCGGATACGAGAAGTACGAGGGCCCCGAGCCCACCGAGCCCAACTCCTCCACCCTGGACGCGGGCCGGATGGCCGCCGAACGGGCCAAGTGGTTCCGCTGGCTCGGCGAACCGTCTCCGGACGGAGGCACGGTCGGCGCCTACGAGGGTGGCGGCTACTACGTCACGGGGCTGACGCGGCCCACCGACAACTCGCTGATGCGGGTCCTGGGCAAGCCGTTCAACCTGCCCGGGGTCGAGGCGATGACCGCCGGCTTCCTGCGCCACGCCACCCTCGTCACCCCGCGCACCCCCACCGACCGGACCCTCCGGTTCGGGCAGGGCGCGAAGGTCACCGTCCCCCGCCTGGCCGCGCCCGACGGCCGTCAGGCGGTGGTCCGTTGGTACCTGGACGGGCGCGAGGTCAAGCGGTTCGCGGGCCGCGCCGAGGTGCGCGTGGCCGAGCTGTGGCTCCTCGACCCGCGCACCCACACCCTCACCGTGAGCGCCGAGGACCGCTCCCCGGCCGTCCGGGACCCGGAGATCGCCCGCACCCTGCGCTCCACCGCGAGCTGGCGGGTGCGCCTGTAGGCCGTCCCTTTCGGATCTCGCCGGGCCCGCCGAGATCCGAACGGGACGACCGGGGCCCGCTCAGGCGCCGGCCGCGTACCGCCAGAAGTCGCGCATCACGGCGGGCGGGGTCGGGCCGTCGAGTTCCCGTTGGGTCAGCAGCACCGAGACGGTCCCGTCCGACGGGACCACGTGCGAGGCCGTCCCCGTGCCGCCCACCCATCCGTAGCGGCCGGGGCGGTTCCAGGGATCGCGGAGCGTGACGTCGACGGAGCCGCCGTAGCCCCAGCCCTGCCCCTCCAGGAACAGTTCGCCGCCCGCCCGCTGGGCCGGTGTCAGCCGGTCGGTGGTCATCTGCCGTACGGAGGCGGCCGAGAGCAGCACCCGCCCGTCGGCGGCGGCGCCCCCGGTGAGCAGCATCCGGCCGAAGGCGTACAGGTCGGCGGCGGTGGACACGAGCCCGCCCGCGCCGGACGGGAACGCCGGCGGCCGGCTCCACTGCCCGTCGGGGGCGTCGACCGGTTGAAGGGAGCCGTCTTCGCCACCCCCGCGGTAGTAGCCCGTGAACCGGCCCAGCTCCGCCCTCGGCACCGAGAACCCGGTGTCCTCCATGCCCAGCGGCCCCAGCAGCCGTTCGGCCAGGAACTCCGGGAGGGGCTGCCCCGAGGCGCGGGCGACGAGCACGCCCAGGATGTCGGAGCAGGTGTTGTACAGCCAGACCTCGCCCGGCTGGTGGAGCAGCGGGATCCGGGACAGCGCCGCCATCCACTCGTCCGGCGCCGCGACCTGCTGCGGCTGCGGTGGGCCCTGACCCAGCTCCGAGAAGAGCAGGCCGACCGCCGGGTGGGAGAAGTCCGACGGGAACCCCCAGCCGGCCCGGAAGGACAACAGGTCCTCCACCGTGATCGGGCGGGCGGCCGGCACCACGTCGTCCACCGGGCCGTCGGGTCGTCGCACGACCACCGGCGAGGCCAGCTCCGGCAGCCACCTCGCCACGGGGGAGTCCAGCTCCAGCCGGCCGTCATCGATCAGCAGCATCACCGCGGCGGCGGTGATCGGCTTGGTGAGGGAGGCCACCCGGAAGAGGGTGTCCGCGGCCATCGGCACGGAACCGCCCGCCTCGGTGTACCCGAGGGCAACGGTCTCCATCCGGTCCCCGCGAGCGACCAGGGCCACCGCCCCGGGCAGCGCCCCGTCGCGCACGTACGGGTCGAGGATCTCGCGCAGGCCGGTCATAGGGTCACCTTCCGGAGGGCTGGTCTGGCGTGGACAGGCCGTCCCACAGGGCGCAGTGCCGGTCGGCCGCGACATCGGCCGGGCCGGTGCCCCCCGGTCCGGGGGCCAGGCGCAACACCCGCCCGCCGGAGGGCCCGTACCGGGGCCACTCGACCGCACCCGGCGCGCCGGGGGAACCGGTGCGGGTGAAGCGCGTCCAGTACCCCTCCATCCTCTCGGACAGGGCCTGTTGGGGAGTCTCCAGGGCCTCCGTCCCGAACAGGTAGGGCAGTTCGAAGCCGTGCGAGGCCCCGTACGGGAAGCCGGGGACGTCCGCCAGACCGGTACGGTTCGGCGCGTCCCGGTCGGCGAACAGGTAGGCGTACGTGGGCACGTGACGGGCCAGCGCCCGGGCGTCGCGTAGCGCGGGACAGGTGAAGGAGGCGTCCGAGAGGGCGGCGGCCCAGGCCAGCGCGGCCGTCGGGAAGTCGGCCGCCGGGTACGCGGCCTCGATCCGGGGGGCCGCCGGCCCGAAGGAGGTCGCCAGCCGTCGCCGGTAGGCCGGCTCCCCGTCGACCGGATCGGCCGCCAGGCCCTGCCCGACGAACACGCGCATCTCGTCCAGGGTCGTGCCCTGCACCACCGGGACCCGGTGGAAGCGCCCCGCCTCCAGCGCCCGCCGGGGTTCGAGGGGCAACAGCTCCGTGCCGTAGGGGACCCCCGAGAACAGGGCCATCAGCTCGGGCGTAGCGAGGCTCTCCGCGTCCAGCCCGCGCAGGCAGGCCAGTTCCCCGCCCGGCGGGTGGTCGCCGCAACCGAGCCGGTCCGCCGCGGCCGCGCCGGCCGCGACGACCCGCTCCTGGGGCACGAAGGGCTCGTACGCGCCGAGCGTCGGCATCAGGGAGTACGGGGGCATCGTGAGCGAGCAGGGGCCGCTCTGCGAGATCGCCCGCGCGAACAGGCCGGCGGAGGCGGGGGAGACCAGGTGCGCGCAGACGCTGAGGCCGCCCGCCGACTCCCCGAAGACGGTGACCCGCCCCGGATCGCCCCCGAAGCGCGTCGCGTTGGCCCGCACCCAGCGCAGCGCCGCCTGTTGGTCGGCGAGCCCGAAGCCGGGGGCGCCGCCCAACTCCGGGTGGCCGAGGAAGCCGAAGATCCCCAGCCGGTAGTTGACCGTGACGACCACCGCCCCGCCGCGCGTGACCAGCGGGCCGGGCCGGTACAGGTCGCCGGCGCCGAGGCGGAAGCCCCCGCCGTGGAACCACACCATCACCGGCCGGTCGCGCTCGGGCCCCGTCGGAGCGGTGACGTTCAGGAACAGGCAGTCCTCCGACCCGGACGGCCCGCCCGGGCCCAGCGCGGGGAGCTGGACGCAACGGGCCCCGGGTGTTCCCGCGTCGAGCACGCCGGTCCGGTGGGGCGCCGGCCCGGGCGGACGCCAGCGCTGCGGCCCGATCGGCGCGGCGGCGTACGGGAGGCCCTCGTAGGTCGCGTACGCCCCGTGCGCGCGGCCCCGTACGGGCCCCTCGGCGGTCTCCACGACCGGCCGCGCCGGGTCCTCGGGCGCGGCGGCCGAGGCCCCGGCGACACCCGCGGGCAGCGTGAGCGCCGGTACCAGAAGGGACAGCAGTGCGAGGGCCGCCAGCGGGGCGGACAGCAGCGCGCTCCGGTGGGTGCGCGGGGGGCGGGGCCGGGCCGGGTGCGGTTCCTGCAAGGCGGGGCCCTCTCCTGGACGGTGGACCGGGCCACTGTGCCCCGTCGCCCCGGACGGGGACCGCTCCGGCGCCCGCGTGTCCGCCGCACCCCCCGTACAGCCCGGGTCGCCCCCCGTTTGCCGGCCCCGAATGGCGCAGTGGGCCGGAGTGGCGCTGAATGTAACAAAGCGTGCGCTTCCCGTGACGCACGATGACCGGCGCACGACGTGTAGACCCGTGTGTCGGCGAACGGAGTTCTCCCATGAATGACCCCAGCACCCTCGCGGCGACGCAACCCCAGGACCGCGACGGGCTTCCCCTGACCCAGGACCCGACCTACGGACCGCACCCGACGGGGGCGCCGGATCCGGCCGCGACGTCGCAGCCGGTCGGCCCGCCGGACCCGGTGGACGGAGCGCACCCCGTCATGGTGCCGGTCGTCGTACCGGCCGCCGTGTCGACCGTCGGGCCGGTCACCGTCCCGGCCGCCGTCCCCGCCGCCGTGTCGGTGTCCGTGGCCGCGCCCGCCCCGCCCGCCGTGCCCGTGGCCGTCCAGGCCGTCGTACAGGCACCGGTGGGCCCCACCCCGACCGATCAGGTCCCGACGCATCCGGTCTCGACGCATCCGGTCTCGACGCATCCGGTCCCGGTGGATCCGTCGCCGGTGGTCCCCGAGCCGCCGGCGCGGGTCGCGCCGGCACCCGAACCCCGACCCGAAGCCCAACCCCGACCCGAACCCGACTCCGACCTCGATCCCGAACCCGACCTCGATCCCGCATCGGCCGCTCCGCACGCCGAGCCCATAAGGACCCTGCTGGAGACGGCCGCCACCTGTCGGCCCCTCGAAGAGGTCACGGCCCTGGTCGGCCTGCTCAAGCAGACCGGCCAACTCCCGAACCTCGGGCACGAGGCGCTCCGGGCGGCAGCGGTAGGCCGGCCGGTGGACGAGGTCCGGCAGATGGTCGCCCTGTTGGCCGAGTCCCCGCACGAAGAGGTCGAGGCCGCCATCACCCTGCGGGCGGCGGCCGTCGGTCGGCCCATCGAGGACGTGGCCCTGCTGGTCAGCATCCTCGGACCGGACGCGGCGGTCGGCGGGACCGGCTCCGACGCGGAGCGCGGCGCGGCCCGTCGCGGTGCGGACGGTCCTCAGGCCGGACCGGCCCCCACCCGGCCGGAACCGGCCCCGCCGACCCGGCCGGTCCGCCGGCCCGCACCGGCGCAGCCCCCTCCGTCCCGTGGCGGTGGCGCCCTGCGGCACCTGCTGCGCTGGCCGACGGCGGCGCTCCTGCTGCTCGTCGGGGTGCTGCACCTGCCCGGTGACGTGGCGGTCCTGCCCGTCGCGGGTCCGGGTGCGCTGTTGCCCGTCGCCGCGTCCGTGCTGTGCCTGGGCGTCGGCGTCCTGCTGGCGCTGCGGGACACCGCCGCGGTCTGGCGGGGCGTGGCGGTGGCGGCCCTGGCCGTGGTGACCCTGCACGTGGTGGGCGGCATCGTCCTCTTCGACCCCCTCGACGGGGCGCTGGGCGGGCCGCACGGCTGGGCCGGGATCACCGCGGTGCTGTGCGCCGGATCGGTGGCCGTCCTGTCCGGGCTGGCCCTGAGGTACCGGCCGGCCGAGGCCGATGCGGGCGAGCGGTCCGCCGAACGGTCCGCCGAACGGGTCTGACCCTCCGGCCCCGTTCCGCCCCGAACCCGGGCGCACGACCCCGGCTCCCTCCCCGTACGGGAAGGGAGCCGGGGCGCGTCAGCGGGCGAGGAGGTTCACGGCTCCCGCGAACACCCCGGGCAGGCGCGCCGCCAAGGGCACGATCCGGCCGGACAGCGAGGGCCGGCGCCGGGCCCACAACAGGGCGCCGGTCAACGTCCGGTAGCCGCGCGAAAGCTCCCGCCAGGCCCGTTCGTACTCCTGCGGTCGGTCCGCGCGGACGCACCGCACCAGTTCCGCCGCCGCCGTCACGGCCAGGGTCAGCCCCTCGCCCGTGAGCGCGTCCACGTACCCCGCCGCGTCCCCGACCAGCAGGACCCGCCCCGCGACCCGGGTCCGGGACCGCCGGCGCAGCGGACCGGCCCCGCGCACCGCCGACGCCGGCCCGGTGCCGGGCGCGGGCAGCCGGTCGACCAGGTCCGGGAAGCGGGCCAGATGGACCTCGTACGGGGCCTGCTCCGAGGTCAGGACCGCCACGCCGATCCGGTCGGGCCCCAGCGGGGTCACGTAGGCCTCGCTCCGGCCCGACCAGTGCACCTCGACGAGGTCGCTCCACGGCTCGACCGCGTAGTGGCGGCGCAGCCCGTAGCGGGCGGGGCGGCCCGGGACGGCGGGCACGTCCAGGCCCAGGGCGCGCCGGACCGGCGAGTGCAGGCCGTCCGCCGCCGCGAGGTAGCGGCCCGTCAGCCCGGCCGCGTACACCCGCTGCCCGTCCTGGCGGACCTCCCCGACCCGGCCGGGCACGACCCGTACGCCGAGTTCCGCGGCCCGCGCGGCCAGGGCCGCCTGGAGGTCGGTGCGCCGGGCACCGCGTCCGGGACCGGAGCGGAAGAGGGCCTCGGCGCGCAGCCCCGTGACCCCGTCCACGTAGCCGATCCCCCGGAAGGGGCGGCCCGTCACCGCCACGCCCAGCTCCTCGTAGCGGCGGACCGCGCCCGGCATCAGCCCCTCCCCGCAGGCCTTGTCCACGGGAGTGGGGCGGGGTTCGACGACCACGGCCTCCAGCCCGGCCAGGGCGGCGTGGATCGCGGTCGACAGTCCGGCGGGACCGCCGCCCGCCACGATCAGGTCGATCACCGGGCCGCGGCCACGAGCCGCCCGTCCGACCGGGCCCCGTCCAACGCGGCGTCCTCACAGCGGATCCGCACCCGCAGCAGCAGCGCGTTGAGCACGGTGAAGGCGGCCGCCGTCACCCAGGCGGAGTGCACCAAGGGCAACGCCAGCCCCTCCAGCACCACGGCCACGTAGTTGGGGTGCCGCACCAGGCGGTACGGCCCACCCACCACCAGGGGCAGCCCCGGTACCACGATCACCCGCGTGTTCCAGCGCGGCCCGAGCGAGGCCACGCACCACCAGCGCAACCCCTGCGCCACCACGACCAGGGCCAGGGCGGACCAGCCCAACCACGGCAGGAACGGCCGGTACGCGGCCTCGACCGCGCAGCCCACCAGCAGGGCGGTGTGCAGGGCGACCATGGCCGGGTAGTGGCCGCGGCCGTGCTCCAGACCGCCGCGCGCCAGGCTCCAGGCGGTGTGGCGGCGGGCGGTGACCAACTCGACGATCCGCTCGACGGCCACCAGGGCGAGCAGGATGAGGTACGGGGTCAGGGACGGGTTCGGGTACGGGCTCAAGGACAGGTTCGGGGCCAGGTTCGGGGCCAGGTTCAGGGACAGGTTCACGGGCACGGGGACCTCACCAGCGCAGGAGGACGAGTTCGGAGGCGAAGCCCGGACCGAAGGCGAGCATCAGCCCGACCGCGCCGGGCGGCGGCGGCCCGTCGGCCTGTACCCCGCCGAGGATGTGCAGGACGGAAGCGGAGGAGAGGTTGCCGACCGAGGCCAGGGAGCGGCGGCTCGCGGCGAAGGCCGCCTCGGGGAGGCCGAGGGCGTCGGTCAGGACGTCGAGGACCTTGGGACCGCCCGGATGGCAGATCCACGCGTTCACGTCGGCGGGCTTGAGGTCGTGGCCGGCGAGGAAGGACTCGATCTCCTCGGCCACGTGCAGCCGCACCAGGTCCGGCAGTTCGCGGCCCAGCACCATCCGCAGCCCCCAGTGGCCGATGTCCCAGCCCAGGAGGTGCTCGGTCCCCGGGTAGAGGCGACTGCGCGAGTCGACCACCGTCGGCCCGACGCCGGTGGCGTGGAGCGGATGACCGGCCCCGACCGCGAGGAGGGCCCCCGCGCCGTCCCCGAAGAGGGCCCCGGACACCAGGCCCGCCATCGAGGTGTCGTCGTACTGGAGGGTCAGCGAACACAGCTCGGTCGACAGCAGCAGGGCCGCGTCCCCCGGACGGCCCGTCAGGTGGTCGTGCAGCCGTCCGAGTCCGGCGGCGCCGGCCGCGCAGCCCAGCCCGAACAAGGGCACCCTGCGTACGTCGGGCCGCAGCCCGGCCCGGCCCGCGAGGCGGGCCTCCAGGGACGGGGTGGCCAGCCCCGTGACGGTCGTCGAAAGGATCAGGTCCACCTCGGCCGCCGCCACGCCGGCCGAGCCGAGGGCGCCGGCGACCGCGTCGATGCCGAGATCCAGGGCGGCGCGCAGGAAGAGGGCGTTGGACGAGCCGAAGTCGCCGCCCGGCCGGTACTCCTCCAAGGGGCGCGCGAGGTGCCGGGACTCCACCCGCGACGAGGCGTGGACCCGCCGCAACAGGGCCCGGTCGGCTCCGGGCGACAGATGGGCGGCGAGGGACTCGGTGATCCGCGCTTGCGGGTACCGGTGGGGAGGGAACACGCTGCTCACTGCCAGGACACGTGTCATTGGCCCAACATAGGGAACAACCGGCGCCGCACCGCGAAAGGCGCGAACGGTATGAAGCGGACGTGTCGTCGCGGCGTAGCGTGAGCCCGTGCCCGCCCGCCTCCTCCCCACCCCCCGAACCCGCCGCCGCGACCGGCCCCGCGACCGCCCGAGCCCCCTCCCGACCGGGATCGCGGGCGGCCTGCTGCGCGCCTGCCACCCCCTCCCCGCAGCCGCCGTCACCCTCTTCGCCGCCGCCCTGGCCGTCGCGGCCGGACGCGGACCCGCCGGCGCCGCCCTCACGGCGACCGCGGTCGCGGCCGGACAACTCTCCGTGGGCTGGTGCAACGACCGGGCCGACCTGCGCCGAGACCTCGCCACCGGCCGCCGGGACAAACCGCTCGTGTCCGGAGCCGTCCCCGCCCCGGTCGTCACCACCGCCGCACTGACCGCGCTCCTCGTCTGCGTGCCGCTCTCCCTGGCCCCGGGACTCCTCGCCGGCGCCGCGCACCTCGTGGGGGTCGCCGCCGCCTGGGCCTACAACCTGCGGCTCAAGAGCACGGCCGCGTCCTGGCTCCCGTACGCCCTCGCCTTCGGCCTGCTCCCGGCCTTCGTCACCCTCGGCCTGCCGGGAGCACCCTGGCCCCCGCTCTGGCTGACCGCGGCCGCCGCCCTGCTCGGAGCCGGCGCGCACTTCGCCAACGTCCTGCCCGACATCGCGGACGACCTCGCCACCGGCGTACGGGGACTGCCCCAGCGGCTGGGCGGCCCCCGCTCCGCCGCGCTGGCCGCGCTGCTGGTCCTCGGCTCGACGGCCACCCTCGTCCTCGCACCCCCGGGCCGCGTCTCCCCGTACGGCTGGGGCCTCCTGACCCTGACCGGCGCCCTCCTGCTCGCCACCGCCCGCGCCCCGGGCCGGATCCCGTTCCTGGCGACGATGGCCGTCGCGGGCGCCGACGTCCTCCTTCTCCTGGCCCACGGCACAAGCCTGCGCTGACGCCGCGCTCCGTCCACGCCCGCTGCGGCGGCTCCCTCGCCGCCGCCCGACCTGACCGAGGTTGTCGATCGGGCCCGAACCACGCGGATGACGCCGGGTGCGGTAGGCGCCGACGCTGCTGACGCTCAGGGCCCGTTTCCGTTCGAGGCCTGGCCGAGGGGCGCTGCCAACGTCACGTCCAGGAGTCCTGGACGCCGGCCCGGTGCGGTCGCGAGCGAGTGGTTCGGGGGCGGGCTCAGGGGGTCCGGGTTGTCCAGGCGAGGAGTTGGGCGGCGGGCCAGGTGTTGACGATGCGGTCGGTCGGGACGCCGCACTCGACGGCTCGTTCGCAGCCGAGGATCTGCCAGTCCAGCTGGCCCGGGGCGTGCGCGTCGGTGTTGACGGCGAACAGGGCGCCGGCCGCGACGGCCGATCGGAGCAGGCGGCGGGGAGGGTCCAGCCGTTCGGGGCGGCTGTTGATCTCCACGGCCGTCCCGGACTCCGCGCACGCCGCGAACACGCGCTCCGCGTCGAACTCCGACTCGGGGCGGGTGCGGCCCGTCACGAGCCGACCCGTGCAGTGGCCGAGCACGTCCATCAGCGGGTTGGCGACCGCCTTCAGCAGGCGCCGCGTCATGGCGGGGGACTCCATCCGCAGTTTCGAGTGGACCGAGCCCACCACCAGGTCCAGCCGTTCGAGGAGTTCCGGTTCCTGGTCGAGGGAGCCGTCGGCCAGGATGTCGCACTCGATGCCCGTCAACAGGCGAAACGGCGCCCACGACGCGTTGAGTTCCGCGACCACCTCCAACTGTTCGCGCAGCCGCTCCGGAGAGAGGCCCCGGGCGATCGTCAGCCGGGGCGAGTGGTCCGTCAGCACCGCCCACTCGTGCCCCAGCGAGGCGGCGGCGCGCCCCATGGCCTCGATCGGGCTCCCGCCGTCCGACCAGTTCGAGTGCAGGTGGCAGTCCCCGCGCAGGGCGGCGCGCAGCGCGAGCGCGGCGGGGGAGGGCGCCGGCCCCTCGGGCATCGCGGCGGCCTCGTCCTCCAGGCCGCGGAGGTACTCCGGGATCCCACCGGCCAGCGCCTCGCGCACCACCAGCGCGGTCTTGGGCCCGATGCCCTTCACTCCTTCGAGCGAGCCGGCCGCCGCCCGCGCGGCGGTCTCCGCCCCGCCCAGGTGGACCAGCGCGGCGGACGCGGTACGGAAGGCCCGCACCCGGTACGTGGGGGCCTGCGCCCGCTCCAGCAGGAAGGCGATCCGGTCCAACGCCGCCACCGGGTCCATCGCGCACCACCTCCTCGGGACCAGTGTCCCCACGCGCCCCGGGAGCGGCGAGCGCTCAGGCGTCCGAGGCGAGGGTGAAGACGGCCCCGTCGGGGTCACGGAGCATGATCGAGCGGCTCGTGCCGGTCTCGGTGATCACCGAGACGGTGCGCCCGCCGAGGTCGATCGCGGCCTCCACGGCCGACTCCAGCTCGGGCACCCGGAAGTGGACGTGCCACCGGGGCCGGGTGTGCGGGGTGTACGCGCCGGGCTCCACGGGACCGCTGTTCAGCCGGGCGACCGGCTCCCCGCCCTGGCGCAGCACCACCTGCTCCTGTTCGTACGAGACCTCGCAGCAGCCGGGGCGGCCGGTGGCCCACTCCAGCACCTCACCGTAGAAGAGCGCCGAGTCGAAGGCGTTCCTGGTCCGCAGCTCCAGCCAGGCCGGGGCGGTGCCCTTGCCCACGCGCCAGCCCGAGGAGACGGGGCCCTGCCAGATCCCGAAGACGGCCCCGTCGAGGTCGGCGACCAGGGCCGCCCGCCCGCCCGAGGGGAAGGAGACCGGGCCGACCGCGACCGTGCCGCTGCGCTCCCGGATCCGCGCAGCCGCCACGTCGACGTCGTCCACGGCGAAGTACGGGGTCCAGGCCACCGCCACGGCGAGGTCCGAGGCCAGTGCCCCGATGCCCGCCACGGGGACCCCGTCCATGACGGCCACCGAGAACCCGTCGCCGAGGATGGCGGGGCGGAAGGTCCAGCCGACGACCGCTCCGTAGAAGCGTTGGGCGGCCTCCAGATCGCGGGCCATCAGGCTCACCCAACAGGGGGCCCCGAAGACGTCCTTCGTAGAAATGCGCACACCACAAGAAGTAGCGCGCCGGCCCCCTCGACGCCGCGCAGGCGCGCCCGGAGGTCATCACCACCAGTAGGCGGGGTACCTCGGAGCCTTGCGGCGGACCCGGGAGCCGGCGTAGCCGGTGAGGACCAGCAGCACGACGGAGCCGAGCAGGAGGGGGAGGAACCGGGCGGGCTCCGGGGTCTGGAGGACGATCACCACGGAGGTGGCCACCGCCGGGGAGTGCGGGGTACGGGCGAGGATCAGCAGGGCGAGGGTGGCGCCGGCGGCCACCGCCGCCGCCCAGGCGCTGTTGCCCGCCGCCGCGAGGACCGCGTAGCCGACGGCGGCGCCCAGCATGTGGCCGATCACGACCCCGCGCGGCTGGGCCAGCGGGAGGGTGGGTGCGCTGTGGATCAGCGCGGCACTGGCGGCGAGCGGTGGGATCAGCACCGGTTCGTGGAGGGCCGCCCCGATGCCGACGAGGGCCAGCAGTACCGTCGTCGCCGCGCTGACGCTGTGGAGGGCCGCCCCGGCACCGGGCCTGGCCGGCGCCCGGGGCGTGAACAGGGTGCGCGTGAACAGGGTGCGTATGAACACGGTGCGCGGGCGTGGGCCCGGGACGGGTGCGGTGGGGACGGTATCGGCCGGATCGGCGGCAGCCATGGTGCTGGTGGTGCCGGCAGTGCCGGTGGTGCTGGTGTTCATGCGCGGCAGTGCTCCGGGGCAGGGCGGGGCGTGGACCCGCGGGGCAGGGGCGGGGCGCCGAGGTCGGCGATCGACGGGGCCCGACCGCTTCGCGCGAGCGTCGGGTGTCCGACGACGCGAACCGGACACCACTTTAATCGCCCACATGTACGGGGGTCGGGTCGGGTGGGGTGCGGGTACGCGCGCCGGGGAGCGGCGGATCGGCGGGACCGGGCCGCCCGTGATCCTGCTATGACTGCGAGGGAACGCGCGCGGACAGGGAGGGACCGACCGACATGACGACGCACCCCCAAGGCGCCGGAGCCCCGACGGACCTCGACGCGGTGATCGCGGGGTCCCCCGCCGACGCCACCGGAGCCCTGTGGCGACTGACCGGGACCAGCCGGAGCCTGGATTCCGACCTGGTCCGGCTGCGCCCCGGCGCGGTCGTCGCCGACCCCGCCGAACCTACCGACCCCGCCGACCCGGTCGACTCCGACCGCGACGGGCTCCTCCTCGTCCTGGAGGGCGCCGGGCGGATCGACACCGGGGACGGGCCTCGGGTCCTGCGCCCCCACTCCGTCTGCCGGCTTGCCCGCGACGCCCGCCGCTCGCTGACCGCCGGCCCGGAAGGGCTCACGTACCTGATCGTGCGCACCCGACGCCCCGGCCTCGGCCTCGGCGGCCCGCGGCGGGCCGTCCCGGACCCGGCCGAGGGTGGCGAACCGGCCTGCCGACTGCACCGGGTCTGCGTCGAGTGCGGCCGGCTGGCCACCGAGGCCGACGCCCGCTACTGCTCCCGCTGCGGCACAGGACTCCCGGACTGAGGCCGCCCGGCGGGGCGGGGCCGTAGGGTCGGGCCATGGATACGACGGGCCCCGACGAGCTGGAGCGGTGCGTGACCTCCGCCGCCGGGGCGCTCAGGGCGGCCGGCGGGCTGGACTGGTCGCTACCGGCTGCCGGTCTGGACTGGAGCTGCCGGGACACGGCCGTCCACCTCGCCGGGGACCTGACCGGCTTCGCCGCGCAGCTCGCCGGCCGGGCCCGCGACCGCTACCTCCCGCTCACCGTCGGCGCCGCCCCCGGCACCCCGCCGGACGGACTCGTGGACCTCGTCGAGGCGGGCGGACGCCTGCTCGTCGCCGCCGTCCGGGCGGCCCGACCGCAGGACCGGGCCTGGCACCCGGCCGGACTCGCCGACCCCGGCGCCTTCGCCGCCATGGGCGCCGCCGAGCTGCTGCTCCACACCCACGACGTCCTCACCGGTCTGGGCCGGGTCGGCCACCCCCGGGACCGGGACGCCGCCGCCGTGCTGGACCGGCTCTTCCCGCACGCGCCCCGCTCGGCGGCAGCGGGCCCCTGGGCGTCCCTGCTCGCCGCCACCGGACGGGCCGACGTCCCGGGTGTGCCCCGGCAACGCGTCTGGCGCTGGTACAACGACGCGGTCCGCGGCGAGGGCGTCGCCCTGTGCGCGATCGGACCCCGCTCCGCCGAGGACCTCCTCGCCGGCGGCACGGGCGGCTTCGCCTGGACTCCGGACGGCCCCGGCGAGCAGGTCCGTACGACGGCCGCGCGGGTGCTCCGTACGCCATACCGTTCCGCCGGCGGTGCCGCAGGCCGACCCGCAGGCCGTCCCGCCTACGCGGTCGTCCGCCTGAGCGACCACCTGGCCGTCGGCTCGATCGGCCCGCGCTCCGCGCCCGACGCCGATGCGGACACCGACACCGACACCGATGCCGACGGCTACGCGAGCGGCGACATCACCCTGGCCCCGTCCGCCCGGGGCGAAGGGCTCGCCGACCGGGCCCTGGCAGCGCTGCGCCGCTCCCCGCCGGCGGGCTGACGCGGGGAGGCCCCCCGGGTTCGGGTCCCGGGAGGCCTCGGTGCGCTGGTGCGGGGTGCGCGAGGACGCGCCCACCCGGACGGGCGGTCAGAAGCCGCAGTTGGTCACCCACTTGTGCGAGGAGATCCGGTCGTTCCACTCCCACGGGATGTTGCCCGACGACCCGTTGGGCGCACAGGTGGAGGCGCCCCCGTAGCCGATGTTCTCGAAGACGCGGACGTCACCGAGCGAGCCGCCGTAGCCGTTGTTCCAGAAGGACGACGCCCGGTCGTTCATGTCGTAGTTGCCGGAGGCGCCACACGTGCGCCAGTCGGAGTCGTTGCCGCTCCAGCCGCACGCCGGGCCGCCGCGGTTGGTGTCCGCCCACACCCAGTAGTTCCCGTCGGCAGCCACCCCCGACGCGTCCGCCGGGGCCGCGCTCGCGGGTGTCAGGGTGAAGGGCACCGCCAGCAGGGGCAGCGCGAGCGCGCAGGCCAGCAGCGTCTTGCGGAACTCAGCCATGGTTCTCTCCTGAGGTGTCGGATGGTGCTCCGGACCGCCCGGACGGGCCGTCCTCGTCGGGGTACTGCCTTACGACGCGCTCCGCCGTGGGGAGCGCGGCGTTCTGGAACCGCTGCCGCAGGGCGATCTCGTCCCGGAAGCGGGAGCGGACCTCCTCGCCGTGGGCACGGTCCAGAGCTCGGGAGACCCGGGCCAGCTCGGTGCCGGTCGCACAGGTCGCTTCGGTGACCGCCAAGGCTGTCTCGGTGGCCTCGGCGCGGTCCGCCGGCAGCCCTTCGGTCAGGGTGGCCGCCGCCTGCCGCGAGGCATCGGGGGAGGCATAGGGCCGGCCCGCCTCCCGCATGCAGGCCGCCCACGCGCCCACGGCCCGCGCGTACTTCGGGTCCTCGTGCACGAGGGACTCCCGCACCGGGCGCAGGTTCATCGTGATCACCTTGACGCGGAACCAGCCGGGAAGGTCCCCGTACAGCTCCCGCTGCGCCCCGGCGGTACAGCCCTCGGCGCTCGCCGTGAGGGTCATGCCGGTGGGGGTCGTCGCGGACAGGCCGACGGGCGAGGCCCCCATCAGTGCCGTCCGGGCCGCCGCGCGCCGGGCGGGTGAAAGGCCGCGGAAGTAGCGCTGGTTGGGGTCGGCGAGCCGGGCCTCGGCGTCGGCCCGGTCGGCGCGGCCGCCGTAGCCGTGGGCCCGGGCCCACTCGACGTCGTCCACCGCGTACGGGAACACGCGCCGCTCCTCGCTCTCCGGGGCGGTCCCGGTGACGGCGTACGCGAACCCGCGCCCCACCATGCAGCGGCTGATCAGGATCTGCTCGGCCCGGGCCAGGGTCCGCGCCTGGGCCGTGGTCGGCTCCACGGCGGGAGCGGCGGCCAGGCGTGCGGCGTGTCCGGCGTCGGGGCGGGGCCCGCGTCCGGCCCCGTGCCCGGCGCCGCCCCCCGCCCCGCAGCCGGTCAGGGAGGCGAGGGAGGCCAAGGCCAGCGCCGCCACCAGGGCGACCGCCGGGCCCGATCGCCCTGTCGTCCACTGCGTTCCGATCATCTGCGGGACACCTCCTCTCCGGTTCCGTGCGGCGGTGCCGCGTTCCTGTGGTGCCGCGTTGCCGCGGTGCGTCCGGCCCGTCCGCATGGCGACCGTCACCGTCCGGACTCAGGTGTAGCGCCAAGGGGTTGTTCGCCGTCGGCGGCCTGGAACTGAACAAACAATTGCTGAACAATCCACCCCGGAAGGCAGCAAAGGGGCCAGCCGGAAGGGGCCGCGCATGGCACGCAAGGAACGTCCGCTGGAGGGCGGGGACGGACCGCTGCTGGAGTTCGCCACCGCCCTGCGAGCCCTGCGCCACCGGGCCGGCTCCCCGCCGTACCGGGACCTGTCCGCCCGCGCCCACTACTCCGTCGCCACCCTGTCCGGCGCGGCGGCGGGCCGCCGCCTGCCCAGCCTGGACGTGACCCTGTCCTACGTCCGCGCCTGCGGAGGGGACCTCGACGCGTGGGAGCGCCGCTGGCACGCGGTGGCCCTCGAACTCGCCGCCGACCCGGCACGGAACGCGGCGCCGGGCGGCCCGGGCGGCCCGGGCGAGGCGGGCGGGGCGGGTCCGCCGGAGAGCCCGGACGCGGGCGGATGGCCGTACGTGGGCCTCGCCGCCTTCCGGCCCGAGGACGCCGACCTCTTCTTCGGGCGCGAGCGACTCGTCGAGGACCTCCTCGCGGCCCTCGATCGGCACCGGGTCGTCGCCCTCGTCGGCGCCTCCGGCGCCGGCAAGTCCTCACTCCTGCACGCAGGACTGCTGCCCCGACTGCGCGCCGGCGCCCCCGACGGAGCCGTACGCGTCCTGACCCCCGGCCGCGATCCCCTCGCCCGCCTCCAACGGGCCCTCGCGGAGGAGGAACCGGACCGAGGCGGTGTGCTGATCGTCGACCAGTTCGAGGAGGTGTTCACCCTCTGCCCGGACCCGGCCGAACGGGCCCGCTCCGTCGCCGTCCTCATCGGGGCCGCGCGCCGCCCCGATTCCCGACTGCGCGTGGTGCTCGGAGTGCGCGCCGACTTCTACGCGCACTGCACCCGCCACCCCGAGCTCGTCGCCGTACTGCGCGAGGCCCAGGTCGTCGTGGGTCCGATGACCGCCGCCGAACTGCGGCGCGCCGTCGTCGAACCCGCCCGCCGGGCCGGCCTCACCGTCGAAGGGGCCCTCCAGGCCACCCTCGTGGCCCACGCACACGGGCAGGTCGGCGCCCTGCCCCTGCTCTCGCACGCACTCCTGGAGACCTGGCGGCGGCGCCGGGGCGCCGCGCTCACCCTCGACGGGTTCCACGCCGCGGGCGGCTTCGAGGGTGCGCTCGCCCAGTCCGCGGAAGCCCTCCACGCCTCCCTCACCCCACGCGGGCAGCGCCTGGCCCGACAGGTGTTCGTGCACCTCATCGCCCTGGGAGAGGGCACGGAGGACACCAAACGCCCCGTCGCGCGCGGGGAGCTGGGCGCGGACGCCGACACCGCGACCGTCCTCGACCGGGCGGCCGGCCTGCGCCTGCTCACCCTCGACCAGGGCCGGGTCGAACTCACCCACGAAGCACTCATCCGGGCCTGGCCCCGGCTGCGCGGCTGGCTCACCGACGACCGGGAACGGCTCCGTGCCCACCGCCGGCTCGCCGAGGCCACCCGCGCCTGGGAAGGCGTCGGCCGCGACCCCGGCTCCCTGTTGCGCGGCACCCGCCTCGCCCTGGCCCGCGAACTGGAGGACCACGCCGGCCTCGACCACGCCATCCTCGACCTCGCCCCCGCGGAGCGGGAGTTCCTCGCGGCATCCGCCGCCGCCGAGGCCGCCGCGGGCGACTCGGCCCGCCGCCGCACCCGCCGCCTGCGCTGCCTGGTCGGCGCCCTCGCCGCCCTCGTGGTGGTGGCCGCAGTCGCCACCGGCAACGCCGTCCGAGCGGAGGACGAGGTCACCCGCCAGCGCAACGACGCCGTCGCGCAGAACCTCGCCGAGACCGCCGCGGAACTCGGCAACACCCAGCCGGCCCTCGCCGTCCAACTGGGCCTGACCGCGTACCGGCTCTCGCCCACCGCCCGGACCCGCGACAGCCTCCTGTCCACGCTGATGACCTCCACCCCCGCTCAGGACAAGGAGGTCGTCGCCCTCGCCTACCGCCCCGACGGCCGCCAACTCGCCACGGCCGGCGGAGACCACACCGCCCGGATCTGGCGGACCGCAGGCGCCGCCCGCCCCACCGCCGTGGCCACCCTCGCCGGCCACGGCGACGCGCTGCGGGCCGTCGCCTACCGGCCCGACGGGCGGATCCTGGCCACCGGCTGCGCCGACGGGACGGTCCGGCTGTGGGACGTCGCCGACCCGGCCCGTCCGGCCGTCGCGGCCGAACTCCCCGCGGGCGACGGCGACGTGCGCGCCCTCGCCTTCAGCCCGGACGGCCGGACCCTCGCCACCGGCGGGGCCGGAGGCTTCGTACGGCTCTGGGACACGACCGATCCCGCCCGGCCGCCCGCGGACGCCGCCCGCCTCACCGGGCACCGCGACACCGTGCGGGCGCTCGCCTTCAGCCCCGACGGGCGGACCCTCGCCACGGGCGGGGAGGACGCCACCGTCCGGCTGTGGGAGGTCGCCGACCGCGCGCGGCCCGTCCCGACGGCCGTGATCACGGGCCACGACACCGCCGTGTTCTCCGTGGCCTTCAGCCCCGACGGCCGGACCCTGGCCACCGCGAGCGGCGGACACACCCCGGTCCGGCTGTGGGACCTGGCCGACCCGCACCACCCCGCCACCCTCGCCACCCTGACCGGGCCCACCGACGTCGTCGGCTCCGTGGCGTTCAGCCCCGACGGTCGCGCCCTCGCCGGCGCGAGCGACGACCGTACGGTGCGGCTGTGGACCGTGGCCCGGGGCGCCCGGCCGGCGCCGCTCGCCATCCTCACCGGGCACCTCACCGCCGTCGGCGCGGTGGCCTTCAGCCCGGACGGCGCCGTCCTCGCCTCCGGCGGCTACGACACCACCCTGCGCCTGGCCGCCACCGACCTCGCCGGCGCCCTCGCGGGGGCCTGCGCGCACACCGGGCCGACGATCACCCGGGCGCAGTGGGCCTCGTACATGCCCTACCTGGACTACGCGCCCCCCTGCGCGGGCCTCGAACGCCCCTGACCGCCACGGCGGCCCCGTCCCGTCGGAGCCCCTCGGGAGCGGCCCCGGGGGACCCGATTACCGCTGGTCGGCCGCGTTCGGCAGGATGTGCGCATGACCGAGATCCGTACCCCCCGCCTCATCCTGCGCCGCTGGAACGACGACGACCTCGTCCCCCTGTCGGAGATCAACGCCGACGCGGAGGTGATGCGCTGGATCGGAGACGGCTCCACCCTCGACCTGGAACAGACCGCCGAGACCATCGAGCGCTGGGAGGAGGAGTGGGACGACGAGGGCTTCGGGATCTTCGCCGTCGAGCTCCTCGCCTCCGGTGAGCTGATCGGCGCCGTCGGCCTGACCGTGCCCGAGCAGAAGCTGCCCGAGGTCACGCACGCCGTCGGCGTCGCCTGGCGCCTCGCCCGACCCTTCTGGGGGCAGGGCTACGGCTCCGAAGCCGCCCACGCCACGCTGGAATTCGCCCTCCAGGACCGCGGCCTCGACCGGGTCGTCTGCGTCAACCGGGCGGGCAACGACGAGTCCGCGAACGTGATCCGCAAGCTCGGGATGTCCGACGACGCCACCGTCACCGACCCCGACACCGGCCACCTGATCACCCTGCACAGCATCGACCTCACCGAGTACGAGGCGTAGGCCGCCCCCGGCGGATCCCGCCGGGGGCGCCCCGCGCCCCGGGCCCGGCGGCGCATCAGCCGATCGGATGCCCCCGGGGTCCGCCACACCGCCCGCCGACCGCCCCCGCAGGGCGGACCTCCGAGGGCGGCGGGCGGGGCCAGGATGGGTGCGGGGAGCGGCGGCGCGAGCGACAGGACGCGGGCCGGCCCCGGAACCGGGAGGCACCCATGAACCCCTACGACCGCACCCTGCGGGCCGCCGCCGCCCGCGGGGACGAGGCCGCCGTGGGCGCCGCGCTCGCCGCCGGAGCGTCCGTCGACGGGCGGGACGAGCAGCTGCGCACCCCGCTCCTGCTCGCCGCGCTCGGCGACCACCCCGGCGCGGCCGCCCTGCTGCTGGCCGCCGGAGCCGACCCCGACGCCCCGGACTGCCGCGCGGACAGCCCCTGGCTGGTCACCGGCGTCACCGGGAGCGTCCGCATGATGCGGACCCTGCTGCCCGCCGGACCGGATCTGACGCAGCCCAACCGCTTCGGCGGCACATCCCTCATCCCGGCCGCCGAACGCGGGCACACCGGATACGTCCGGGCCGTGCTCGCCGAGACCACCATCGAGGTGGACCACGTCAACCGGCTCGGCTGGACAGCCCTGCTGGAGGCGGTGATCCTCGGCGACGGCGGCCCCCGCCACGAGGAGGTCGTCGCCCTGCTCCTCGCCGCCGGAGCCGACCCCCTCCTCGCCGACGGCGACGGCGTCACCGCCCACGCGCACGCCCTGCGCCGGGGCTTCCGGGGCATGGCGCGGCTGCTGTCCGAAGCCGCCGATCCCGCCAGCCCCGTCGGTCCCGCCAAAGCCGCCGGTCCCGACGAGGCCGCCGAGACGGATTCGGGGGCGGCCCGGTGAACCGCCCCGGCCCCCGCCCCCGCGCCGCCCGTACGGCGCTCGCCGCGCTCGCCGCCGCCCTGCTGCTCGGTGCCTGCACCGGGCCGGCTCCGGCCGCGGGTCCCGCCGTACCGGCGCCCGCCGCCCCGGCCGCGTCGCCGCTCCCGACCGCCGCCCCCACCCCGGCCGGCACCCTCCTCGTCGCCGACTTCGGCGCGGACACCGTGACCTTCGTGGACCCCGCGCGCGGCGCGGTCGCCTCGGTGACCGTGGGCCGGGCCCCCTACGGCCTGGCCGTCGGCGCGGACGGCCGCGCCTGGGTGGCCACCGCCGAGGGGGTGGCCGTGGTCGACACCCGCACCCGGACCCGTACGGCCCTCATCGCCCTGCGGACGGCGAGCGGCCCGGTCACCGACGGCGAGTACCGGGGCGGGGGCATGGGCATCGCGCTCTCGCCCGACGGCTCCCGCGCCTACGTCGGCGTGAACGTCCCCGGCGCGAACGGCGCCTTGGAGGTCATCGACACCGCCGGGGGCGAGGTCACCGCGACCGTCCCGGTGGGCCGGCGGCCCTTCGACGTGGACCTCGCGCCCGACGGCTCCCAGGTGTACGTCACCGGCCACGACTCCTTCGACGTCACCGTCGTCGACGCCGGCTCGCTGCGCCCGCGTCGGATCGAGGTGGCCCCGTACGGAACCGAGGGCGGGCTCGGCTCCTGGCTCAAGCCGCACTACACGGCCGTTCGAGCCTCGGACGGGATGTTGCTGCTGCCGTTCGAGGGCGAACGGCTGGCCGTGGTCGACCCGCGCACCGGTCGGACCCGGGTGGAGGCCATGACGGCCGACACGCACCAGCACGGTGCCACCGTCACTCCCGACGGCCGGCTCTTGGTGGTCGGCACCGGCGCGGTGGACCCCTCCGACGGGCGGGGACCCTCCCTCACGGTCCGCTCCCCGGACGGTCGCGAACGGGTCGTCCCGCTCGACGGACCCCACGAGGACCTGGCCGTTTCCCGCGACGGCGGCACCGCGTACGTCACCGGAGGGTTCACGCGGGACGGCTACTGGAACGGGATCACGGTCGTGGACCTGGGCGACGGAACGACCCGACGGCTCGCGGCGGGCAGCCGGCCATTGGGCATCGCGGTGCTCTGACGGCGCCACCGGACGGTACGGTCAGTTAAAAGTCAGACTTTGGTAAGCCATAAGATCTGGTTATGGGGTCATAACCAAGGGGCGGGTGCCGAGTTAGGGTGTCCTTAGTTTAGGGTTCTCGTGATCAGTCTGTTTTTCGGTCGAAGGGAACCCAGTCATGCCTCGCCCCCTGCGGGTAGCAATCGTCGGTGCCGGCCCCGCCGGCATCTACGCGGCCGACGCGCTGCTCAAGTCCGAGGCGGCCGCCACCCCCGGCGTGTCGATCGACATCTTCGAGCGGATGCCCGCCCCCTTCGGCCTGATCCGGTACGGGGTCGCTCCCGACCACCCCCGCATCAAGGGCATCATCACCGCCCTGCACCAGGTTCTCGACAAGCCGCAGGTCCGCCTCTTCGGCAACGTCGACTACCCGAACGACATAGCGCTCGACGAGCTGCACGCCTTCTACGACGCCGTGGTGTTCTCCACCGGCGCGACGGCCGACCGCGCGCTGAGCATCCCGGGCGTCGAGCTGGACGGCTCCCACGGCGCCGCCGACTTCGTCTCCTGGTACGACGGCCACCCCGACGTCCCGCGCACCTGGCCGCTGGAGGCCGAGAAGGTCGCCGTCCTCGGCGTCGGCAACGTGGCCCTCGACGTGGCCCGCATCCTCGCGAAGACGGCCGACGAACTGCTGCCGACCGAGATCCCGGCCAACGTGTACGACGGCCTGAAGCTGAACAAGGCCGTCGAGGTCCACGTCTTCGGCCGGCGCGGCCCCGCGCAGGCGAAGTTCAGCCCGATGGAGCTGCGCGAGCTGGACCACTCGCCGAACATCGAGGTCATCGTCAACCCCGAGGACATCGACTACGACGAGGGCTCGATCACCACCCGCCGCTCCAACAAGCAGGCGGACATGGTCGCCAAGACCCTGGAGAACTGGGCGATCCGCGACGTCGGCGACCGCCGCCACAAGCTGTTCCTGCACTTCTTCGAGTCCCCGACGGAGATCGTCGGCGAGGACGGCAAGGTCGTCGGCCTGCGCACCGAGCGCACCGAGCTGGACGGCACCGGCAACGTCAAGGGCACCGGCGAGTTCACCACCTGGGACGTGGGGTCCGTCTACCGGGCCGTCGGATACCTCTCCGACGAGCTGCCCAAGCTGCCCTGGGACGTCGAGTCCGGCACGGTCCCCGACGAGGGCGGTCGCGTCATCGAGAACGGCGCGCACCTGGCCTCGACGTACGTCACCGGCTGGATCCGCCGCGGCCCCATCGGCCTCATCGGTCACACCAAGGGCGACGCCAACGAGACGATCGGCAACCTCCTCGCCGACCACGCCGAGGGCCGCCTGTCGATCCCGGCCACGCCCGAGCCGGAGGCCGTCGAGGCGTTCCTCGCGGAGCGTCAGGTCCGGTACACGACCTGGGACGGCTGGTACAAGCTGGACGCGGCGGAGAAGGCGCTGGGCGAGCCCCAGGGCCGTGAGCGCGTGAAGATCGTCGAGCGCGAGGGCATGCTGGACGCGAGCGGCGCGTGAGCGCTCCTCCGGCTCGCGCGGCGAGCGCCTGAGACACGTGTGGGGCCCGCCGTCGGCGGGCCCCACACGCGTCCGGGCCGGGGTGGCGGCCCCGGCGCACCGACGGCCGGATCGGTCCGCCACTCAGTCCACGATCCAGTCCGTGGGTCAGTCCTTCGGTCAGTCCGTGATGGACGTGATCTTCTTCGTCTTCAGGTCGGCCTGCACGTGGATCTGCGTGGTGTCGCCGCCGCCCCAGGTCAGGGTGACCGTGGCGTTGGTCTTACCCGTCCCGCTGCCCGTGGAGGTCACCTTCCACTGGAGCGGCACGTTCTGCGCGCGCAGCACCCCGTTGGCGTGGTTGGTCTCCTCCCACTGCTTCAGCTGCTGCTGGAGCGGCTTGGAGAGGGCGGAGGCCCGCAGTTGGTCGGCGGTCTTGCCCTCGCCGTCGTAGATCGCGTCGATGTAGGAACCGTAGAAGTCCGCGATCCGGGTGAAGGCCCCCTCGGGGCTGCCGGAGACGGAGACCGGCGCCGCCGCGGTCGCGGAGGTGCCGGCGAAGGCGAAGGAGAGCGCGGCGGCGCCCGCGGTGGCCGCGAGGGCGATCGGGACGACGCGCCTGGTCGGGATCTTGGTCGAGGGCTTGGACATCGGTCGGTACCTTCCCCGTGCTGACTGAGTGCCGCGACGGTCCCCGGCACTGGGCTGGAGGACGGTCCCCCCGGCCGTTCCGGTTCTCGGAGTACGGGGATTGGCCAAAATTCGCTCGTACGGAGGACAGTTTCGAAGGCGGGGACCTCCGGGCGGAATGCCGAGGGGTTCCACACGGTTCGGACGGACGCGAAGACACGCCATTCCACTCCGCACGCACTGGAGAAGCTCATGAAGATCGGCATCATCGGCGCCGGCAACATCGGCGGCAACCTCACCCGGCGTCTCACCGCGCTGGGGCACCAGGTCTCCGTGGCGAACTCCCGCGGTCCCGCGACCCTGAAGGAACTCGTCGACGAGACCGGCGCGACCGCCGTCACCGTCGGCGAAGCGGCCCGTGGCGCCGAGGTCGTCGTGGTCACCGTTCCCTTCAAGAACGTCCCGGACCTGCCCGCGGGTCTCTTCGACGGGGCCGCCGACGGCTTCGCCGTCATCGACACCTGCAACTACTACCCCCGGGTGCGCGACGGCCGCATCGCCGCCGTGGAGGAGGGCCTCACCGAGAGCCGCTGGACCGAACAGCACCTCGGTCACCCGGTGATCAAGGCCTTCAACGGCACCTTCGCCGCCGACATCGTCGACCGGCCCCGCCCGGCCGGGGACCCCGACCGGCTGGCCCTTCCCGTCGCCGGTGACGACGAGGCCGCCAAGAAGACCGTGCGCGCCCTCATCGACGAACTGGGCTTCGACAGCGTCGACGCGGGCGGCATCGACGACTCCTGGCGCCAGCAGCCCGACACCCCCGTCTACGGCCTGCGCGCGGGCACCGAGGCCGTCGTCACGGCCCTCGCCGAGGCCTCCCCGGAGCGCACGGCGGATTTCCGGGGCTGACGTCGTAGGGCCATACGTGCTAACTCTCCGAGATCAGGGCAGCTCGCTGTGCTACGGTGACGTCCAGTTGCAGGTGTGGTTCCCAAAGATTTCAAGTGCTCTCGCCGGTTTCCCCGGCGGGCGCACTTTTTATTTCCGGATGCTTTCGGACGGGTCAATCAACACGGCGACGCCGGCGTCCGTACAGTGCGGCGCCGGGTACAGCCCCGAAGGAGAATCCATATGGCATCCGGCACCGTGAAGTGGTTCAACGCGGAAAAGGGTTTCGGCTTCATCGAGCAGGACGGCGGCGGCGCCGACGTGTTCGCCCACTACTCGAACATCGCCACCCAGGGCTTCCGCGAGCTTCAGGAGGGCCAGAAGGTCAACTTCGACGTCACGCAGGGCCAGAAGGGCCCGCAGGCCGAGAACATCGTTCCCGCCTGACGCGTACGCCTAAGTAGTCCTGGGCCGGGGCCCGCACCGATGGTGCGGGCCCCGATTCGTGTCCGCAACCGTGACCGAAGCGTCATCGGCCGCCCCTCGGCGGTGGCGCCCCGCCCTTGCTACGTTCCTCCCGCACCCCGTTCCCGGAGCCGCAGGAGGGCCGCCGTCGTGCACGTCAGACCCCGGATCCTCATCGTCGCGCTGGTCCTGACGACCGCTCTGGCGGGATGCCGGGAAGCGCGGGCGGAGCCGGAGCACCACCGAGCCCGTCCCGTCGCGCCGGTGGCCGACACCCCGACGCCGAACTCCGCCCCGGTCCTTCCGAGTCCGGCGGCCCCGGCCGCCGCCGAGAGCCCCCGACCGCCCTCCCCGGTACCGACGCCCCCGCCCTCGGACGCTCCCGCGGCGCCAGCCACCGTCCTGTCCCTGTCCGTCGCCGCCCGGTCCGGCGGGCTCGTGCTCGAACGGGGCGGCCCCGCGCAGGAGTTCACCGTCACCCTGCGCAACGGAAACACCCGCGAGTACGGACACCTGCTGCTCGCCTTCCAGATGGAAACCCTCCAACCGGAGCCCGGGGACACCCCGGAACCGCGGGCGTCCGTCGTCCTGGAGCGGCTGGATCCGGCCACGGGCCGGTGGCACCCGGTCGAGCTGCGGATCGCCAACGACCTCAAGCCGTACGCGTCCTACGCCGGGGGGACCCGCCTGGGGCGCGAAGCGGTACGCACCGACCGCTACCGCGTGCGGGCCGGCGCGACCGGCCCCACCGGCGGTTCCCCGCTGATGATCAGCGCCATCGACACCGACGCCCCCGCGGGGGCTCCCGAGGAACTCGCCCGCCCCGGCCGCTCCTCGCTCCCGCAGAGCATCCGCCGGGGTTCCTGAGGCCGAACGAGTACCGGGAGCGGTGCCCGTCCGGGCAGACTGTCCGGTGTGACGACACTCAACAAGGGCGCCAACCTGCCGGTCGCGGCCGCCTCCGTCAGAGCCGTCCTGGGCTGGTCCGCGAGGCCCGGGGTACCCGACGTGGACGCGTCCGCGCTGCTGCTGACCGGCGGCGGGCGGGTGCGCACCGACGACGACTTCGTGTTCTACAACCAGCCCCGACACCCCTCCGGCGCCGTGCGCCACCTCGGCAAGCAGGCCGGCTCGGACTCCCTCGCGGTGGACCTGAGCGCCCTGGAACCGGGCATCGAACGCGTGGTGCTGTGCGCCTCCGCCGACGGCGGCACCTTCGGCCAGGTCCCCGGGCTGCACCTGCGGCTGTTCGACGCCGGGTCCGGCGCCGAACTGGCCCGCTTCGACATGGAGGCCGGCCCCGAACGGGCTCTCGTCGGCGGAGAGTTGTACCGCAGGGCCGGTGCGTGGAAGTTCCGCGCCGTGGGGCAGGGGTGGGCCAGCGGACTGGCCGGGCTGGCCACTGACTTCGGGATCACGGTGGACGACGCCCCGACCCCGACCCCGACGCAGACGCCCCTGCGGGCCCCGACGCCGACCCCGACCCCCGCCCCGACCCCCGCGCCGACGCCGCGCCCGGCCCCCACGCCTGCCCCCGTCCACTGGCCCGAGCCCGAACCGGCCCCCACCCGGGTACCGGCGCCCGTCGAACCCGTCGTGTGGCTGGTCAAGGGCGAGGAACGACTCCCCGCCGACATGCGCGGGCGCCTCTCCCTGCGCAAACAACAGGTCGCCGTCAGCCTCGACAAGGCCGGCGCCCCCGGCCTGACCGCCCGGGTGATCCTCGTCCTCGACGCCTCCGGATCCATGAGCACGCTCTACTCCCGGGGCACCGTGGCCGGGGTCGTCGAGCGGATGGCGGCGGTCGCGGCCCAGCTCGACGACGACGGGGACATGCAGGCCTGGACCTTCGCCACGAATCCGGCGCGCCTTCCGGACCTCACCATCGGAGAACTCCCCGAGTGGCTGCGCCTGCACGTCCGGGTCGGCCAGATGAGCGTCTTCGCCCGCAAGAAGCCGCCCCGCGGGCTGCTTCCCGGTCAGGTCGACATGCGGGCGGTCGGCTTCCAGAACGAGGAGCAGAAGGTGATCGCCGAGGTGCGTGCCTACGTACGCTCCCACCCGGTGCCGGCGCCGACCCTCGTCCTGTTCTTCTCCGACGGCGGGGTCTACCGCAACGACGAGATCGAGCGGGAGCTGCGGGAGGCCGTGGAGGAGCCGCTGTTCTGGCAGTTCGTCGGCCTAGGGCGGGCCGGGTTCGGAGTGCTGGAGCGCTTCGACACGATGTCCGGACGCCGGGTGGACAACGTGGGCTTCTTCGCCGTGGACGACATCGACCGGATATCCGACACCGAGCTGTACGACCGGTTGCTGTCGGAGTTCCCCTCCTGGCTGCGCGCCGCGCGCCAGGCGGGGATCCTGCGCTGACGCCCCTCCCGCCGACCCGAACGAAGGAACCGCACCATGAGCACCGGCCCCGCCGACATCCGGATCCTGCGCGCCGCCGACCGCCCGGCGACGGTCTGGAAGAACGGCGGCGGGGTCACCCGGGAGATCGCCGCGGGGCCCGAGGGCTCCGACATGGCCGGATTCGCCTGGCGGGTCAGCTTCGCCGAGGTCGCCGCCGACGGCCCCTTCTCGGAGTTCCCCGGTGTCGACCGCGTACTGACCCTCGTCGAAGGAGCCGGCATGGACCTCACCGTCGCGGGGGAACACCGTCTCGTCGACGAACGGTTCGCCCCGCAGGCGTTCCCCGGGGACTGCCCGACCGGATGCCGGCTCCTGGCGGGCCCCGTCGTGAACTTCAACGTGATGTGCCGGCGGGAGACCGCTCGGGCGCGGACCGCCGTCGTACGGGGTGAACTCGCCCTCGACACCACGCCGGGGGAGACCCTCCTGATCGTCGCCCTGGACGCCCCGGCCCTGCTCGACCCGGCCGGACCCGGACCCGAGGGAGCGGTCGTGCTGGCTCCGTACGACGCCGTCCTGACCGGAGGTCCGGGGCCCCTGCCGCCGCGCATGTCGCTGCGAACGGAGGGGCGCGCCGCCGTGGTGCGGATCGGGTAGGGCGGCGGATCGGACCGGCCCGCCCGCGCCCGCTGAGCCTCAGCCAGGCGGTCCGGCCCCGCGCAGCACGTCGAGCGCGCGCTCCAGGCGGGCGCGGCGGGTCTCGGGGCTGCGGGCCTGGAGCATCGGCAGGAGCACCTGGTAGCGCCCGGTCCGGTCGAGGGCCTCGAAGGCCGCCCGGGCCGCCGGGTCCGCGTCGAGGGCCGCCGCCAGCTCGGGCGGCACCGTCGCGGTCCGCTGCCCGGCGTACGCCACGGCCCAACGGCCGTCCGCCCGCGCCCGGGCGACCTCCGCCAGCCCCGGCCCGCGCATCCGTCCCTGCGCCGTCAGGGCCTCGACCTTCTCCACGTTGACCCGCGACCACACGCTCCCGGCCCGGCGCGGCACGTACTTCTGGAGGAAGTACCGCTCGTCGTGCGACCGGCGCTGCCCGGAGATCCAGCCATAGCACAGCCCGACGTCGACCAGTTCGTCACCGGTGACCGTCGCGATCCCCGAGGACTTCTTGGCCACCTTGATCCAGACCCCCTCCGTGTGCCCGTGGTGACACGCCAGCCACTCCTCGAAGGCCCCCGCGTCCGCGAAAGCCAGGATCTCCACCCCGTCGATCTCCGCCATGGGTCCACGCTATGCCGCGCGGGCACGCCGATCACGCCGTACGAGCCCGGCAGTTCGCCGGACTTCCGTCGGACGGGCCGGCTCCGGAGCTCTCGTGGCCGCCGAGGGGCGGCGGGAAATCCCGGTGCGGGGCGGACCGGGCCGCCCTACGGTGGGCCGATGAGCACCCGTACCTTCCGCATCATCGTCCGTGGCTTCTTCGACGGCCTCACCGCCGAGCAGCACGCCGAACTGCTCGCCGCCGCGCCGCAGCACGAGGTGCTGCGGGCCTCCTTCACCGCCGAGGGCGACCTGACGTACGAGCTGGCCGCACGGAACTCCTTCGCCTTCCGCTTCCTCGACGGCGGGGAGGCCGAGGAGGACATCCTCGACGCCACCGCCCGCGCGGAACTCGCCGCCGAGGTCTGGCTCACCGAACGCGGATACGGGTTCAAGCGGCTCCGCTCCACCGCCGAGGACCTCTCGCTCGCCAAGCAGAGCAAGCGTCAGCGCCGGGCGACGGTCCGCGGGGACGCCTGACGGGCGCGGGCGACCGCGTCAGACCGTGGCGCCGGAGAGGTTCTGGACCCGTCCCGTGTCGAGGGAGTAGTAGGCCCCGACCACGGCCAGGGCGCCCCGTTTGACGAGTGGGGCCAGGTCGTCGTTGGCCCGCAGGTCCTCCGCGGTGATCGTGATCTGGGCGTGGATCATGCGGTCCACCGGATCCGGGCCGCCCTCCTCGACCGTCCGGTCGTAGGCGGGGCGCAGGGCCTTGGCGATCGCCTCCAGGTTGCCCGGCAGGGTCTTGCCGTCACGCATCGCCTTGTAGGCGGCGTCGATGGCCCCGCAGCGTTGGTGACCCATCACCACGATCAGCGGGGTCGCGCTGGTCATCGGGCCGTACTCGACGGATCCGGTGACGACGGGGCCGACCGTCTGGCCGCCCGTGCGCAGGACGTACAGGTCGCCGAGACCGGTGTCGAAGACCATCTCCGGGGGCACCCGGGAATCGATGCAGGCGAGCACGACGCCGTACGGCTCCTGCGTCTGCGCGAGCAGCTCGCGCCGGTCGGGGTCGCGGTCGGGGTGCTTGAGCTTCCCCGTGACCCACCGCGCGTTGCCCTCCATCAGCCGGGCCAGGGCCGTGTCCGGGGTGGTGGGGCGCGGGTTCGGCGCGGCGGCGTCGGGCCGGGGCCCGACGCTCGCCGTCCGGGATCCGGTGTCGAACGCCGAGCACGCCGACAGCGCCCCGGCCGCCGCGACGGCCAGGCTCCCGGTGAGCAGGGCCCTGCGGGGCGGGGGTCCGCCTGCCTCGTCCATCGCTGCCTTCTTCCCGGCGGCGTCCGTGTGCCGTCGCCCCCGCGACTATCGGACGGGCCCCGGCGGTCCGGAGGCAGGCACGAGCGGGACGGGGCCGCTTTACCCACCGTCGGCCCACAGTGGTGGCCCGGGCCGACGAGCACCGGCGGCCGGCGGCTGCCGGAGGCGGCCGCCACCGGTGATCCCGGCAGGCGGTTCCGGCCGGAGCGGCTCAGGATGGAAGAACGGCCCGGCCCCCCTGACAGGAGTATGCGGATGAGCGTCCCACGGTACGAGCTGGCGTTCCCCGACAGCACCGGCACGGGCCGGGACCTCGTGGTCGTGGACCGTACCGAAGAGCGCGGGCCCGGCGGTCACCCGGTCTACGCGGACGCCAGCGGCATCGTCCGGGCCGAGATCAGCGACCAGGGCGAGGTCCGCATGCTGACCTCCAGCGTCCACCAGGTCCCGGCCCACCCCCTCGGGGCGCGCCCGCTCTCCTGACGCGGGCCTATCCGGCGGTCCCGGGGTCCTCCCCGGGCGGCGCGTAGCCGCCGGTCCTCGCGTGCTCCCGGGCCAGCGCGGCGAAGGCGACGGACGCCGCGCTGTGGTGCCCGGCCGCCCGGTGGAGCAGAACGACCGTGCGCGGGGGAAGCGGCGGGTCCAGAGGGACCGGGACCAGGTGCGGATCGGCCGCGGCGATCGGCTCCGGGAGGACCGTGGCCAGTCCGGTCCGCCGGACCAGTTCCGTCAGCGCCGGGACGGAGTTGGCCTCGACCGCGATGGCCGGGCGCACCCCGAGCGCGGCGGCGTGCCGGTCGATGTGGGCGCGGGTGGCGAAGTCCCGGCTCAGCAGCGCCAGTGGCCGCTCCCCGAGCGCGGATACGGGCAACGGGTCGACCGGCCGGGGGGCGCTCGCCGCCACCACGAGGCCGAGTCGCTCGGTGAACAGGGCCGTCGCGGCGATCCCCGCCGGGTGCTCGCCGTGGAACGCGATCCCGAGGTCGGTGTCGTCGGCCAGCAACGCGGCCTCGATCCGGTCCTGGGCCAGCTCCCGCACCTCCACCGTGATCCCCGGATGGGCCAGGTGGAAGTCGGCGAGGAGAGGGCCGAGGAGGTAGGCGGTAAACGTCGGGGTGAGGGCCAGCCGCAGGTGGCCCCGGGACAGGTCGGCGACGTCGTGCACCGCCCGCTCGGCCGCCGCGAGGTCCCGCAGCGCCCGACGGGCGTGCCGCGCGTACGCCTCGCCCGCGTCGGTGAGCCGCACCGCGCGGCCCGCGCGGTCCAACAGCTGTACGCCCACAGCCCGTTCGAGCTGCTTGACCTGCTGGGACAGCGTGGGCTGGGAGATGTGCAGCTCCTCCGCGGCGCGGGTGAAACTGCCGTGCTCGGCGACCGCGAGCAGATAGCGCAGGTGACGCAGTTCCGGAGTCATGACATCCACCATAGACCGCATCGATGGAACTCATCGATTTCAGCTCTTGGACACTATAGAAGCAGGTCATGCATGGTGGATCTCGTCAGCCCCACGGGGCGGATCCCAGACCGACCAGGGGAGTGACCATGCACGACCACGACCACGACCTCACCGAGGGCGTCGAACGGTTCCGGCGCGACGTCTTCCCGGCGAAGGCGGAACTCTTCGCCCGCCTCGCCACGGCCCACCGGCCGAAGACCCTGTTCATCAGCTGCTCCGACGCCCGCGTGGTACCGGAGCTGATCACCCAGAGCGAGCCCGGCGAGCTGTTCGTCCTCCGCACCGCGGGCAATCTCATACCAGCACACGCGCCCGGTGCCGACGCGGTCGCGGCGGCGGTGGAGTACGCCGTCGCCGTCCTCGGCGTCGCCGACGTCGTCGTGTGCGGGCACTCCGCCTGCGGAGCCATGACGGCCCTCGCCGAGCGGCACGACCTCAGCGGCGCGCCCGCCGTCGCCGACTGGCTGCGTCACGCCGACGCCTCCCTGGCCCGCGCCGCGTACGCGGACGGCGACCTCGACACGCTGGTACGGGAGAACGTACGCGCCCAGCTCGCCAACCTCGCCACGCACCCTTCGGTGGCCGGAGCCCTCGCGCGGAACTCCGTCACCCTGCACGGCTGGGTCTACGACATCCCCACGGGCGCCGTGGAACGGCTCGACCCGCCCCGGCGCGGCGTCGTCCTCGCCGCGTGAACCCGGTGCCCCGGGCCGGCGACCGTCCCCCCAGCGCCCCTCGTTCCCTCGCTTCCCTCGACCCCGCAGCTCCGATCGACAAGGAAATCACCGTGACGCACGCCCAGTTCGCCCCCGCCGTCCGCGAACGGATCGCCGCCGAAGCCGTCGAGGCGAAGGTCCGAAAGAACCTGACCTGGCAGCAGATCGCCGATGTGGCCGGCCTGTCCGTCGCCTTCGTCACCGCAGCCGTCCTCGGCCAGCACCCGCTCCCCGAACCGGCCGCGCGGGCCGTCGCCGAACTCCTGGGCTTGGACGAGGACGCCGCCATGTGGCTCGGGACCATCCCCACCCGCGGTTCCCTCCCCGGCGGGATCCCCACCGATCCGACGATCTACCGCTTCCACGAGATGCTCCAGGTCTACGGCACGACGCTGAAGGCCCTGGTCCACGAGCAGTTCGGTGACGGCATCATCAGCGCGATCAACTTCCGGCTGGACGTGCGGAAGGTCGCCGACCCGGAGGGTGGCGAGCGCGCCGTGATCACCCTGGACGGGAAGTACCTTCCGACCAGGCCCTTCTGACCTTCTGGGGCCGGTGGCGTGCTCGCGCGCGCCTCGCTCGCCCGCGAGGGAGCGAGGAGCGACGGCCGGGCCGGCCCCTCCCGCGGTGGACCGGGGGAGGGGAGGCGACGGCGCCGGGGTCATCCGACGTGGGCGCCGTTCGAAGCGGGCGGTTCCGTTCGAAGTGGGCGGTGCTACTCGAAGCGGGCGGTGTCGCCGGCTCCCCGGCGGACGATCTCCGCCTCGCCGTCCGAGAAGTCGATGACGGTCGTCGGCCGGGTGCCGCAGTCGCCGGAGTCGACCACGGCGTCCACGAGGTGGTCGAGCCGCTCCTTGATCTCCCACCCCTGCGTCATGGGCTCTTCCTCGTCGGGCAGCAGCAGCGTGCTGGACAGCAGCGGCTCCCCGAGTTCGGCCAGCAGGGTCTGGGTGACCAGGTGGTCGGGAATGCGGACCCCCACCGTCTTCTTCTTCGGGTGCAGCAGCTGTCGCGGCACCTCGGAGGTGGCCTTCAGGATGAAGGTGTAGGGACCCGGGGTCGCCGCCTTGATCGCACGGAAGACGTCGTTGTCCATCTGCGCGAACTGCCCGAGTTGGGCGAAGTTCTGGCAGACCAGGGTGAAGTGGTGCCGGTCGTCGAGATCGCGGATCGACCGGATCCGCGTGATTCCGTCACGATTGCCGATCTGGCACCCCAGCGCGAAGCAGGAGTCCGTCGGATATGCGATCAGCGCGCCGGAGCGGATGCTGTCGGCCACGCTGCTGATGGTGCGCCGCTGAGGGTTCTCGGGGTGCACGTCGAAGTACTTCGCCATTCACCGAGCCTACGGGAACCCGCCACTCCGCCCGCGCACCCGCCCCCGCACCCGCCCCCGCACCCGCCCCCGCACCAGCCCGTGCACCAACCTGCGGACCGCTCGCGCCCGCCCGTGCCCGCTCTCTACCGGTAGCGCGCGGGCCGCGCTCCGCCCGCTCCCGTCCCGGTCGTCGGCGCGCGACTTCCCCGCGATACTGGAGGAACCGGCCGGAACCGTGAGGCGGTGAGCGACCCATGGGCGCACAGACCCCCACCCCGGGGGGAACCTCCCCCGAACCCGCCGCCTCCGGCGGGCCCTCGACCCCCGGCGGGTACGGCACACGGGTGTTCCGGCCGGAGCAGCTCGGCGAGGACGAGCGGATCGACCTCGGCGCGCTCACCTACGACGACACCACGCTGGCCCGGCTGCGCGCCCTCGGCGCGGGACCCGGCTGGCACTGCCTCGAACTGGGCGCCGGCACCGGCAGCGTCGCCCGCCGCCTGCTGCGCGACGCCGGCGTGTCGAGCGTCCTGGCCGTGGACCGGGACGTCCGCTTCCTCGCGGCCCGACCGGAGCCCGGCCTCACCACCCTGGAGGCCGACATCGCCGACCCCGCCTTCGGGACCACCGGCGACGGCTTCCCCGAAGTGGGCCCCGGCCGGTTCCACCTCGTCCACGCCCGCTTCGTCCTGATGCACCTGCCCGCCCGGCAACGCGTGATCTCCCGGCTCGCCGAGCTGCTCGTCCCGGGCGGTGTGCTCGTACTCGGCGACGCGATCGACCTGACCGGCGCGACGACGCCCAAGACCGCCTACGGCCGGACCATGGCCGCCATGTGGCAGGGCCTGCGGGACACCATCGGCACGGACGTCTCCTGGACCCCGCGCTACCCGGAGCTGTTGAGCGCCGCCGGGCTGGTCTCCGTGGCCGCCGACGTACACGTCCCACCGCTGGTGCCCGGGAGCCCCATCAGCCGCTTCTGGGCCGAGACCTGGGAGCGGTCGCGCCCGGCGATGACCGCCACCGACCTGGTGGACGACGCGGTCGTCGACGAGGCCGTCCGTTTCCTGGACTCCCCGGACTGCGCGGCCCTTTCGCCCGGGATGATCACCGCCTGGGGCCGCCGCCGCGAGGAGCCCGGTGGCCCGCCGGCCTGAGAGCGCACGCCCACGGCAGGACACGCCCTGGGCCGTCCGGGTTCACTTCGCGTACCCGTTCGGCCGCAGGGCCGAGTTTACGATCATCGTTTTGGCTCCAGATCGTTTTGATGCTCCCATTCGGCACGGTGACGACTGGGAGGGCCGCGTGGCCAACGCGCGCAAGAAGCGGACCAAAGTGTGGAGCGCCACGGCGGCGGCCACCAGCGCCCTGCTGGCCGTCGCCGCCGCACCCGGCGGTACCACGGAAGCGGAGTCCCCGCTCGGCGCCGCGGCCGCCGCGGCACCCCGGGAAGCGGCCGTCACCCTCCTCGTCGGACGGGCCGTGGACGGCGGCGGCCCGGACGCCACGGCCTGGTGCGCCGCCGGGAGCTTCCGCTCCGGCCCCTGCGGGGACTGGCGGGAGCAGCGGGTACGGGCCACCGCCCGCGGAGCGGGATCCGTCGTGTGGAGCGAGGCCACGGGCCGCCCCGACTCCCTCCCGACGGACCCGGGCGGCCCCCTGGAGATCGCCCTCGCCCAGCCCGGCACGGGAGCCCTCACCGACGTCACCGTCAGCGACGCCCACGGCCGGCACCTGGCCGGACGGCTGGGCCACAGCCGCGGCCACTGGCACAACACCGAACCCCTGCGGGCGGGGGAGAGCTACACGGTGCGCGTCGGCGCCCATGACGCGGCCGGCTCCCCCGTCGGCGTCACCATGGCCTTCACGACCGCGCCGCCCGCCACGCGCGCCGACGGGGGCCGCCTCACCGTCGAGTTCGGCCCCCGGCCGGGCACGTACGGCGCCGGCGAGATCGTCACGGCCGCCCTCAGCCACCCCGTCCCCGCCGAGGACGCCGGTGCCCGCGCCCGCGTGGAACAGGCCCTCCAGGTCACCTCCGAACCCCACGTCGAAGGTGCCTGGCACTGGGTCGACGACTCCACGTTGCACTTCCGCCCGCGCACCTACTGGCCCGCCCACACGGTGGTCCGCGTCCGCAGCGGTCTCGACGGCGTCGAGTTCGGCGAGCTCGGCTACGGAGGCCCCTCCGACCCCGTGGAGTTCACCGTCGCGGACCGGATCGAGGCCGTCACCGACTCCGCCGCGCACGAGATGACCGTACGCCGCAACGGACGCGTCGTCCGGACCATCCCCGTCACCACGGGCAAGGCCGGCTTCCTGACCCGCAGCGGCATCAAGGTCGTCCTGCGCAAGGAGTACAAGGTCCGGATGCGCGGCGACTCCATCGGCATCAAGCGCGGCACCCAGGAGTCCTACGACCTGCCCGTCTTCTACGCGGCCCGGGTCACGGAGAGCGGCGAGTACGTCCACGCCGCGCCCTGGTCGGTCGAGGCGCAGGGCGAGGAGAACGTCAGTCACGGCTGCACGGGCATGTCCACCGAGGACGCCGCCTGGTTCTACGAGACCGTCCGCGAGGGCGACATCGTCGAAGTGGTCAACAGCGGCGGCGACCGGATGCCCCCCTTCGCCAACGGCTTCGGCGACTGGAACATGGACTGGCGCACCTGGCTGTCGGGCAGCGCCCTCAACGCCGCCGCCGCCGCCTCCCCCTCCGCCTCCTCCTCTGCCTCCGCTTTCGCGCAGGACGTCCCCCTCACCCCCTCCCGCCTGCACCCGACGACCTGAGCGGGACGCGGGGCCCGGCGGCCGGGCCGCCGCCGAACTGCTGAACCCCGCCACCGTCAGGCATCCCGCCCGCCCGGACCGGGCACCCAGCACGGGTGACCCCCCTCGCGCTGCGCACCACACCCCCGACGGCCGCCCGCAACCGCCGCGCCCTCCTCGCGGGCGCGGCGGGGAACTTCGTCGAGTGGTACGAGTTCGGCGTGTACGGCTGCTTCGCCACGGTCATCGCCGCCCGGTTCTTCACCCCCGAGCAGGGCGCCGGTACCCACGACGGCGGGTCCGGCCCGCTGCTCGCCGCCTACGGCTCCTTCGCCGTGGCCTTCTTCTTCCGGCCGGCCGGAGCCCTCCTCTTCGGTCGGCTCGGCGATCGGCTCGGGCGCCGCCCCACCCTGATCCTCGTCGTGGGCCTGATGACCCTCGCCACCACCCTGATCGGACTGCTGCCCACCCGCGAGACGCTCGGAGCCGCCGCACCGTGGGCCCTCGTTGTGCTCCGCGCCCTCCAAGGGCTCAGCGCCGGCGGGGAGTTCGGCGGCGCCGTGGCACTCCTGACGGAACACGCGCCCCCGGGCCGGCGCGGCCGGTACGGCGCCTGGCAGTCCCTCACCGTCGCCCTCGGCCTGCTCACCGGAGCCGCCACCGCCGCCCTGCTGGGGCTGCTGCTCACGCCGGCGGCCCTGTACGAATGGGGCTGGCGGATCCCCTTCCTGCTGGCCCTGCCCCTGGGCCTGGTCGCCCTCCGGCTGCGCACCGCCCTCCCGGACCCGCCGCCCCTGCCCGAGGTGCCCGCCCCGCCCCTCCCCGAGGAGCCCGCCCCGCCCCGGGCCGGGCCTCCCGACGCGGCCGAGTCCCCGCCCGGCATCGGGGGCGTCCGCGCCATCGCCCTCGGCGTCGGGCGGATCATGGGCTGGTCGGCCGCCGGCTACACCTTCCTCGTCGTCCTGCCCTCCCACCTCCAGACGGCCCTCGGCGCCTCCTTCCGCGAGGCCCTGGCCGCCACCGCCCTCGCCAACCTCGGCTTCGCCGCCGTGATCCTCCCCGCCGGGATGCTCAGCGACCGCGTCGGCCGCCGCCCCGTGATGCTCGCCGGGGCCCTCGCCGTCACCCTCCTCGCGCTGCCCCTCCTCGACGTCCTCCAGGACCCCGCCGCCACGACCCCCGCCAAGGCCGCCGCCGTCCTCGTCGCGGGCGCCGCGGTGGGCCTCCTGGCCGGACCCGGGCCCGCCATGCTCGCGGAGATGTTCCCCGCGTCCGTACGCTGCACCGGGCTCGGAGTGGCGTACGCCCTCGCCAACGCCGTGTTCTCCGGCTGCGCGGGGCTGGTCATCACCGCCCTCGTCGCGGCCACCGGCGACACCCGCGTCCCCGCCTACTACGCCGCGGCGGCCTGCGCCCTCAGCCTCCCCGCCCTGGCGAGCCTGCGCGGCGACGACCACCTGAGGCCGCTGCGGTGAGGGTCGTCGGCCTGATGTCGGGCACCTCCTACGACGCCGTGGACGCGGCCGCCGCCGACCTCGTCCTCGACGGCGACACCCTGAGCCTGACCCCGCTCGGCATGGTCGGGGCCCCGTACGAGGACGAGTTGCGCGCCGCCCTCGCCGCCGCCCTGCCGCCGGCCCACACCACCATGGCCGAGGTGTGCCGGCTCGACACCGGCATCGGGCAGGCCTTCGCCCACATCGCCGTCCGCGCCGACCGTGAACTATGCTCCGGACGGGCCGAGTTGATTGCTTCTCACGGCCAGACCCTCTACCACTGGACGCAGGACGGGCGGGTCCGCGGCACCCTGCAACTCGGTGCCCCCGCCTGGATCGCGGAGGCCACCGGACTGCCCGTCGTCGCCGACTTCCGCCCCCGCGACATCACCGCCGGAGGCCAGGGAGCCCCGCTCGTCGCCCTGATCGACCTGATGCTGCTGCGCGGCCGCCCCGGCCGACCCGCCGCCCTGAACATCGGCGGCATCGCCAACCTCACCGCCCTTCCCGCGACGGGTGCCCCGGTCGCCTTCGACACCGGCCCCGGCAACGCCCTCCTCGACGCCGCCGTCCGCGAACTGACCGCCGACCGGCTCGCGTACGACGAGGACGGCGCCCTCGCCGCGGCCGGTCGCGTCCACGAACCGCTCCTGCGCCGCCTGCTCGCCGAGCCCTACTACCGGCTGCCGGCCCCCAAGACCACCGGCAAGGAACTCTTCCACCCCGGCCACCTGCGCGCCGCCCTCGACGTCTGCGGGCCCGTCCCCCCGCTCGACGTCCTCGCCACCCTCACCCGACTCACCGCCCGCACCGTCGCCGACGCCCTGCGCCCCCTCGACCCCACCGAGGTCATCGCCTCCGGCGGAGGCACCAGGAACCCCACCCTCATGCGGGCCCTGCGCGAGGAACTGCCCCCGCACGCCGCCCTGTCGACCTCCGACGCGCTCGGCCTGCCCGCCGGCGCCAAGGAGGCGTACGCCTTCGCCGTGCTCGGCTTCCTGACCCTGCACGGCCTCCCCGGCAACGCCCCCGAGTGCACGGGAGCCGAGGGACCCCGGGTCCTCGGCTCCCTCACCCCCGGCCGTGGCCCGCTGTGGCTGCCGCCCGTCCCCGCCGGACCGCCGACCCGCCTCACCGTGACCGGCCGGGGCTGACGGCGGCCGGGCGCCGCCCGATCCCGCCCCGTCCGACCCCGCGCGGGGTCGATCAGAGCCGGGGGAGGGGCGGGGTCGCCAGCTTGGCGCCGTCCTGCTGGACGAGGGTCAGCAGCACGAGCGCGTCCGTCCAGCCCAACGGGACGACCGCCTTCGGCAGGCCCTGCGCGTCCACCGTCTCGGGCAGTTCGCCCAGCACGTTCCGCTTCGACAGCACCCAGTCGAGCACGGCCCCGCCCTTCTCCCGCTCGCCCATCGCCGACCAGGCCAGGGCGAAGAAGGAGGTGCTCGCCGTCCAGGTGATGTGGCCCCACCGGGTGTCCGGGTCGTCGCCCGGCACCAGACCGCCGTTGGGGCGCAACAGCGCCTGGTACGTGTCGTCGAGGGCGCCCGGGAGGTCGGCCGTGGCCGGGACGAACGGCGGCGCCAGGAAGGCGGCCGCGCTGTCGCGGCCGTGCAGCCCGTCCACGGTGCGCGGGTAGCCCAACGGTGCGAAGCGGTACGCGATCCCGTCCCGCAGCCGCGCGGAAGCGCGGGCCCAGCGCCGGGCGTCGTCCGTGTGGCCGAGGGTTTCGGCCAGGTCTGCGGCGGAGTTCAGACCGGCGAGGAGGGGCGCGGCGGTGCCGATGTTGGCGGTGTCGGTGGGCAGTTCCCAGTAGTCGGGGGAGGCCGGCGGCAATCCGTCGGTGTCCAGGGAGTTCGCCGTGTAGTCCGCCGCCTTGACGATCACCGGGTACAGGGTGCGCAGGCGTGCCTCCCGGTCGGCCGCAGGAGCCGTCCGGTACCACTGCCAAGTCGCCCACGGCACCCAGCCGTTCGCGTCGAGCTGCCAGGTCCGCCCGTCCGGCGGACCGCTGCCGTCGAGCCGGGTGCGGGCCTCCCAGGTGCCGTCCTCCCGCTGGGTGGCGGCGTTGTACCGAAGGATCCGGTACGCCTCCTCGTCGTGCCCGGTGTGCGCGAACGCCGCCGCCGCGAAGGCCGAGTCGCGCGGCCAGGAGAAGTCCCAGAACGGGTACCAGGCCGCCGCCGAGGCGCCGTTGGGCCGCAGCAGCGCCCGCATCGACAACAGCGCCCGCTCGGCGGCCTCCCGCCGTGCCCCCGGCGCCCCGGGGACCGTCCCGGAGGCCAACCAGCGCCGGGACGAGGCGATCTGCTCCAGCGCGCCCGGGTCCTGGGCGTCCACCACCTCGGACTTGGTCGCCCCGTCGGGCAGGTAGCGCCACCGCCCGGACGGCAGAGCCAGCACGTTGGAGCCCTGCACGTAGTGGGCACCCACGGCAAAGGCCGGATCCAGGGCCTCCACCGTATGCCCGTCCGTGAGCAGCCCGGCGGTGCGGGCGGGCCGCAGCGAGTTCGGCACGTAGCAGGGCTCCACCTCCCCGCACCGTTCGCCGCCGGCCGGGTTCACGTAGAACGCCGGCCGGCCCTGGCCGGGCTGCCAGCCCCCGAGCGTCGCGTCGTACTGCCGCCCGGCGGGCGCCCCCGGGGCCGCCGCCCGGGTGCCGTGCCAGGTCACCTCCTCTTCCTCGGCGGTGTCGGCCTGCACGAACAGGTAGTACGGGGTGCCGGGACTCAGCGGGGCGCCGGTCGCGCCGAAGGGCACCTCGACCCACCCCGCGCCCGCCCCGCCCCACCGCGCGAGGTCCACCGAGGCGCTCGCGACCGCCGAGCCGGGGTCGTCCAGGACGGTACGGACCTGCACGGTCAGCCGTCCGGTCGCCGCCCCGCTGCTCAGGTACAGCCCGACCCGGTCCAACCGGGCGCTGTCGGTGGTGAACTCCTGGACCGCGGCCTTGCCGGAGGCGCCCGAACCCCGGAGGCCGAACAGGGCCACGTCGTGCGCGGCCTGCCGGTCGACGGCCGCGGCGGTGGCGGGGGCGGGGCCGCGCGCGGCGGCCGGCCCGGCGGCGGTCAGGAGCGTCGCCAACAGGGCGGTGGCCACCAGGACGGACCGGGTACGCATCAGCAGTGCCTCCACAATGACGGGACGTCAAGAAGCGGGCGGGCGCCCGCACGGCGCGCCGTTCAGCCAATATGACCCGGCCCGGGAGCCGTGTGGGGGACGTTGCCCCTCCCTTCCCCCGGGACACCCCGCACAGTCCCCCGGACGGAGCAATCTCTCCCCGGCCCGAACAATGCCCCCACAGAGCAACCCCAGGCCGGCGCGGCCGGGGCGCTGCCCCGCTCTGGCACCCGAGGTCCACACCTCCCGCCGGTCCCGGATGGCAGCGGCCCGGCGGCCCCCGGCACCGACGCGCCCCTCAGCCCCGTCATCCGCCCCGGCCCGCGGCCTCGGTGCGGCCGACGGATCCGGCGTCCTGGACGTGGCCGGGTCAGGGCGTTTCGGGGCGGCTGCCGCACCGTGGGGGCGGGAGCCGGGCCGGGGGGTAACCCCACCCCGGGTGACCGGGCTGCCGGATGGGGGCTCGGGGCGAGATCAACAAGGCTTGCGCCATGACGACTTACCGCAGGAAGAGCCTGCTCCTCGCCCTCGCCGCGGCCACCGGCGCCACCGCCCTCACCGCCGGCGTCCCGGCCTCGGCGGCCCCGAAGGACCCCACCGCCCCGGCGGTCCGACTCAGTTGGCGTCCCTGCGCCCAGCCCGGTGGGCCCGCCACCCAGGAATGCGCCGACCTCCCCGTCCCCCTCGACTACGCGGACCCGTACGGCCGACAGATCACCGTGGCCGTCTCCCGCGTCCGCAGCGACCGCCCCGAAGCCCGTCGCGGCACCCTCGCCGTGGTCCCCGGGGGTCCGGGCAGCTCGGGAGTGGACCGCCTGACGAGGAAGGGCGTGGCCCTCGGGAGCCGGCTGGACGGGGCCTACGACCTCGTGGCCCTGGACCCCCGCGGGGTCGGCGGCAGCGCCAAGGCGAGCTGCGGACTCTCCGACGAGGACCGCATGCTCACCAGCCTGCGCCCCTGGCCCGGCCCGGACGGGGACGTCACCGAAAACGTCGCCCGCTCCCGCCGCACCGCCGAGGCCTGCGCGCGGGATGGCGGAGCCGAGCTGCGCAGTTTCACCACCGCCAACCAGATCCGCGACCTCGACCGCTTCCGCGAGGCCCTCGGCGAGCGCAAGCTCTCCGCCTGGGGCGTCTCGTACGGGTCCTACGTGGCCGCCGGCTACGCCCAGAAGTTCCCCGGCCGCACCGACCGTTGGATCCTCGACAGCACCGGAGACCCCGACCCGCGCAAGGTGGCCCGGGGGTGGCTCGCCAACATGGGCCCGGGCGTCGAGGCCCGCTTCCCCGACTTCGCCGCCTGGGCCGCCCACCCCGACCGGGGCGCCCTGCGATTGGCCGAACGCCCCGAGGAGGTCGAGCCCCTGATCCTCTCCCTCGCCGCCGAACTGGACGGCGCGCCGCGGAAGTCGAACGTCGCCGGCGTGCCGCTCACCGGCAACGGACTGCGCCAGTCCCTGCAGAACACCCTCGTCTCCGACGCCTCCTTCCCCGCCTTCGCCGAACTGGTCACCGCGCTGCGCGACCCGAAGGTCGAGCCCGTGCTCCCGCCGGAGCTGGCCCGGCCCCTGTCGCAGGAGGACGCCGCCCTGATGGTCGCCGTCGTCTGCAACGACGTGGCCTGGCCCCGCACCTCGACGGCCGCCTACGGGCGCGCCGTCGCCGAGGACCGCGAGCGCCACCCCCTGACGGCCGGGATGACGGCCAACGCGATGCCCTGCGCCTTCTGGAAGACGGCTCCGACGGACAAGCCGGTATCGATCACCGACGACGGCCCCTCGAACATCCTCATGATCCAGAACCGTCGCGACCCGGCGACCCCGCTCTTCGGAGCGCTGGAGATGCGCGAGGCCCTCGGCGACCGGGCCGTCCTGGTCACCGTCGAACGCGGGGGCCACGGCGCCTACCTCGGCAACGGCAACCCCTGCGGCGACGCCACCGTCACCCGCTTCCTCACCACCGGCGAACGCCCCGCCGCCGACACCACCTGCGCGGGCTGACCGGCCGGGGGCCGACCGGCGGGGGAGGGCGTGTCGGTCGTGGCGGGCCCGCCCCGGCTGCGGCACGGTGGGCGCCGTGGGCCGGCGCGGTCGGGCGCCACCCCCAACACGCCGAGGGAACGCACATGGCCGAGCGGGAACCCCACCACACCAGCCGCCGCCGGCTGCTGGGCGCCGTCGGATCCGCGGGCGCCCTGGTCTTGGCCCCGGCGGGCTGCGCCGGCCCCGCGCGGCGTCCGACGGCCGCCGCACCGCCCCCCGCCTGCGTGCTCACCCCGGAGGCGGGCGCGGGTCCGTACTACCTCGACCTCGACAAGGTGCGCACCGACATCACCGAGGGCCGCGAGGGGACGCCCCTGCGGTTGGACCTCACACTGGTCGACGTCTCGGCCGGCTGCCGCCCCCGCGGTGACGTGGCCGTGGACGTCTGGCACGCCGACGCCGCGGGCGACTACTCCACCGGCCGCGCCACCTTCCTGCGCGGCACCCAGATCACCGACGGCGCCGGCCGTTGCACCTTCCGTACGATCGTGCCCGGCTGGTACGCGGGGCTCGCACCGCACGTCCACTTCAAGGTCCGCCCGGGCTCCGGCTCCGGGGTGACCTCGCAGTTCTTCCTCCCCGAGGCCTTCCTGAAGGAGGTCTACGCCCGCCACCCCTACGCCCGCCGGCCCGCCCCGGCCCACCCGAACGAGCGGGACAGCCGCTACCGCGCCTCGGGGGCCGCGATGACCCTCACCCCGACCCCCGAGGCCCCGGGCTACCGCGCCTCCCACACCCTGGGCATCGCCTGACCGACCCTGGGCCTGACCGACCCGGGCCGGCCGGGTCGGCGTTCGGGGCGCCGCGGTGGTTGACTGGCGGGATGCCGCTCGAAAACCACGGGGTGCTGTCGGGGACGCTGCACCGCCACTTCCGCGACGGGCCCGAGACCCGGGGCCGTCGGTTCCATGTCAACCTCGAAGTGGACACCCCCGCGGGCCGCCACCGTTGCGCCGTCGACGTGGACGACGAGGGGTCCGGCGCCGGGGTCCGGTGGCAGGTGTTCACCCTGGGCGCCTCCGTGCTGGATCCCGTGCACCGCCTGGCCCCCGGCTACCACGAGCTGTCCATGAGCTCGGGATCCGGGGCCCTGGACCACCTCCGCCACCCGGCCCTCGCCCAGACCCCCGGCTGCCTCTTCGTCCGGCGCCCGCCGGCCTGGGTCCAGACGCTCCTCGACCGCCTCGACCCCCGCCGCCCCTGGGTCACCGGCTCCCACCTCGAAGCCGCCGCGGCCCTGGAGTCGATCCTCCTCCCCGGCCGGCCGGTGCTCGTCTTCGGAGAGCCCCTCACCGAGGGGCTCGGCATGCGCAACGTCCACCGCAACCAGGGCGCCCCGTACGGGAGTCGGCGGTGGGCGGACAACGGCACGTGGCAGGACGGGGCCCTCCTCACCCGGAGGCCGGACGGCCGCTACGACGTCTTCCTGCACGCGTTCTCCTCCCAGGCCGACCACACCGACCCCGACGGGCATCCCCTCCGGGACGAGGCGGCGCACGACGTCTGAGGGCTCAAGGCCTCCTCGGCGACGTGTGGTTGACCCGCATCGCATTCTTGACTGATCGTTCCACATGCTCCTATGATCTTGTGCATGGCAAGGACCAAGGAATTCGATCCGGACGCCGCCCTCCAGTCGGCCCTGGAGCTGTTCTGGCGGCGCGGCTACGAGGCCACGTCGGTGACCGACCTGACCGACCACCTGGGGATCGGCCGCGCCAGCCTCTACGCCACCTTCGGGACCAAGCGCGAGCTGTACCTGAAGTCGCTGGACCGCTACTCCGAGGCCCGGCACCTCGAACTGCTCGCGCAACTGTCCCGCCCCGGTCCCGCCCTCCCGGCGGTACGGGAGTTGCTGCGCCGCTTCGCCGTCGAGGCGGGGACCCCGGAGGAGCGGTCGCTCGGCTGCTTCCTCACCAACACCGCCGCCGAACTCGCCCCGCACGACCCCGGGGCCGCCCGCAGGGTCGAGAGCGGCTGGGACCGCCTCGAAACCCTCCTGCACTCGACCCTCGTCCGGGCCCAAGGGCAGGGCGAACTGCCCGAGGGGCGTGACCCCCGCACCCTGGCCCGCATGCTGCTGGTCCTGATGCAGGGCGTCCGGGTCGTCGGCAAGGCCTCCGGGGACCCGGCGCGGGTGCGGGACGCGGTCGAGCAGGCGCTCACCCTCCTGGACTGACGCCGGGGCGGCCGAGGCGTCTCCCGGGGCTGTCTGTCAGCCTGCCCTGCCCTGCCTTGGGCTGCCCTGGCCCCTCGTCCGGGTCCTTCCGATGTCCTCATATTGAACTGATCGATCCAATAAGGAGAATCAAGATGAACCGCTTCACCGGCAAGAGCGTCCTCGTCACCGGCGCGGGCACCGGCCTCGGCCGGGCCATCGCGCTCGCCTTCGCCGCCGAAGGCGCCCGCGTGGTCGTCGCCGGCCGCACCGCGGGTCCGCTGGAGGAAACGGTCGCCCTGATCCGGGCCGCGGGCGGCACGGCCGAGTCGGTCACCACCGACGTCACCGACTCCACCCGGGTACGGGCCCTCGTGGAGCGGACCGTCTCCCTCTTCGGCGGCCTCGACGTCGCCGTCAACAACGCCGGGATACTCCGCGGCGCCGTCCCCGTCGCCGATGTCAGCGAGGAGGACTGGGACGCCGTGCTCCGGACCAACGTCACCGGCGTCTGGCTGGCCATGAAGCACGAGATCGCCCACATGCGCGCGAACGGCGGCGGCGCCGTCGTCAACATCTCGTCCAACCTCGGCGCCCACCAGCGGATCCCGAACGCGGCCGCCTACATCACCTCCAAGGCGGCCGTGTCCGCGCTCACCCGCGCCGCCGCGCTCGACCACATCCACGAGGGGGTCCGCGTCAACGCGGTCAGCCCGGGGGCCTCGGCCGCCCCGATGTCCCTGCGGCCCGGCGAGACCGAGGCCGACCGGGCCGAGCGGGTCAAGACGGAGAACCCGCTCGGCCGGGTCGCCGAGGCCGAGGAAGTGGCCGCCGCGGTCCTCTACCTGGCTTCGCCCGCCGCCGGCTCCGTCGTCGGCGCGGACCTGGTCGTGGACAGTGGATCCTCGGCCTGAGCCCCGGGGCCGGCGGGGCGGCGCCCGTCAGTGCGCCGGGCGCCGCAGGAAGGTGGCCGTGAGGTGGTGTTGCAGCGGTTGACCCACGGCAGCCATGTCGTGCACCAGCGTCAACCGGTCCCCGTCGACGGTGTACTGCCGACGCGTTCCGGTGACCTCCTTGGCGAGCGGGGTGAGCGCCACGTCCTTGGTCACGATCTCGATCTCCGAGCCCGAGACCCCGCCGACGTACGTCTCCACGATGCCCGTGGGGTGCGCGAGGACCACCTCCAGGGAGGCGTCGGGCGTCGCGCGCCACCAACCGGCCTCCCGCCCGGCCGGGCGCACCGGCGCCCCCGAGGCGTCGACCAGCCAGGCCCGCGCCTCGTAGCGCAGGAAGGGTCGGCCGTCGTGGCTGAAGGTCAGCTCCTGCTCGTACCGGAAGTCCTGCTCCAGGGTCGGGTACTCGCCTCGGCCGCGCCCGTGCCAACGCCCCAGCAGCGGGAGCAGCGGCAGCAGCGACGGGTGCGGCTCCGGACCCTCCCCGAGAACGTGGGTGTCGGGGTACGGATTCTCCTGCGCCGGTTCGAACATGTTCGCCTCGTCTGTACGTGGATCTCTGACGGCGTGCAGCCTAAGGGCTGTCCCGTCATCCCTGGTGGGCGCGCGGCGTCGGCTACGGCACCTCGCCGCGTTGTCGGGATGCCCGAATACGTCGAGTATTCGGGCGTCCCTCCGCCTTGCGATGCACCGCATCCGACGCCGCGCGCTGATCCACCACGGATTACGGGACAGCCCTTAGGCTTACCGCCCCGCGGGCGTGTCCCGTGTCCGCGTCCCGGATCCCGCGTCCCGCGGGGTCAGCCGACGATCCGTGATGACCGCGGTGTTGTCCGTGGCGAAGAGTTCCGCGGCCGGACAGTCGGCGCCGGCCGCGGCCGGGTCGACCGACGTCGCCTGCGCGCTGCCGGCGCCCGCGGAAGCCAGGACCAGGGTCAGGGCCGTGACCCAGACGTGCCACCGCTTCATGTACGAACTCCCCCTCGACGGAGCGGCGGTGCGGGTCAGGAGCCCGCACCGCGCCCATCGTAGGAGACCGACCCGTCAGGACGGCGCAGCCGGCTCCGCGCCGCACCGGCGCTCCGGCCCACCCGCCTCAGGCGGCCGACGCCGCCGCGGACAGGGTCAGCTCGCGCAGCCGCCCCAGCCGCTCGCGGCTCCGCTCGTCCAGCGGTACGTACGTCACCAGCCGCGGTCCCGCCGCCGGCCCCAGCCACAGGTTGGTGTGCTCCAGGTGCAACATGCCCACCTGGGCGTTGCGGATGTACTTCGCCTTGCCCTCCGGGCCGACCACCTCGTGCCGCGCCCACACCTCCCGGAACTCCGGCGACGCCGACTCCAAGCGCTCCAGCAGCGCCTTCCAGGCCGGCTCGGCGAGGTGTTCGGCCATCGAGGCCCGGAACTTGGCCGCCATCATCCGCCTCGACTCGGGCATGTCCACCATCGAATCGCGCCACTGCGGATCGGTGAACGCCAGCCACAGGCAGTTGCGGTCCTCCGGCGCCAGCCGATCGAGGTCGCACAGGAGCCGCCCGTAGGTGGTGTTGTGGGCGAGGATGTCGTACCGGCTGTTCTGCACGCAGGCCGGAATCGGATCCAGCGCGTCGAGCATCACGCGGAGGGCCGGCGTCACGCTCGGACAGCGCGTGTGCGGAGCCGGATCCGTCGCCCCGGCCAGCGCGAACAGGTGCCCGCGCTCACTGCGGTCCAGCAGCAGGGCGCGCGCCAGCGCGTCCAGGACCTGCGGGGACACCTGGATCGACCGGGCCTGTTCGAGCCACGTGTACCAAGTCACGCCGACCGCCGACAGCTGCGCGACCTCCTCACGGCGCAACCCCGGCGTGCGCCGCCTGCGACCGCGTACGAGGCCCACCTGCTCGGGGGTGATCCGCTCACGGCGGCTGCGCAGGAACTCGGCCAGCTCGTGCCGGCGCACGTCGGTCTCGGGGGACACGGAAGTCATGTGACCAGGGTGCCGCATCGTGCATCCCGGTGCCAGGTACTCCCGGTACCAGGATGAGAAGACTCTGGTACCAGGCTGAGCGGGGGAGGATCGTCCAGGGTGTGAGCGAAGCAACCGTACGAACGAACCCACCGCCCCCGGCCCCGTCGGCCACCGGCAGCGCCCCCGCGGCCCCTGCGGCCTCCCCGACTCCCACGGCGTCCCTGGCCCCCCTCGGGCTGTTCACCGTACTGCTGGGCGCGGCCCTGCCGCTGATCGACTTCTTCATCGTCAACGTGGCCCTGCCCGCCATCGACAGCGACCTCGCGGCCGGCCCCGCCCTGCTGGAACTGGTCGTCGGCGGCTACGGCGTCGCCTACGCCGTCCTCCTCGTCCTCGGCGGCCGCCTCGGCGACACCGCCGGGCGGCGCAAGCTGTTCCTCATCGGCATGGCCGCCTTCGGCCTGACCTCCCTGGCCTGCGGCCTGGCCCCGACCGCCTGGACCCTGGTCGGCGCACGGGTGGCCCAGGGCGCCGCCTCCGCGCTGATGCTGCCGCAGGTGCTCGCCACCATCCAGGCCACCACCCAGGGCCCCCGCCGGGCCCGGGCGATGAGCCTCTACGGGGCCACCGCCGGCCTGTCCATGGTCCTCGGCCAGATCCTCGGGGGCGTCCTCGTCGCCGCCGACCTCGCGGGAACCGGCTGGCGGGCGGTGTTCCTCGTCAACGTCCCCGTCGTCCTGCTCGGCCTGCTGCTCGCCGTTCGCGCGGTCCCCGAGACCCGCTCGGAGCGCCCGGCCGCCGTCGACGTACCCGGAACCCTGCTGCTCGCGCTGTCGCTGCTCTCCCTGCTCCTGCCGCTGACCGAGGGGCGGGCGGCCGGCTGGCCGCTGTGGACCCTGGTCTCCCTCGGGATCTTCCCGCTCGCGGCCCTCGCCTTCTACCTCACCGAACGCCGCGCCGACCGGCTCGGCCGGACCCCGCTGGTGCCGCCCAGCCTGCTGCGCCTGGAGTCGCTGCGGCGCGGCCTGGTGATGATGGTGCCCTTCTCGGTCGGCTTCAGCGGATTCATGTTCGTGATGGCCGTGGCCCTCCAGCAGGGCCTGCACCTCGGCCCGGTGGCCGCCGGGCTGGCCCTCGTACCGATGGCCGTCGCCTTCTTCGCGGCCTCCCTCGCCGGGCCCCGACTGGTCGGCCGGTTCGGCAGCCGCGTCGTCACGGCCGGTGGACTCGTCCAGGCGGTGGGCATCGCCCTGCTCCTGCTCGCGTTCCGCTCCGGCGGTCAAGAGCTTTCCGTGGCGGCCCTCGCCCCGGGCATGGCCGTCGCCGGTCTCGGCCAGGGCTTCCAACTCCCCGTCCTGATCAGGCTGATGCTCTCGGACGTACCGGCCGACCGGGCCGGTGTCGGCGGCGGGGTGATGGTCACCGCCCAGCAGTCGGCCCTCGCCCTGGGCGTTGCCACACTGGGCAGCCTCTTCCTCGCGTTGGCCCCCGAGCGCGGCATGGGGGAGGCCCTCCAGGTGATCCTGCTGGTGCAGTTGGGGCTGATCGCCCTCACCGTCCTGCTCAGCCTGCGACTTCCCCGCCTCGTCCGCTGAAGCCGCCACCACCGGGGTGCAATTGCGAGCGCGTCGCACCTGGTCGGAGGGTGTACGACGGCCATGGCCGCAATCGGATCCGTATGCCACCGTGAACGCATGGAGGGCAACCGGCACGCTCACGCACCCGACCACCACACCCACTCCCACCCCCACTCCGATGGGGCGCGGATCCGACACGGCCACGGCCATGAAGGCCACGCGCACCCGGCCCCGCGGCGCCACCGCGTGGCCCACCTGCTCCGCCCGCACCGCCACGACGCCGCCGACAAGGTGGACGCGGCCATGGAGACCTCGCGCGAGGGGATGCGGACGCTGTGGCTGTCCCTCGCCGTCCTCGGCGTCACCACCGTCCTCCAGGCCGCCGTCGTCGCGCTCTCGGGCTCGGTCGCGCTGCTGGGGGACACGGTCCACAACGCCGCCGACGCGCTGACGGCCGTACCGCTCGGGATCGCCTTCGTCCTTGGCCGCCGTGCCGCCAACCGCCGCTACACCTACGGGTACGGGCGGGCCGAGGACCTGGCCGGGGTGCTCATCGTCCTCACCATCGCCGCGTCCGCCGCGCTCGCCGCCTGGATGGCCGTCGACCGGCTCCTCCACCCCCGCGAGGTCACCCACCTGGGCGCCGTCTGCGCGGCGGCGCTGATCGGCTGTGCGGGCAACGAGTGGGTCGCCCGCCTCCGCATCCGCACCGGCCGCAGGATCGGCTCGGCCGCCCTGGTCGCCGACGGGCTGCACGCGCGCACCGACGGCTTCACCTCGCTCGCCGTCCTGCTCGGGGCCGGCGGCTCCGCCCTCGGCCTGCGCCAGGCGGATCCGGTCGTCGGCCTGCTGATCACCGTCGCCATCGTGCTAGTGTTGGCCGGCGCCGCCCGTGAGGTCTGGCGACGGCTGATGGACTCGGTGGACCCCGCCCTCGTGGACCGTGCCGAAGGCGCCGTGCGGGCGGTGGAGGGCGTACGGGACGTGGGTCGGCTGCGCATGCGGTGGATCGGGCACACCCTGCGCGCGGAAGTCGACATCGTGGTCGACCCGCACCTGACGGTCGTCCAGGCGCACGAGCTGGCCGCCGGCGCCGAACGGGCCCTGATCGAGGCGGTCCCCCGGATGACGGCCGCGACGGTCCACACGGACCACGCGCCCGTCGTCGTTCCGCTTCCCGTCCCCACGGCATGAGGAATTCCCGTCGATTTCGCCTTTCCGCGATTCCGGCGGTTTTCCCGAGGATCGAGAGGGAATTCCGGTAGGTTTCCCGTCCGTATTCGAGAGGGGGCGGGGCGAGCGAGGAGACGGTGTGACGGTGGTCGGAGCGAAGGCCGTGGGCGTGGGCCCGGCGGGCATCGAGGTCGCGTACGAACGGCTCGGCGACCCGGATGCCCCGCCTGTCCTGCTGGTGATGGGGCTCGGGATGCAACTCCTGGGCTGGCCGGACGGATTCTGTGACGAGCTGGTCGCCCGGGACCTCCAGCCGATCCGCTTCGACAATCGGGACGCCGGACTGTCCTCGCACTTCCCGGACGCGCCGTTCCCGAACGTCCCGGCCGCGCTCGCGGGCGACGGTTCCTCGGCCTCCTACACCCTGTCCGACATGGCCGCCGACGGCGTGGGCCTGCTCGACGCACTCGGCCTGGAGAGCGCGCACGTCGTCGGCCTCTCGTTGGGCGGGGCGATCGGGCAGACGATGGCGATCGAGCACCCGGCGCGCGTCCGTTCGTTGACCTCGCTCATGTCCTCGACCGGTGACCGGTCCGTGGGCCAGGCGAGGCCCGGCGCGCTGGAATCGCTCGCCGGTCCGCCGCCGAGGAATCGGGACGAGGTGGTCGAGCGGATGGTCGCGGCCCTACGCCTGCTGGGCTCTCCCGGCTTCGAGCCGGACGAGGCCGCCGTCCGCGACCGCGCGGGCCGCTCGTTCGACCGGGCCTACGACCCCCTCGGCATGGCCCGCCAAGCCGTCGCCTCGGTGGTCTCGGGCGACCGTACGCGGGCGCTGCGCGCCCTGGACCTGCCCACGCTGGTCATCCACGGGGCCGAGGACGCCATGTGCGCGGTCAGCGGCGGGCGGGCGACCGCCGAAGCCGTTCCGGGCGCGGAACTCCTCGTCTTCGAGGGCATGGGCCACGACCTGCCGAGGGCGCTGTGGCCCGAGATCGCCTCCCGGATCGCGGCCCTGGTCCGCCGGGCGGAACCCGTGTCACCGCTCGCCCGCTGACGACCGCCGGCCCCGGGGGACCCCTCCGGGTGGTTCGGGGTGCGCGGCCGGGCCGGGGTGCGCGACGGTGGAGGCGCGCACCCGGGCCCGCCACCGGCGCCCGTTCCCACCGCAGAGGAGAGCCACCGTGAACTGGACGCTCGAAGTCGTTCCCGTCCCCGTCACCGACCTGGACCGGGCCAAGGAGTTCTACGCCGACCAGGTGGGCTTCACGGTCGACCTCGACGACGAGGTCGCCCCCGGCGTCCGCGTCATCCAGCTCACCCCGCCCGGCTCGCGCTGTTCCATCGCCCTGCTCCAGGGCATGCCCCCGGCCCCCGGTACGAGGACCACGGCCCCGGGCGCCCTCCACGGCCTCCAGCTCTGCGTCACCGACATCGAGGCCGCCCGCGCGGAACTCGTGGCCCGGGGCGTCGATGTCTCCCCGGTGCGCCACATCGGCGCCGGCGGCTGGGAGGACGGCAAGGGCGGCACCTGGAACTCCTTCCTGTCCTTCCAGGACCCCGACGGCAACGGATGGAACGTCCAGGAAGCACCCTCGGACCTCGAACGCCGCTGACCACCCCTCCCGGAGCGGCCCCCCCGAGCGGACCACCCCTCCCGCGCCGACTCTCGGTCCCGCGCCGGTACGCGTCCCGCCCGGGTCAACGCGGCGACCCCGCCCTCACCCCGGCCGACCGGCGGATCCCCGAAGGACCGCAGCTCACCGCCCGGGCCGTCCCCGGCCCGTGGGGGCGCGGCCCCACCCTCGCCGGAGGCGTACCAGGGGCGTGCGGGGGCGTGCGGCGAGCGCACGTCGGGGTGCCCGTTCGGTGCCACCATGCGTGCGCAACAGCCCGCGCGGCGCCACGAACCGGCCGCACATGGACGAGAGGTGGGACGTGACCCCGCACGTGGTCGAAGAGGTGGCTCGGAGCCTCCCCGAACAGCCGCAACCGCAGCCCGCCACCGCCAACGGAACCGTCCCGCGACCGCAGTCGGGGCGGACCGAGACCGACCTGCTGATCGCGGCCTCGGTACTGCTGGCGGACGCGGCGCTCACCGCGCGCCGGGCCGGCGCCGAGCTGAGCGGGGCCCTCTCCGGCCCCCGGTTCGCCCTCGAAGCGCTCAGGCGACCCGGCTGGGCGCTCGGCGCGGCGCTCTCCTGCGCCAAGGCACTGACCAGCCCGTCGGGACTCGGCTTCGGCGCCAACGGCGGCCTGTTCGGCGAAATGACCCGGATGGCCGGGAACGTGACGTACCGACGGCCCGCCAAGGTGACCATGGCCGTGGACGCCTTCGCCCTGCGGATCCGGGCGGCCGCGACCGAACACCCCAACCTGGACGCGCCGGCCGCCCGGCGGTTCACCGACGCGATGATCGCCGGGAACCGGGTCGAAGCCCTCCGTGCCCTGCGCGGCCTCATCGAGCTGCTCGGGATCACCCGCGCCCTCACCACCATCAGCCCCGTGATGATGGAACTCTGCGCGCTCCTCGGACTGCTGGACGAGAACCCCGTCAACGACTCCTTCTCCTGGGTCACCCTCGCGGGCGGAGTCCCCACCACCGACCCCTTCCTCGGACTGCCCAGCTCCCTCCTGAAGTTCCTCAACCCCGGGCCGGGACGCGCCGAACGCGCCGAACCGGACTCCATCCTGGCCAAGGTCCTGACGACCTCCGCCAACGACATCGTGAGCTACGTCAACGACATCGGCGCCCTCGGCAACCACGGCCTGGCCCTGCTGCGCCGGGTCCGGTGCGCCGACGGCGCCGTACGGTACGTGCTCCTGCTGCCCGGGACCAGCTTCGCCCTGCTCAGCAACAGCACGCCCCAGGACGTCATCGGCGCCTTCGACGGCGTCCTGCGCACCGACACCACCTACACCCGCGCCGCCCGCCGCCTCCTGGAACGCTCGGGCGTCCCGGCCGGCTCCGAGCTGATGATCGTCGGGCACAGCCTCGGCGGACTGACCGCCCTGAACCTGGCCTCGGACCCGGAGTTCTCGGCCACCTACCGCCTCACCCACGTCATCGCCGTGGGCTCGCCGATCGACAACAAGCGGCCCGCCGACCACACCACGCGGGTGATCAGCCTGGTCAACAAGCACGACGTGATCCCCACCCTCGACGGGCGCGGCCCCGCCTCCCCGAACGACATCCCCGAGGACTGGGTCGAGTTGGCCTGGCTCGACGAGTCGTACGACTACCCGCTCTCCCACGCGCCCCAGGCCTACTCGGACAGCCTGCGCGGCGCGATGGCCCACCACCGCGAGCGGGTCAACGCCCTCATCGGCGCCTACGACGGCGAGATCACCGGCAACCAGCCGTACATGCTGCGCGACAAGTGACGACGACGAGCGCCCACCGCACGTGACCGCGACGAGTGACCGCGAGGAAGACCGACCCGTGAACGCCGAAGACCGACCCGCCGACGCCCAAGACCGTTTCACCGACGCCGCATACCGTCGCGTGGACGCCGAAGCCCCTCCCGCCGACACCCAGGGCCTCCCCACCGCCCCGGTGCGGGGACCGGCCACCGCCTGGCCCCTGGAGAACGTCCTGTTCAGCGCGGCCGTACTCGCCCGGCGGCTGCCCTGGACCGACGCCCCCGCCCGCGCGGTGGGATGGGACGCGCTGACCCGGGAGGGAATGACCCGGGCCCTGCTGGCCCACCTGCGGCGCACCCGCTCCGGACGGCCCGTCCGGCTGGGCACCCCCTTCGGTACCTTCCTCGTACCGCTGTCCGCCGACGACGCCGCGGCCCTCCTCGCCCGGGCGGACCGGGAGGACGCCCTCGGCCCCGCGACCGGGCTCGACGCCGGGGGACGGCGCCACCCGCTCTCGCAGCACGCCGCCCCCGACGACGCCCTGGCCTACGCGGCCGCCCCCACCGCCGAAGCGGTGCGCGCCCTCGTGGCCGAGGACGCGGGCCGCCTCACGGCCGCCCGGTGCGGCGACGGCACCCTTGACCGGCGGGAGTGGCGCGCCGGCACGCGCCGCCTGGCCCGACGCGTGGTCGTCGGTGCGGGCGCCGTCGAGGACACCCTGCTGAGCGAGGTGGTCGCCGCGACGACCGCGGCCGTGGACGGCCGCTCCCACGGGGCCCGCCGGGCCGCCCTGGCCAGGCGCCTCGCGCCCTACCTCGACGACCCCGACCCGGCCTCCCTGCTGGGCGGCCTGCTGGCCGGCGGCCTGACCGGCGAAGCGGCCCTCCCGGTGGTCGCCCACGCGCTTTCCCTGGTCTGCGAAGCGGCCTCCACGACGGCCCTCCAGGCCCTCGCCCTGCACGCGGTCGGAGCCGCCGACTCCCCGGAACGCGCCGTCGACGAGGCCCTGCGCCGCTACCCGCCGGTGGCCGCCGCCGTGCACCCGGCGCGGGCGGGGTTCGTCTGGCAGGACCTGGAGGTGGCAGCCGGCACCGAGATCCTCTGCGCCCCCGGCTGGCTGCCCCACCCGCCCGGGGAGGACGGGCCGGCCCCGTGGCCGGGCGCCCTGTGCACGGCCCCCGCCGGCTGCTCGGCCGCGCACTTCGCCACCCTGGTCACGGGGGAGACCGTACGGGCCGTCCTGGAGCGGGCCCGCCCGACACTGATCGCCCCCCGGTTCACGGCGGACCGACTGCCGGACTCCCTGGACGCGAGCGGGCTGCTGGTGGCCCTGACCGACCTCACCGGCGGGGCCGGTGCGGTCCCGCCGACGGTCCGGCCGGCGACGGCCGTGCCCGACGCCGCCTCCGGCCACGCCCCCGCCGTGTACGGGGCCCGCGCCCGGGCCAGCGCCGAGCGGCTGGACCGGCACGCCGAGAGCCTCGCCGCGTGTGCGGGCGATCCCGGCTGGAACGAGGACGAGACGGGCGAGCACTTCCGTACCGTCCTCCTCGCACACGCCGACCGCTGCGCCAAGGCGGCGTCCGACGTACGGACGGCCGCCCGGCGACTGGTGGAGTGAACCGGGGCCCTACCAGAAGGGCGTGTCCCGGCCGCCCACCACCTCGTCCAGCATGTCCTGCACCGCGGCCCGCGCCTCGGCGCACAGCGCGCGGGCCACGGCCGAACGCGCGGCGAGGGAAGCGGGCCGCTCGGGCGCGGGGATCGGTTCGCCGATGCTGATCAGCCACTTCGCGGGCAGTGGGAACACCGGTGTGATCGGGAAGTACGGGAGGTCGAGGAGACGGGCCAGTGCGGGGACGTCCCCCAGCTTCGGATACGTCTCCTCGGCGCCCACGATCGCCACCGGAAGGACGGGCGCACCGGCGCGCAGCGCGGTCGCCGCGAATCCGGGACTGAAGGGACGGAGTCGGTAGCGGTCCTGGAAAGGCTTTTCGAGACCGGCCATTCCCTCGGGGAACAAGCCGACGAGTTCCCCGGCGGTGAGGTGCTCCAATCCCAGCGTCGGATCGATCGGATAGGCACCCTTCTTCCGTGCGTACGCGCCGAGCGCCGGGACGCGGAAAGTCAACGGTGCGGCCGGAATGAACAGGGGGCGACAAAGGGAGCGGAAGAGGACCCTCTGGAAGACGAACGCGTCGAGGCCCCACGCCCCCGAATGGTTGGCCACGAGGAGCGCCGCGCCCTCGGTCGGCACTTTCTCCAACCCCCGTACGTCCAGGCGGAAGTAGTCGTCCACCAGCCAGTCCATGGTCCGGTCGAGGGCGACTTCGCCCGCCTCGCCGAGCAGTCGCCGAACGGAACGGAATTCGGCTGTGGCGATCTCCAGCAGGTCGGTCACGCTTGGGGACACGAAAGTGCCTCGCTCTCGTCGCTCGTGATGTCAAATGGCTTCCCGGCGGCCGGTTTTGAACGCATGGGCCGCCGTGATACTCATTCCACCACGAGAACGCCCGTGCCCCGTCCGGGGAATGGGCCTCCCTGTTCTTTCCCTGCTTCTCGAAAGAGGTTCCGTGACCATTTCCGCGCCGGGATCCGTCATCGACGTGATCTCCGAACTGCTCACCGAGTTGATCGAAGTGCCCGCCGAGGGGATGGGGCCGCACACGCCGATGCGCGACCTCCTCCTCGATTCGCTCATGGTCGTGGAGTTGGCCATGGCCGTGCAGGACCACTTCGGGGTCAAGGTCGACGGCGAGGAGTTCCGCGACCTGAACCTCGGGGAGTTCGCCGAAGCCGTCGCCGCGCGTCGGACGGTGGTCTGAGGCCGTCGTTCCGGCCGGGCGGGCACCCGCGACCACCGGGGGCGGTCCGTTGCCCCGGTGGTCGAACGGATGTCGCCGGGGTGACGGGGCGCCGGACGGTTTCTCCTCGGGCCCGGCGAGCGGGCGGAAGGCCTCAGCCGAAGGCGTTCAGGTGGGGGCCCAGCTCGGGGTCGAGTTCGTACAGCAGCCTCCGGACGTCCTCCAGGATCGCCGCCGTGCACAACATCCCGGGTGAGTCGGGCGGTCTCGGAGCGGGCCCGCCGGGTGAATCCGGCGGACGGCACGAACAGGGCGACGGCGGTGCCCACGAGGATCCCGAGGATGTTGTCCACGAGCCGGGCCGTCCCGTGGCCCAGGTGCTCGCTGCTGCCGACCACGAGGACGGCGGTCATCGCGATCTGGTGCATCTGGGAGCCCAGCCTCAGCACCCGGCCCGCGTACATGCCCACCAGCGACTTGAGGGCGGTGGCGTACGGGGTCGTCTGCGCGACGAGGATCGCGCCGACGGGGGCCGGCACCGGCTGGGGGAGTGCCAACAGGTCGGCCGCGACCCACCAGGACAGGGCGCGGCGAGGACGGTCTTCAGGATCATCACACCGTCCCCGAAGCCGGCCACGGCATGGGCGCGCAGACGGTCGACGGCGGCGGCGGAGGCGCGGCGGTCGGGCATGGACGCACGCCTCGGACGGCTCGGGGAACGGATTCCCGCCGCCCTGTCCACCGTCCGACCGGCCACGGCGGCCGACACCACGCCACGCCGCACCGCGTCCCTCCCCCGGGACGGCAGGGACGGGCGGCGCCGGTCACGGGGTCAGGGCGGCGGCCAGTTGGGTACGGGAGCGGACGCCCAGCTTGCGGTAGACGCGGCTCAGCATGGTCTCCACCGTCTTCACCGACAGGAACATCCGCTGCGCGGCCTGCCGGTTCGTCGCACCGCCGCACACCAGCGCGGCCAGGCGCAGCTCGTGCCCGGTCAGCCGGGCCCCGCCGTCACCCGGGGCGGCCGTGTCGGGGCGCAGGCCGGTCAGGCGGTCCAGGTGTTCCCGGGTCAGCTCCGTCCACGGGCGCGCCCCGGCCCCCTCGAACACCTCCAGGGCCGTCTCCCAGGCCGTACGGGCCGCCGCCCTGCGCCGCCGGCCGCGTTCGAGCCGGCCCAGCGCCAGGTGGGTACGGCCCTCCTCAACGCGCAGCCCGAGCCGCGCGAACCCCCGGGCGGCGTCCTCCAGCAGCTCCGCCGCCTCCTCGTCGGCGCCGTCCAGGTGCAGGCAGGCCGCCCGGGCCCGGGTCAGCGCGGCCCGCAACCCCGCGTGCCCCGAGCGCGGGCCGACCCGCTCCCGCATCCGCTCCAGCAGCGCCAAGGCACGCTCCGGCTGCCCGGAGGCGGCGAAGGCCTCCACGGCGTCGGCCTGCCAGCGCAGGATCCCGGGATCCGCGGCCCCCGCCCGGTCCTCCAGCTCGGCCACTTCGGCCAACGCCGCCGCGGCCCGCTCCACCTCGCCGGTGTGCAGGTGTACGGCGCCCAGGATCCAGAGGCCGCGCGCCACGTGCAGGGCGTCCCGCTCCTCCCGCGAGGCCCGCACCCCCTGCGCCGCGTAGCGCAGGGCCTCGGGGAAGGCGCCGCCGCAGCTCTGCGCCAGGGCGGCGGTGTACCAGGCGGGCCCGGGGGACAGGCCCGCAGCCGCGGTGAGGGCGACGGCGCGGGCCGACCACTCCAGGGCCCGAGCGCAGCGGCCCAGCCCCGCGTCCACCTCGGCCATGCTCCGCCACACGTCCACCAGGTCCTCGGCCTCACCGGCGGCTTCGGCGACCGGCAGCAGCCCGGTCAGGGTCCGGCGGGCCTCCACGAGCCGCCCGTCGAACACCGCGTGCCGGGCGGAGAGGTACTCGGGACTGTTGCGGATGCCGAGCCGGGGCGGCGCCACGCCCAGGGCCAGGGCCCGCGCCAGGGTGACCGGCGCGGCGTCGAGCCGGCCCAGGACGCGCTCCATGCGGGCGCGCATCGTCAGGGCGGCGGCCTCCAGCGGAACGTCCCCGCCGTCCCGGGCCAGTTCGGCGGCCGCCCCCGCGTGCCGAAGGGCCCGGGCCGCCTCCCCGCCCGTGATGTTGGCCCGGACCGCCGCGCGCAGCTCCACGGCGGCGAGCAGCGCCGCGTCCCCGGCCGCCAGCTGCCGCGCCGAGGCGAGGAGGGGCTCCATGGCGCCCGTGTCCTGGCCGTGGGCGTCGACCACGAAGAGCAGGGCGTGCACCCGCTGGGCGGTGCTGCCGCCGGCCGCCGCGATCAGGTCGCAGGCCTGCCGGGCCAGGTCCGCCCGTCCGGAGGCGGCGGCGTCCCGGGTGGCCGCGGCGAGCCGTTCCAGCCGGAGCCGGGGCCGGTCCGTGGGGGTCAACCGGGCGGCGAGCAGCTCCAGTTCGGCGGCGGCCAGGCGGTCCCCGGCCTCCCGGGCGAGCGCCGCGGCCAGCGAGGTGTCCTCCGCGACGGCCCGGTCGGCGGTGTCCTGGGCGAGGGCCCGGTGCCGGGCCCGCTGCACGGGGTCGTGGACGGCCCCCGCGAGCGCCCGGTGGATCCGGCGGCGCTGCCCGGCGGTGCCGGTCGCGGCGGCGGCCTCGGCGAGGGCCCGCGCGGCGAACCGGGTCCGGGTCGTCGTCACCGCGTCGGGGGCGGTCGCGGTGTCGTCGGTCAACAGCCCGACGCGGACGGCGTGGTCCAAGTGGTCCTCGGCGAGCGGCCGCCCCGCCGCGCGCAGCAGATCGGCGTCCGGGTGCCGGGCCAGCGCGGCCACCTGGAGGGTGTCGCGGACCTCCTCGGGAACGGTGGCCAGCCAGGCCCCGGCCAGCTCCCGCACCCGTCGGGGCCACAGCGGCCCGCCGTGGGCGTCCGGCGCCAAGGCCTCGCAGCAGGCGTCCAGGAGGGCCCGATGGCCCCCGGTGTACTCCCGCACCGGAGCCGCCCAGCGGGCGGGCAACCCCACCCGCCCGAGAGCGACCGCCGTCCGCGTCAGGTCCGCCGGAGGGACGGCCAACAGCGGCGGGTGCCCGCCCAGCAGGTCCGCCGCGGCTCCGGGGTGACCGGTCGTCCGCTCGGCCGCCACCACCGCCAACCGCTCGGCGGGCAGCACGCGCAGCGCGTACCCGAGCACCTCGGCGCTGGCGGGGTCCAGCCACTGCGCCCCGTCGACGAGCAGCAGCACGGGCCCCCCGCCCCCGAGCCACGCGCTGAACGCCACCCGCACCCGCACCCCGCCCCGACCGTTCGGTTCCCTGCCGCCGCCGGCGCCATATGTCGGGCCGGCGGTCCGCTGGCCCGGCGCGGACAGGGCCGCAAGCTCCTCGGGCTCGCCAACGGGCAGCGCCGAAAGGGCACTTCCGTCCGGCCCCGGCCCCGGCCCCGCCCCCGGCAGGCCCGGGTGCGGGGTCAGCTCGTGGAGCAGGTCCGCCGCCCAGGCGGGGTCCGGTCCCGGTGCGCCGGCCGGGCGGGCGCTCGGCGGGGTGGAGAGCAACTGTGCGAGGGCGGCGTACGGGAGGCGCTCGTCGCCCGGCCGCGTACGGACGTACAGGCGTCGGCGCCGCTCGGCCGCGCCCGCCCACGGGCTCGGGTCCGCCGCCAACGCGTCGAGCAGCGCGCTCTTGCCCGCCCCCCACGGCCCGGTCACGACCAGCCGGCCGTGCCGCTCCAACAGTCGCGCGGCGGTGTGCGCCGGCGGGGGCCGGTCCTCGTCGGCTCCGTACGCCCGGCCCTCTTCACCCGTCCGCCCGTTCACACCGCGCACGGTAGGCCGCCCCGTGCTCCCGGGCAATGCCGCGGCGGGTCCCCGGCCCAGGACAAGGGTTTTCCCCCACACTGCTCCCGCACCGCCGGCGGTGCCCCCCGACGGCCCGCCGGCGCGGGGGATTTCCCCGATACCGCCGGAGCCCGGTCGACCGTGACGCTGTCGGTCATCCCGAGAGTCGGACCCTCCCGGACCCACCCGCCATCCGGTTCCGGCCGCACCCCGGCCGCACCCCGGCCGCCGTGCCTCCCCGCACGTCCTCTCCTCCGGGAAGCCGTGCGTCCCCCCTCACGAAAGGCCCCCCACCCATGCGCAGTTCCGTCAACCGACCCGCGCTGACCGGCCTCGTGGCCGTCGCGGCCCTCGCCGCGCTGGCCGTGCCCGCCAGCGCCCGGCCCGACAACTCAACCCCGTCCGCACCCGCCGTCGCACCGGCACCGGTATCGCAGGAGGTCCAGGACGCGATGCGCCGCGACCTCGGGCTGTCGGCCGCCCAGGTCCGCGAGCGGATCGCCCGGGAAACGGAGGCCGCCCGCGCCGCGACCGCCGTACGGGGCGCCGTCGGGGACGCCGTGGCGGGGATGTGGTTCGACGCGGCCGACGGTCGCCTGCACGCCGCCGTCACCGGCGCCGCCGACTCAGCACAGGCCGCCGCCGTCCGCGCGGCGGGCGCCGTCCCGCACCAGGCCCGCTTCTCCCGGACCCGGTTGGAGGAGGCCACCGACAGCGTAGGTCGCTGGAGCGAGGGCGTACCCGGCCTGGTGTCCTGGGGGCCCGACGCCCGCCACAACCGCGTCGAGGTCACCCTCGATCCCGACCGCGCCACCGCCGCCACCGCCGAACTCCGCAACCGACTGGCCTCGTTGGGCGACCTCGTACGGGTCGTCGAGTCCCGGGACCTGCCCCGTCAGCAGGGCGGCAGCGTCCTCGGCGGCGAGAAGTGGATACCGGGCAGCGAGAGCCCCTGCTCGATCGGCTTCCCCGTGACCCGCACGAACGGCGGCGGCAAGGCGTTCCTGACGGCCGGTCACTGCACCAACGACGTGGACCAGCCCGCCTACGGCAAGGACGGCACCCGCGTCGGCACCTCCAACCGCGGTGGCGTCGGTACCGTCAACGCCAAGGAGGGGGACATGGGCATCGTCGACGTGGACCAGGCCGGTTGGAACCTGGCCCCCACCGTCGCCGGCTGGGGCAAGGGCGACGTCGCCGTCACGGGCTCGGCCGAAGCCGTCGTCGGCACCGCCGTCTGCCACTCCGGCCAGACCACCGGCTTCCAGTGCGGCGAGGTCACCAAGGTCAACCAGAGCGTGGACTACGGCAACGTCGTCATCGACGGCCTCTCCTACTCCAGTGCCTGCTCGGCGGGCGGTGACTCCGGGGGCAGTTACGTCACCGCGACCGGGGGCAAGGCCGTCGGACTCCACTCGGGCGGCGGCAGCGCCACCTGCTCCGGAGGCAGCGGCGAGAAGTTCACCATCTTCCAGCCGGTCAACGAGGCCCTCGCCAAGTTCGGTGCCTCGCTGGTCACTTCGACCCCACAGCCCGGCCAGGTGACGGTGGCCGCCGTCTCCGCGCAGAACGGCGTCACCGGCAACGCCGTCGAGCTGAAGAACTCCGCGGAGGGTGGCACCGCCCCCTACACCTGGACCGCGACCGGCCTGCCCGCCGGCCTGTCCGTCGCCGCCGCCACCGGCACCGTCTCCGGTACTCCGACCACCGCCGGAACCTCCTCCGTCACCCTCACCGCCACCGACTCCGCCGGCAAGAAGGGCTCCGCGAGCTTCACCTGGACGGTGACCACCCCCGGCACCGGCGCACCGACCCTGACCAACCCCGGCAGCCAGAACGTCACCGTCGGCCGCCCCTTCAGCCTCGCGCTCCAGGTCACCGGAGGCACGGCGCCGTACACCTTCGGCGCGGCCAACCTGCCCGCCGGACTCGGCGTCAACGCGTCCACCGGGGTCGTCTCCGGCAGCGCCACGGGTTGGGGCTTCCGGAACGCCACGCTGACCGTCACCGACGCGGCCGGCCGGAAGTCCTCCGTCACGGTCACCTTCACCGTCTGGTCCTGACGCCCCGCACGCGGCGCCGTCGTCTCCGGGCCCGGGGGGCCGGAGACGACGGCGGCCGTACCGGGCCCCGCCCGGCTCCCGCTGTGCGCCGCCGGAGCCCGTGGCACTCTGGAACGGGGACGTCGAGCGCGCGGGCGGAGCCGGTATGGGCATGCGAACGGACGAGGGCAGCACGACCTCCGAGGCCCGGCCGGGGCCGTCTTCCGCCGGAGGGAGCCCGGCGCGGGCGTACGCGCGACTGCGCCACGGCACGGACGCCGGTCCTGCCGCCGTCCGCCGGGCCGTGCGGGTCACCCTGGCCGCCTGCGTCGGCTTCTACGGCTTCCTCCACCTCGTGGACCGCCCGGTCGCCGCCACCTACGCCCTGTTCGGGGCCGTCGCCCTCGCCGCCCTGTCCCGGATCCCCGGCACGGGCCGGCAGCGCGCCGAACAGATGGTCAGGGTCCTGCCCGTGGCCTGCCTGCTGGTCACGATCGGCACCCTGCTGGCCGTCCGTACGTGGACCGCCGTCCTCGGCACCGTCGTCATCGGCTTCTGCGTCGCCTTCTCCTCGGCGGGCGGGCCGCGCGCCGCCGGGACCGCCCCCGGGCTCCAGCTGCTCTACATCCTGCCGTGCTTCCCCCCGTACGCCCCGGACGCCCTCGGTGAACGCCTCCTCGGGACCGTCGTGGGCCTGCTGCTCATGGCCCTGGCCGAGGCGTACGTGTTGCCCGACCCGCCCGTCGCCTCCTACCGGCAGCGCGTCGCCGCCGCCGTGGCCACGGCCGCCCGGTGTGCGGGGGCCCTCGTGGCGCCGCCGTACGCCCTGCCCCCGCCCGTCGACCGGGGGGCCGTGGCCGCCGGTGAGGCCCTGCGCCCCGCCCGGGTCCCGGAAGCCGAACGTCCCGCCGGCCCCGGGGTCCGCGAGCGGGCGCTCGCGCACACCGGCATGGCCGCCCGGACCCTCCTCGCCCGGCTGCGGATGCTGCCCGGCCCCGCCGGTACGGAGCCCGGCCCGGTGGACCTCGCGCTGGTCCGCGCCGTCGAGGAGGCCGCGCGGGACACCGCCGAGGTGCTCGGCGGGGGCGGGGAAGGAACCCCGAGCCCGGCCGCCGTGGACGCCCTGCGCCGGGCGCGGGCCCGGATGGCGCTGCTGATGCCCCCCGTCCCGGTCGGGCGCCGCCGCCAGGCCGCACTGCTGGAGGTCGCCGACGCGGGCCTGGCCCTCGGCAAGGCCGCCGACATCGCCGTCCGGGGCCGCCGGGCCGCGCCGGCGCCGTCCCGGACCCCGGCCCCGGGGCTGCGGCCGCCGTACCCGGAGCTGGAGCGGGACCACTTCTGGTACGCCGGGATGAGCCTGCCCCGCCTGTGGTGGATCCGGCTGACGGCGCACGCCGGTCCGAGGTCCGTCCACTTCCAGAACGCCGTACGGATCAGTCTGGCCCTCGCCGTGGCCCGTACGGTCGCCGGCCTGGACTCCCTGCCCCACGGCTTCTGGGCGATGCTCGCCGTGGTCAGCCTGACCCGCACCACCGCCGTCCAGACCCGCGCCACCGTACGGTCCGCGCTGATCGGGACCTGCCTGGGCGCCCTGGCGGCCGGTACGGTCCTCGCGCTCGCCGGGGAGGCGAGCACGGCGTACGCGTACCTGATGCCGCCGCTGATGCTGATCGGCTTCACCCTCGGGCCGCTGCGGGGCGTGGGCTGGGCGCAGGCCATGTTCACGCTGATCGTCGCCGTGGTCTTCGCCCAGCTGGCGCCCGCCACCTGGCAGCTCGCGGAGGTCCGCCTGCTCGACGTCCTCATCGGCAGCGTCATCGGCCTCGCCTGCGGACTGCTCGCCTGGCCGCGCGGGGCGCACGACGAGTTGGGCCGGGCCGTCGCCCGGATGCTGCGGGCCGCCGCCGGCGAGGTCTCGGCCGGCACCGGCGCCGCCGGGAGCTCCTCGGAAGGGCCCGCGGACCCGGCCGCGACCCTGGAGGCGGCGGGGGAGGTCCGCAGGGCGCTGGTCCTCGCCGAGACGGCGTACGCCCAGTTCCAGACCGAGGGGCAGCGACCGGCGGGGCCCGGCCCCGACTGGCACGGCGCGATGATGTCGGGCCACCACGTGCTGTGGGGCGCCCGCCGTGTCATGGCCGCCTGCCCGGGGGCGCCGGCCGCCCCGGAGGCGCGGGAGCGGCTCCGGTCCTACGGCGCGTGGGTCGCGGAGGGCTTCACCGTGGCCGCCGCCCGCTTCGACGTACCGAGGAAGACCCGCGGCCGCCGGCCGCCCCCGCCGGCCCCGGAGACGGGAGCCGGTGCGCCGGCCCGCCCTGGCGCCGGCCCGCAGGCCGCCGACGCCACCCGGGACGCCCCGGCGCTGTTCTTCACGACGGTGGCCTGGCTGGACACCCTCTCCGCGGACCTGGCCCGCCTCGCGGACGCCCACGGCGCACCCGCCCGCGCGACGGACACGCCCTGACGCCCCCGTCCGTGCGAGTCCCTATCGGACCCGGTCCGCCGGCAGGGCCGAGGAGCCGTCGCGCTGGTGCGGCACCGGGGGCGCCGGGACCGGGCCGGTCGGGCGGACGTCCTCGCCCTGGAGGGAGACCGTGTGGATCGGGGCCGGGATGGAGATGGACTCCGCCCGGTAGCGCTGGTGCAGCCGCTTGATGAACTCGTGCTTGATCCGGTACTGGTCGCTGAACTCGCCCACCCCGAGGATCACCGTGAAGTTGATCCGGGAGTCCCCGAAGGTGTGGAAGCGGACGGCGGCCTCGTGGTCGGGCACCCCGCCGCTGATGTCGGCCATCACGCTGTCGACGACCTCCAGCGTCACCCGTTCCACCTGCTCCAGGTCGCTCTCGTAGCCGACCCCCACCTGCACCAGGATCGACAACCGCTGTTCCGGGTGGGTGAAGTTGGTCATGTTCGTCCGGGCCAGGCGCCCGTTGGGGATGATGACCAGGTTGTTCGAGAGGTTGCGCACCACCGTGTTGCGCCAGTTGATGTCGACGACGTACCCCTCTTCGCCGCCGCTGAGCCGGATGTAGTCCCCGGGCTGGACCGTCTTGGACGCGAGGATGTGCACGCCCGCGAAGAGGTTGGCGAGGGTGTCCTGGAGGGCCAGGGCAACAGCCAGGCCGCCGACGCCCAGCGCCGTGAGCAGTGGGGCGATGGACACGCCCATGGTCTCCAGGGCAACGAGCACGCCCATCGTGAGCACCACGATCCGGGTGATGTTCACGAAGATGCTGGCCGAGGCCGCCACACCGGTGCGCGAAGCGGCCACCGACTGCACCAGCCCGGCGATGATCCTGGCGGCCGTGAGGGTGGCCACCAGGATGAACACGGCGGTCAGGGAGCGGTTTGCGATCCCCTCCCACCGGCTGCTCAACGGCAGCGCCGTGGCCGCCGCGGCGGCTCCCGCGAGCACCGCTCCCCACGGCACCACGGTGCGCAGCGCGTCGACGATGACGTCGTCCCCGGTCCACCGGGTCCGACGGGCGTGCACTTCCAGCCGTCGCAGTACGGCCCGCAGCAGCAGGGCCGCGAGCACGCCCGCGCCGAGCGCGACGGCGGCCACCACCCAGTCGTGCAGGACGAGGTCCCGGTTCAACGGACGTCCTCCGAGGGGGGAAGCGCCGCCGACGGTATGTGTTGTGTCGTCACCATGTCACCTGTCAGGTTGTGTTGCTGGATCGCATCCGGACGCATGTACGACGCACGCGAAACGGGATGCCATCCTGCCCCATGCGGAACGCGACCTCACAGGTGGGCCGGGGCTGCGACGGCCCAGCCCCGCAGCCGACCGACCGACCGCAGCCGACCGACCGCCGCCTCAGGCCAGACGGGCGACCAGGCGCATGCGCATCTCGCCGGCCGCCCGCCCGACGTCCTCACCGGGGTGTTCGTCGTCGAGGATCCCGAGCAGCACCACCAGGGCGCGGGCCTCGTCCGCGGCGATCAGCTTCAGACGGGGTTCGGTCACGCCGTCCAGGAGTACGTCGAGGAGCTCTTCCATGCCGAGCACAACGCGGCAACGCCCCATCCGTCACCCGCCGGGCCCCGCCCCCGCGGCCGGTTACGCGGGCGCCGGACCCCCGGATTCATCCGCCCGGCCGAACTGCGGATGCCGTCCGGGCCCGGCCGGGGCAGGCTGTGGGCCAGGCCTGATCCCACGGAGACGGCCCTGGACAGCCGCCCGCCGCCACCGCACAGACGAGGACCGCGCCATGACCCATCCCCGCCGGCGCATCGGCGTCATCACCGGGGCCGCGCTCCTGCTGCTCACCGCCACCGCCTGCTCGGGGCTGGGCCGCAGCACGGTCGGGACGCTCAGCTTCCGCGCCCACGACTCGGCGGCGGAGGTGACCTACTCCAACACCCTGGTCACGGGGTGCCACCGGATCAGGCTCCCGCGCGGAGCCGCCCACGTAGAGAACAACACCCTTGTGGACGTGGTCCTGTACCCGTCCCTGGACTGCAAGGAGCCGGCCGGGGGCAAGGGCACCTACGTGGCCACCACCCTCTCCAACGTGACCTCCCCGGTCGCCCTGCCCTGGCGCAGCTTCCGGGTCATCCACTGACCCCGGGCGCCCCCGCCCCCGACCCGCCGCGTGTCTGCGGCGGGTCGTTGGTGTAGGTGCCGCGTCACCTGGGGAGGACTGAGGCGGGCGCCCCCGTACGGGCGCTGCGGCGGCCCCTGACCGGGCCGCCCGCCGGGTCGAACAGAGGGACGCGCATGGCCAAGGGCACCGTGAAGTGGTTCAACTCCGAGAAGGGCTTCGGTTTCATAGCCCAGGACGGAGGCGGCCCGGATGTCTTCGCCCATTACTCCAACATCTCCGGCAACGGGTACCGGGAGCTGGCGGAGGGCGAAACCGTCACGTTCGACGTCACCCAGGGCCAGAAGGGCCCCCAGGCGGAGAACATCGTCCGAGGCTGACCCCACCGTCCGACCTCCGCGCACACCACGGCGGCGGGGGGGCGCCCCCCGGGGGGCGCCCCCCCCCCCCCCCGCCCCCCCGCGCCCCCCCCCCCGGGGGGGGGGGCCCCCCCCCGGGGCCCCCCCCCGCCGCCGCACGCGTCGAGCGCGCTCCGTCCTCCCGGTTCCGGTTCCGGTTCCGTCCGCGGTCAGGCGTCGCGCGATCCGGGCCCGTCGTCGAGGGCCGGCGCCGTACGGGGCTTCGCGCGGACGTGCATGCGCTCCCCCTGCCGGCCGAACAGGCTGAGGACCTCCACCGGCTGCCCGTCCGCGCTGCTGAACCAGTGCGGCACCCGCGTGTCGAACTCGGCCGCCTCCCCGGCCCCGAGGACCAGGTCGTGCTCCCCGAGGACCAGCCGCAGCCGGCCGTTCAGCACGTACAGCCACTCGTAGCCCTCGTGCGTACGGTGATCCGGCTCGGAGCCCCGGTCGGAGATGATCATCTTGTAGGCCTGTAGCGGGCCCGGGGTCCTGCTCAGGGGGATGTACGTACCCCCACTGGCGAGCGGCCCCGGCGTCATCCGGACCCGCGGATCGCCCACGTCCGGAGCGCCGACCAACTCGTCGAGCGGCACCCGGTAGGCGCTCGCCAGCGGGAGAAGCAACTCCAGGCTGGGACGGCGCTGCCCGGACTCCAGGCGGGACAGGGTGCTCTTGGAGATGCCCGTCAGCTCGGACAGCACGGCCAGCGTGAGACCGCGGTGGGCCCGCAGCCTGCGCAGCCGCGGGGCCACCTCTTCGAGTACCGCTCGGTCGGAGGGCGTCGGTTCCATGGGGGCATTCCACCGCCCCGTCCCGGAAACGGCAACAACGATTGCCGGCGCCGCCCGTCGGACGCACTCTCCTCGGCACGGGCCCGCAGCGGGCTCCGTACACCCGACACCCGAAGAGCGGAGTCCACCGTGAAGCACCTCGGTTCGAGCCCAGGGACGACCGGAGCCGGGGCGGGGGCCGGGGCCTGCGACCTCCCGGGGGCCACCGGTCACCGCTGGGCGCTCGCGGCGCTCTCCCTCGGCATGCTGCTGTCCTCCCTCGGCACGAGCATCGCCAACGTCGCCCTGCCGGCCCTGGCCGACGCCTTCGACGCGACCTTCCCGCAGGTCCAGTGGATCGTGCTGGCCTACCTCCTCGCCCTCACCACATTGATCGTCGGCGTCGGACGGCTCGGCGACACGATCGGCCGGCGCCGACTGCTACTGGCCGGGACCGCCCTGTTCACCGCCGCCTCGGCAGTGTGCGGACTCGCCCCCACCCTCGGACTGCTGATCGCCGCCCGAGCGGCCCAAGGCCTCGGGGCCGCCGTCATGATGACCCTCACCATGGCCTTCGTCGGAGAGACCGTACCCAAGGCTGCCACCGGCCGGGCCATGGGACTGCTCGGCACCACCTCCGCCATCGGCACCGCGCTCGGCCCGTCCCTGGGCGGCGTCCTGATGTCCGGCCCCGGCTGGCGGGCCGTGTTCCTCGTCGGTGTCCCGCTCGGGCTCCTCGCCCTGCTCCTCGCCCACCGCCACCTCCCCGCCGACAGTGATCTCCCCACCGGAAGCCACCTCCCCACCGACAGGCGGCGCACCCGCACCGACCGACCTCCCTTCGACCGTTCCGGAACCCTGCTGCTCGCGCTCACCCTCGCCTCCTACGCCCTCGCCATGACCACCTGGCGCGGCGGCTCCGGCCCCCTCAGCCTGGGCCTCCTGCTCGCCGCCGCTCTCGGCACCGCCCTGTTCGTCCGGGTGGAGCGCGGGGCCGCGTACCCGTTGATCGGGGGCGCGACGCTCCGCGAACCGGCCCTGCGCTCCGGCCTCGTCATGAGCGTCCTCGTCTCCACGGTGATGATGGCCACCCTCGTGGTCGGACCGTTCCACCTGTCCCGCGCGCTCGGCCTCGGCCAAGCGCTGACCGGGCTCGCGCTGTCCGCCGGCCCGGTCGTCGCCGCACTGGCCGGCGTACCCGCCGGACGCCTCACCGACCGCCACGGCGCCCACCGCACGACCGGGGCCGGCCTGACCGCCATGACCGCGGGCTGCCTCGGCCTCTCCCTGATGCCGACGCGCTACGGAGCCCTCGGCTACGTCGTCCCGCTGGTGGTCGTCACCGCCGGCTACGCGGTCTTCCAGACGGCCAACAACACGGCCGTCATGGCCGGCGCCGACCCCGACCGCCGGGGCGTCACCTCCGGCCTGCTGAACCTCTCGCGCAACCTCGGCCTCATCACCGGAGCCTCCGTGATGGGCGCCGTGTTCCTCCTCGCCTCCGAGACCCCCGACATCACCACGGCCGCCCCCGAGGCCGTGGCCGCCGGCACCCGGACCACGTTCGCGGTGGCGGCGGCCCTGACCGCCGCGGCCCTCGCGGTGGCCGCCACCGCCCGGCGCCGGACCCGCCCCACCGGGGAGTTCGGATAGGGGTCAGCGCGCCTTCCGGCCCATCCGGGCCAGTTCGTCCTCCACGGCGCGGAGTTCCTCCGTCCGTCCCAGGAGGGCGAGTTGCTCCCCGTAGTGCTCCAGCGCGATGAGGAGCAACGGCTCCCGCTCCGCTTCGAGCGCGTACGCGCGGCGCGCGGCGTCCACGGATTCGGCCCGCAGCGCCAACTCGATCCCGGGCTGGTCGCGGAATTCCCGCGTCCCGTATTTGTACAACGCGGCCGACAGCAGCGGCAGGTAGGCCAGTGGGCTGACTTGGGCGAGCACGCGATAGGCGGCGACCCGCTGCCGGATCGGGAGCTTCTCCGAACCGAGGAGTGCCACCCGGGCACGCAGGACCGCGTCGTGATTGATGTTCGCCGTGTGATTCATGAGGACGATTGTGCGAGCCGAACAGGGCCCCCAACAAGGTTGATCCGCTGTGCTCTCGGTCCTACGAAAACGGCCTCTGACCTGTCATGATGGAGACGTCATCACCCCGCGCCCCGGTGAAAGCGCCCCAGGGTCCCGCAGGCCGATGTCCCCACCGCCCGGCCGGTGTTACCGTCGTATCGTGTCCAAGGCCGAGATAGACATCCTGACCGCCGAGTTCTACGGCGCTTTCGACAACCGGGGTGGAAAGGGTGCCGACGTGGCCCGGATCCGCCGGCTGCTCCTGCCGAGCGGTGTGATCGTCAAGACGGGACCCGAACTCACCGTCTACACGGTCGAAGAGTTCATCGAACCCCGCCAACGGCTGCTCAACGACGGCCGGCTGGTGGAATTCTCCGAATGGGAAACCGGCGAACGCACCGATATCACCGGAGACATCGCGGCGCGCTTCGGCGAGTACCGGAAATCCGGGGTGCTCGACGGCGAAGCGTTCGAGGGCGGCGGCACCAAGACCATGCAATGCGTCCGCACCCCGGACGGCTGGCGGATCGTCGCCTTCTCCTGGTACGACCGCCCCTGATCCGGGGGAGGGGCGGGGGACGGTCAGCCCGGGGTCAGGAAGAGGCCCGCGGGCTGGGGTGTCGTCGCCGCCCCGTCCGGCCCGGTCAGAGCCGCCGGCAGCGGGGCCAGGCCGAGGAGGCCGAGGGTGAGCGTGGTGGCGAGGCGGTGCCAGTCGCGGGCGCCGCGCAGCATGGCGTGACCGCCCTCCGGCATCCGGATGCCGAGGGTCCGCGCCCCCTCGTGCTGGGCGCGCGCCAGGTGGGACCAGGTCCCGTCCGCGTCCGTGACCCGGTCGGCCTGGTCGTGCAGCGCGACCACGCGCGCGTCCGCGAGGTGGGCCACCGGTTCCCCCGGCGGACACCAGGGGGCCAGGGCCACCACCCCGTCGACTCCGGGGTCACCCGCCATGCGCAGCGCCGCCCGGCCGCCCATGGAGTGACCCACCAGGACGACCGGAACCCCGGCGGCGAGGTCCCGTAGCTCCCGCAGCGCCCGGCGCCCGTCGCGCACGGCGTCCTCGCGCGGGCCGTTCCACCCCCGGTGGCGGTAGCGCACGTGACCGACCAGCACCCCGTCCGGCCGTGCCTCGCGTGCGATCCGGGCGGCGAAGGGGCGCATGCGGGCGCCGGGCAGGTTGAGGGCGCCGGGCGGCCCGAGCCCGTCGGCGCGCCCGCCGTGCAGGAACAGCACCGCGGCCCGCGGCCGGGGCGGCACACTCCCGTGCACCAAGGCCATCGCCGCCGTGTCGGTGCCGTCCGCACCGGATGCCCGCCGTGCCATTGCGGCTCCCTGCCCTTGTTCCTCGGGTCGCCGCCCGCCGACGCCCTCACACCAGTGTTTCGTAGGCGCCCGCGCTCCGGATGGGTGGGGGCACGGGCGGGCCCCACGGGGCCCTGGCGAGACGGCCTAGAGCTCCCCGTACCGCAGGCGGCCCAGGGCCGACATCGGTTCGTCGTGGGGGGCCACCGGGGCCGGCAGGCTCGTCGAGCCGGTCAGGTAGCGGTCCACCGCCGAGGCCGCCGAGCGGCCCTCCGCGATGGCCCACACCACCAGCGACTGGCCCCGCCCCGCGTCCCCCGCGACGAACACGCCCGCCGTGCGCCCGCCCCCTGCCGCGAAGGCGGCGTCGCGGGCGAAGTTGCCCCGCTCGTCGAACTCCAGGCCCAGCCCCCCGCACAGCGCGTCCGACCGTTCCGGGCCGGAGAACCCCAGGGCCAGCAGGACGAGCCCGGCCGGGATCACCCGTTCCGTCCCGGACAGGGGGCTGCGGGCGGCCGGCTCGACGGCGGTCAGGCGCAGCGACCGTACCCGGCCCGCCCCGTCGCCCTCGAAGTCCAGGGTGGCGCTGGCGAAGAGTCGCGGATCGGTGTCCTCCCGCCCCCGGGCCTCCTCGTGGGCGTGGGAGATCCGGTACACCTTCGGGTACACCGGCCAGGGCTGGTCCTCGGGCCGCCCGCTGCCCGGCTCCGGATTGATGTCGAGCTGGACCACCGACAGCGCGCCCTCCCGCAGCGCCGTACCCAGACAGTCCGAGCCCGTGTCACCACCGCCGACGATCACCACGTGCCGGCCCGCCGCGCTGAGCGGGGACACCGGATAGTCCCGCTCCCTGACCCTGTTGGCGCAGGTCAGGTACTCCAGGGCCTGGTGGATGCCCGCCAGGTCGCGCCCCGGGACCGCCAGCTCCCGGCTCTCCGTCGCACCGACCGCGACCACGACGGCGTCGTACCGGCTGCGCAGCTCGCCCACCGGGGCGTCCCCGGCCGGCCCGCCCACGTCGGCGCCCGTCAGGAAGCTCGTGCCCTCGGCCCGCATCTGCGCGATCCGCCGCTCCAGGTGGACCTTCTGCATCTTGAACTCGGGGATGCCGTACCGCAGCAGGCCGCCGATCCGGTCGGCCCGCTCGTAGACGACGACCTCGTGTCCGGCCCGCGTCAACTGCTGCGCCGCCGCCAGCCCCGCCGGGCCGGAACCGATGACGGCGACGCTCTTGCCGCTGCGCCGCTCCGGAGGGCGGGGGACCAGGTAGCCGCGCCGCAGGCCCTCGTCCGCGATGGCCTGCTCGACGTTCTTGATCGTCACCGGGTCGGCGTTGATCGTCAGCACGCAGGCGTCCTCGCAGGGGGCCGGGCAGAGCCTGCCGGTGAAGTCGGGGAAGTTGTTCGTCGCGTGCAGACGTTCGTACGCGGCCGCCCAGTCGCCGCGCGCGGCGTAGGCGTTCCACTCCGGTACGAGGTTCCCCAGCGGGCACCCGGTGTGGCAGAACGGGATGCCGCAGTCCATGCAACGGTCGGCCTGCTCGGAGATCAGTGGCAGCAGCGCCTGCCCCGCGTACACCTCGTGCCAGTCACCGAGCCGCTCCTCGACGGGGCGGGGCGCGACGGGACTGCGGGGGATCCTCATGAAGCCGAACGGATCGGTCACGCGCCACCTGCCTGGACCACGTGCGGGACGGTGCTCGGAACTGGGTGCTCGGTACCGGCTCGGTACGGGCTTCACGGTGCGGCGGTGGGAGGTGCGGAGGTGCGGCCGTGGGAGGTGCGGAGGTGAGCGCGTGCGGGGCTGTGGGGTTGCCGGCGGTTGCCGGGGGATTGGTGCCGGGCGCACGGGAAGGTGTGCCCAGAGGTTCGTATGCGGTTTTCGACCAGATTACGCCGTTTGTGTCCGACGGACGCCACCGAGCGGATCCACCTGGTCGGCCCTGCCGAACCGGCCCGCCGCCGACCGCGCCCCTCACCCGTCCGGGCCAACGGAACTGGCGCCCGCGCCACCGCCCCCGAAGGCTGGGCCCAAGACCGCCGGCAGCGTGGCCGACCTCGGGGGCGCCGCAGACCCCCCTCTCGGGTAGGGAGAACGCCGATGTCCTTCCCGCGCCCCACGGTGCTCCTCCCCGGGGTGGGCTCGTACGTGCCCGGAGCCCTCAGCGCGGTCCGCCGTCTGCCGGTCGTACGGGACACCCTCGCCGCCGTCGACGCGGAGGTCCGCGCCCCCTGGGGCCACGCCCACCTCACCGTCTCCGGACTGCTCACCTCGACCCTCGCCCCGCACGCCGAGGACCTCGCCGGCCCGCACGACCCGCTCCTCCACCTGGCCGTCTACGCCCAGAGCCTGGCCGTCTTCCGGCTCCTGGAGTCCGCCGACCTCCCGCGCCCCCGCGTCCTCATGGGCCACAGCCTGGGAGAGATAGCCGCGCTCGCCGCCGCCGGGGTGGTCTCGGCGGGCGACGGTGCCAGGCTGCTGCTGGCCTGCGAGGACGCCCGCCGGGCGCACTCCGCGCCCCCCGGCGGCCTGCTGGCCCTGCGCCTGTCCGCATCCGACGCCGTCGAGCTGCTGGCGCGGCTGCGCCTGCCCGGTACCCAGGTCGCGTGTGACAACACCGACCGGCAGTGCCTCATATCCGGCCCCCCGGAGTCCCTCGCCGTCCTCGCCCGGATGGCCAGGGCCCGGTCGCTGACCTGCGTCACCGTCACCACCCGCACCCTCTTCCACAGCACCCGGCTGACTGGTGTGGCCCGCCAGGTCCGCGCCGTCGCCGACGCGGTGGAGTTCCGGCAGCCCCGCCACCGGCTCCACTCGCCGGTGCTGCGCCGCTCCCCGCGCGACCCGGGGGAGCTGCGCGACATGGTCGTCCACCATCTGGTGGCCCCCGTCCGCTTCCGGCAGGCCGTCGCCGACCTCCACCTCCGGGGCGAGCGCGTCTTCGTCGAGAGCGGGTGCCGCGCCCTGCTGTCACCGATGGTCCAGTGGATCGCGCCCGACACCACCGCGCTCGCCCCCCTGGGCGCCGGCCAGGACCTCGGCGCCCTCCACACCGTCCTGGCCGCGCACCGCCTGCGCGGGGCCGTCGGCCCCGTCGATGCCGTGGGGGCCGACGCCGGCGCCGCGCGGGCTCAGCCGTAGGAGATCGAGACCCGTTCGAAGCCCAGGGACCGCAGCAGTCCCTCCAGGACGGAGGTCGTGTTGCGCTCGGCGCGCTGGGTCAGCCCGCCGTCACGGGCCGCTTCACCGATGCGCTGCGCCGCCACCTTCTGCACCGCCTGCTCGCCCGCCGGATTGTCGGAGAACAGGTCGCCGAGCCGGTCCAAAAGCCCGCGCTGCTTGGAGACGGCGTACGAGCGCCCCGGGTCCAGCGCCGGTGAGCCCAGGGCCGCGTGGGGGAGCCGCAGGACCGCTTCGGTGCGGTCGGCGTTCACCGACACGGCCCGCCCGTCCAGTTTGCCGAGGTCCACGTAAGCGGATATCGAACCGGCCCCCACGTACAGGGTGCGGGTGCCGCGGACGGCGTCCGGCAGGAAGGGGGCGTCCTTCTCCAGGTCCACCACCACCTGGTAGTCCCCGGCCGCGCCCTCGAAGCGGCTCATGTCGCGCAGGGACTTCAACACGGCGGGACCGGTGCGGTCGTGGGTGCGGGTCCCGAAGAGGTCGCCCAGGCCCGGTACCGGAAGGAACCGCAGGACGAGGAAGAGCAGCACGGCGCCGGCCGCCACGAAGGCGACGGCCCGCAGCGCGCGGCGTGGTGGCCGCCGGCTCTGGTCGTCGCGTCGGGGCGGGGCGGTCTCGTTCTCTTGGGTCTCCATGAGGACCGGATGCCCCGCCAATTCATGGTCACCCAAGGGCACTTGGCGACGCCGTCGATCGCAGTGCGTGGGCCGGTCGTGCGGGGGTACACGCCGGGCCAGGATTCGAGCGGCTTCCGGAGGAGTGACCGATGGACGAGAGCAAGAACGCCACCGTGCCCCGGAGGTCGTGGAGGACGCGCAGGCCGCCGGCGGAACCGCCCCGGGCGCCCCTGCACCCGGTCCTGCGCGGGCTCGCCATGCTCCTCGCCTTCGCGGGAACGGTGCTGTTCAGCCTCGCGCTGGCCCGGGTCACCCTGGAGCCGTCGGCGGCCTCCGTGGACCTCGTGCACAGCAACGTCCGTCCCGGTGCCTCCATCAACGCCTACCTCGACGGCGCCTCCGTCAAGGACGCCGTCAAACAGCTGGGCGGCAACGTCCTGTTGGGCGTCCCCTTCGGCCTGCTGCTGCCCGTCCTGCTGCCGCAGACCCGGGGCCTGCTACGGGTGACCCTGCCGACCGCCTTGGTGATGACGCTCGTCGAACTGGTGCAGGGCGCCCTGGTCAGCGGGCGGGCGTTCGACGTCGACGACGTCATCCTCAACACCGCCGGCGCGCTGCTCGGTTACCTCCTCCTCGGCCGCCGGATGAGCCGCGCCGTCCACCCGAGGCGCAGTCACTGGTGGCACCGCTGGACCCGGCGCGCTGCGGCCCCCGTCCAGGAGCCCGTTCACGAACCTGTGCGCGAGCCCGTCCGGGCCCCCGTCCCCGCCGCGGCTCCGGCCGCCGCCGGGGCCACCGGGGCGGCGGCCCCCGCATCGGACGGCCTGACCCGTCGGATGGCCCGACTGCGCCTGCCGCGCCGCCGCGGCGCCGGGGAGCCCCGGGGCTGAGGCGCGTGGCTCGGCCGCGGGGCCCGCGCCGAGCGGGCCCCGCGTCGGTGTCCGAGCCACCGCGTCGGTGTCCGAGCCACCGCGTCGGTGTCCGAGTTCGGCGTCAGTGCCTGAGGTTCCGGGCAACGAAGCCGCGTTCGGTGAACTCGACGATGAAGGTGACCTGTTGGTCCACGGACAGCCCGCCGCACCCGTCGGAGCCCGACGCGTGCTCGAAGCGGAGCGGGTTGTCCTGACCCGGCAGGACGAGGTACCCCCAGCCCTCGGCGCGGTTGAAGTACTGCACGAACCCGGTGATGCGTTCCTGCTCCATCACGCCGCCTTCCGGGGGAGGGGGGTTGGTGCCGCCGAGCGGCCGGGCTCCGTCGCCACGGAGCCCGCACAGCCGGTATTCCCGCCCCGGACCTCCCCGACGCGCCCCGTTGGCGCCCCGGCCCTTCACGGGCTCGGCTGGACGTCCCCGGTGGTGGTGGCCGTGATGATGCCGCGCCGCCCCAGGTCGCCCGGCGGGATCCCCGGATGGTGGCCCGCCGCACGGCCGCCCGGCGCGGCCCCGAGGGCCAGGCGCGAGACGATCCGGTAGCGGTCCCCCCGGTAGACGGAGTGCACGTACTCCACCGGGCGCCCCGTCGAGTCGGTGGTGAGCCGCTCGATGAGCAGGGCGGGCGAGAGCAACGGCACGTCCAGGAGCCCCGCCTCGGCCTCGTTGACCACCGTCGGCTCGATGGACTGCTGGGCCTCGTGCACGTACACGCCGTGGTGGTCGCGCAGGTGCTCGTAGAGGTCCCCCGCCTCCAACTCGGCCGGCGACAGGGCGGGGACCAGGTCGGCGGGGATGTGGAGGTGCTCGATCGCCATGGGCGCCCCGTCGACGAGGCGCAACCGGGCCACGTAGAGCAGATCGGCCCCCGGCGAGATGCGCAGCCGGCGCCCGATCCGGGCGCCCGCCCGGACGGTCGCGTGCTCCAGGACCCGGCTGGACCAGTGGCCGGACGCCCGGCGAACGGCGAACGGCGTTTCCTCCGAGGAGAGTTCCTGGGTGATCTTGGCGGGGGCGACGAACATGCCGCGCCCGTGTTCGCGCACGAGGAGACCGGTGGCGACCAGCTCGTCCACGGCCGCGCGCAGGGTGGGTCGGGAGACCTCCAGAGAGGCGCACAGGGTGCGTTCGGACGGGATGGCGTCCCCGGGGCGCCTGAGGTCGATCAGGCCGAGGAGGTGTTCGCGGACCCGCTCCCGCTTGAGTACGGATCCCGGGCCGGTCGCCGGGGCCGGTCCGCCCGCCACCCGGGCGAGCGGGGCCGTTCCGGGGGAGTCCTTCGGCACGACTCACCCCTCCTCTCATCTGGCCATCTGTCCAACTGGTCATATACATCTAAGCATTTGAGGTCGGCGTCCCGCGACTCCGCGGCCGAATTCCTTGCGTGCGGGGAGGGTTGACGGGTCGACCCGAGCATGTCACCTTCATGCCACCGAGTTGACCACCTTGCCAATTGGTCAACTCCCAGTCGTCAGGCCCGATCAGGTGAGGAACCCCCGGATGACCCGCCGCTCCGACCTCGCACTCGTCCCACGCCCCGAATCCGTCACCCTCCAGCCGGGCCGTTTCACCTTCGACGCCACCACGGGACTGCGCGTCGGCCCCGGCGCCGAGGGCGCCGCCGCCCTGCTGCGCGAGACGCTCACCCCCACCACCGGGCTCGCCCTGCCCCCGCGCTCCGACGGCCGCGTGGTCCTGCTCCTCGACCCCGTCCTCGGGGGTCTCGGCGCCGAGGGCTACGGCCTGACCGTCTCCACCGAGGCCGTGGTCCTGCGGGCCGCCCACCCGACGGGACTGCTGCGCGGGATACAGACCCTGCGTCAACTCCTCCCGCCCGAAGCGCTCGGCCCGCCCGCGCAGGCCCCCGACGCCCCCGACGCCCCCGACCTCACGGGGCGACGTACCGAATGGACCGTGCCCTGCGTACGGATCACCGACCGCCCGCGGTTCGCCTGGCGAGGGGCCCTCCTCGACGTGGCCCGGCACTTCCAACCCCCCGCGTACCTGCGGCGGTTCGTGGACCTGCTCGCCCTGCACCGGCTGAACGTCTTCCACCTCCACCTCACCGACGACCAGGGCTGGCGGATGCCCGTGCCCGCCTACCCCCTCCTCACCGAAACCGGCGCCCACCGCCGCGAGAGCGAAGGAGACGGCCTGCCCCACGAAGGCTCCTACACCCGCGCCGAACTCGCCGACCTCGTCGCCTACGCCGCCCGCCGGGGGATCACGGTGATCCCCGAGATCGAGATGCCCGGCCACGCCCGGGCCGCCCTCGCCGCCTACCCCCACCTGGGCAACCACCCCACCACCCGGATGGACACCTGGACCCGCTGGGGCGTCTGCGAAAACATCTTCGGCGTCCACGACGAGGCCCTCGCCTTCTGCCGGGCCGTCCTGGACGAGGTCGTCGACGTCTTCCCCGCCCCCTACGTCCACCTGGGCGGCGACGAATGCCCCCGCACCGAATGGGAGACCTCGCCCACCGCCCGGGCCCGCGTCACCGCCGAGGGACTGGCCGGACCGGACGCCCTGCACGGCTGGTTCATGGGAACCGTCGCCGCCCACCTCGCCTCCCTGGGCCGGCGGCCCCTCGGCTGGACCGACACCGGTCGGGAACTACCCACCGACTTCACGGTCCTGGCCTGGCGCGACGCCGAACACGGCCGTGAGGCGGCCCTGCGCGGCCACGACGTCGTCATGACCCCGTTCCGCTCCACCTACCTCGACTACCCGCAGAGCGCCGACCCCGCCGAACCCCGGGGACAGGACGGGATCGTAGACCTCGACGCCGTCTACGACCACGACCCCGCCCCCGCCCACTGGGAACCCGAGGCCGCCGCGCGGGTCCTCGGCACCCAGGCCCAACTGTGGACCGAGTACGCGAGCACCCCCGCCCAGCTCGAACGCCTCGCCTTCCCCCGCCTCTGCGCCCTCGCGGAGACCGCCTGGTCGACCCACCGCGACCGGCCCGACTTCCTCCGCCGGCTCGACCGACACCTGATCCGGCTCGCCGCGCTCGGCGTCCCGGCCCGCGCACCGCACCGCCTCCTCACCCCGTGATCCCACCCGTGGTCCCCCCACCCCGAGAGGAACGCCCCATGCGCACACCCCGTCGACGCACGGCCACCGCCCTGGCCCTCGCCCTGACCGCCGGACTGGGCTCGGCAGCCCTGACCGCGCTCCCCGCCAACGCCGCCGCCGACTCCGTGAAGGTGCAGTACCGCACCAGCGCCACCGGAGCCACCGCCGACCAGGCCGAGCCCTGGTTCAAGGTGGTCAACAACGGCTCCACCGCCGTCGCGCTGAGCCAGGTCAAGATCCGCTACTACTTCAAGGCGGACGGCCCCACCACCCAGTACCGCTTCGCCTGTTCCTGGGCGGTCAAGGGCTGCGCCAACATCACCGGCACCTTCGGCACCCTGGCCACGCCCACCGCCACCGCCGACCGCTATCTGGAGATCACCTTCACCGCGGGGGCGGGCTCCCTCGCCCCCGGCGCCGACACCGGCGACATGCAACTGCGCTTCCACCGGGCCGACTGGCAGACCCTGAACCAGTCCGACGACTACTCCTTCGCCCCCGCGCTCACCGCCTACGCGGACGCCGCCAAGGTGACGGCGCAGCTCGCCGGTTCCACCGTCTGGGGCACCGCCCCCGGAGGCAACACCCCCGACCCGGATCCGACCCCCACCCCCACGGGCCCCACCCCCACCCCGACCGACCCGGGCCCGTCCGGAGCCACCCTCTTCGACGACTTCGCCTACACCTCCCACACCGACCCGGCCATCGCGGCGCACGGCTGGAGCGTCCGCTCCAACGCGGGCGGCCCGGGCGTCCCCGGCGCGACCTGGGCTCCCGAGAACGTCACCTTCGCCCAGGAGTCCGGGAACTCCGTCATGAACCTGGAAACCTCCACGGCCGGCTCGGGCGAGTCCACCAAACAGACCGAGATCCTCACCCAGGCCACGAAGTTCAAGAACGGCACCTATGCGACCCGGATGAAGTTCGCCGACGCCCCCAAGTCAGGCCCGGACGGCGACCACCTCGTCCAGACCTTCTTCACCATCAACGACCTCAAGGCCCCGATGGCCGACGACTACGCCGAGTACGACTTCGAGTACCTCCCCAACGGAGGCTGGGGCGAGCCGGCCGACATCCTCTACACGACCTCGTGGGAGACGTACCGGCCCGACCCCTGGGAAGCGGTCAACCAGCACTCCGAGGCCCGCACCAGCTACGCGGGCTGGCACGACCTGGTGCTGACCATCGACGGCAACGCCATCACCTACTACATCGACGGACAGGTCTTCGGCACCCACGACGCCCGCTACCTGCCCGAGCGCCCCATGTCGATCAACTTCAACCAGTGGCTCATCGACCTCAACGGCCAGCCGGGATCGGCGCCCCGCGCCTACGACCAGAAGGTGGACTACGTCCTCCACGTGAAGGACCAGGTCCTCACCCCCGCCCAGGTCACGGCCAAGGTCAATGCCTTCCGTACCGCGGGCACCACCTTCCAGGACACCGTCCCGAACGGCTGAGACGGGGCCCGGCCGGGCAGGGCATGACGAAAGGGCCCGGATCCATGAGGATCCGGGCCCTTTCGATCAGTAGCGGGGACAGGATTTGAACCTGCGACCTCTGGGTTATGAGCCCAGCGAGCTACCGAGCTGCTCCACCCCGCGTCGGTGAACACAACCCTACGCCATGCCGGGACCACTTCCGCACACACGCCCGCCCCACCCGCTACAGCCCCTCCCGCCACCGCCGCTGTCGTGCCCGTCCTGCCCGCCGTGTTCACGACCGCGGTCCCGTCCGAATCGCCGGTGGCCGGGTTGTTGCCCGTGGCCGGAAGCCTGCGCTATATTGATCTTGTTCTCGCGGCCGTGAAAACGGCAGCGGGACCTGCGTTGGTGGTCCAAGGAAAGACGCCCCGCTTCCCGCGGGGAAATGTAGGTGCAAGGCCTGCCCAGCGCTCGAACAAGGCCCCGGCCTCCTCACGGAGACCGGGGCCTTTCGCTGTCCGGCCCCGGCCGGGGCCGTCGCGTCGACGCGACACGGACGGGATCAGTCGGACCGGGTCGGGGGCAGGGAGTCGATCTCGCGGACGAGACGGGCCCCTTCGCGGGACATGACCTCCGGGTCGCGTAGGGCGTTGGCGAGCAGTGACATGCCCTGGTAGGCGCCGACGAGCGTCAGCGCGAGCCCTTCGGGGTCGGCGGCCCCGAGCTCGCGGTACTGCATCTCCACCCAGTCCAACAGTCCACGGATGACCAGACCCGCGGTGAGGTCGAGGCCGCCCTCGGATCGTTTGTCCAGCTCGACGGCGAGGGTGCCGGTGGGGCATCCGTAGAGGGCGGCGGTGTCGCGCCCGCCGACCCATGCCTCGATGAGCCCCTTCAGGCGTTCGCGCGGATCGGACAGCGCGTCGAGCCGCTCGGTGAGCACGCCCAGGTGTCGGGTGTGTTCGGAGAGGGCGGCTTCGATCAGCTCGTCCTTGGTCTTGAAGTAGTAGTAGACGTTGCCCACGGGCACATCGGCCGCCTGGGCGATGTCGGCGATGGTCGTGCGCTCCACACCCTGCTCGTGCAGCACCCGGGCGGCGGCGGCCGTCAGCCGTTGGCGCTTGCCCACCGCTTTGGCCCGAGCGGGGCGGGAATCCTTTGAGTCAGTCACCCAACTCACTATAGACAGCGCGGCGCCGGATCCCCTACCGTCTCCCTCATCGAAGCAAGTCAGTCAACTAACTAACTGGCTGACCAACTCTTGAACGAGGGAATCGACATGATCGTGGTGACGGGTGCGACGGGCAACGTCGGACGGGCGCTGGTACGGATGCTCGACGAGGCGGAAGCCGGGAGGGAGACCGGGGTCCCGGTGACGGCGGTGGCCCGGCGGATCACCGAGGCCGACGTGCCGACGGGGGTGCGGGCGGTGGCCGCGGACCTCGCCGATCCGGCCGGTCTGCGGGCCGCCTTCGAGGGGGCGCGGGCATTGTTCCTGCTGGTGGCGGGTGAGGACCCGCACGGCATCCTCGAGGTGGCCAAGGCCGCCGGGATCCGCAGGGTCGTCCTGCTGTCCTCGCAAGGGGCGGGGACCCGTCCGGAGGCGTATCGGCACCCGGCCCTGTTCGAGGCGGCCGTGCGGGAGTCCGGGCTCGCCTGGACGGTCCTGCGTTCGGGAGGCATGGCCACCAACGCCTTCGCCTGGGCGGAGTCGATCCGGACGCGGCGTGCGGTCGAGGCGCCGTTCGGAGACGTCGGACTGCCCTTCGTCGATCCCGACGACGTGGCGGCGGTCGCCGCGGCGGCCCTCCTCGGCGACGGCCACACGGGGGCCACCCACATCCTGACCGGTCCCGCCGCGACCACCCCCCGCGAGCGGGCCGGGGCGATCGCGGAGGTGCTGGGCGAACCGGTGCGCTTCACCGAGCAGACCCGCGCCGAGGCCCACGAGCTGATGGCGGGGTTCATGCCGCTGCCGGTGGTCGAGGGCACCCTGGCCATCCTCGGCGAGCCCACCGAGGCCGAGCGGCGGGTGAGCCCCGACGTCGCACGCGTCCTGGGCCGGGCACCGGGCACGTTCGCGGCGTGGGCCGCACGCAACGCCGCCGCCTTCACGTGACGCCGACCGGCTGACAGCGGCGGCGGGCCGGGACCTCCGGCCCGCCGGAAGGGACCATCGACGGAGTGAATGATCGATCAAACGGGCGTCCAATGGAGGGGTGGCAGTGGCGCCGCGTCCTTTCGGAGGTCCTGATCGTGATCGAAGAGAAGCGAGGGTTCTGTACCCTCTGCAAGTCCCGGTGCGGAGCGATCTACACCGTCGAGGACGGCCGGCTCACCGGCGTCCGCCCGGACCCCGACCACCCCACCGGCGCCGCCCTGTGCCCCAAGGGCCGGTCCGCGCCCGAGATCGCGCACAGCACCCGCCGCCTGACCACTCCGCTGCGGCGCACGAACCCGAAGTCCGACCCCGACCCGGGATGGACGCCCATCACGTGGGACGAGGCGATGACGGAGATCGCCGACAGGATCGGGGCGATCGCCGCCGAGAGCGGACCCGAGGCCGTCGCGTTCGGCGTGGCCACGCCCTCGGGCACGATGGTCTCGGACGCGACCGAGTGGATCGAGCGCTTCGTGCGCCGCTTCGGCAGCCCGAACACCGTGTACAGCGCGGAGATCTGCAACTGGCACAAGGACTTCGCCCACGCCTTCACCTTCGGCTCGCCCATCCCCCCGCCCGACTACGCCAACGCCGACCTCGCCCTGTTGTGGGGCTTCAACCCGGCCAAGACCTGGCTGGCCCAGTCCGCCGCGCTCTCCGCCGCGCAGGCGAACGGCACCAAGCTCGCCGTGGTCGATCCGCGCCGCTCCACCAGCGCCCTGCGGGCCGACCACTGGCTGAGGGTGCGCCCCGGGACCGACGCCGCCCTCGCCCTGGGCCTCGCCCACCTCCTCATCGAGAGCGGCGGCCACGACGAGGCGTTCGTCCGGGCCTGGACCAACGGCCCCCTCCTGGTCCGGCCCGACACCGGACGCTTCCTGCGCGCCGACGAGCTCGCGCCCGACGCGGCGGCCCCCGAGCGGCGCGGCGGGTCCGGGAGCGGCGGGGTCTCCGGCAACAGCGAGGGCTCCGGCAACGCCCACGGCTTCGCCGTCTTCGACGACGAGACGGGCCGGGCCGAGGCGTACGACACCACGCGCGCCGCCCGCCGCCCCGAGCGGTTCGCCCTGCGCGGCGCACGGGGCGTCACCCTCCGGGACGGCTCCGTCCTCGACTGCCTGCCCGCCTTCGAGCACTACGCGCGGGCCTGCGCGGCCTGGCCGCCGGCCCGGGTCGCCGCCACGACCTGGATCCCCGAGCGGGAGGTCCGGGCGCTGGCGGCGGAGATCGCCGCCGCGCGGGCGGTCACCTACTACGGCTGGACGGGCGTCGGACAGAGCGCCAACGCGAGCCAGACGGAGCGCGCCCTGGCCACGCTCTACGCCCTGACCGGTTCCTACGACAGCCCCGGCGGCAACCACGTCGCCCCCGCCCCGCCCTACAACGCCGCCACCTCCTTCGCCCAGCTCGCCCCCGAACAGCGCGCCAAGGCCCTCGGCCTCGACAAGCACCCCCTCGGCCCGCCCGCCTTCGGGTACGTCAACTCCGGGGACCTGTGCACGGCCATCGAGACCGGCCGGCCCTACCCGGTCCGCGCACTGATCGGCTTCGGCTCGAACCTCGTCGTCGCCCAGCCCGACTCCGACCGCACCGCCCGCGCCCTGCGGAGCCTCGACTTCCAGGTCCACCTCGACCTGTTCCACAACCCGACCGGCACCAGCGCCGACATCGTGCTCCCCGTCAACAGCGCCTACGAACACGAGGCCCTGCGCTTCGGCTTCGAGATCGGCCACCGCGCGCAGGAACACGTACAGCTCCGCCCCCGGATGGTCGACCCCCAGGGCGACTCCCGCAGCGACACCGAGGTCGTCTTCGACCTCGCCCGCCGCCTCGGCATGGGCGAGGACTTCTTCGACGGGGACATCGAGGCCGCCTGGAACTGGCAGCTCGAACCCCTCGGCCTGAGCGTCGACGCACTCCGCGCCCGCCCCGGCGGTGTCCGGGTGCCCCGCGAACTCCTCCACCGGAAGTACGCCCTCACCACCGGTGGCACGGCCGTCGGTGGGGCGGCGGCGGGCGACACGGTGGTGGGCTTCAACACCCCGACCCGGCGCGTCGAGCTCTACTCCGAGCGGCTCTTGGGCCACGGCCACCCGCCCGTCCCGGAACACCACGACCCCGCCTCCACCGGCCCGGAGTTCCCGCTCGTCCTGACCTGCGCCAAACACGGCTACTTCGTCCACAGCCAGCAGCGCTCGCTCACCTCGCTGCGCCGCCGCGCCGTCGACCCCTCCGTGGACATGCACCCGCGTGCGGCGCGGGCCCGGGGGATCGGCGAGGGCCAGTGGGTCGAACTCGCCACCCGGCGCGGGTCCATCCGGCTGCGGGCCCGCTTCGACGACTCCCTCCACCCCTCCGTCGTCGTCGGCGAGTACGGCTGGTGGCAGGACGCCCCCGACCTCGGCCTCCCCGGCGCCGACCCGACCGCCCCCAGCGGATCGAACTTCAACCGGCTCGTCGACCACAGCACCACCGACCCGCTCAGCGGCTCCGCCCCGCTGCGCTCCTCGGTGTGCGAGATCCGGCCCGCCGCCACCGACGGGGCCTGGACCGGGACGCGGCCCTTCACCGTCACCGCCCTGACCGATGTGAGCCCCGGCGTACGCGGCCTCGTACTGGAGCCCCACGACGGCGGAGCCCTGCCCGACTACCGGCCCGGCCAGCACCTGACCGTCCGCGCCGAACACCCCGACGGCAGCCTCCAGGATCCGGTCGACGGCCGCAGCTACTCCCTCACCGGCCCCGCCGTCCAAGCCGACCGCGCCGCCTACCACCTCGCGGTGCGGCGCATCCCCGACGGCGCCTTCTCCACCCGGGTCCACGAGCGGCTGCGGGTCGGGGACCGACTCCACCTGGCCAACCCGGGTGGCGTCTTCGCCATCCCCACCCACACCGAGCACCCGGTCGTCCTCCTCGCCGGCGGCATCGGAGGCACCCCGTTCCTCAGCTACCTCGAAACCCTCGCCACCACGGCCCACACCGTCCCCGAGGTCGTCCTCCACTTCGGCAACACGAACTCCGCGGACCACCCCTTCCGCGCCCGCCTGCGCGAACTGGCGCCCCGCATACCGGTGTTGCGCACCGTCGACCACTACGCGGCCCCGGGGGAGGAGGACGTCATCGGCCGCGACCACGACCGCACCGGTTACATCACCGTCGACGACATCGACCCGCGACTCCTGCGCGAGCGCGCCCGGTTCTACCTGTGCGGTCCCGAGCCCATGATCGACTCCCTCACGAAGGGGCTCCACGCCCGGGGCGTCCCCCGCTTCGAGGTGTTCAGCGAGAAGTTCCGGCCCACCCGGCGGGAGGTCGAGGTCCCCGACGACGCCGAGTTCACCGTGACCTTCGCCCGGACCGGAACCACCACCACCTGGCGCAAGGGCGACGGCCCGCTGCTCGCCCTGGGCGAGGCCGCGGGGGTGAAGATGCCCTCCGGCTGTCGCGTCGGCCAGTGCGAGAGCTGCGCCTGCGCCGTCCTCAAGGGGGCCGCGGCGCACCTCGTCACCCCTTCCGAGGACCTCCCCAACACCGAGGTCCTCATTTGCCAGTCGATCCCCACCTCCGACCTCACCCTCGACGCCTGACCGCGAGGCGGCCCGGTCGCCCCCGCCGGCGCCCCACCCGGCGCGCCGTTTCGGTCAGCGGGTCGGGCGGCCGCCGACCCGCGTGCCGCGGGCCGTGCGAGTCCCGTTCCCCGTCACTGGCCCACCCTGCCGTCCACGCACTCGCGCAACAGGTCGGCGTGCCCGCAGTGGCGGGCGTACTCCTCGACGCGGTGCACCATCAGCTCGCGGACCGCGATGCCGTCCTTGCCCACGCGCTCACCCAGGTCCGGGTGCTCGGCCAGCGCCGCGTCGGTCGCGGCCTGCTCGCGCTCCAGATCCACGTACGCGGCGTCGACCACGGCCTGCTCGGCGATCGCCCCGTCGAAGTCCCCGTCGCGCACGCCGTACAGCTTCGGGCGCGGCTCGTCGTCCGTGATCCAGTTCTGCCAGTCCCGTTCCACCTCGGCGAGGTGGCGCAGCAGGCCGAGCAGCGACATCGTCGACGGCGGGACGGAACGCCGGGCCAATTGCTCCGGGTCCAGGCCCTCGCACTTCAACCGCAGGGTCAGGCGGTAGCCCGACAGGAAGTCCTCCAGGGTGGCGAGCTCGCCCTCCGGTGCCTCTCCGTCGGTGTCGCGGGGGTCTTGGTCCGGGTCGGCCCACATGTCGGGGTAGACGGTCGCCTGGGTCCATCGTGCGGGTTGTTCGCTCATGCGTCGAATGATCGACCTTGCGGACGCGTGCCCGCCAGTACTTTTGCCCGCGAAGACGGGTCACACCGTGCCCAGGAGTTCCCGTACGAGCGCGGCGACCTGCCCCGTCTCGATGAGGAACCCGTCGTGGCCGAACGGCGAGGACAGACGCCGGACGGCGTCCGCCGAGGGGATCCCGGCGGCCAGTTCCTCCTGTTGCCCGATCGGATACAGCCGGTCCGAGTCGACCCCCGCCACCAGGGTCCGCGCCCCGACCCGCGCGAGGGCGGGGCGGGTCCCGCCCCGCCCCCGGCCGATGTCGTGCGCGTTCATCGCCTCGCACAACACGACGTAACTGCCCGCGTCGAAGCGCCCCACCAACTTCGCGGCCTGGTGGTCGAGGTACGACTCGACCTGGTAGCGCCCACCGGCCCGGGGGTCCTCGCCGTCCTGCGGGCGGTGACCGAAGCGGGCCTGGAGCTCCTCGCCACTGCGGTAGGTGGTGTGGGCGATGCGGCGGGCGATGCCGAGACCGGTGTGCGGGCCGCGCCCCGGCCCGGCGTCGTGGTAGGCGCCGTTCCGCCAGTGGGGGTCGGCGCGGATCGCGTGGATCTGTGCGGAGGCCCACGCGATCTGGTCGGCGCTCGCCACCGCCGGGCAGGCGAGCAACAGCAGCGCCGCCACGCGGGGCGGGAACGACACCGCCCACTCCAGCGCGCGCATCCCGCCCATGGACCCGCCGATCACGAGCGCCCACCGCTCGATCCCCAACGCGTCGGCGAGGCCCGCCTCGGCGCGCACCTGGTCGCGCTGGGTCAGCCGGGGGAAGGAACCAGCCCAGCGACGCCCGTCGGGGCGCGGCGAGGCCGGCCCGGTGCTCCCCTGGCAGCCCCCGAGGACGTTCGGCGCCACCACGAACCAGCGGTCCGTGTCCAGGGCCCGCCCCGGCCCCACCAGCGCGTCCCACCACCCGGGGGTGGGGTGGCCGGGCCCGGCCGGACCGGCGACGTGGCTGTCGCCGGTCAGCGCGTGCGGGACCAGGACCGCGTTGGAGCCGTCCGGGGCGAGCCGCCCCCACGTCTCGTACGCCAGGGTGACCCCCGGGAGGGTGCCGCCCGACTCCAGCGGCAGGGGATCCGCACGGTGGTGCCACCGCCGCCGCCCCCACGGATCCCCCTCCCGCCACGCACCGGTGGCGGGAGGGAGGAGCGCGCCGCCGGCGGTCGGCGGGCCGGGGCTCAGGGCGTCCCCTTCGCGGCGCGGAAGCCGGCCTCCAGGTCCGCCTTCAGGTCGGCGAGGTTCTCGATGCCGACCGAGAGGCGCACGAGCCCCGCGGAGGTTCCGGTGGCGGCGAGCTGCGCCTCGTCGAGCTGGCTGTGGGTGGTGGACGCGGGGTGGATGATGAGGCTGCGCACGTCACCGATGTTGGCGAGGTGGCTGAAGAGCTCGACCGCGTCCACGAAGCGCCGGCCCGCATCGGCGCCGCCCTCCAACTCGAAGGAGAGCACGGCCCCGGCGCCGCGCGGGAGGTAGCGGCGCCCCGCCTCGTACCAGCGGTTGGAGGGCAGCCCGGGGTAGTGGACGGCGGAGACCTCGTCCCGTGCCTCCAACCACTCCGCCAGCGCCTGCGCGTTGGACGTGTGGCGCTCCAGCCGCAGGCTCAGCGTCTCCACGCCCTGGAGGAGCAGGAAGGCGGAGTGCGGCGCGATGGCGGGGCCGAGGTCGCGCAGCAACTGCACGCGCAGCTTGACGGCGTACGCCCCGGGGCCGAGCGCGGGCCAGTACCGCAGGCCGTGGTAACTGGGGTCCGGCTCGCTGAAGTCGGGGAAGCGCTCGGCGTGCGCCCCGAAGTCGAAGGTGCCGGCGTCGACGACGACGCCGCCGATGGTCGTGCCGTGACCGCCCAGGAACTTGGTCGCCGAGTGCACGACGACGTCGGCGCCGTGCTCGATGGGGCGCAGGAGGAAGGGGGTGGGCACGGTGTTGTCGACGATCAGCGGGAGCCCGGCGGCGTGCGCCACGTCGGCGACGGCACGGATGTCCAGGACGTTGCCGCGCGGATTGCCGAGCGTCTCCGCGAACAGGGCCTTCGTACCGGGCCGAATGGCGGCCCGCCAGGCGTCCGGGTCGTCCGGGTCCTCGACGAAGGACACCTCGATGCCGAACTTCGGCAGTGTATGGCGGAAGAGGTTGTAGGTGCCGCCGTAGAGGGATGCGCTGGACACGATGTGGTCGCCGGCGCTCGCCACGTTCAGGAGCGCCAGTGCCTCCGCGGCCTGCCCGGAGGACAGGGCGACGGCGGCGACTCCGCCTTCGAGCGCGGCGATCCGCTGCTCGAAGGCGTCCTGGGTGGGGTTGTGGATGCGGGTGTAGATGTTCCCGGGCTCGGCGAGGGAGAAGAGGTCGGCCGCGTGCTGCGTGTCGCGGAAGACGAACGAGGTGGTCTGGTAGATCGGGACCGCACGCGCGCCGGTGGTCGGGTCCGGAGCGGCGCCGGCGTGCAGCTGCTTCGTCTCGAACGACCAGGCGGAAGTGTCGGGTCCGGTCGGCTGGCTCATGCTTCTCCTCGGTGCGGGGCGGCGGGGGCACGGGCAGGACGGCGTACGGGGCTCCGACGGAGCGCCTACGGGAGGGGGGTGACGGCGCGGGAGGCGTCACCGCGGCGCGGCGCCACGCGCCCGACCCGGGGAGGGGCGTACGGGCGGTACGGGCGGACGGCACGGTGCACCGGAAGCGGAGAGGGGGGCGACCCGGGGTCGCGGCGCCGCGTCAGAGAGCGGCGGGACAAGCCGTGGTCGTGACACGCACGTAGTCAACGTGGCGACGGGTCACGAGTACGGTCATACCCCCCAGCCAACCACAGTCGGACGCGGCGCACCAGCGAGTCGGTGGAATGCGGTGCGGTCAACCGGGCCGTGTCTCAAGCCGGTTGGGCTCCCTGGGTGCGCGGATCGGTGGTCTCCGCCGTGTCCTTCCAGGTGATCTTGAAGTACTTCAGTCGTTCGTCTTCGGCGACCAGGCGCAGGCCGACCGCGGTCATGACGTGTTGGGAGGCGAGGTTGTCGTGGTCGGTGTCGCCTTCGACGCTGCTGACGCCGTGGGCGCGCGCGAACGACAGCAGCGCGCGGAGGGCTTCGGTGGCGTATCCCCGGCCGTGCGCCGAGGGGATGAGGCCGTAGCCGATCGTGACGCCGCCGCTCTCGTCCGGCCTTCCGTGGAAGTCCACGCCGCCGATGGTGAGCCCGTCCTCGCGGCGACGGATCTCGTACGTGCCGAACGGCCGGGGATCGCCCGTGTTCGCGCAGGTGGCCAGGAAGCGTCGGGCCGCGGAGGCGTCGCCCTCGGCCGGGTATCCGGGTGCCCATCGGGCAGCGCCGTCCGGCTCGCCGGTCAGCACCCGCTCCGCTTCGCTGACGTTCAGCGGATGAAGCAGGAGCCGGGCCGTCACGAGATCGTCCATGACCTGATGACGTATCACGCGGGGAGGCCGGGCCGCAGTCGGATTCCGCCCGGGGGCGTCGTCCCCCGGCTCCGGCTGTCGATCATTCGGCGGCGGGGTCGGTGAAGGGCCAGGACGCGATGTCGCGGTAGTGGATCGGACCCGGGCCGCGGCCGATGTTGCTGCCGACCAGGTGCAGGCGCGCGGCCTCCCAGGGCCGACCGGCGAAGGCGGCCAGACCGGCGGCGGTGTCCACCGCCGAGGACGTGTCGCCCCGGCGGGCTCGGGCCAGGGTGAGGTGGGGGCGTAGCGGGCGGCCCTCGAAGGGCACGCCGCATTCCTTCACGACGGTGCGCACCTCGGAGGCGAGCAGGTGCAGGCCCTCCACGTCCCCATCGATCCCGGTCCACACCACCCGCTCGTCGAAGTGCCCACCGCCGCGCAGGGCGAGCCGTACGGGAGGACGGGACGCCGCGAGGTCCGCGAGCGGTGTCCGCAGCGGCGGAACGGTCTCGACCGGCAGCTCGCCCAGGAACGCCAGGGTGACGTGCCAGTCCTCGACGCGGTTCCACCGCATGCGCGGGTGCGCGCCGTAGGCCGGGCGCAGCACCCGTTCCAACTCCTCCTTCGCGTCGTCGGGCGGGGCGAGGGCGATGAACACCCGAACGGTGGCGGCTTGCGTTGCTTCCTTCACATGGCCTTCGTACCGTGCCGGGCCGGTTCCGTCACCTTCGGCCCGGTCCGCGGGGAGGGGACGACCGCTCCGCCCCACCCCGGCCCACCGGCCCCGACCGGAAGCTGCGTCCCGCCCACAGGAGCCGGCCCGTCACTCTCCGGCGATGGTGATCAGCTGGATGTCCATGTGGTCGGCCTGCGCCTGCAGGATGCGGGCGACCGTCCGCATGGTGGCGGCGTCCAACGTGATCGGCTCGGGGGTGTCGCTCGCCCAGCTCAAGTCGCCGTCGCGGGCGTGGAGGTCGATGGCCGAGGCGAGGTCACGGAGCATGTGGGTGACGTCGCCGGCCGCGAAGTAGAGCTGTCCGTCCCTCGCCCTCCGTACGGTCATGGGCTCGTTGGGTTCCCAGGGGTTCATGCCGCCCGCCTCATCCCGATCGCATCCAGTGGAGCGACGCGTTCCGCGCTGGGGGACATTCTCCCGGCAGGACGGCTTCCGATGCGAGCGCCGTGGACGATCTCGCGTACTTCCGGACCTCGCCCCGGCCCGGGACGGCCAACGCCGCCCGGCTCCCGTGCGGATCGGGAGCCGGTGCGGAGGCCGGGCGGGTGCGGGGTGCGCTGCGGTATCGGCCTCAGCCCCTCGCCGTGCTCTCGTCGCGGATCAGGTGGCGGTGCTGTTCGTAGATCAGGCGCGCGTCGTCGCTCGGAAGGGCTCCCGTGTCCAGCCCGCAGGCGCAGGTCACGGTGGTCTCTCCCGTGGGTACGCGCGCGGGCCGCAACTGTGTGGGGCCGTCCTGCGGGTCGATGGCCTTGCTGTGGTTCTCCAACCGGAGATTGTGACGGGGCGCCCACTGCTTCTCGTTCATGCCCCCATCATCCCGCCCCGGTCACGATTCCCGGGACCTCCGGGTCGAGTCGTGCCGGACGTCCTTCTCAGGTCGCAGTGCGGGCCGCGACAAATCATCACCAGGGCTCACGGGTTGGGCCCCCGACGCCGACAGGATGACCCTCATGGTGGAAGAACTCGCGAGCCTCGCCCAACAGGCCGCCGACCGACTGGCCCAAGGGCGCGTCGGCGCGGTGGTGGCCGCCGTGGCGGGGGACTCGGTGGAGATCAGGGGCGCGGGCCGCGCCGGTGGGGACGAGGACCGCGCTCCCGGGGCACCCGGTGTTCCCGGCGCGGACACCCTCTTCGAGATCGGCTCGGTGACCAAACCGCTCACCGCCCTGGCCCTGGCGCGCCTGGCGGTGAACGGCGTCGTCGAACTGGACGAGCCGCTCGCCGCGTTGTTGCCGGACGGCGCGACCATCCCGACGCGCGGTGGCGCCCCCATCCTCCTGCGGCACCTGGCCACCCACACCTCCGGCCTGCCGCGCCTGCCCAAGGGGATGTACCTGCGGGCCCTGCTGCGCCCCTCGACGCCTGACCCGTACGCCGACTGCACGGCGGAGGTGCTCCTCTCCGGCCTGGCCCGGACCCGGCTGGGGGCCGAACCAGGGAAACGTTTCCGCTACTCGAACCTCGGCGCCGGACTGCTCGGCCTGGCCCTGGGCCACCGGACCGGCACCGACTACGAGACCCTCGTGACCCGCCAGGTCTGCGCGCCCCTGGGCATGAGCGACACCGTCGTGACCGTGGACGGCGCCCGCGCCGGACGCCTCGCGCGGGGACACGCCCGCCCGGGGCGGCCGGTCCCGCCGTGGCACCTGGCCGACCTCGCGGGAGCGGGCGGCCTGCACTCGACCGCGACGGACCTGGCGGCATTCGTCCGCGCCCAACTGGACGGCGGCCCCGCCGAACTCGCCGAGGCCATCCGTACGAGCCGCGCGGTCGAGCACCGCATGAGCCCCTTCGCCTGGGCGCACCTCGGCTGGACGGCCCACCGCCTCCACCCCCGCCAGGGCTCCCACCTGCAGATATGGCATAACGGCGGCACCGGCGGCTTCTCCTCCTTCGTGGGCTTCGACCCGGAGAAGCGGGTCGCCGTCGTCGCCTTGGCCAACACCCGACGCGCGGTGGACAGGGCCGCCTTCGCCCTCCTCGCCACCCTTCAGGCCGAGCACGCGTCCCGGGCGCGCTGAGGACCACCGTCGCAGGAGAAGCGGACAGTCCGTGGCCGCTTCCCGGGGCAGGATGGCGACGTGCAGAAAACCTCCGTACGACTGCTGTCGCTGCTCTCGATGCTCCAGGCACGTCGGGACTGGCCGGGCGCGCTCCTCGCCGAGCGGCTGGACGTCAGCCCGCGCACCGTGCGCCGCGACATCGACCGCCTGCGCGAACTCGGCTACCCCGTAGCCGCCTTCAAGGGCCCCGAAGGCGGCTACCGCCTCGACGTGGGTACGGAGCTGCCACCGCTGCTGTTCGACGACGAGCAGGCCGTCGCGCTCGCCGTCGCCCTCCGGATCGCCACAACCACCGGCGCCGGCATCGAGGAGGCCGCCGCCCGCGCGCTGAACACCGTCCGGCAGGTCATGCCCGCCCGGCTGCGCCACCGCATCGACACCCTCCAGGTCGCCGCCGTCGAACAGCCGGACAGACGACCCCACACGCCCGTCGACAGCGGCGTGCTCATGGCCCTCGGCGAGGCCGTCCACGCCCGCGTGGAGCTGCGCTTCGACTACGCGCCCGCGTCCGCGTCCGCCTCCGCCTCCGCCGAGGGCGCCGGGGAACCTCCGCCGCGCCGGGCGCAGCCCCACCACCTCGTCACACGGGGCGGACGCTGGTACCTGGTGGCCTGGGACCTCGACCGCGAGGACTGGCGTACCTTCCGTGCCGACCGGATCACCCCGCGCACGCCCAACGGGCCGCGGTTCAACCCCCGCGAGCTGCCCGGCGGGGACGTGGCGCTCTTCGTCGCCGGGCGCTTCCGGGGCTCCGAGGGAGCGGGGGAGTGGCCCTGTCGGGGCGAGGTGCTCCTCGATCTGCCGGCCGCCACCGTGTCCCTCTACACCCGCGACGCGATCGTCGAGGAACTGGGCTCGGAGCGCTGTCGGGTCCTCCTGGGCTCCTGGTCCTGGACCGGCCTGGCCGCCACCGTCGGCAGGTTCGACGCCGACATCACGGTCGTCGGGCCGCCCGAGCTGAGGGCCGCCTTCGCGGACCTGGCCGCCCGTTACGCCAAGGCCGCGAACGGGTGAGCCGACCGGGCCGGCCGGGGAGCCCGCGCGGGCTCCCCGGCCGGCCCGATCGTGGCCGGGTCAGCTGCCGGCGGAAAGGTTCCCGGAGAGGACCGGGATGTTGTCCAGGATGTGCGAGAGCGGCTCGTCGCCCTTGGCCTGGGTGGAGTTCTCCACGCACTGCTGGTTCTGCGGGTTGGACAGGACGTTGATGTCCTGGACACCGACGTTGGCGATGATCGCGACCAGGGACTGGGCGTTGACCTTGGCCGGCAGGCCGATGCAGGGCTTGTTCAGGGTGCCCTGGACCAGGCTGAGCTGGGGGCTCTTGTCGCCGTGGGTCTTCTGGTTGCCGTAGATCTGCTGGGCACCGTTGCCGTTGACGGTGTTGACCCCGTTGTCGTTGCCGATCGCCATGGCCGGGGCGGCCACGCCCACGCCGGCGCCGATCGCGGCGGCGGTGACTGCTGCGGTGACCGTCATCTTCTTCAGCATGCTCGAACAATTCCTTCACTAGAGCGGAACGGGGCCCCCGAGGGGGAGCCGCTCTGGTAACGGCCGTGCGGGCGCGGGTGTGGCGGTGTGTCACCCGATCGCGCCGGCCCGACCGCCCCGCGTGTTGACCCCGCCGGGTACGCCCCGCCGGCCGCACCCCGTCGCGCACGAGGCCCCGTCACGGGCTCCGGAGGACGACGAGCTGCCGGGTCGCCCGGGTCATCGCGACGTAGCGGTCGACCGCCCCCTCGGCGCCCTCGCCGAACTCCTCCGGGTCGACGACGACGACCAGGTCGAACTCCAGCCCCTTCGACGACTCCGGGGTCAGCGACCGGACGCGCGGCGTCGTCCGGGCCGCGCCGACCCCGCCCTCCCGCACGCCGATGACGCAGGCGATCCCCTCGTCGTGCGCGGCGAGCCAGGTGTCGAGGACCGCGTCCAGGTCCGCGACGGAGCCGTGCACGACGGGGATGCCGCTGCTGCGGATGGACGTCGGCACGTTGGCGTCGGGGAGCGCGGCCCGGATGACCGGTTCGGCCTCCGCCATGACCTCCTCCGGCGTCCGGTAGTTGACGCTCAGCGAGGCCACGTCGATCCGGTCGAGCCCGACCCGCTCCAGCCGTTCGCGCCAGGTCTCCGTGAACCCGTGCCTCGCCTGGGCGCGGTCCCCGACGATGGTGAAGCTCCGGGACGGGCAGCGCAGCAGCAGCATCTGCCACTCCGCGTCGGTCAGTTCCTGCGCCTCGTCCACGACGATGTGGGCGAACGGGCCGGCGAGCCGGTCCGGATCGACGCCGGCCAGGACGCCTTCGTCGACCAGGCTGTCCTGGAGGTCCTTCCCGCGCAGCATCCGTACCGCGCCCTCGCTGTCGTCACCGGCCGAGTTGAAGTCGGCGGCCGAGATGATCTCGTCGATGACGCGGCCCATCCGCTCGCGTTCGGCGGCGACGGCTGCCTCGTGCCGCCGCTTGCGCCGCGCCGCCCGCGGGTCGCCGAGCCGCTGCCTCGCCGCGTCCAGGAGCGGCAGGTCGGACACCGTCCAGGCCTGGGCGTCCGTGCGCTGGAGCGCACGCACCTGATCGCGGCTCAGCCAGGGAGCGCACATCCGCAGGTAGGCCGGGACCGTCCACAGGTCGCCGACGAGGTCGGCGGCCTCCAGCAGCGGCCACGCGCGGTTGAGGGCCGTGACCAGGTCCTCGTCCTGCGACATCGACCTGCGCAGCATCTCGGGCGACATGTCGTCGCCGTCGTACTTGTCCAGCAGGATCGAGACCAGCTCGTCCCAGATCTGCTCGCGCGCCTCGTTGTGCGCGGTGCCGGGATCCGGCGCCTCGAAGGCCTCGGCCCAGTCGGCGGCGCTCAGCCGGAGGTCGGCCCAGTCGGTCGTGACGGTCAGCCCCCTGGTGGGCGGCTCCTCGTAGAGCCCGACGGCCTTCTCGATCGCCTTCACCATGTCCGCGGACGACTTGAGCCGGGCCACCTCCGGGTCCTCCTCGATGGCCGCCGTCGCTCCCTCGTCGACGAGGTCGCGCAGGGTGCAGGTCGACACGCCCTCCTCCCCGAGGCTGGGCAGCACGTCGGAGACGTACGCCAGGTAGGGCTGGTGCGGACCGACGAACAACACGCCGCCGCGACGGTGCCCGAGGCGCGGGTCGGAGTAGAGGAGGTAGGCGGTGCGGTGCAGGGCGACGACGGTCTTGCCCGTACCGGGACCGCCGTCCACGACGAGGGCGCCACGGGAACCCGCCCGGATGATGGCGTCCTGGTCGGCCTGGATGGTGCCGAGCACGTCGCGCATCCGGGCCGAGCGGTTGCCGCCCAGGCCGGCGATGAAGGCGGACTGGTCGTCGAGCGCGGCGTGCCCTTCGAGCCCGTCCGCGGTGAACACCTCGTCCCAGTAGTCGCTGATGCGGCCCCGGGTCCAGCGGTACCTACGGCGGCTCACCAGCCCCGCCGGGTGGGCGTGGGTCGCGGCGAAGAACGGCTCGGCGGCGGGGGAGCGCCAGTCGAGCAGCAGCCGTCGCCCCGAGCTGTCGGTGAGGCCGAGCCGCCCGATGTAGACGGGCCCGGCGCCGTCCGCGCCGACGACGCGTCCGAGGCACAGGTCCAGACCGAATCGGCGCAGGGTGCCCAGGCGCGCGGTCAGCCGGTGGATCTCCACGTCCCGGTCCATCGCCTCCCGGCCGATGCCGCCGGGGGCCCTGCGCAGCTCGTCGAGACGGTCGGACAGCTCGGCGATCGACTGGTCCAGGCTCTCCGCGATCGCCGCGAAGTGCTGTTCGTCGGCGGCGATCAGGACCGGGTCGGCCTTGGGGGAGAGACGCTCGGGGAGGTCGAACGCACTGGTGGTCAAACGGTCCACGGGGTCACCTCCGATGCGAGGCCGCGCACGGTCGCCCCGGAGGCCCCGCACTCTTCACGCACCGACATCAACACACGCGACAACAACACACGCGACAACAACACACGCACGTGGCAAATCTCCCGTTCCCGCAGGTAATGGCCTTGGCCGTTGATTCTGCGGGACGATGGGGGCCTTGCCGCAAGCCCCCCACTGCGCTATAAATTGAGAGTGGCGAGGAGTGTGTGATCCTCCTCGACCCTCTCTCATTTCCCTCATCTCATTGGCGCGGCCGGGTCAGTCGACCCGCAGTTCGCCCATCGCGCTCCAGCCGTTCGCACCTTCGATGGTGGTACTGACGATGTCGGGCGTGCGCGTGATCAGGGGCCGCATGGTCTCCAACGCCGCCCGGAAGTGAGCGGAGCCGACGTGCGCCTGGGCGGCGTCGTCCTGGAACGCCTCGACCAGGACGTAGGTGTGCGGCTCCTCCAGGCTGCGGGACCACTCGAACCACAGGTTGCCCGGTTCCGCGCGGGTGGCGCGGGTGAAGTCCGCGACCGCCTCGGGCCACTGGTCGACGTATTCGGGCTTGACGGGGAATTTCACCACAATGAAGATCATTCGATCATTGTAGGCGGGCCGCTCCGTTTCGGGACGAACAGGCTCAGCCGGTACGTCGTCGGCTGCGTCAGGCGTCCACAGAGCGTGTCAATGCGCAGCGCCTTGTCGTCGATCCGGGGGTCGCGCGCCTCCTGGAGGCGGCGCACGTGGTCGCGGAATTCCCGTTCGTCCCCGGTCTCGAAGAGGACCTTCCACTCGCCCGCATCAGGCGCGAAACGAACGGCGTCCCGCCGTGCCTCGGTCTGGCGCGCGCGTCTTCTCTTCCCCTGCCCCGGCATCGGCCCAGCATGGCCGGCCCGCACCGTCGCGGCAAGCCCGTACGCCCGGATCCACGCGGGGACCCGCGTGACCTGGTGCGAAAGGCTCCGGGAGAGGATGACGGGACACACGAGGGGGAGGGGATCGCGGACATGGACGAGGACTTCAGACTCGGGAACAGCGAGGGTTACGAGGCGCTGGTCGCAGCGATGGGGCTGGAGCCACTGGGGAGCTGGTGGCTTCCCGGTGTTCGGAGGTCCGGGACGGCGCGGCGGCTCCTCGCGGCAGCGGAGGCCGAGGGCGCCCCCGGCCTCGACCCGGCCGAGGCGGCCGCACTCGTCCTCGCCGGCGGTGACGAGTTCCTGCTGACCTTCGAGGGCCCGCACGCCCCGCGCGGCTGCAAGGGCCGGGCCTGGCGCAGGGTCCGGCTCCCGGCCGCGGACCCCGTCGCGGCCCTCGTGCGGCTTCTCTCGGCCGCCGATCCGGACCCGCGCGGCCTGATCGTCGCCACGACGGACGGCGAGAGCATCGCACGCGTCGTCGACTCCCCCCGGGGTCCGCGGCTGCTCGCCCTGACCGGCATCGGGGCGCGGATCGCGGATCGCGCCGAGGTCGTGGCTCTGGAAGGGCCCCGGGAGGGCGAAGCGGTCTGGGAGGCGTTCCTGGCCGGTCCCGAGCCGGAGCGGCCCGTCCTCGGCGGCTGGTACGAGGGCCTCTCCGCGAACCCGAGCGTCCCCGAGGACGTCCGGCGGGACGTGCTGCGGGCCTTTCCCCTGCCGTCCCGGACGCTCCCGCCGGACGCGTTCATGGAGGAGGTCCTGGCGCTGCCGGACCCGGAGGACAGGCTGAGGGCCGTCCACATGCACGGGGAGCTGGGCCCGGCGCACTGGGCCCGGCTCGTCCGCGCGGCCGACACGCCGCGCGAACGGTGGCGCCTGGCCATGGTCGCGGCCGACGGGCGGATCCCGTGGGACGAGGAGTCCTGCGTCCTGTTGGCCACCGACCCGTCCGGCCGGGTACGGGCCGAGGCCGTCGGGCTGACCGGGCTGCCCGTACGTCATCTCCTGGCCCTGACGCGGGACGCCGACGCCGCGGTCCGCGCGGCGGCCTGCCGTACCGCTTGGCCGGTGTTGTCCGCCGAGCGCCGCCGGGCGCTGCTCGCCGACGGGGCGGCGTCGGTACGGACCGAGGCGCTGTTGCGCCACCACGAGGAAGAGCCCCTCACCCCGGAGCGGTTCGGGCGTGACGTGCCGGCGGACCGGGCCGTCGGGAGCTGCCTCCTCGCGCCCGACCTCGTCGAGCACCTGCTCGCCACCGGCGACACGCGTCTGCGCGTGGAGATCGCCGGCAACCCGCGCCTCGACCCGCACACCGTGGCCCGGCTCGCCGAGGACGCCGACGACCGGGTCCGCCACACCGTCGCGCTCCGCGCCGACCTCACGGAGGAGCAACGGGCCGCGGTCCGGGTGGACATCGACCCGTCGGACATGTCCCCGACCCTGCCGTGGGTCGCGGAGCGCCACGAGGACCCCGAGGCCATGCGGGTGCTCGCGGGCTCCTCCCACCCCCTGGTGCGCCGCAGCGTGGCGCGGGCCCGCAGGCTCCCGCCGGACGTGGTCCGGTGCCTGTCCCGGGATCCTGACCGCGTCGTGCAGCTGTTCCTCGCCGAGTCCTGCGAGGACGCCCCCGCCGAGATGTTGTTGCGGGTGTGGACTTGGTGGACCGGCAGCATGTCGTCACCGGGGCGCCCCCGCACGCACCCCAACTTCCCCCGCGAAGGCATGCTGCGCTACGCGGACGACCCGCACGGCAGGATGCGTAGGCTCGCCCTGGACGACCCGCACTCGGGCCCTGAACTCGTCGCCCGCTTCGCCCGCGACCGCGACCCCGAGGTGCGCCGACGGGCGGCCGAGGACCCGCGGCTGTCCGTCACCGACGCGGCCCGCCTGGCCGAGGACCCGGACGACTCCGTCCGGGCGATCGTCCTGCGGGAAGGACGCCTGCCCGCACGGGTGTTGGCGCAGCGACTGCTCGACCCGGACATGATCCGCGACGCCGCCCTGAACCCGTGGATCCCCCCGCACGTCATCCGTGCCATGGCCGGCCGGTGCGCCGTGCTCCTCGAAGGGCGGAAAGGGGCCTGAGGGGCGGCGCCGTGCGTTGTCAGTGGCATGGGTGAGGATCGGTCCCATGAAGAGCCTTTCCGCCGATGAGGCGTCGTTCAGCATGTCCGGCCGCGAAGACTACGAGGCCGCCCTCGCCCGCCTGCGCGAGGCCTCGCGGGCGTACTACGGCGACGGCGACAGCCCCGTGGACGACACCGTCTACGACCGGCTCCGCCTCGCCGTACTGGCCTGGGAGGACGCGCACCCCGCACACGTCGCGCGGGACACCCCGACCGCCCTGGTCGGGGACGGAGCGGCCCCCGTCGGCGATGTCGCCCACACCACCCGGCTGCTCAGCCTGGACAACGTCTTCGACCCGGCCGGCCTCGTCACCTGGGGGGCGTCCCTCCAACGCCGGCTGGGCCACGAGCCGGTCGGCGGCTTCACCGTCGAGCCGAAGATGGACGGCGCGGCCATCGCCGCCCGCTACCGGGCCGGGCGGCTGGAGCAGATCGTCACCCGCGGCAACGGCACCCACGGCGAGGACGTCAGCCACGTCATCGGCACCATCGAGGGCCTGCCCGAGCAGCTTCCCGCACCGGCCACCTTCGAGGTGCGCGGCGAAGTGCTCTTCACCCAGCAGCAGTTCGAGACCGCCAACGAGATCCGTGCCGCGCACGGCGCCCAGGTCTTCGCCAACCCGCGCAACGGCACGGCCGGCACCCTGCGGGCGAAGGACCGGCCCTACCGGCTCGCCATGACCTTCTGGGCGTACGGAGCGGTCGAACTCGACGGCGTCGCCCTCGCGGATCCCGCGGCCACCCACGCCGAGGTCATGGCAGCCGTCGCCGCCGCCGGAGTACGGACCACGGCCGACACGCCCGCCGGCCTGCACGTGGTCGCCGACCTCGCCGAGGCCCAGCGGAAGGTCGACGAGATCGCGGCCCTGCGCCCGGCCCTGCCCTTCGGCATCGACGGGGTCGTGATCAAGGCCGACGACCCGACCGAACAGGCGGCCGCCGGCTTCGGCAGCAGGTTCCCGCACTGGGCCATCGCCTTCAAACTCCCGGCCGTCGAGCGCCAGACCGTACTGAAGGACGTGGTCTGGGACGTGGGCCGGACCGGCGTCCTCGCCCCCACGGCCATCCTCGAACCGGTGGACATCGACGGCTCCACGATCACCCGGGCCACCCTGCACAACCCGGCGGACATCCGCCGCCGCGACCTCCACCTGGGCGACACCGTGACGGTGTACAAGGCGGGCGACATCATCCCCCGCGTCCAGGCGCCCCTCGTCGACTTCCGTCCGGACGGCGCGCGCGAAGTGCCGCTCCCGACGGCCTGCCCGCACTGTGGTGGTGAGATCAACAAGGAACAGGAACGGTGGCGTTGCGCGAAGGGAACCGCCTGCGCGCTGCCCGCCCTCATCGAGTACGCGGCCGGTCGCGACATGCTCGACATCGACGGCCTGGGCAGGACGTACGTCAAGGCGCTGATCGAGTCCGGCGCCGTCACCGATGTCGCCGACCTGTTCACCCTCACCGAGGAGCAACTCACCACCGCCTCCGGCAGCGCGAAGCGCGGAGCGAAACTGGTCGAACAGATCGAGACCGCCAGGTCCCGTCCGCTCAACCGGGTCTTCTGCGCCCTGGGCGTCCTCGGCACCGGGCGCAGCATGTCCCGCCGTGTCGCCGCCCACTTCGGCACGATGGACGCCATCCGAGGGGCCGACGCCGCGGCGATGCAGGAGGTCGAAGGCATCGGCGCGGAGAAGGCCCCGGTCATCGTGGAACAGGTCGCCTCCCTGGCCCCCGTCATCGACAAGCTGGTCGCGGCCGGAGTGAACATGACGGAACCGCAGGAGCCGAAGCCGGCCGGGGACGGCCCCCTGGCGGGCACGACCGTCGTCGTCACCGGCAAGATGAGCGGCCCGCTGGAGAACACGGGCCGCTCGGAGATGAACGCCCTGATCGAGAAGGCGGGCGGCCGGGCGGGCAGCAGCGTCAACTCCAGGACCACCTACCTGGTCTGCGCGCCGTCCGCGAACGGAAAGCCGAGCTCCAAGGCCGTCAAGGCGGAGGAACTCGGCGTCACCGTCCTGACCCCGGAAGCCTTCGCCGCGCTCTTGGCCGACTGAGCGGAGAGCTGTGCGGCGCGGTCCGACGGGGGCCGATGTCGGTGGCCGATGCGGGGAGCGGCGTACCGGGCGACGGCCCGGAGAATCGGGGTGACCGGCGGGGGCCGCCGCCCTAGGGTCTCCCCATGGAAAGCGCCGCTGAACTGCTCAATGTCATAGATGTCGAGGCGACGTGCTGGGAGGGCGAGCCGCCGGACGGCGCGGTCGGCGAGATCATCGAGATCGGTCTGACGGTCGTCGACCTCGCCGCGGGAGAGCGCGTCGGGCGGCACCGCGTACTGGTGCGGCCCGTTCGGTCCGCCGTCGGTTCCTTCTGCACCGAGCTGACGGGCCTGACCCAGGAAGAGGTCGACACCGGGCTCGGTTTCGCCGATGCCTGCCGGCTGTTGGCGGCCGAGCACCGGGCGGGTGAGCGCGCGTGGGCGAGTTGGGGCGACTACGACCGCCACCAGTTCACGCGCCAGTGTCGGGCCGCCGACACCGCGTACCCGTTCGGACGTCGACACACCAACGCGAAGGCGGCCTTCACCGAGGCCCACGGATTGCGCAAGCGTCCCGGAATGGCCCAGGCCCTGCGGATCGCCGGCCTCCCGTTGGAGGGGCGACACCACCGTGGCGAGGACGACGCGTGGAACATCGCCGCGCTCATCCTCGACCTCGCTGCCCGAGACGCGTGGCCGACCGCCGCGTCCCCTCGATGATCCGAGACCGAACACACCCGGCCGCGGCCCCGGTTGTAGGTCATACGGGGGCCCGCGCCACCACACACGGCGGCGGGATACGGTGGTCGTTCATTCGAGGGGGACACTGATGTCGCAGAACACAGGGTGGGGACAACACCCGGTACAGCCCATGCCGCCATGGGGAGGCGGTTGGATCCCGGCCGCGCCGAAGCCGGGCGTCATACCGCTGCAACCGCTCGGCGTGGGCGCCGTCATCGGGGGCGCCTTCGCAACCTTCCGGCACTACTGGAAGCCCCTGGTCGGCGTCATCCTCGCCGTACAGGGGCTCGCGCTCCTGGTGATGACCGCCGCGACCGGCATCGCCGTCGCGGCGGTGTACGACAATCTCGTCACCGTCTTCAACCTGGAGGCGGGGCAGGGGGCCGACAGCGCGGACGTCACGGCCCTGGTGTTGGCCTTCGTGCCGGTCGGCCTGGTCACGCTGGTCACCATGCTGTTGGCCGTCGCGATGATCAACGCCCTGTGTTCCGCGGTGGTGCAGGAAGCGGTACTCGGGCGCCCCGCGACCTTCGGCGCGATGTGGCGCCGCTCGTGGTCCCGGATGCGGGCGGTCCTCGGGACCGTGATGCTCTCCGGCCTGATCGCGGGTGGACCGATGCTCGTCCTGTACGCGATCGGCGTCCCGCTCCTCATCGTCACCTCGGACGGCTCGGGGTCGCCGACCGGCCTGGTCCTGCTGGTCCTCGGGGCGCTGCTCTGCGCTCCCGTCTCGGCCTGGCTCGGCGTGAAGTTCAGCCTCGCGCCCACGGCGGCGGTGTGCGAGGACCTCGGTCCCGTCACCGCCTTGCGCCGCTCCTCCCGTCTGGTCGACGGCGCGTGGTGGCGCGTGTTCGGCATCATGATGCTCGTGTACACGATCGCGTTGGCCGTGAGTTACGCGATCCAGATCCCGTTCACCTTCATCGGCACCTTCGCGCTCGTCCCGATGATGCTGGAGGCGGGCAACAGCAGTCCCGATCCGGTGACCCTGGTCATCGGAGTGGCCGTGTACGTGGTGTCGTTGCTGATCGGAGGCGTGGTCAGCGGGCTGTTCCAGTTCGGCTATCCCCAACTGGCGCTCGCCCTGATCTACGTTGACCAGCGGATGCGCAAGGAGAACCTCGCGGCCGCCCTGATCGCCTCCTCGGCCGTTCCCACACAGGTGCGCGAGCAGACGTAACCGCGCGAACCGCCGCACCACACAGACAGTCTCGGTAGAGTCCGCACCCCACACGTCTATCGAGGAGCGCCCATGCCGGCACAGGAGATTCCCAACCTCAAGTCCCAGTACGCGGAGAAGGTCACGGCCGATCTGGAGGTGAACACCACCGAGCAGCAACGCATCCGCGAGGAGATCACGTCCCTGCAGGCGCGCCTCGGCGGGCTGGAGCAGGACCACGCACTCCTGGTCGGGATGCGTGCCGCCATCGGTGACACGGCGGCGGCCGGCGTGCCCGGGCCGCGTACGGGCAAGAAGACCGCGGCGCCCACCGGGAAGGCGGCGTCGGCCGCCACGACGGTGAAGAAGACCGCGATCAAGACGGCCGCGGTGAAGACCGCCGCCGTGAAGACCGCCGCGGTGAAGACGGGCGGCGCGAAGAAGGCGCCGGTCGCGAAGACCCCGGTCGCGAAGACGGCGACCGCGAAGACGGCGACCGAGGCCAAGGGCGCAGCGGCGAAGAAGTCCGTCGCCCCGGAGGGAGGACAAGCTCCCCTGGCCGAGCTGATCCACCGTCACCTGACGGGTCAGACGGAGCCCAAGACGGCCGGTGAGATCGCGGAGGCCCTGGCGGCCGAACACCGGGACCGGACCCTCAGCAGCAACGTGGTCCGCACGACCACCGAGCGCCTGGTGGCCCGCTCCCAGGCGGAGCGCGTCAAGCAGGGTGCGACCGTCTACTACACGGCGCTCCCGCACACCGGCACGCCCGCGGCCACCCCGGCGCCGCAGGCGGAGGAAGTGAAGCTGCCGGTCACCACCTGACCGGCGCGGCCCGTCTCCCCCGGGGAGGAGACGGGCCTCGGCCGTGGTGGGGGAGCCGCCGTGTCGTGTCGCCCCGCCGTGTCGCGCCTGGCTGTGGCGTGGCGTGGCGTGTCGCTCCGTGGTGCCGCGAGCCCCGCTTCGCCCGGGCATGGTCGGCCGCGAACCGGGTAGGTGCCGCCTACGGGGTGCGGCCTGGCCACCTAGGGCTGCGACGGGGTCGCACCTCGGCGGACTCCGGCGGAGCCCTCTCCCACGGCTGGTCCCTTCGCGTGATCTTTCCGGGTTCGCCTGGCCCCGGTGCGGGCGCGCGCCGATGATCGGTGGGCGCCCGGGACCGTCCGGGGAACTCGGTGGGAGAGGAGCGGTCGATGGCCGCGCACGTGTCCGGAGGAGACCTTCCGCAGCTCACGGTGTTCACGGTCGGGGAGGTGGGGAGCGGCAAGTCGACGTTGACGAGGGCGCTGGTCGACGTCCGCGGCGAGGAGGTATCCTACGCCGCCGCCCTGGCGGGGGACACCGTCGAGTACACGGGCACCAGGTACCACTACCTGCACACGGACGTCCCGGCCCAGGACGTGCCCGCCCGCCTGAAGGGCGCCGCACCCGTACCGGACGGCGTGATCCTCGTGGTGTCCGCCGCAGAGGGGCCCGGACCCGGGGTGCTCGAACACGTCGAGGCCGCCGTAGGGGCGGGCGTGCCCGCGGTGGTCGTCTTCCTGAACCAGTGCGACCGCTGCGACGACGCGAAGGCACAACAGGACCTGGAGGACCGGATCGCCGGCGAACTCGGCTGCCTGCGCCCCGCCCCCCGCCACGTGGTCTACGTCCGGGGCTCGGCCAAACTGGCGATCGAGGACGACGATGGCCCGTACGGCCGGCAGTCCATCACCCGCCTGATCGAGGCCATGGACGAAGCCCTGCTACCCCCGCTCGCCTAGGGCGCTGTCGCCCGTCCGAGGCCCTCGCCGCGCGGACCGGGCCCCGCTCAAGCGGCTCGTGTGGTGGTGCGGGCGGTGGGGTGTAGGGCGGCGTACTCCAGGGGTGCCGACGGGTCGATGGACATGTCGAGCGGCGCCGGTGCCGCGCCGGCGCGGACCAGGAGGTCGCCGACCGCGGCGATCATCGCCCCGTTGTCGGTGCACAGGTGCAGCGGCGGCACCCGCAGGGTGATCCCCGCCGCCCGGCAGCGTTCCTCGGCCAGGGCGCGCACCCGGGAGTTGGCCGCCACCCCGCCCACCACGACCAGGGTCCGCACTTGGTGTTCGAGGCAGGCGGCGACCGCCTTGCGGGTCAGCACGTCGGCGACCGCCTCCTGGAGCGAGGCCGCTCCGTCGGCGAGCGGCAGTTCCTCGCCACGGATGCGGTGTTGCTCGGCCCAACGGGCGGCGGCCGTCTTCAGGCCGGAGAACGAGAAGTCGTAGCGGGAGTCCTTCGGCCCGCTCAGCGGACGCGGGAACCGCACCGCGCGCGGATCGCCCTGGCGGGCCGCTCGGTCGACGGCCGGTCCGCCCGGGTACGGGAGCCCGAAGACCCGGGCGACCTTGTCGAAGCACTCCCCGGCGGCGTCGTCGATCGTGTCCCCGAGGTGGACGATCGGGTCGCGCACGAGGTCCCGTACGAGCAACAACGAGGTGTGGCCACCGGAGACGATCAGCACCATGCACGGGTCCGGCAGCGGCCCGTGTTCCAGGGTGTCGGCGGCCACGTGCCCCGCCAGGTGGTGGACCCCGTACAGCGGCACACCGAGGGAGAAGGCGAGGGTCTTCGCCCCGGCCAGCCCCACCTGGAGCGCACCCGAGAGGCCGGGCCCGGTGGTGACGGCCACGGCGCCGATGTCCGACATCCGCAGGCCGGCCCGGTCCAGGGCCTGTCGTACGACGGGCGTGAAGGACTGTAGGTGCGCCCGCGCCGCGATCTCCGGGACCACTCCGCCGAAGCGGGCGTGCTCGTCCATGCTCGACGCCAAGGCGTGCCCGAGGAGCCGACCGTCGCGCACCAACCCCGCGCCGGTCTCGTCACACGAGGACTCGATCCCGAGGACCACACGAGAGCCCACGACGGCCCCTTTCGGCAGAGCTGAGTAGTTGCGACCTATGTGCAATAAGGTACGCGGTCGGAAGGCCGGCTCCGTCCGCCCGTGCCCGACAGCTCCGTCCGCCCCTGCCCGCCGACTTCATCCGCCCGTGCCCGCCCCGGGTGTTGTCGGCGGGGGGCCGTCACCGCGCCGGCGACCGCGGCCTCACGGGCGCAGGGGTGTGTGGCCGGCGGGCACGGCCTCCGACGGGTCCACCGGTCCGGGCGGGGTGCCGTCGCCGAAGGGACGCCCGCCCAACTCGGCGCGCCCGTGGGGCGCCGTCCAGCCGGAGCCGTCCGGTCCCTCGGGCACGATCCCGGTCGGGTTGATGTCACTGTGCACCGTGTAGTAGTGCTGCTTGATGTGGGTGAAGTCGACGGTGTCGCCGAAGCCCGGCGTCTGGAAGAGGTCCCGCGCGTAGGCCCACAGGACCGGCAGCTCGGTCAACTTGTGCCGGTTGCACTTGAAGTGGCCGTGGTAGACGGCGTCGAAGCGCACGAGCGTGGTGAACAGGCGCACGTCCGCCTCGGTGATCGTGTCACCGACGAGGTAGCGGGACGTCGCGAGCCGCTCCGACAGCAGGTCGAGCCGGGCGAACAGCCGCTCGTAGGCCTGCGCGTACGACTTCTGCGAACCGGCGAATCCCGCCCGGTAGACGCCGTTGTTCACGTCCGCGTAGACCATGTCGTTCACGGCGTCGATCTCCGGGCGGAGCGCGGAGGGGTAGAGGTCGGGGGCGCCGGCGCGGTGGAAGGCCTTCCACTCGACGGCCATGTCGATGGTGATCTGCGGGAAGTCGTTGGTCACGACCCGGCCGGACGGCACGTCCACGACGGCGGGCACCGTGACGCCCCGGTCGTATCCGGGATCGCGGGCGAGGTACGCCTCCCGTAGCCGCTCGATCCCCAGCACGGGGTCGCGACCCCCTGGATCGAGGTCGAAGGACCAGCTGCGGTCGTCGTGCACGGGCCCCGCCACGGCCATCGGGAGGGCCCTCTCCAACCCCAGTAGCCGCCGCACGATGACGGCGCGGCTCGCCCAGGGGCAGGCGCGGCTGACCACGAGCCGGTAGCGGCCGGCCTCGACGGGGTGACCGTCGCGCCCGTCGGCGGTGATCCGGGTGGTGAGGTACCGGCTGTCGCGTGCGTACTCCCCGCCGGGTTCCACATAGCTCATCCCGTGGCGCTACCCGCAAACGCGGCGCCGATGCGGGCGGACCCGCCGATCCGGCCCGCGGTGGGGGCGCCGTAGGATGCCGGACGGGGCGGAACCGTAGCGCAGAGGTCGTCGCGCGCGGTCTCCAAAACCGCGAGGACGCCGGTTCGAATCCGGTCGGTTCCGTCTCCCCGTCTCCCCGTCTCCCCGTCTCTCTGGCTCATCCGGGCTCATTTCGGCGCGTATCCCGGTGGGTCCGGCAGCCCGGGAAAATCTCCTCGACATCCCTCGGGGCGGCGACCGGCTCTATTTTTAGGTCACGTGACCTATAGTCTCCCCATGGACAAAGATCAGCTGGTGCACGATCCCCATGGACCGGTGCTTCTCGTCGGTGGGTACGGGACGGTGGGAGCGGAGCTGGTACGCGCGGCCGCCGGGCGGTGGCCGTTGCTGCTCGCCGGGCGCGATCCGCGGAAGGCGGCGGACCTGATCCGGGACCACGCCGTAGAGGCGCGGCGCTGGGACCTCGCCGACCCGGCGCCCTTCCGCGCCGGGGCACGCGCCGTGGTGAGCGTGGTCAACGATCCGGACGACCGGGTACTGCGGGCCGCCCTCGCCGGTGGGGTCCCGTACGTGGACGTGACGCGCTGGACGGCGCGCCTGCACCGCGCGGCGGCCCTGGTCTCGCTCGGCGCCCCCGACGCGGGCGCGCCGGCGCCCGTGCTGCTCTCCTCGGGCTGGATGGGCGGCGTCGTCCCCCTGGTGGCCGCCGCCCTCGCGGACCGGCTCGGCGGCGCCGACCGGGTGGAGACCGCGATTCGCTACGACCTGGCCGACCGCTCGGGCGTCGACTCGGTGGAGTTCATGGACCGCCTGGGCATCGACTTCGAGGTGCGCGAGGACGGCCGCACCACGTCCGTCACCCCGCTCAGCGGCGCCCGCACGCGGAACGTCGGCGGCCACCGCACCAGGGTGGCCAGGATCGACACGCCCGAACAGTTCACCCTGCCGCTGACCCTCGGGGCGCGCACCGTGACCACCCGCATCGGGTTCAGCAGCGCCGCGGCCACCTCGACCCTCGTCGGCCTCGGCCACATCGGCTTCTTCCGCCACGCCCGGGGCGAGCGCTGGCGGCCGGTCCGACGTCGCCTTCTCCACGCCCCGGGAGAGGGTGGCACCGCGGCCCTGGACATCGAGGTCGAGGGGCCGCGCGGGGTCCTGAGGGCCACTGTCACCGATCCCCGCGGCCAGGCCCACCTGACGGCCGTCGGAGCCCTCCTGGGGCTGCGCCGCGTCCTCGGCGCCGACGGTGCGGTGGCCCGCCCCGGGCTCGTCTTCCCCGAGTCCCACCCGCTGCCGGGCACCGTCCTGCCGGCCCTGGAGGAAGCGGGCGTACGGGTCGAGGTGGCCGCGCCGGCCGCCGCGACGGGGGCCGCGTGAGCACCGCGAAGGGCGCCGCCCGGCGGACGGCCCTGCTGGACGCCGCCGAACGCACCCTGGTCGAGGCCGGGTACGGGGCGCTGTCCCTACGGGGCGTGGCGGAGGCGGCCGAAGTCCGGCTCGGCCACCTCCAGTACTACTTCCCCACCCGGGACGCCCTCCTCGAAGCGGTCCTCGACCGGCTCCTGCGGAGCTCGCTGGACCGGCTCGCCGAGGTGGCCCCGGGCCTCGGCCCGGACAGTACGGAACCGGTCCCGTTGGAGGAACTCGTCGCCCTGCTGCTCGCCGAGCAGAACGACCCGCGGCTGGTCAGGGTCTTCGTCGAACTGTGGGCCCTGGCCGCCCGGGACGAATCCGTCGCCAAAGCCGTCCGCACCTTCTACGGTCACTACGCGGACCTGGTCACCGGGCAGATCCGGCTCCACCTGCCCGACCTGCCCGAGAGCGAACACCGAGCGCGGGCCGAGGTGTTCATCGCGCTGCTCGAAGGCAGCGCCCTGACGCGCTCGGGCATCGCGGGCAACGCCTCGCCCGCGACGGACGCCCTGATCGCGCGGACGGCACGCACCCTGGTCACCGACCCGGGGGTCACCGGCTCGAAGGTCGCCGAGTCGGGGGAGTGAGCGGCGGATCCGAGTGGTGAGCGTCGGGACCGAGGACGGGACCCCGTGCGGCGGTCGCCGTCGCCGTCGCCGCCGTCAGTGGGCAGCGTCCCCCGGGCCCTCGGGGGCGTCGTCACGCCGGGGGCGCCGCGCCGCCACCACGCTGCCGGCCGCGACCCCGAGGGACGCGCCGAGTGCGAGGCCCAGCCCGATGTTGTCGAAGACGAGCAGGCCGAGCACCACGCCCAGGCCCACCCCGACGGAGAGGCCGGTGGCCACGGCAGTGTCGGGGGCGGTGTTCGAAGGGTCGCGCTCATTCGTCACATGATCATTGTGCAGGTCCCGGACGGGCCCTCCAAGGGGAAGCCCGCCGCGGAGGCGCGCTGGAGAGGCGACCGGCGGCAAGTGAGCCATCCACCGGCCAATCCCGGCCACCCGCCCCCCTGTCGGGGGCCGCTCGGTGACGATGGCCGCGTGAGCGCTCAGAACCTCTCCGCACGCGTCGGCCCCACGCGCACCAGATTGACCCGGACCCTGGCCGACGCCGCGGCGCGGTGGGGCGCGGACGTCCCCGAGGACCCGGGGGTCGGAGAACTCGCCGACCTCCTCTCCGAGGCCGCCCGCGCCCTCCCGGCAGGGACGCCCGGGCACGGTGTCGCGTTGGCGCGCCTGGCCCTCGCCCTGCGACACCTCCGCGCCGCCGACCGACTCGGCGGCCTGCTGCCCGTCGTGACCTGCGGTCACCTCCACCGCGCCGTGCGGTACGAACGGGCCGCTCGCGACGCCCTGGACCGGACCGGGTAGGAGCCCGCCCGCGCCGGGCCGGGACCGGACGCTGGAGCAGACCCTCGGGACGGGGATCTCGGAGTGCTGCGGCATCGAGGACGCCGCGGTTCACTTCGTGTACGACTTCCCGCGGATCGGGTCGGCGGCCCCGGCGGAGGCGGACGTGGCAGAGGCGGACGTGGCAGAGGCGGACGTGGCGCTGGGCGCCGCCCGTTGAGCCGTCGGATCCGGGGTCCGGACCGCCTTGCGCCGGCGGGTCAGGGCGACGCCCACGAGCACCACCGCCATACCGGCGACGACGCGCGGGCTCGGCTCCTCACCCAGGACGAGCGCACCCAACGCCACCGACACCACCGGCAGCAGGTAACCGACCGTGGCGGCGTTGGTGGCGCCCTCGTCGGCGATGATCCGGTAGGTGAGGTGGAAGGTGACGCCGGTGGCGAAGACGCCGAGGACGGCTACGGCGAGCAGGGCCACGGGCTGGAGCCGCACCTCGACCAGGCCCCCGAAGGGCAGCGCCAGGGCCGTGAGCCCCGTCGCCGCGAGGAGTTGGGCAGCGGCGAGGGGGAGCGTGGGCACGCCCTTCCCGACCAGGTGGCGACCCATGTAGGTGAAGGCGAAGGCGTAGCTCGCGGCGGCCCCCAGGATGGCGACGGCCCCCCAGCCCACGTGTCCCGACCGCTGCCACGGCGCGAAGATCAGCGCGGTCCCGACGAGACCGACCAGCAGACCGAGGACCCGGATCGCGGGCGGTCGGCGTTCGCCGCCGGTGAGGAGCCCGATCAGCAGCGACCACAGCGGTGTCGTCGCGTTGAGCACGCCCGCGAGACCCGAATCGACACTCTGCTGTCCGACGCTGAACAGGGCGAAGGGGAGCGCGTTGCAGAAGAAGGCGGCCACCAGGATGTGCCCCCAGAGTGCCCGGCCGCGCGGCAGTCGGTGGCGGGTGAACCGGCATGCCAGGCCGAGGACGAGCGCGCCGAGCGCGCAACGGACCGAGGTGACCTGCACCGGTGTCAGCCCGTCCAGGGCGAGGTCGATCCACAGGAACGTCGACCCCCACAACAGGGCGAGCACTCCTACGCGTCCGGCACTGATCACTGGCCTTCTCCTCTGGTCCGCTGTCTTTCTGTTCCGGTCTCCCGGTGTCTTCTCGGGGCCTCCTCACACGGTGCGGCACGTGATGTGACAGGACAAGCAAAGGGTTCTGCATGAACCGTTAACGTGTACTACATGCTCGATGTGCGGCGGATGCAGGTCCTCAGGGCGGTCGTCACCAGCGGATCGGTGACCGCCGCGGCGGCTCACCTGGGGTACACCCCGTCCGCCGTCAGCCAACAGGTGGCCGCCCTGGAGCGGCAGGCCGGCATCCCCCTCCTGGAACGCGTCGGACGGGGCGTCCAGCCGACGGCGGCGGGCCGGCTCCTCACCGAGCACGCGGCCGTCATCAGCCGGAACATCGCCGAGGCGGAGACGGCCCTGGCCGACCTCAAGGCGGGGCGTACGGGGCGACTCGCCGTCCGCTACTTCGCCACGGCCGGCGCCGCGTTGGTGGCTCCCGCCCTGGCCGGCCTGCGCCGCGCGCACCCGGAGGTGCGGATCGACCTGCGGATGACCGATCCCGTGGACCCGCTGACGGAGGTGGAACAGGGCCACGCCGACCTCGCCCTCGTCATCGCGCCCCGGACCCTGCCGCGTGACGACGTGCTGATGGTCCACCTGCTCGACGACGCGTACGACGCCGTGCTCCCGGTCGGGCACCGACTCGCCGCACAGGACACGATCGCCCTGGTGGACCTCGCGCAGGAGCAGTGGGTCGGCAGCGAGCCTGCCGGCCCCTGCCTGGAGCCGGTGCTCGAAGCCTGTGCGGCGGCGGGGTTCAGCCCCGATTTCGTGGTGCGGAGCGAGGACTACGCGACGGCGCGGGGGTTCGTCGCGGCCGGCCTCGGCATCGGCCTGATGCCACGCCTGGGCCTGGGTGTGGGGATGGGCCCGGGGCACCCGCATCCGGGCGTCGTCGTCCGTCCGGTCCGCGACCCGCGCCCGACCCGGGCCGTCTACGCCGCGGTGCGCAAGGTCTCGCTGGGCCGCCCCGCCGTACGCGACCTCCTCGAAGCCCTCCGGCGGTGCGCGACCCCCGCCGTCGACTAGGCCGTCTCTAGCGCAGTGCGCCGAGGGTCTTGGTGAAGGCCAGGGGTTCCTGGAGGACGGAACTGCACGTCGGGTCGGCGTGGTCGACCGCGCCCGCCGCGCACTGCTTGTCACGGGTCGCGGACCACATCGCCAGCCGGCCGATCCCCTTCGAGCGTGCGAACTCCACGAGTCGGCCCGCGTCGGCGACGGTGAAGGTCTCGCTCGCCACGTCGTTCACCCCGATCATCGGAGTGACGGCCACCGCGCGCCAGGCGGCCGCGTCGGAGAGCCCGAGCACCCCCTTGACCTGTGCCTGCGTGGCCGTCGCGGCCTGGATCGCGTACTGGCCCATGTTCCCGCTGTACGCGGGCCCGTAGTCCATCGCCATGATGTTGACCCCGTCGATCCGTACCCCCGCCCGCTTCGCGTCCGCGAGCAGCGCGACGCCCGGTTGGGTGAGCCCCTCGGGCATCACCGGGAGGGTGAAGGCGACGTCCAGACCCGGGTGCGACTTCTGCAGCGCCGCGATCGCCTGCCCGCGCCGGGCGTTGGCCGCCGTGTCGGGCAGTGCCGCGCCCTCGATGTCGAAGTCGACTTTGGTGAGCCGGTACTGGTCGACGACCTTGCCGTATGCGGCGGCCAGTTGGTCCGCGCTCGCGCAGTTCAGGGCCAGCTCGCTGCCCGACGCTCCGCCGAAGGAGACCCGTACGTCGCCGCCCTTGGCCCGCAGCGCCCCGATCTGCGCGGCGACCTTGTCGCTCGCGAGGTCGGTGACCCCGCCCCACATCGGGGTGCAGCCGCCGCCGCCGGTGACGAAGGCGAGGTGGAACTCCTTCACCCCGGTCCGGGTCGCGGTGTCGACCAGGTCGTAGGTGGGGTACAGCGAGGTGTCCACGTACGGGGCGAACCGCGCCCCGCCCGCCGGAGTCCCCGTCGCGGGCGGCGGCGAGGCAGTGGTGGGGGCCGAGGCGGACGGTGACGCGGTACGGGTCGGGGTCGTCGTGGGCGCCGACGGCGAGGGGGCGACCGTACCGGCAGTCGCCGTCGGGGCGGTGGTGGGGCGGCCGCCGGGAGCGGGCGTGGCGCCCTGCTCCACCGAGCACTTGGCGCCGTTGATCCGGCAGGCCGTCGGTGCCCCGACCGCACCGGTCGCCGCACCGGTCGTGCTCGCGGCGAAGCCGACGGTCACCGAGGCGCCGGGGGTCAGCGTCCCGTTCCATGCCGCCGGCTTCACGGTGACGTGGCGCCCGCTGACCGTATGGGCGCCGTTCCACAGGGAGTCGATCCGCGTGCCCACGGGCAGATCGAACTCCAGGGTCCAACCCGACTGCGCCTGGGCGGTGTTGTTGGTGATCGCGTACTGGGCGGTGTAACCGCCGCTCCAAGAGCTGGACTTCGTGTAGACCGCGCCGACCGTGCCGGCCTGCGCGGTGCCGGTGAATATCAGGGCGGCGCCGGCGATCACCGCCGCCACCGCGATCGCGCCCGCGGCCTTCGCCTTCGTACTCGTCCTGCGCCGGTGACCGGTGGTGCTGCCCATGATGTGCCTGCCTCTGGAGTGCGGAGTGGGGGAGAGGCAGCACGCTAGCCGCCCCGAAACGGACATTCGTTCGTTTCGGGGGTCGGGGGATGAGTCTTAGGTTCCGCTTAAGGAAGCGGTAAGGGGGACCTCAGGAACAGCCTCCGGAAGGGCCCCGGGAAGAGCGTTGGCAAGGGGACCTCGGGAAGGGCCGCCCGGGTCCGGACATGACGACGCCGGGATGCCCTGGGGCACCCCGGCGTGACGTCGGGGCAAGGAAAGCGGACGGACTATTTCAGAAGGAGTGAGAAGGAAGCCCGTCCATGGCCTTGCCTGGGTCAAAGCTAACAGTCAGGCCGGGATCAGCGCGCGCAGATTTTCCGGCGTGACGACCACCGAATCCGGATGCAGTCCTTCCGGTCGCTCCAGGCCGATGTAGGTGACCGGGCCGTCCGGGACCGACGCGCCGTCCCACAGCGTCGTGGAGGTGGCGCGGTCCGACATCAGATCCGTGAGGTGACGGACCGTGAGGTAGTCGCGCTCGACGATGCCGCGCAGCAGCGTGGCCACCGACACCCGGTTCTCCTCGACCCGGTTGCCGTTCGGTGTTCCCCGGAGGTAGAGGTGCGTCCACTTGGCGCGCCAGCGTCCGTCGCTCCCGCGCAGGAACGCCAGGGGCAGCGCGACCCGGCCCGGACCGCGCAACCCCGACTTCATGCGTACGGTGCGCGCCTCGAAGGGCCGCCCGGCCTGCTCGGCGTCGCGCAGCATGAAACCGAAGAACGACTCCTCCACCGTCTCGAAGTCCTCGCCCGAGAAGATGTTGACCTGCGGGACGACGAAGTCCCCGCGCACGGCTCCCAGACGCAGGTTGATGAATTCCGAGGCGCCTTGGGGGGCTTCCGTGATGTCGCCGGAGTGCTCGCCCTCGACGTCGGTGAGGTTGGTGTACGAGAGCCAACAGACGGTCTCGTAGGCGGCGTCGAGCATGACGGCGGACAGGTCGTAGTCGGTGTCGCGGCTCGTCTGCTTCCAATGGACGAAGAAGCGCAGCAGTTCGCCCTCGACGGGAGAGAGCGAGCCGCGCGGCAGCACGCCGAGGCCGGCGGCCGTGGCCTTGCCGCTCAGCGGCAGCGCGACGTCCAGGACGTCCGGGTCGACGAGCAGGTGGCCCGGCGCCGGGAGGCGACGACGCGTCTCGGCGTCGAGGAGGTCGACGAGGCGCTCGCGCTCGGCCGGGTACACCAGGGTGCGTTCGTCGGCGGTGACCCAGGCGCCGCCCCGGCGGTTGACGAAGACACGACGTTCGCCGCTCTCGCGGGCCCGGTTGTGCAGGTGCTCGCGCACGGACAGCAGGACCCGGCCGGCGACCCGCGGGGCGACCTGCTCGGCGGCGGCCACGACGGCGTCGCGCTCGTCCTGGGTGAGACACGTGCGCAGCAGTCGGTCCAGGGAGCGGAAGAGCCGGCCGGGGGCCGCCGTCAGCAGCTCGACGGCCCCCGTGACGTCGTTGACACCGAGCAGTTCCTCGACCCGGCTGTCGAAGGTCCGGGCCTCCTTCTCGCCCCGGGCGACGGCGAACACGTCGAGGGCGTGCGGCCACCGCGGGTACTCGTGCGGGTGGATCCGTTCACCGAGCCGCTTGAACGCCTCCCGGTGCGCGTGGACGTCGGCGAGCTTGGCGGGAGACGCGCCGACCACCGCGTCCAGGCCGGCGAGCAGGGCCCGCCGGATCGGGCGGGAGAGCGACCGGAAGCGGGTGGGGTCCGTGAGCGACACGTCGCCGTCCGACAGGGCGCAGGCCAGGCGGAGCACGTCCGTCACGGTGTCCAGCAGGAGGTCACGGCCGGCGTGCAGGCGGGCGAGGTTGACGACGGCGCGGTTCTCCCGCACCGGGACGGAGTCCGGCTGGGGGCCGTCCACGCAGTGCTCGGCGAGCACGCGCAGGTCGCGCAGCGCCTCCTCGCCGAGCGGAGTGCTGCTGCCCGCCAGGGCCAGGTACAGGGCGCCGACCTCCACCTCCGGGGAGGCGCCCGCGTGCAGGACCGTCATGCGGTCGCCCGCCGCGGCGATCAGCTCGTCGTGCGCGGCCAGCAGGTCGGCGTAGGCGTGCCGGTAGGTGCCGTAGGTGGGCAGGGTCAGCAGGTCGACCACGCCGGTACGGAGCTGTGCGAGCGTGCGCTCGCGCGAGGCGTCGTCGGCCAGCGCCTCGGTGACGCACCGCGTCCAGAACTCGAAGGTGTCCGGCACGTTGGCCGGAAAGTCGAGGAAGTAGACGTTGTGCCGGACGTGGTCGCCGACCATCTCGCGCACCGTCTCCAGCGTGCGCCGGGCGGTCTCGGCGACCGTCTCCCCGGTCAGCTCCGACAAGCGGCCCAACAGGGCCGCCGAGAGCTTGAAGCCCACCGACAACAGCGCGGCGTCGAACTGCCGCGCCACGACGTCACCTTGGCCGGCGGGTCCGGAAGGGTCGGGGAGGCGGTGGGTGTGCCGCAGGACGAGGGCTTCGAGAGGATGGGCCATCCGGGCATCGTCCCAGAACGGGCCCGGGCGGAGCACTCGGATTTTCGCCCACGGGGAGCGCCGGCGCGGGCCGGACGGGGGAATGAACGGCGCCGGGCCGACGCCGGGTGGTGTCCTGGCGGCGAGCAGGGGCGGAGGCGGCGAGGATCGGGGCATGGGCTTCGTGCTGCCGGTCCTCTTCGCACTGTTCGCGGCGTTCAGCAACGCCCTCGCGACGGTGCTCCAACGGCGCGCCGCGCTGACCGTCCCGCAGAGCGACGGCTTCCGCGTCGGCCTTGTCCTCGATCTGCTGCGGAGGCCGCTGTGGATCGGTGGGATCCTGGCGGTGATCGCGGCGGGCGTCGGGCAGGCCGTGGCGCTGGCCACCGGCGCGCTGGCCCTCGTACAGCCCCTGTTCGTGCTGGAGCTGCCGCTCGCGCTCCTCATCGCCTCGCTGGTGACGCGGCGCCGCTTTCCCGGAGCGCTGTGGCTCGCCGTGGCCGGGGTGGTGCTCGGCCTCGGGATCGTGCTGGTGGCGGCCTCGCCGGCCGGCAACCGTACGCACGTACCGTTCGACCGCTGGGTGCTGGCACTCGTGGCGTGCGCCGGGGCGGTGGCGGTGGCGGCCGTGGCCGGATTGCGCCGGCCGCCCGGCCGGACGCGGGCCGGATGCCTCGGGGCGGCCACCGCCGTCTGCTACGCGCTCACGGCCGCCCTGATGAAGTCGGCCGTGCACGTCCTGGACGACGGCGGACTCGGAGCCTTCCTGACCACCTGGGAGACCTACGCCTTCGCCGCGAGCGGCATCTGCGCCCTGCTGCTCCTCGAACACGCCATGCAGGGCGGCCCGCTGGTCGCCTCACAACCCGCCCTGACCCTCGGCGACGCGGGGGTGAGCGTCGCGCTCGGCGTGTTGCTGTACGAGGAACACCTGCGGGCCCAGTGGTGGCTGGTGCCCCAGTTCCTGGGCCTCGCCCTGATCTGCGCCGGGGTCCTCGCCCTGGCGAGGGCGGAGGCGGGCCAGGACCCCGGCGCCACGTGAGGGCCGTGGGGCGTGCGTGAGGATGGAGGCATGCCTTCCCCCGCGGCGCCGGAGCGCCCCACACCCGGACCCGACTACATCAAGGTGTGGTTCCGCTTCGTCCCCCGCGAGGGCCGGCTCCCGTACGACACCGAGGGCCTGTGGGCGACACGGCTCAGCGAGGACACGGCGTGCGTGGCCAACGTCCCCTTCCTACAGGACGGCGTGGCCGAAGGGGAGACCGTCCGCTTCGCCACGGACGCCGAGGGCCTGCACTGGGCCACGGAACGGGTGGCACCCTCCGGCAACTGCACCATCAGGGTCCTGGCCGTACCCACCGGCCCCCTCGGGCGGGACCCGCGGGCCGTGCACGAGCGGTTCGCCCCCTTCGGGATGGGCGGCGAGGTGTTCAGCGCGGAATTGCCGCTGGTGGCCATGACCGTGCCGGCCGACGCCGACCTGGCCCGGATCAAGGCCCTGCTCCACCACGGCCGGGACGAGGGCTGGTGGCACTTCGAAGCGGGCCGTGTCACCGACGCCTGGCGAAACGCCGGCTGAAACAGTCCTCCGGGCGGGTTCGGCAGCCCCGGGGGAGCGGCCGGGGTCATTCTTCGGGCGGTGGATCCTGGCGGAGGAAGCCGTGCCCGGCCATGCCCTCGTCGGTCCACGCGATCAGCAGCCGGGCGGCCTCCTCCACGCGCGCGATGTCGCGCCCGCCGCCCTCGGCGAAGAACCCGAGCAGCGCGCCGGCCGCGGGTTTGTCCACGTCACAGGCCCAGCACAGCTCCAGGTGGATCGGCCACCCCTCGGCATCGTCCTGCGGCATCACGATGCTGCTCACCAGATCCCCGCGGCAGCGCGAGCACCGCGGCAGCTGGTCGGAGAGTTCCACGTGGTCCATGCCGCCACCTCCTCGTTCACGGTGTGGGGAACCCACCGGCGCCGTCCGGAACCGCTCGCCCGGACGTACAGGGGCGATGCCCGCCGGGGCGCGTTCCCACACGCCCCGCGCGCGGTCGACGGCGCCCGTGGGCTCCCGGGGGCGTCACTGCTCGCCCAGGGCCATCCACTTCTCGGGGTGGGCGAGCGGAGCGAACCCGGCCTGCGCGTAGACCTCGTGGGCGTCGGCCGTGGCCAGCATGATCCGCCGCACTCCGTACGGCTCCATGTGGTCGCGCACCGCGCGCGCCAGGGCCGTGCCCAGCCCCTTGCCGCGTGCGTCCCGGGCGATGAACACATCGCACAGCCAGGCGAAGGTGGAGAGGTCGGAGACGATGCGGGCGTAGCCGAGCTGCGCGCCCGTGGCCTCGTCGTACACACCGAAATTCAGCGAGTTGGCGATCGCCACGTCCTGCTTCCGGCGGCTCCGTCCGAGCGCCCAGTAGGAATCCTCGGAGAGCCATCGGTGGATCAGGGCGGCGTCGAGGCGGGCCGGGTCGGTGGAGATCTCACAGCCGGCGGGAAGGTCGTCGTTCATGCGGTGATCCAACCAAGCCGAGCAGCCCGTGGCCACCCCATTTCTCGGAGCCGGGGGCGGGCCGCAAGACTCGGAACGAGGCCGAGGAGGAGCCGAAGAGGACTGGTGCTCGAAGTTCTCTGGTGACGGACGGTTCCGGCGTGTAACTTCAGCTCAAGCTGTCGTGGTTCGCAGTTCTGCCCGCGCCCTGGCGTGGGCGTTTTGCTGTGCAGTGCCGGACCAGGGCGATCACCTCCGGGTCCGCGTCGTGCGGATCCGACATCGACTGAGAGGCATGACCATGGCCAGCGGAACCGTGAAGTGGTTCAACTCCGAAAAGGGCTTCGGCTTCATCGCGCAGGACGGCGGCGGTCCGGACGTCTTCGCGCACTACTCCAACATCAACTCCACGGGCTACCGTGAGCTCCAGGAGGGTCAGGCCGTGACCTTCGAGATCACGCAGGGCCAGAAGGGCCCGCAGGCGGAGAACATCACCGCCGCCTGATCCCGAGTACTCCTCCGCCCCGGAGCCGCGCTCCGGGGCGGAGCTGTCTCCGGACCCGCTCGAAGGGCGCTCGGGGGCCGGGGTGGGGTGACGCGCCACGGGGGTGGTCGAGGGATCGATCCCCTCGACCACCCCCGTTCGCGCGGGCCCTGGTGTCAGTGGGCGCCGAGGTGGGCGAACTTCGCGAACTCCTTCTCGCCCGCACGCGCACACGTCGAGGTGTAGACCGGACCGAAGTGGGCCGGGATGGCGGCGGCGGAGGAGCAGTCGGACGCGAAGGCCGCGTGCCCGCCGGAGAAGTACTCGCCGTCGACGCCGTCGGCGAGGGCGGCACCGGCGCCGCCCAGCAGGATGCCCGCGGCGAGGACGGAGGCGGTGAGGGCAGAGCGCATGCGCATGGTGACTCCCAAGGATCTTTGGAGACGCGCCAGGAAAGGTGTGCGCGTCGGGCGGTCCAACGTCACGGAATCGTCACGGGAAACGGCACGTCACTCCAATGGCCGGGAGATCCGTCCCGGGGCGCGTCCATGTGGCGTCATGGCCGGCTCGGCAGGTCGCCGCAGCGGCGGCAAGCGAATTCCGCCGGTGCGCGCCGTACACCGGCCGGTTCCGGCCAACCTCATCCGGGCGCGGTGACCGGGAACCCGGCGGCGGCCGGAAACGATCAGCGGGCACGCACGGGGCCGCGGCGCCGCCAGATCGGCCAGATCGCATTAGGCCGACCACCCGGCCGCGCTCTACTCACTCCTCCAGCGCACGCCCCGCACCGAGGAGCCCGCCGATGAGCACGACGCCCACGGACACGACGCCCACGGACACGATGTCCGACGAACCGCGCGGCACGGCCGCCCTGTTGGTCAACGCACGCGGTCAGTACCTCCTGCACCTGCGCGACGCCAACAAGCCGCACATCTACGACCCGGGAACCTGGTCTATCCCGGGCGGCGACCGCGAGGGCGAGGAGTCCTCACAGCAGGCCGTCGAACGCGAACTGCGCGAAGAGACAGGGCTGTTCGTGCCCCTGGAGCCGCTCACCGTCGTCGACGCCCACGGGCCGGGCGGCGGTCGGAGCCGGATCCGGGTCTTCCTCGGCTCCTGGGACGGCGACGCCGACGCGCTTCCGTGCCCCGAGGGCATCATGTTCCGCTGGTTCGACGCGGCCACCACCGCCTGGCTGACGATGTGTCCGTGGACCTCGGAGGTCATCGCGCTGCACCAGGCGAACGCCCCCGCCGCCGGTCCTGCTCCCACCCCCGCCGCCGTTCCGGCGCCCCGGCCCGTCACCCCGCCCGAGACGGCCGGCGGCTCCCCGGTGCGGCTGAACGTGCTGGGTGTCCACCTCTACCTGCAACGGGAGGACGGCCGCATCCTCCTCGGCCTGCGCCACCCCGACGCGCTGTTCGCCCCCCGGACCTGGCACTTCCTCGCGGGCCACTGCGAGCAGGAGTCCGTCCTGGCCTGCCTGATCCGGGAGGCTCGGGAGGAGGCCGGCCTGACGATCGCACCCGAGGACCTCGATCTGGTGCACACCGTCCACGTCCTGCACGCGGCCGGCGGCCGGCCCCGCCTCCAGCTGGTCTTCCGCGCGCGTGCCTGGACGGGCAGCCCCGAACTCCGGGAGCCCGACAAGTGCCTGGAGTGGGACTGGTTCGACCCCGAGCGACTCCCCGAGCCCGTCGTCCCGTACGCCCGTACGGCGATCGAGGGCATCGGCCGCGGTCGCGCGTACTCGGAGACGGGCTGGGCCTGACCCCACCACGGACGGGGAGGAGGCGCGCTCTCGGGCCGCGGCCGGTTCGTCCGTACCGGGGGACGCGGGGCGGGCCGGGCGATACCGTGGTGGGGCCCCACCGGTTCAGCCTCCTGGAGCCCACGATGAGCCACCGACCGGTCCCCGCCGCCCGGCACCAGCTGGCCCCCGCCACCGCCGACGCGGTCCGCGCGTACGCGGCCAGGACCCGGGAGCAGGCCGACCGGTTCGCCTCGGTGCTGGAGGACCTCGCCGCCAACGGCCTTCCGGCGGTGGAGGAGTGCACCCCGTGGGAGGACCTGCGGGAGGAGCGCCTCGCCGTCCTGGCCTCCCGCCGCCCGGCCGTCGCCTGATGGCCACCGGCCCCACCCCGCGACGCGCCCGGATCGCCTTCAGCGAATCCGCCGCCAAGCAGCTCGAAGAACTCGACACCGAAGCCGCGGTCCATGCCCTGGACCGCGCCTTGGTCGCCCTCTCCGTCGACCCCGAGATCGGCGACCCGCTCCCCACCGACGCCGACGGCGGCCGACCCGCGCTGCGCCGGTACGCCGACGAGATCGAACGCGTCGTCGTCCTGTACTTCGTCACCGCCCTGCGCACCGTCGTGGTCGTCGCCCACATCGAGGCCTGACCCGCGCCTCCCGCCTCCGCCGCCCGCGCGCACCCCCGCGTACCCTCGTCCCGTGCCCGACTCCCGCCCCCGTCACGTCGCCGTCCTCGTCCTGGAGGGGGCGAAGCCCCTCGATGTGGGGATCCCCGCCCAGGTGTTCACCACCCGCGCGAGCATGCCGTACGAGGTACGCGTGTGCGGCGCCGCGCCCGGGCTCGTGACCGGCGGGGACGGCCTGTCGTACTCCGTCGCCCACGGCCTGGACGCGCTCGCCTGGGCCGACATCGTCTTCGTCCCCGGCTACCGCTTTCCCGACCGCGACGCTCCGCCGCAGCCCGTTCTCGACGCGCTGGTCGCCGCCCACGCCCGGGGCGCGAGGCTCGCGGCCATCTCCACGGGCGCCTTCGCGCTCGCCGCCACGGGCCTCCTCGACGGCAAGCGCGCCACGACGCACTGGCACTACACGCGGGCGCTCGCCGCGAAGTGGCCGCGGGTCAAGGTCGACGAGAACGTCCTGTTCGTCGACGAGGGCGACGTGCTGACCTCGGCCGGGGCCGCATCCGGCATCGACCTGTGCCTGCACGTCCTGCGCGGCGACCTCGGAGTGGCGGCCTCCAACCACGCCGCCCGACGCCTGGTCGCGGCCCCCTACCGCAGCGGCGGTCAGGCGCAGTACGTGCCGCGCAGCGTGCCCGAGCCGCTCGGCGAGCGCTTCGCCGCCACCCGGGAGTGGGCCCTGCACCGGCTCGGCGAGCCCCTCACCCTGGAGGCGCTCGCCCGGCACGCGGCGGTCTCGGCGCGCACCTTCTCGCGTCGCTTCGCCGAGGACACCGGTTACACGCCCATGCAATGGGTGATGCGCGCCCGCATCGACCTGGCCCGGGAACTGCTGGAGCGATCGGAGCGGAGCGTCGAGCAGATCGCCGCCGACGTCGGCCTCGGCACCGGTTCGAACCTGCGGCTCCACTTCCAACACATCCTGCGCACCACGCCCAGTGAGTACCGGCGCACCTTCACCCGGGGCGAGTGACGGACGCGGTCGGCCGCGCTGTGGCGCGATCCTTGCGGACCATGGCGATCGCGCCCCTGTCAGCGGAGGCCGCCGCGCGCGACCCTGGTGGTGAAACGGAAGGGGACACACCATGACTCGCATCGCCATCAACGGATTCGGCCGCATCGGACGCAACGTCCTGCGCGCGCTCCTGGAGCGTGACAGCGCCCTTGAGATCGTCGCCGTCAACGACCTCACCGAGCCCGCCACGCTCGCGCGACTCCTCGCCTACGACACGACGTCCGGCCGGCTCGGCCGTCCGGTGAGCGTGGACGGGGACGTCCTCGTCGTCGACGGCCGGCGCATCAAGGTCCTCGCCGAGCGGGAACCGGCGCAGCTGCCCTGGCGCGAGCTGGGCGTCGACCTCGTGCTGGAGGCGACCGGCCGCTTCACCTCGGCGAAGGCCGCCCGCGCCCACATCGACGCGGGCGCCCGGCGGGTGCTCGTCAGCGCTCCGGCGGACGGGGCCGACGTCACGCTCGCGTTCGGGGTGAACACGGACGCGTACGACCCGGCGCTGCACACGGTCGTCTCGAACGCCTCCTGCACCACCAACGCGCTCGCCCCGCTGGCCTCGGTCCTCGACGACCTCGCCGGCATCGAGCACGCCTTCATGACCACGGTGCACGCCTACACGCAGGAGCAGAACCTCCAGGACGGTCCCCACCGGGATCCCCGCCGCGCCCGCGCCGCAGCCGTCAACATCGTGCCGACCACCACGGGCGCCGCGAAGGCCATCGGCCTCGTCCTGCCGAACCTCGACGGCAAGCTCTCCGGCGACTCGATCCGCGTTCCCGTGCCGGTGGGATCGATCGTCGAGCTGAACACCACCGTCGCCCGCGACGTGACGCGCGAAGAGGTCCTGGCGGCCTACCGCGCCGCGGCGCAGGGCCCGCTGGCCGGCGTGCTGGAGTACTCGGATGACCCCCTCGTGTCGTCCGACATCACGGGCAACCCCGCCTCGTCCATCTTCGACTCGGCGCTCACCCGCGTCGAGGGACGCCACATCAAGGTCGTCGCCTGGTACGACAACGAGTGGGGCTTCTCGAACCGTGTGATCGACACCCTCGAACTCCTCGCCACCGCCTGATCGTCGCGCGGTGGGGACGGCCCTGGACCCGCACGCTCCGGTGTGCCGGCCCAGGGCCGTACGGGTGACGGGGGGGAACAGTCGCGTCGGGCGGGCCGTTGTCCGAGTGATGCCCGTCCTGCCGAAGGAGTCTGTCGTGGCCCTGTCCCGCACCGACCGTGAACGCTTCCTCGCCGAGCCCCACATCGCCGCGCTGGCCGTGAACGCGGGCCCGGAGGGAGACCGCGCACCGCTGACGGTCCCCATCTGGTACCAGTACGCGCCCGGTGGCGACATCTGGATCCTGACCGGCCTGAACTCGCGCAAGGCCGAACTGATCCGGGCGGCAGGGCGGTTCACGCTGATGGTGGACCGTCTGAAGCCGACGATCCGGTACGTCTCCGTCGAGGGACCGGTCGTCTCGACCGAACCGGCCACCCGTGAGCGGCTGGTGGAGATGTCCACCCGGTACCTGCCCGCCGAGAAGGTCGAAGGCTACGTGGACTTCGCCTGGAAGGCGCACGGGGAGCAGATCATCATCCACATGAGGCCGCAGCGCTGGGTGAGTTCGGACCTCGGGGACGTCTGACACCCGGGCGCTCACCCTCACCGGCCGCCCCGCCGGCACCGGCTCCCCGCGCGACGCTCCCCGAGCGCGCTCAGGGTTCGACGCCCTTGGCGGTCCACGCCCGGAACGCGGTGGCCAGGAGGGTGTCGACATAGGCCGGGTCCGCGGGTTTGCGGACGAGCAACAGGGCGTAGTACAGGGCCCCGTACATCAGGTCGATGAGTACGTGCGGGTCGAGCGAGGGGTCCAGTTCCCCCTGCTCCTGGGCCGCGCGCAGCCGCTCGGCGGCGGCTTCCTCCAGGGGGCCGATGAACCGGTCGAAGATGGCCTGGGCGAGGCCGGGGTGGTGTTGGGCCTCGCCGATCAACGCGGTGTAGTGGGGCCACAGATCGGGGCCGGCGATCGTCGCGACGGCGGAGTTCATCTGCGTGCGCAGGTCCGCGACGACGTCGCCGGTGTCGGGGAATCCGGCCGAGTCCGCGGCGGCCTCCATGAACGCGTCGAGGAGGACCGCCCCCTTGCTGGGCCACCACCGGTAGATGGTCGCTTTGCTCGCACCGGCCCGGGCGGCGATGGCGTCCATGGTGACCTTGGTGTAGCCGACCTCCCGGCACAGTTCGAGGGCCGCCGTGGTGATGGCCCGCGCGGCCTGGGTGTTGCGGCGGGAGGGGTCGGGCTGTCGTGGGGGCGGAGGTGTCATCTGGCAGACGCTAGCGTGCGGACCGGGCGTTCTCCGCGTTGACATCGACGTAGGCAGACCGCATGATCAGAGCGCGAAACGAAACGAGTCGTACCGCGACTGTGTGACACAGGTATCCAGGCCCGTGGATCGGAGCCCCGCGGGACCCGTTCGCCGACGAAGCTCCGCTGCTCCTCCCGCGCGGATCCGGGACGACCGCCTCCCACGGGGGTGGGGGCGGTCGTCCCGGGGTGACGGCCGGGCTCCGCGTACGCGACGCCCTCCCGATGCGGCGGCCGACCGCCTTACGCGGGCCGGACCTCGGGCAGGAGGTCGCCCCGCCACACCACGATCTGGCTGGTGCCGGATCCGTACCAGCCCGCTCCGCGGGCCACGGCGAGCCGGGCGTCCTGCTGGGTCCACCACCGCAGGCGGGCCTCGTCGTCGGGCGTGACCTCGTAGGGGGCCGTGGTGAGGACCGCGGGCCGGCCCTCCCGGGTCCACACCGTGAGGTGGTCCAGCCAGTCGTGGTCCGGGGCGCCGCCCCCGTAGTGCGTGCAGTCCCAGGGCTGGCAGCGCCGGCTGCGGCGGCGTTGGAGCCAGCGGGGGCAGCAGCCCGAGAGGCTCTGCCGCAGCCCGTACGCCTGCGCCCAGTTGGTGATCGTCTCCTGCGCGGCCCGGCGGTCCGAGGAGGCGGCCCGGTGTCGGTCGAGGGCGTCGGCGTCCTCCGATCCGCTCCGGGGCGGTGGCGGTGGGGACATCCCGTAGGGCCAGCGGACCTCTCCGCCCGCTCGGCCGAACACCGAGGCCGCGCGCCTGGCGAACGGGGCGTCGTCCTCGACCGGGGAAGTGCGCGTGCGCGCGGTGGAGTTCACCGTACGACCCTACGGGCGTGCGCGGCCCGAGCGCGGCAGGCCGTGCCGGGGAGCGCCCGGGCGCATGGGGTGGGCGCGGTCGGGTAGTCGAGGGCCCACGAGCTTCCAACAGGGAGGCCCCGGTGGCCGAGCGCCCCGGTCGCGCCGACAGCACGGAAGGGATTCGCATGTCGCACGTCGAGGAGTACGTGGAGGTGAACGTCCCCATCCGGACGGCCTACAACCAGTGGACCCAGTTCGAGGACTTCCCCGCCTTCATGGAAGGCGTCGAGAGGATCGAACAGCGCAGCGACACCCTCACGCACTGGGTGACCAACGTGAACGGTGTGGAACGCGAGTTCGACGCCCGCATCACCGAGCAGCTGCCGGACGTACGCGTCGCCTGGATGACGGTGGACGGAGAGCCGCGTCAGGCCGGGTTGGTCACCTTCCGGCCGGTCGACCCGACGACCACCCAGATCGCCCTGCACATGAACTGGGCGCCCGAGGGGCTCGCCGAGAACGCGGCGGACAAGCTCGGCTTCGTGAAGCGTCAGGTCGCGGGCGACCTCAAGCGGTTCAAGGCGTTCATCGAGGCGCGAGGGGCCGAGACCGGCGCCTGGCGTGGCGAGGTCTGAGCCGGTGAGCGCCGGAGTCGCGAGAGCGGGCGTACGGAGCGCGTCGCGGGGTGGCAAGGGTCGGGAGTTGACGGCCCGCTGCGGTCTGACGGCGCGCGGCGTGCTCTACCTGCTCATCGCCGGAGTGGCGGCCCGCGTGGCCCTGGGCGACACCGGCCAAGAGGCCGATCGCCAAGGGGCCCTGAAGGAACTGTCGGGGCAGCCGTTCGGCGGCGTCCTGGTGGGGGCCGTGGGGGTTGGCCTGGTCTGCATGGCGCTGTGGCGGCTGTCGGAGGCGGTGTTCGGAGCCGCCGGAGCCGACGGCGGCAAGGCCACCAAGCGGCTGGCCTCGGCGGGCCGCACCGTCTTCTACGGGACGGCCGCCTATTCCGTACTCTCCTTCGCAGCCGGAGCCGGTTCCGGCCCGTCGAGCGACGAGCAGTCGCGCGACGTCACGACGAAGGCGCTGGGTCTGCCGGCCGGTCAGTGGCTGGTGGCCGCCGCCGGCGCCGGGATACTCATCGCGGGTGTGGTCATCGGCGTGAAGGCCGCCCGGCGCTCGTTCCGCAAGCACATGGAGATGGGCGGGGTCTCCGCGGGCCTGCGCAAGACCGTCGACGTACTCGGTGTGGGCGGCGGCATGGCGCGCGGCCTCGTCTTCGCCACGGCGGGCGGCTTCGCCGTGTACGCCGCACTGCGCTACGACCCCGCGCAGGTCAAGGGCATGGACGACACCCTGCGGTCGTTCACCGCTACGCCCGCCGGACCGTGGCTGCTGCTGGCGGTCGCCGCCGGCCTCGCCCTCTTCGGCCTCTTCTCCTTCGCGATGGCCCGGTGGCGCAAGGTCTGAACGCGGCACGGTCCGAGGACTCGCCGCCCTGAACGCCCCCGCTCCCCGAACGCCCCCGCCCCCGAATGCTCGGGGGGCGGGGGCGTTGGCATGCCGCCCCCTTCCCGCGGTGTCGGCCCCCTCCCCTAAGCGGCCGTTCCAAATCAATAGCGCCATTTGCCTAATCCTATTAGGCAAATGCATACTGCCCTATGGCAGGCTTCGGGGAGCAACGCGGAGGACGGACATGACGCGCGTAGGACTGACCACGGAGCGACTGGTCCGTGCGGGCGCCGAGCTGGCCGACGAGATCGGCTTCGAAGCGGCGACCCCTGCCGAGCTGGCCCGACGGCTCGGCGTCAAGACCGCGAGCCTGTACTCGCACGTCAAGAACGCGCACGACCTCAAGACCCGGATCGCCCTGCTCGCCCTGGAGGAACTCGCCGACGAGGTCTCCGCGGCGGTGGCCGGGCGGGCCGGCAAGGACGCCCTCACCGCCTTCGCGAACGTCTACCGCGGCTACGCGCTCAGGCACCCGGGCCGGTTCGAGGCCGCCGCCTACCGGCTCGACCCGGAGACGGCCGCCGTGAGCGCCGGTGTGCGGCACGCCCGGATGATGCGGGCGCTCCTGCGCGGGTACCACCTCGCCGAACCCCACCAGACCCACGCCGTTCGCCTGCTGGGCAGCGTCTTCAGCGGCTACGTCGGGCTGGAGGCCGCCGGCGGCTTCAGCCACAGCGCCCCCGACCCGCAGGAGAGCTGGACCGAGATCCTCAACGCGCTCGACGCCCTGCTGCGCACCTGGCCCACCGCCTCCTGACTCCCCTCACAGCCCTCCCCGCGAAGAGATCGGCCCATGAGCACCGACCGAGACCGGACCACCGCCATCACCACCACCGCCATCACCGCGGACCTGCTGCGCGGCGCCCTCGACCTGGAGCACACCGAACGCGGCGTACTGCCCCACCGGCTGCCCGCGCGCGCCCGCAAGCAGATCCCCGACGGGCAGCTGGCCATGGCCGAGGCGCAGCCGTCCGGCGTGCGACTGGGCTTCCGCACCCGGGCCACCACCGTCGAACTGGACGTGGTGGCCGGCAAGCGGGTCTACGTCGGAGCGCCGCCCCGCCCCGACGGCGTGTACGAGCTGCTCGTCGACGGACGGCTCGCGGGCCGGGCCGTCGCCGCCGACGGGGACACGATCACCGTGGACCTGGCCTCCGGCGCCGCGGAATCCCGTGAAGGGCCGGTGGAGACCCTGCGGTTCACCGGCCTGCCGGGCGAGGACAAGGAGGTCGAGATCTGGCTCCCGCACGACGAGACCACCCGACTGGTCGCGCTGCGCACCGACGCCCCCGTCCACACCGTGCCCGCCGACGGCCGTAAAGTCTGGCTGCACCACGGCAGTTCCATCAGTCACGGCTCCAACGCCGCGACCCCGACCGGGATCTGGCCCGCCGTCGCCGCGCACCTGGGCGGCGTGGACCTGATCAACCTGGGGTTCGGCGGCAGTGCGCTGCTCGACCCGTTCACCGCTCGCGCCATGCGCGACACCGCCGCCGACCTGATCAGCGTCAAGATCGGGATCAACATCGTCAACGCCGACGTGATGCGACTGCGCGCCTTCGGGCCGGCCGTCCACGGCTTCCTCGACACCATCCGGGAGGGGCACCCCGACACGCCGCTGTTGGTCGTCTCGCCGATCCACTGCCCCATCCACGAGCACACGCCCGGCCCCTGCGCCGTGAACCTCGAAGCGATGGGGGAGGGACGGCTGTCGTTCACGGCCACCGGGGACCCGGCCGAGACGGCCGCCGGCAAGCTGACGCTCACCGTGATCCGCGAGGAGCTGGTCCGCATCGTCCGGCAGCGCGCCGCCGACGACCCGAACCTGCACCACCTCGACGGACTCGCCCTCTACGGCGAACCCGACCACGCCGAGCTGCCGTTGCCCGACAACCTGCACCCGGACGCCACCACCCACCGCCTCATCGGCGAACGCTTCGCCCGCCTCGCCTTCACGACCGACGGCCCCTTCGCCCCGTAGCCCCGCCCGAACCGGCCCGCGCGGGACCGGCCGCCCGAGGGTTGCTCGGGCGGCCGGTCTGGTGAAGCGGGGTGGGGCTAGCCGCCGTTGATGACGAACTGTGATCCGGGTTCCACGACGATGTTGCCGTCGGCGGAACCGGTGATGGTGACGTTCGAGAGGGTGGCACTGCCTCGTGCGCCGCCGTGGGCCCGGATGCCGGCGCCGTTGTTCGAGTCGTCGATGCGTACGTTGGTGATCTTCGCGTCGGGGACGGACCCGCCGCCGGTCTTGAACTGGATCCCGTCGTAGGTCGAGTCGTGGATGTCGGTGTCGCGGATGGTGACGCCCGGGATCGGTTGGTTCGCCGCGAAGAGCGTGATCGCGCCGAACTCCTGGGCCTCGCCCCAGAAGGCGCCGCCCGTACGGAAGAGGCCGTTGCCGGAGATCAGCGTCTGCCCGGAGAAGGGCAGCGGGTCGTGGTCGGTCGCCAGCATGATGCCCGGGTAGTTCATGGTGTCGTAGATCAGGTTGTTCTCGATGGTGTTGCCGTAACCGCCGTAGATCGCGATGCCGTTGGCCCGCCACGGGAGCTGGATGGTGTTGTTGCGGAAGTGGTTGTCGTGCCCGACGTCGACCGACTGGTCCTTCACGTACTTGCTGGACCAGACGGCGAGGGAGTCGTCACCGGTGGTGCGGAAGGAGGAGTTGAAGACGGTCGAATTGCGCGTGCCGTTGGCGAAGTTGATGCCGTCGGCGTAGATGTCGCGGATCCGCATGCCGGTGAACTCGACTCCGTCGCCGGGACCCCACAGGGCCGGGATGTTGTCGTAGTCGCGACCGACCCAGACACCGACGTTCGCGTGCTCGATCCACACGTTGGTGATCTTGGTGTTCTTGCCGAAGCGGCCGTTGAGACCCACTCCGCCCTCAGCGTTGCCGTCGCCGCCCCTGATCGTGCCCGAGCCGAAGATGGCGATGTCGGAGATCTGTGTGTTGTCGTCGATGTCGAAGCCGAAGTTGCCCTCGTGCGGGTGGTTGATGCCGCCCGCGTTCTGCGGCGCGGTCAGCGTGTAGAGCTGTGAGTACCACATGCCCGCACCGCGGATCGAGACGTTGCTGATGCCCACCTGGTTGAACTGGCCCCGGTTCAGCGGGTCGTCGGTGAGGATCTTCTGCTCCTGGCGCCACTGGCCCTGCGGGACCCAGACGCAGGCGATCTGCCCGTTCTGGTCGGCCGTGACCGCCTTCTGGATGGCGACGGTGTCGTCGATGCCGTCGTTGGGGATCGCGCCGTACTCGGTGATCGAGGCGCACTCGGCCGGCTTGGCCGCCGGCGGGGCCACCTGCTCCAGGTCGACCAGGTCGATCACGTAGTACGAGGCCGTGTCGTCCGCGTCCCGCTGGAGTCGGAAGGTGGTGCCCGCCGGGTAGCTCTTGGAGAGCAGGGCGTGGGACTCGTCGAAGAGCCGACGGGCGTCGCCGCCGGGGGTGTTGGTGAGCCCCTCCGGGCTGTCCGTGCTGCCGTAGAGCCAGCTGTACTTGGACGACAGGCTGAGCTTGCGGTCGAAGGTGCCGTTGATGTAGAGGCTGATCGTGGCGTCCTGGCCGCCGCCACCCGCGGCGTCGGGGACGGAGTTGCGCACGACGATCGAGTTGGCGGCCCCGGTCGAGGTGAACTGTGTGTACTGGCCCGTCGAGGACAGCCTGACCGACTCGCGGCCCGAGGACTCGGTGGCGAAGTTGGTGTGCCCGAAGGTGCGCTTGGCGTCGGTCTGCAGCAGCGCGCCGGTGTAGCTGCCGGCCTCCGCCTCGTACGCGGTGAACGGCAGCGCGGCGCCCCGGCCGACGACCACGGCGCGGCTGAAGCCGTTGTTGTTCTCGTTGGTCTCGGCGACCAGGGAGGTGCCGTCGGCCGTGGCGGTGAGGGTGGCCCCGCCGCTGACCGCCGTCCAGGTGCCGTTGATCGCCACGTTGACGGTCTCGCCGGCCGCGATCGCCGGAGTGGGGCCGTTCAAGGTGGTGGCGCCCGCCACCAGGCGGGTGACGGTGCCCGAAGCCACCCCGGTGGTACCGCGATTGTGTACGGCCACGGTGAAGGAGACCGGAGCGCCCACGGCGGGGTTGGCCGGATTGGTGGTGATGGAGAGGGCTTCCAGGTCGGGACCGGGAGCCTGGCCGACGACGAGCTTCGCGGAGCCGGTGCGGCTGTTGTTGGTGTCGTCCTGCTCGGGCACCGTGCCTGCCGGGTCCACCACGGCCGAGACGGTGTAGCTGCCCATCGGACGCTTGCCGACGGCCACCGGGACGGTGACCGAGGCGCCGGCGGCGAGCGCGCCCACCGGGGCGCTTCCGGCGACCGCTCCCTCCAGGCTGACGGCGGCGGTGGTCGCGGGGGAGGCGACCGTACCGGCGTTGCGCACGGTGACGCCCACCGTGACGGGGTCGACCTCCGACGGGGAGGCCGGGGACCAGGTGAGGTCGGTGACGGTCAGGTCGGGATTGGGCGCGGCCGCACCGATGACCTGGAACTCCGCGACCTGGCCGCCGCCGGCGCCGGTGTTGCCGGAGAAGTTCAGCTGGACGTCGGCGAGCCGGCCGGTGACGGGGACGACCACCGTGTTCTGGTTGCCCGTCGGGCTGAACGCGTAGTCGGCGCGGGCCTTGAGGGAGGTGAACCCGGTCGCCGACTGCTCGCGCCCCAGGACCTCGAAGCTCTGGGTGCGGTTGCCCCAGGCGGGATCGGGGTTGAGCTTGACGGCCACCCCGGTGACGTCGGCGTTGGAGCCGAGCTTGACCGTCAGCGTGGACTGCCGGCCGCCCGCCTCCCAGTAGCTGGTGACGCTGTCGTCGTTCGCGTTGGCCGCGACGAACGACTGGGTGACGGAGGAGGCCTCGATCGGCTTGCCCTTGGCCAGGTTCACGCCGGCCGGGGGCGTTCCCGGATCACCGGGGTCGCCGGGGTCTCCGGGATTGCCGCCGCCGTCGGCCGCGTACGCCTCCAGCTCGGATATCTGCGCGGCCTGCCAGCCCGTGTTCGAGGTGACGCTGACCCGCAGGTAGCGGACGGTCGCGGCGGGGAAGGCGATGGTCACCGCGTTCGACTGGGACGGGTTGAACACGCGCCCGGCGGAGGCCGACAGGGCGCTGAAGGTGCTCCCGTCGGTGCTGCCCTGCACCGTCAGGGTCTCGGTGCGCGTCTCCCAGGACGCGGGCAGCTTCAGGACGACCTGGTCGACGCGGGCACTGTTGCCGAGGTCCACCTGCACCCACTGCGGGAAGGTCCCCGAGGGGCTCTCCCAGTACGAGCCCTGGTTGCCGTCGGTGACGCCCGAGGCCCCGTATCCGCCGAGGGAGCCGCTCGCGGTGACCGTCTTGCCGAGGGCGAGGTTGGGGCCGCCCGCCGCGGCGGCGAACGTGGCGGGCAGGAGCCCGGCGGACATCAAGCCCGCGACGACCGTGCCGGCCAGCATCAGCCGGCCACCGTGCTTCCATCTCATGCTGTCCTCTGTTCCATGGGGGGATCCGCCCGGTGCCGACGCGCCGGGGTGGAGGCTCGAACCTGGGACTTCCACAGGCGGATGTGCATGCCTGCCGTGATTTTGCAGAGGGTGCTCAGATTTTTGAGTTCTCAAGTCGTAGATGTGCGGCTGTCGCGCCACAGATTTCTAGCAGATGACGACTTTGTCAACGGTCGGCGCACGACGCGGCCCGCTCCCCACCGTCCGAGCAGGGCGGGTGCCTCTGCCTTTCGGCAGAGCGGCGGATCGGCCTGAGGGTCCACGCCCCGCGCCCTTCGGACACCGATACTGGGCGTTGTGCCCCGTACCAGCCCTTTCCTCCGATCGACCCGCCAGGACCCGGACAGGCCGGACGGCCCGGACGGCCCGGACGCGACGGGACCCGGGCCGTGGGCGGCGGAGGCGGCGGCCGTGGCCGTCGTCGCCCTGGTGACCTTGGTGACCCTGGCGGCGATGCTCCGGATCGCGCGCCCGCCGCACCCGGAGTTCCAGGCGGCGGCCGCGGCCGCCGCCGTGCTCCTCTTCCCGCTGCGCCGGATCCGGCACGCCCCCGTACTGCTGGTCCTCGCCGCCCTGGCGGGACTGGCGCCCGGCGCCGGCCCGGTCCTGGCGGCCACCGCGTACGCGGCGGCCCGCCGGACGGCTCCGGGGCGCCGACGCGCCTGGCTGCCGGTCGCGGCCAGCGCCGTGGTGACGGTCGTCGCCACGGTGGCGGGGCCCCGGGTGGGGCCGGGGTCCCTGCTGTACGGAGCGGCCCTGGGCCTGGTGCTCGCGGTGACGGCCGTGGTCGTGCCGGGGCTGGTCGGCACCGTACAGGGGCAGCAGGGCCGGCTCGTACGGGCGCTGCGTGAGCGCGGCGACGCCTCGGAGCGGGCCCGGCTGCTCGCCGACAGTGAGGCCCGCATCCACGAGCGGTCCCGGATCGCGGCGGAGATGCACGACCTGGTGGGCCACCGGCTCAGCCTGGTCTCCCTGCACGCCGGCGGCCTGGAACTGGCCCTGGAACGGGCTGCGCCCGAGCTGCGCGACGAGGCGGTGCTCGTACGGCGCACCACCGGCGACGCGATGCGGGAGCTGCGCCGGGCCCTGGGCGTGCTGGGGCCGCTGGGCAGGGACACCGGCGTCGACGTGCTCACCGACGCGACCGGCACCCGCGCCGACATCGAGGCGCTGGTCGAGGACTCCCGGGCCGGCGGTATCGACGTCCGGTCGCAGTGGCACGGGCCGGACCTCCTCGACCGTCCGGCGCCGGTCCGTCGTACGGTCCACCGCGTCGTGCGGGAGGCCCTGACCAACGTCCACCGGTACGCGGCCACGGCGCACACCACCGTGGCCGTCACGCACGACGACACGGCCGTGTCGGTCACCGTCCGCAACGGCGCCCCCGCCACCCCGCGCGCCGCCGCCCCGGCGGACGGCTCCGGGCCCACCCCGGGCACCGGCCGCGGTCTGACGGGGCTGCGCGAGCGTACCGAACTGCTGGGCGGAGTGTTCGCGGCCGGCGCGCTGCCCTCCGGAGGCTTCCAGGTCCACGCCACCGTCCCCGCCGAGGCCGACGAGGCCGTGGCGGTACGGGCGGCCGGCGCGGGCACTCCGGATGCGACCGATCCCCAACCCCTCGACGTTTCCCGGCACATCGGCCCCGTGGCGCCGGCGCACCGGAGCGCACAGTGGCTGATGGCGGCCTGCGGCACGGTGGCGGTGTGCGTGTCGATGGTGATCGGCGTCGGGTTCGTCTACGCCACGGAGCCCTCCTCGGGCTCGGGGCCGCAGCCGCTGCCCCACGTCGGCATGACCTACGAGCAGGTGGCGGGGAGCGGCGTCCTGGACAACGCGGCGGTCCGGGCCGCGGCCACCGGGCACGAGCCGCCCCGCCCGGCCGGCGCCATCGGCTGCGTCTATCCGTTCAACGGCGCCACCGAGCACCGCCCCGGCGTCCTGACCGTGGCCCGCTACTGCTTCGACGGCTCCAGCCGGCTGATCGCCATCGACCGCTTTCCCGTCCCGTCCGTCCAGGACGCCACCCCTTGGGAGTCCCCGTGAGCGAGCCCGCCCCTTCGATCCGCGTCCTCCTCGCCGACGACGAGGCGATGATCCGGGCCGGGGTGAGCCTGATCCTCCGCCACGCCGAAGGGATCGAGGTCGTCGCCGACGTCGCCGACGGGCGCCGGGCCGTGGAGGCGGCCGCCGCCCACCGGCCCGATGTCGTCCTGCTCGACGTGAGGATGCCCGTGTGCGACGGCCTCGCCGCGATCGGTCCGCTGTTGGCCCTCGACCCCGCGCCACGCGTGGTGATGCTGTCGACCTTCGGCGACGAGGACAACGTCCTGCGCGCCCTGCGCGAGGGCGCGGCGGGCTTCCTGCTCAAGGACGAGGGGCCGCAGGAACTGATCAACGCGGTACGGGCCGCCGCCGCCGGGGACGCCGTCCTCTCCCCGGGGGTGACCGGGACGGTGGTCGCGCGCATGTTGCGCGCGGACGACACGCCGGCGCGGGAACTCCTCCCCGAGGACGCCCGCAGCATCGAGCGGCTGACGGCCCGCGAGCGGGACGTGTTGGCGATGCTCGGCCAGGGGCTGTCCAACCAGGACATCGCCGAACGGCTCGGCATCGGCACCGGCACGGTGAAGACCCACGTGGGCGCGATCCTGGACAAGTCCGGTTCGACGAGCCGGGTGCAGGCCGCCCTCCTGGCCCACCGAAGTGGCCTGACCCCCTGACCGTCTGACTCCCTGACCGTCTGACTCCCTGACCCGTTGCCCCCGACCCTCTGATTCCCCGGCCCTCCGCCTCTGCGCCCTGGCCTCGTGCCGAGGGCGCCCCGCCTCTGTCGAAAGGCGGAGGCGAGCACGCCCGCGCTCTGCCCAAAGACGGAGGCGCCGCCCGCGCTCCTGCCTTTCGGCAGACGCCAACTCCCGCCTCCCGGGCGATGTTTGCGCAGGTGGGAGCCGTAACGATGGAGAGGTCCACCCGGTCCGCGCCCGCCGCGCGGACCCCCGTACTTCCGTCGGAGTCCCCATGTCAGCACACCTTCCTCCCCCCCGCCCCCACACCGCGGAACCCGCCGCCCGCGCCACCGCCCTGACCAAGGTCTACGGGAAGGGCGAGGCCCGGGTCACCGCGCTGGACGGGGTCGGCGTCGAGTTCGCGCGGGGCCGGTTCACCGCCGTCATGGGCCCCTCCGGCTCCGGCAAGTCCACGCTCATGCACTGCATGGCCGGGCTGGATCCCGCCACCTCCGGCACGACCCACATCGGCGGCACCGAGCTGTCGTCGCTCTCCGAGAACCGGCTCACCACACTGCGCCGCGACAAGGTGGGGTTCGTCTTCCAGGGCTTCAACCTGATGCCCACCCTGACCGCGCTGGAGAACATCACGCTGCCCCTGCGACTGGCGGGCCGGCGGCCCGAACCGGCCTGGCTGGAGGCCGTCATCGCCACGGTGGGACTGGCCGGCCGGCTGGAGCACCGTCCCGCCGAGCTGTCCGGCGGCCAGCAGCAGAGGGTCGCCGTCGCCCGCGCCCTGATCTCCCGTCCCGAGATCGTGTTCGCCGACGAACCGACCGGCAACCTCGACTCCCGCTCCGGCGCCGAGATCCTCGGCTTCCTGCGGGACTCGGTGAGGGAACTGGGCCGGACCGTGGTGATGGTCACCCACGACCCGGCGGCCGCCTCGTACGCGGACCGGGTCGTGTTCCTCGCCGACGGACGGCTCGTCGACGAGCTGCACGAGCCGACGGCCGACAGCGTCCTCGCCCGGATGCTCGCGTTCGAAACCCCGAGCCACACCTCCTGACCGAGGCGCGCCCCCGTATCCCCCCGCACCCCCCCCGCGCCCGCCGCATCCCCCGCACCCCGTCGACCACCATCGATTCGAAAGCTCCCCATGCTGCGAACAGCCCTGCGCAACGTCCTCGCGCACAAGGCCCGTCTTGCCATGACCGTCCTGACGGTCTGCCTCGGTGTCGCGTTCGTCTGCGGCACCCTCGTCTTCGCCGACTCCGCCGCCGCCGGCTACCGGGCCGCCGCCTCCAAGGGCTTCGAGGGCATCGCGGTCACCGTGACCGCGAAGGCACCCCCGCCCGGCCGGGTCGCGGAGCCCCGGGAGGACGTCCTCACCGACGCGCTCGTACGGAAACTGGCCGCCGTTCCCGGAGTCGCCGCGGTGCGCCCCTCCGCCGAGGGCTCCGCCACCCTGTCCGCCGCGGACGGCGACCCGCTGCGCGCCGGCACGGGCCGGGCCCGGCCGGCCGGCGCCTACGTACCCGGACCCGACGGCAAGGACGGCCGCCATCCCCTGGTGAAGGGGCGGGCCCCGCGCGGCGGCGACGAGATCGTCGTCGACACCACCACCGCCGAGGCCGGCGGGTTCCACATCGGCGACACGATCACGCTGGCCACCCACGGCCCGGTCATGACCAAGCGCCTCGTCGGCATCGTCACCACCCACGACACCCGGGTCACCACGGGCGGCACCCTCGTCCTGTTCGACCTGGCAACCGCCCAGCAGCTCTTCGCCACCCCCGGGCACTACACCGACATCGATCTGACCGCCGCTCCCGGCACCAGCCAGTTCGAGCTCGCGGGCCGCGTCACCGGCGCGCTCCCCGCCGACCGAGCCGAGGCCACCACCGCCACCGCGCAGGCCGACCAGCAGGCCGTCTACGTCAACGTCCTCACCCGCGGCTACCAGAAGGTCCCGATGGTCTTCGCCGGGGTCTCGCTGTTCATCGGCTCCTTCCTCATCGTCAACACCTTCACGATGCTCGTGTCCCGGCGCACGCGGGAGATCGCGTTGCTGCGGGCCATCGGGGCCACCCGCCGCCAAGTGGTCCGCTCCCTGATCCTCGAAGCCGCGCTGATCGGAGTGGCCGCGTCGGCCGTCGGCTTCCTCGCCGGCCTCGGCGTCGCGAGCGTGCTGCCCGGCCTGCTGAGCGGCTCCGACGGCACCCTGCCCGACTTCCCCCTGGTCATCGGTGCCCGGTCGGTCGTGGCCGCGCTCGCCGTCGGGGTGGGCGTCACCGTCCTCGCCGCCTGGCTGCCCTCCCGTCGGGCCGCGAAGATCGCGCCGATCGAGGCCATGCGCAGCGCCCACCAGCCGCCGTCCACCGCCGGAACCCGGGTCCGGGGCGCGATCGGAGCGGTCCTCCTGGCAGCCGGCGCGGGCCTGTTGGTCTCGCTCACCGGCGCCGAGGACGCCTCCGAGGAGAACCTGCGGAGCGCGATGCTCGGCTGTGGCGTCCTGATGGCGGGTCTGATCGTCCTGTCGCCGCTGCTCGTCCGCCCGTTGATCCGCACCCTCGGGGCTCTGACCTCCCGGTTCGGGGTCGTCGGCCGGCTCGCGCGGGACAACGCGCTGCGCGACCCGCGGCGTACCGCGGCCACCGCCGCCGCCCTCATGGTCAGTACGGCCCTGGTCGCCGGACTCGCCGTCATCGGCCACTCCACGGCCCGGTCCCTCGACCGGCAGGCGGCGGCCGGCCTCAGCGCCGACTACCTGATCCGGGCCCGGACCGACACCACCGCCATCGACCCCGCCGCCGTGGACCGGGTGGCCCGCACCGCCGGTGTGGAAGCGGCCACCGCCACCTCGGCCGGCACCCTGTTCGTCGGCGGCGGGGTGGAGGGGATCACCGGCATCGACCCGAAGGGCCTCGACACCGCCCTGAAGCTCGACTTCGTCAGCGGCTCCGCCGGGGAACTCGCACCCGGGCGGATCGCGGTCTCCGCCACCACCGCCCATGAGTACGGCCTCGCCGTCGGCGGCCGGACCGAAGCCCGGATGGGCCTCGGCCAGGAGCCGCGCGAGTACACCGTGGTGGGTGTGTACCGGGACAACCCCCTGGCGGGGGACGTCCTCGGCGCACGCGCCGAAGTACAGGCCAACGGCTTCGTCCCCGGATCCGTGCAGCGCGTCTTCGTCCGGGCCGAGCGGGGCGCCGCGAAGGACCTCGAACACCGGCTGCGGACCGCGGTGGGCAACAATCCGCTCCTGACGATCCAGGACCGCGGACAGCTCGTCGCGGAAGCCGGCGCCACCGTCGGCAACCTGCTCACCCTGACGTACGGACTGCTCGCCATCGGTGTCGTCATCTCCTCGCTCGGCATCGCGAACACCCTCGCCATGTCGGTGGCCGAACGCACCCGCGAGATCGGCGTCCTGCGCGCCGTCGGCATGCGGCGCAAGGGCATTCGGCGCATGATCCGACTGGAATCCCTCACCGTCGCCGTCTTCGGCACCGCGCTCGGGCTCGTGGGCGGCCTGTTCGGCGCGTGGGCCGTCGGTTCGCTCGCCAACGGCGCGGTGGAGCAGTACGCGTTCTCGCTCCCCTGGGGCACCCTCCTCCTCGTCTGCCTGTCCTCCCTCGCCATCGGCGCCGTGGCGGCGGCGGTCCCGGCCCGCCGGGCCGCGGCCCTCAACCCCCTGGAGGCGATCGCCGACACCGCCTGAGACCCCTGACCGAGCCCCCTGCCGCTCCGGCCCGGGCCGGAGCGGCAGGGGCCGGTTCAGCCCGGGACGTACGGCTCGGTTCAGCCCAGGACGTACGGCTCGGTCCAGCCGAGGGGGCGCGGCGCACCGTAGGGCTCGTCCGCCTCGGGTTCCCCGCCCGCGCCGATGAACGCGGTGAGCGCGGCGACCAGGGCGGCCCGCTGCTCCGGCTCCATCCGCGCCACGACCGCGGCGACCTCGGCCCGGCGCCGGGCGGTCACCTCTTCCACCAGGCGCAGGCCTGCTGCCGTCGCGGTCAGGACGGTCTCCCGCCGGTTGGCCGGATTCGGCCGCCGGTCGGCGAGCCCGGCCGCGATGAGCCGGTCGACCATGCGCATGGCGGTCGACGGATTGACCGCCATCAGGCCCGCCAGGGCGACCAGCTTGACGTGCCCGCGCTCAGCGAGGGCGGCGAGCATCCGGAACTGCGCGAGCGTGACCCTGTCCCCGGCGCCGGCTGCCAGGGCCCGGGTCGAGAGGGCCAGAAGCAGGCGGGAGCCGGTGAGCAGGGCGCGTGTCACCTCGTCGACCTGGTCCGCGGCGGGTGACGTCCCCGCGGGTCGCAGCTGCTCGGTCATACCCCTTTGTACCGCCTGCCCGTGCGGGGCACCCGGTGGTTCGTCAGGGACGGCGCCCGGGCGCGGACGCGCCGCTGCCGTCGGACAGCGGGAGTCGACCCGTCTTACCCGTTCCTGCCGTCCCAAACGGGGGGAGCGTCGAATGTTGCGGCTTTCACATGGTAAATGTGGCACAGGGCAAAGACGTTATCATCTCGTTATATTCGCCATGAGTTGGGTGTTTTATCCCGACAAACCCATGGTTTTTGACGCCCCTGTGAGGGGTGTCGACCCCTCGGGCGGCGCTGTCGAATAACACGAATGATTCGCGTATGGAACCCCGACCGGGGCTGCGATTTCGTCCCGAGGTCGGTAACTTCGGCCCGCATGACCACCGCTCCAGCCGACCCGGCCACCCGTTCCCGAACTCCCGCCCCGACGACCGCACCCCGGATCAGAGTCGACCGACCGACCCTGGCCGACGGACCCGAGCTGTGGCGCCTCGCCCGTGAGGCCGAGACGCTGGACGTCAACTCCCCCTACAGCTACCTGCTGTGGTGCAGGGACTTCGCCGCCACCTCCGCCGTCGCCCGGGACGCCGCCGGCCGCCCGGTCGGCTTCGTCACCGGCTACCTCCGCCCGGACGCCCCGGCGACCCTGCTGATCTGGCAGATCGCCGTGGACGCGTCCGTCCGCGGGCAGGGGGTCGCCGGCATCCTCCTCGACCGGCTGACCGCACGGATCGCCGCCGAACAACGGCTCGACGGCCTGGAAACCACCATCAGCCCCGGAAACACCGCGTCGGAAAGGCTGTTCGCGTCCTACGCCGAACGCCACGGCGCCCGCGTCACCCGGAAGGTCCTCTTCGACGAGGAGCACTTCCCCGGCGGCGCAGGTCACCACGAGGCGGAAGTGCTCCACCGCATCGCCCCGCTGTCCTGAACCCGCCCGAACCCGTTTCGCACGCGATCCCAACCCGCGCACGACCTTTGGAGAGGCTCACCTTGACCACGACAGCACCGGTCCCGACCGTCTTCGACACCGTCGAGTCGGAGGTACGCAGCTACTGCCGCGCCTGGCCCGTCGTATTCGACCGCGCGCAGGGCAGTCGCCTCCACGACGAGGACGGCCGCAGCTACCTGGACTTCTTCGCGGGCGCCGGCTCACTCAACTACGGCCACAACAACCCCGTGCTCAAACAGGCCTTGGTCGAGTACATCCAGCGCGACGGCATCACGCACGCCCTGGACATGTCGACGACCGCCAAGCGGGCCTTCCTGGAGACCTTCCACTCCACGATCCTCGCCCCGCGCGGCCTGCCGTACAAGGTGATGTTCCCCGGCCCCACCGGCACCAACGCCGTCGAGGCCGCCCTGAAGTTGGCGCGCAAGGTCAAGGGCCGCGAGGCCGTCGTGTCCTTCACCAACGCCTTCCACGGCATGTCCCTCGGCTCGCTCGCCGTCACGGGCAACGCCTTCAAGCGCGCGGGCGCCGGCATTCCGCTGGTCCACAGCACGCCCATGCCCTTCGACAACTACCTCGGAGGCGTGGTCCCGGACTTCCTCTGGTTCGAGCGGCTCCTGGAGGACCAGGGCTCGGGCCTCAACAACCCCGCCGCCGTGATCGTGGAGACCGTGCAGGGCGAAGGCGGTGTGAACGTGGCGCGCGCCGAGTGGCTGCGCAACCTCGCCGACCTGTGCCGCCGCCGCGACATGCTGCTCATCGTCGACGACGTGCAGATGGGCTGCGGCCGGACCGGCGACTTCTTCTCCTTCGAGGAAGCCGGCATCACCCCCGACATCGTGACCCTGTCCAAGTCCATCAGCGGCTACGGACTGCCCATGTCGCTCTGCCTGTTCAAGCCCGAACTCGACATCTGGGAGCCGGGCGAGCACAACGGGACCTTCCGCGGCAACAACCCCGCCTTCATCACGGCGACCGCCGCCCTGGACACCTACTGGCGCGACGGCGTCCTGCGCGAACGCACCCGCGTCCAGGGCGACCGCATCGAGCGGGCGCTCATCGACCTCTGCGCCGACCAGGACGGCGAGGGCATCTCCTACCGGGGCCGCGGCATGGTCTGGGGCATCGAGTTCGCCCGCAAGGAGCGCGCCGCCGAGGTGTGCCGCAGGGCCTTCGAGCACGGCCTCCTCGTCGAGACCTCCGGTCCCGAGAGCGAGGTGGTCAAGCTGCTCCCCGCGCTCACCGTGTCCGCCGACGAGCTCGACGAGGGCCTCGACATCCTCGCCCGGTCCGTCCGCGAGACCGCCTGACCCACCCCGTACGGCACCCCCGCCAGTGGCGCGCGGGAGCCGGCACCACGAAAGGCAGCACCACCGTGATCGTCCGATCCTTCCAGGACATCGAAGGCACCGACCGCCACGTCAAGGCGGCCTCCGGCACCTGGGAGAGCAAGCGCGTCGTCCTGGCGAAGGAACGCGTCGGTTTCTCCCTCCACGAGACCATCCTGTACGCCGGCACCGAGACGTCGATGTGGTACGCGAACCACATCGAGGCCGTCGTGTGCGTCGAGGGCGAGGCCGAACTGACCGACGAGGAGACCGGCGAGAAGCACCGCATCACGCCCGGCACCGTCTACGTCCTCGACGGCCACGAACGCCACACCCTGCGGGTCGTCAGCGAGTTCCGCTGCCTGTGCGTCTTCAACCCGCCGGTCACCGGCCGCGAGGACCACGACGAGAACGGCGTCTACCCGCTGCTCACCGAACCGGACCCGGTCTGACCCGACCGACGCACCGACCGACGCACCCACCCACGCATCGACTGACTGACCGACCGACCGATCCAGCGATCGAACCGAGAGGCGAGGCAGGCACCGCCATGACCACTGTCACCGAACGCACGCTCACCGACCTGTACCCCACCCGGGGCTCCGAGGAAGTCCTCGTCGGACGCAAGGACCCCGTCGTGTGGTCCGAACCCGGCACCCCGGGGCCGCTCTGGGCACGCGAACTGGAGGAGTTCGAGCGCGACGGCTTCCTCACCGCCGACCAGCTGTTCGGCCCGGCGGAGGTCGAGGAGTACCGCGCCGAGATGGACCGGCTGGTGGCGGACCCCTCCGTACGGGCCGACGAGCGGGCCATCGTGGAGCCCCGGTCCGGGGAGGTCCGCTCGGTCTTCGAGGTCCACCGCATCAGCGAGGTGTTCGCACGCCTCGCCGCCGACTCCCGCCTCGCCGACCGGGCCCGCCAGATCCTCGGATCCGACGTGTACGTCCACCAGTCCCGCATCAACGCCAAGCCCGGCTTCGGCGCGAGCGGCTTCTACTGGCACTCGGACTTCGAGACCTGGCACGCCGAGGACGGCCTGCCCCGGATGCGGACGGTCTCGGTGTCCATCGCCCTCACCCCGAACTACACGACCAACGGCAGCCTCATGATCATGCCGGGTTCGCACCGGACGTTCCTGGGTTGCGCGGGGGAGACGCCGAAGGACAACTACAAGAAGTCCCTCCAGATGCAGGACGCCGGGATCCCCTCGCGCGAGGCGCTCACCCGCTTCTCCTCCGCCTGCGGCATCCGGCAGTTCACCGGTCCCGCCGGATCGGCGACCTGGTTCGACTGCAACGCGATGCACGGCTCGGGGGACAACATCACCCCCTTCCCGCGCAGCAACGTCTTCCTGGTGTTCAACAGCGTGGAGAACCGGCCCGTGGAGCCCTTCGCGGCTCCGATCCGGCGCCCATCCTTCATCGCCTCGCGGGACTTCACCCCGCTGGTCTGACGGGCGGAAGGGGCGGCCGGTTCGGCCGGCCCCGCACGTTCCGCCACACATCTCGCCCCGTGCGCCCGTCGGCGCGCGGGGCGGCCGTGCGTCAGGGCCCCCTCGGTTGCCTCCTTGAACGCGGGTGCGGACACACCGTCCGGTTGCCTTGCCGAGCCGTGACATGCGTCACGCGGCACGTGTCGTTCCAGTGGGTCGGGCTGTGATCGCCAGGCCGTCGACATGTCGCTCTTTATGCCTATTTGACGTTGACATGCCTCACTCCGCCAGAAACGGAATCAGTGGCTCTTGTTTTGCCTTCTTCAACGCGGCTGACGGGCGGCGGTTCTGGCGGTGCGCCAGGTCTGGGCGAAGGCGGCCGGTGGGCGCGCATGCACGATCTTGTGGCCGTTTCAAGCCGGTGCCGGTGGCTCCCGAGCGCCCTCGGGGGTGTGGCTTGCCCAGGTCACGGCGGGGCTTCAACAATGGCGGCTCCTCCGGCGTCCTCGCGGTCCGGGCGCCGGGAGCTTCGCGAAAACCGAGTGAGGTCACGTATGAAGAAGCACCGTAAGAAGTCGCACCACAAGAAAATAGCCGTCGCCGTCGGAGCACTGGCCATCGTCGCCGTGCCCACGGCCGCCATGGCCTGCCTGGACACCCAGGAATCCGGCTCCGCGCGCCCCGCCGCGGCCCAGCAGCACGGGCGCTCCGGGTACGGCGCCCCTCTGGGCCTCCCCGGCTCTCGGCAGCCCGTGGAAGCCCCGGCCCAGCTCGACACCACGGCCCCCGACACCGCACCGGCGGAGCCCACGTCGCAGCCGATCGCCGAGCCTCCCGCGGAGCAGGTCGTCGAGACCGAGCAGCCGCAGCCCGCTCAGCCGCAGCCCGAGCAGCCGCGCCCCGCGCGACCGCGGCCGGTCGCGCCGCAGCCGGTGGAGCCGACCGGGCCCACCGCCTCCCAGGACGCCCAGGCGCCCACCGGCCCCCAGGCCGAGGTGCTCGCGCTCGTCAACCAGGAGCGCGCCGCCGTCGGGTGCCCGGCCCTCACCGTCAACGCGAAGCTGACGAAGGCCGCGCAGGACCACAGCGCGGACATGGCCGCCCACAGCAACATGTCCCACACCGGCTCGGACGGCTCCGACCCGGGACAGCGGGTCACCCGCGCCGGGTACGAGTGGAGGACGTACGGCGAGAACGTCGCCTACGGCTACCCCACCGCCGCGAAGGTCATGGAGGGCTGGATGAACAGCCCGGGCCACAAGCGGAACATCCTGGACTGCTCCTTCAAGGAGATCGGCATCGGCCTCGCGCAGCCGGGTCAGTACTGGACCCAGGACTTCGGCGCGACCCGCTGATCCGCCGGCGGCGCGCGTCGCCGGGCGTGGGGGGGGGCCCCCCCCCCCCCCCCCCCCCCCCCCCCCCCCCGCCCCCCCGCGCCCCGCCCCCCCCCCCCCCGGGGGGGGGGGGCGCCGCCGACACCCCCCCCCCCCCCC
>NZ_JBIUTJ010000002.1:763104-874126 GCF_044741845.1 Streptomyces sp. NPDC088097
CCGGGGGGGGGGCGCGGGCGGCGGGGGGGGGGGGCGCCCCCCCCCCGCCCCCCCCCACGCCCCGCTCCGGGGGCCGCGCGAGGCGATGGCGCCCCCCACCCGGGGCAAAACCCGGCGGCCCTTCGGGGATGCGGCGCGGCGCGCTTGGCCGGCGGTGGCGTCCGGGCCACACTGGGCCGGGCCGCACCGGGCCGGCCGCACCGGCCTGGGCCGCGCGCCCGGGTCGTCGTAAGCGGCGCGCCAGGGCGTCGTGGACGCCCGGACCGGAGGAGGGTGTGACGGCCGCCGTCAACCGCGAACGCCTCACCAGGACGCTCACGTTCTGGCTGCGACCGGCCTTCACGCTCCGCGTCGTCAACCGCTTCCAGAAGGTCGCCGGCTTCGACCGGTCGATGTCGCTGGCCTCCAGCGCGTTGACCGCCCTGATCCCGCTCGCGATCCTCGGCGGCGCCCTGCTCAACCTGGTGGGCAACCGCGACGTCGCGAGCCAGATCATCGAACGCTACGGGTTGACCGGAAGCGGCGCCGAAGCCGTCACCGACCTGTTCGCCTCCACCGCGGACCCCGCCACGAGCACGGGGGTCGGCATCGTCGGCACGATCTTCGTGATGATCTCCGTGCTGGGCTTCTCGCGGGCCGCGCAACGGGTCTTCGAGCAGGCGTGGGAGCTGAAGCCCCTGAGCGTGCGCAACACGCTGAACGGGCTGCTGTGGATCCTGTGCTCCACCGTCTACCTGGCCCTGACCGGCTGGATCGGCGCCGTCCTCGACCAGGGGCGGGTGGGGCTGACATCGGCCGCGTGCCAAGCCGTCCTGGCGGCGGCCTTCCTCGTCGTCACCGGCCGGATCCTGTCCGCCAAGCGGCTCGCCTGGCGCGAACTGGTGCCCTTCGGCGTGCTGGCCGCCGTGCTCGCGGCCTGCTACTCCGTCGGCGCGAGCATCTACCTCCCGCACCTCTTCAACTCCTACGCCACCAGCTACGGGGCCCTCGGCGCGGTCTTCGCCCTGATCTCCGCGCTCTTCGGGGCGATGCTCGTCCTCGTCGGGTCCGCCGCGCTCGGCCGGGAGGTCTACGAGGAGCTCGGCCGGATCCGGGACGGTCAGCGCCCGGCGGACGACGAGGTGCGCCGGGAGTGGGACGCCGTCGTCGCCGAGATGCGCTCGCGCTGGCGCACCGCCCGACGACAGTTCGCGCCGCGCCGCGACAAGCCGCGCCGCGACAAGCCGCGCCGGGACAAGCCACATCGCGACAAGAAGGAGCCGCGCCGTTGAAGGGGCTCGGACCGGACGCGTACGCCTGTTAATTTCCGCTCATGGAACAGCGCGTCAGTCTGATCACCTTGGCCGTCACCGACCTCGCACGCTCCCGGGCGTTCTACGAAGCGCTGGGCTGGCGGGGCCAAGAGGTGGAGGAGACGGTCTTCTTCCAGGCCGGCGGCCTCGCGGTGGTCCTCTGGGACCGGGAGAAGCTCGCCCGCGACTCCGGTCGGCCCGACGGCGCCGGCGCCGGCTTCGGAGGCATCGTGCTGGCCCACAACACCCGCACCCCCGCCGAGGTCGACTCCGTCCTCGACGCCGCCGGACGGGCCGGCGCCACGGTGACCAAGGGAGCCGCGCCGACCTCGTACGGCGGCTACGCCGGCTACTTCGCCGACCCCGACGGCCATCTCTGGGAGGTCGCCCACAACCCGGGCTTCTCCCTGGACCCCGCCGGCGCCCTGACGCTCCCGGACTTCGGAGCGTCCTCGTAGGGGCGTGGGTCGAACCGCGGCGCCGGCCCGGCGGCCCACCACCCGACTGCCCGCCGCGTCGCCGCCGGCCCCGCGCCCGCCGCGCGCCAGGGTCGGGACCATGAAGATCGCGCTCACCGCCGCCCTCGCGACCGCCGCCCTCGGCCTCACGGCGGCGACCCCCGAGCCCACCCCCGCCCCCGCACCCGCTCCCGTGTCGCGGACCGAGGCCACCCGCACGGTGTCCGCCTGGCTGCCCTGGTGGGACGTAGAGACCGGCTACCGGGACGCCCTCGCCCACGCGGACCGGCTCCACACCGTCAGCCCCTTCTGGTACGCGACGGACGTGGACGTGGACGGCGGTGACGGCGGCGCCGGCGTCGAGGTCACTCGGGAGACGGGCGCCGGTGACCGCCGGATCATCGACGGCCTGCACGCCGAGGGCGTCAAGGTCGTCCCCACCGTCACCGAGAGCCTGTACGCCCCCGCCATGGTCGATCTGCTGGAAGACCCGGCCCGCCGTACGGCGCACGTCGACGCCCTCGTCGGCGTCGCCACCAGCCGCGCGTACGACGGGCTCGACCTGGACTACGAGCGGATGACGGAGACCGAGGACACCGCCCTGCGCGAACGGGTCCGCACTGGCTACAACACGCTCACCACCGAGCTCTGCGCCCGCCTCCACGCCCTGCGCAAGCAATGCGTGATCACGGTGATGCCCCGCACCGAGGACGCGGGGCAGGCCTTCGACTACGCCCGTCTCGGCCGCGTCGCGGACCGGTTGCGCATCATGGGCTACAACCTCCACAACGCCCTGGCCGCGCCGGGCCCGCTGTCCTCGACGGCCTGGTACGAGGAGTTCGTCGGCTACGCCACCGCGGTCGTGCCCCGGGACAAGCTGGAGGTGGCCCTGCCCGCCTACGGGTGGAACTGGACGGTCGGCTCGAAGGCCCGGGCCACGCACGTGACGGCACGGGAGGCCGAGGCGCTACGACGCCGGGTGGGCGCTCCGTACGCGCTCGACGCCGCATCGGGCACGCCGCACTTCACGTACGTCGACGCGGACGGCGAGCGGCACGAGGTCTGGTACCAGGACGCGAACGGCGCGGCCACGCACCTGGCCGTACTGGCACGCCACGGGGTGCGCGGCGTCGGCCTGTGGGCCCTCGGCTTCGAGGAGGCCGATCTGTGGGACGCGCTGTAGGAGCGGATTCCGAGCGCCTCGCGGGGGCGCCGTCGGCCATGTGACCGGGATCGGCCGGCAGTAGTTCGAATTTGAACGGTATGGTGGAGGGGTCCACGTCGAGTCAGTCCCTTCGAGCCACGGGAGCTCCGTCTCATGTCTGTCCGCCGTCTGAACCACGCCGTGCTCTGGATCCGCGACGTCGACCGTTCCGTCGCCTTCTACACCGATGTCTTCGGGTTCCAGGTCGACCACCTGATCCCCGGCCGCGCCGCCTTCCTGAGCGCTCCCGGCAGCCTGAACGACCACGACCTCGGACTGTTCGCCATAGGCGCCGACGCGCCCGGCCCCGAGCAGGGCCGTGTCGGCCTCTACCACCTGGCCTGGGAGGTCGGCACGCTCGGCGAGCTGGCGGAGCTGGGCCGCAAGCTCACCGCGCTCGGCTCGCTGGTCGGCGCGACCGACCACCTGGTCTCGAAGTCCTTCTACGCCAAGGACCCCGACGGCAACGAGTTCGAACTGATGTGGCGCGTCCCCCGCGAGGACTGGCTGGCCGCGGACTCCGAACTGCGCTCGGGCCCGCTCGACCTGGCGTCCGAGATCGCGCGCTGGGGCGCGGACCTCACGACGGGTTCGGCAGCGGGCTCCGCCAGCTGAGCAACGCGACGGCCGGGGCGCGGCGACGCGCCCCCGCCCTCCCGACCGGATGGCGGGCGGTCCGTCGCCTCCCGGGGCGGGCTCGAACGATCGAACATACGATGGGCGGGAACCGGGCGGGCGGCTCGCCGCGCCGCCGATGCAGACCGTTCGGGGCGGGAGAAGTACACGTATGGCAGAGGGCGCCGACACCGCGCGGACCGTCATCCTGACCGTGGACGACGATCCGGGAGTGTCCCGCGCCGTCGCCCGCGACCTGCGGCGCCGCTACGGAGCCACCCACCGCATCGTCCGCGCCGAGTCCGGCGAATCCGCGTTGGAGGCGCTGCGCGAGCTCAAGCTGCGCGGCGACCTGGTGGCCGTGATCCTGGCCGACTACCGCATGCCGCAGATGAACGGCATCGAGTTCCTCGAACAAGCCCTGAACGTGTATCCGGGCGCCCGGCGCGTGCTGCTGACCGCGTACGCCGACACCAACGCGGCCATCGACGCGATCAACGTCGTCGACCTCGACCACTACCTGCTCAAGCCGTGGGACCCGCCCGAGGAGAAGCTCTACCCCGTCCTGGACGACCTCCTCGCCGCCTGGCGCACCAGCGACCGCCGGAGCGTTCCCATCACCAAGGTGGTCGGCCACCGCTGGTCGGCGCCCTCCTCGAACGTCCGGGAGTTCCTGGCCCGCAACCAGGTGCCCTACCGCTGGTACTCCTCCGACGAGCCCGAGGGACGGCGACTGCTGGAAGCCGCCGGGGTCGACGGGCAGCGGTTGCCCCTGGTGATCACCCCGCAGGGCACGGTCCTGGTCGAGCCGGAGGTGCCCGATCTGGCCGCCCACGTGGGCCTCGCCACGACCCCGGCCACCGACTTCTACGACCTCGTCGTGATCGGCGGCGGCCCGGCCGGACTCGGCGCCGCCGTGTACGGGGCCTCCGAAGGGTTGCGTACCGTCCTGGTCGAGCGCTCGGCGACCGGGGGGCAGGCCGGCCAGAGCTCCCGCATCGAGAACTACCTCGGCTTCCCCGACGGGGTGTCCGGCGCACAGCTCACCGACCGCGCCCGCCGCCAGGCCGGCCGGTTCGGGGCCGAGATCCTCACCGCACGCGAGGTCACGGGGCTGGAGGTCAACGGCGCGTCCCGCGTCGTCCGCTTCTCCGACGGCTCCGCGATCGCCGCGCACAGCGTCATCCTGGCGACCGGAGTGTCCTACCGGCAGCTCCACGCGCCGGGCTGCGACGACCTCACCGGCTGCGGCGTGTACTACGGCTCCTCGCTCACCGAGGCCGCCTCCTGCCAGGGGCAGGACGTCTACATCGTCGGCGGCGCCAACTCCGCCGGGCAGGCGGCGATGTACCTGGCCCGCAGCGCGAAGTCGGTCACCCTGCTGGTGCGCGGGGAGTCCCTGACGGCGTCGATGTCGTACTACCTGATCCAGCAGATCCAGGAGACCCCGAACATCACCGTACGGGCCCGCACGGTGGTCGATGCGGCCCACGGCGACGGACACCTGGAGCAGCTGACGCTGCGGGACGTGGACAGCGGCGCGAGCGAACTCGTCGACGCGCAATGGATGTTCGTGTTCATCGGCGCCGCCCCCCTGACGGACTGGCTGGACGGTACGGTGCTGCGCGACGCGCACGGCTTCATCCTGGCCGGGCCCGACCTCACACCCGACGGGCGACCGCCGGCAGACTGGCAACTGGACCGCTCGCCCTACCACTTGGAGACCAACGTTCCCGGCGTCTTCGTGGCGGGCGACGCGCGCGCCGAATCCGCGAAGCGCGTCGCGTCCGCCGTCGGAGAGGGAGCCATGGCCGTGATGCTCGTCCACCGGTACCTGGAGCAGTCATGAGCGGACGGACCATGCCCTGCAGTCCGCAGGAGATCACCTCGCTGTTCCTGTTCGAGAAGCTCTCCCCGGAACAGCTCGGACGGCTCTGCGCCGAGGGGAGGGTGGAACGGTTCGACCCCGGACCCGTCTACACCGAGGGCGATCCGGCCACCTGCTTCTACGTGATGATCGAGGGCACCGTCGTCATGTCCCGCCGGGTCGGAGCCGACGACGTGGAGGTCAGCCGGACCTCGCAGCGCGGGGTGTACGCGGGGGCCATGCAGGCCTACCTGGGCGACCGGGTGCCGCAGACGTACACCAACTCGATGCGGGTGACCGAGCCGACGCGTTTCTTCGTACTGCCCTCGCAGTCGTTCTCGGACGTCATGCGGGAATGGTTCCCGATGGCCGCCCACCTGCTGGAGGGGCTGTTCTTCGGGTCGAAGAACACCCAACGGGCCATCGGACAGCGCGAACGGCTCCTCGCCCTGGGATCGTTGTCCGCCGGACTCACCCACGAGCTGAACAACCCGGCCGCGGCGGCCGTCCGGGCGACCGCGACGCTACGGGAACGCGTGGGCAAGATGCGGCACAAGCTCGCCGTCATCGCCCAGGGCTCCTACTCCCGCGAGCAGATCGCCGACCTCATCGAGATCCAGGACCGCACCGCCGAACGTGTCGCCAAGGCGCCGGTGTTGAGCCCCATGGAGGCGTCCGACCGGGAGGACGAGCTGGCCGACTGGCTGGACGACCACGACATCCCGGACGGCTGGCGGATCGCACCGACCTTCGTACAGGCCGGACTGGACACGGACTGGCTGGACCAGGTCGCGGCGACCGTGGCCGAGGAGGTCCTGCCGGGCGCCATCGGCTGGCTCAACTACACCGTCGAGACCGAGCTGTTGATGGACGAGATCGCGGACTCCACGACCCGCATCTCGCACCTCGTGGACGCCGCCAAGCAGTACTCGCAGCTCGACCGGGCCCCGCACCGGGTCGTCGACGTCCACGAACTCCTCGACAGCACCCTGCTGATGCTGTCCGGCAAGATCGGCTCCCGGGTCCGCGTGGTCAAGGACTACGACCGCACCGTCCCGGACGTGCCCGCCTATCCGGCCGAACTCAACCAGGTGTGGACCAACCTCATCGACAACGCCGTCTTCGCGATCGGGAGCACCGGCCAGGACGGCACGCTCACCGTCCGCACCGCACGGGAGGGGGACCGGCTGCTCGTGGAGTTCCGCGACACCGGGCCCGGCATCCCGGCGGACATCCGCAGCCGCATCTTCGACCCCTTCTTCACCACCAAGCCCGTCGGCGAGGGCACCGGACTCGGCCTGGACATCTCCTGGCGGATCGTCGTGAGCAAGCACCACGGCAGCCTCCAGGTCGAGTCCGTACCGGGCGACACCCGTTTCCAGGTCCTGCTGCCCCTGACCGCCCCACCGTCCGAGACCACCGAGGAGCCCGCATGACCGACCACGACAGCAACGCCGGCAACGACGGCGACACCGGCAACGACCAGGGGAACACGGCCGGCATCGACCCGAGCGTCCCGCCCTCCGGCAACGGCTGCGTCGACTGCGACGCGGCCGGCGGCTGGTGGTTCCACCTGCGGCGCTGCGCCCAATGCGGCCACATCGGCTGCTGCGACTCCTCGCCCGCCCAGCACGCCACCGCCCACTGGAAGGCCACCGGTCACGCCGTGGTGCAGAGCTTCGAACCGGGCGAGGAGTGGTTCTGGGACTACGACGGGAACGAACTGTACGAGTCCGGCCCCGTACTGGCGGCCCCGCAGGCCCACCCGGCTGACCAGCCGACCCCGGGGCCGGCCGACCGCGTTCCGCAGGACTGGACCCGGCTCCTGCACCCCTGAGCCGCCGCTGCACGGGCCCCTTCACGGCGCCGCCGCTCCCGCGACGCGGCGGCGCCGCTCAGAACGTCCACCGCGTGTGGCTGTAGACCCCGTCGTCGCGGCCGAAGCCGTACGCCGTGTCCGGGGCCACCGCGAACACCACCACGTCCCCCGAGCGGAACGCGTCCCCGATGCCGTGGAAGGTGCCCTCGGGGGAGGTGATGTGCGCCCCGTACTTGGCCTCGTACGCCGCGATCACCTCCTCCAGCACCGCCCGATCCGACACCGCGCTCGCCGCCCCCTCGACCACGAGGTCGAGGCCCTCGGTGAGCGAGTTCCCGCCGGTGGTCAGCGCGCAGTGCGCGTCGTGGGCGAGGTTGCGCGCCTTCTGCTCCTTCGCGCCGGTCGAGAAGTACAGCACCCCGTCGTGCCAGGCGGCGATCACGGGGGTGACGTGCAGCCGTCCGTCCGGCCGCACCGTGGACACCCAGAAGATCTCGGCGGCCTCCAGCAGCCGCAGGGCCCGCGACCACTCGGTGGCGGTGACGTCCGCGGCCCCCGGGCGGGGGTGGAGCGCGGAGCTGTAGCGGCTGTCGAGCTCGGACGTGGGGTGCTGCGCGGATCCTGGTGCCGACATGGCGGATCTCCCTTCTCCGGCCCTCACAACGACCGACCGGCCGGACGGAAATCATCGCCACCCCCATTCGGGGGGTGCCCGACGTCAGATCAGGTCGAGGAGCTGCTTGAACGCATCGCCGCCCCCCGCCACCCCGCCCGCGACGGTGCACCGTCGAGGTTCGTCCGGATGGCGCAGTGTGGCTCGCCGGAGGAGGGGCAGACGGCTGCGGCTGAGCCAACCACCCCCGGAGGTCCGTGTTGCTGTCCTGTGTGTCCGCCCTGATCGCCGTCCGTCTCCACGCCGCCGTCGGGGAAGGGGTTCCGCTCCTCGGTCGCTTCTCCTACGACCGCGCCGACCCGTACGCGGTGCGGGCGGAGTTCTTCACGCAGGACGCGGTCCTGCCGTCCTGGAGCTTCGACCGTCAGATGCTGGCCGAGGGGCTCCACCGCCCGGTGGGCGAGGGCGACGTCACCTTCCGGCCCCAGCCGACGGCCGACGGCGAGGCCGTCCGGGTCGGGCTGCGCGACACCACCGCCGGGCAGGGTGCGGGCGCGGTGCTCTTCGTCGACGCCCCGGCCCTGGCCCGCTTCCTCGCCGAGACCTACGCCGTCATCGCGCCGGGCTCCGAGACCTTCGACGCCGACGGGTTCATCGACGAGCTCTTGGCCCGCTGAGCGACCGGCATGCCCGGGCGGCCGGGCGAACCTACGGTGGAGCGGTGAGCCATCGCCTCGCCCGCACCGCCCTGACCGGCCTGCTCTGCGCCACCGCGCTGTCCTGCACGGCGGCGGAAAAGCCCGAGGCCCGCCTGCGGGCCGCGTCCGAGGCCGAGACGAGGACCCTCGCCGCCCGGGTCACCGTGGTTCCCCCGGAGAAGCTGGGCGCCACCCACCGCGCCGGGTGCCCCGTACCGCCGGAGCGGCTGCGCCTCGTACGCATGAACCACTGGGGTTTCGACGGCAAGGTCCACCGCGGCGAGCTGGTGGTCCACGAGGACGTGGTCGCGCCCGTGCTCCGGGTCTTCGGCAAGGCCTACGCCGCCCGCTTCCCGATCCGCCGCATGCGGGTGACGGCCGAGTACGGCGGCAGTGACCTCGACGCGATGGCCGACGACAACACCTCCGCCTTCAACTGCCGGCAGGTCACCGGTGACCCCGGGCGGGTGTCACGGCACGCCTGGGGCGACGCCGTCGACATCAACCCGGTCGAGAACCCGTACGTCGACGTCCAGGGCACCAGCCATCCCCCGAACGGCCGAACGTACCTCGACCGCGACCGCCTGCGCCCCGGGATGATCACCCCGGAGAACGTCGTGACCCGGGCCTTCCGGGAGGAGGGCTGGTACTGGGGCGGCCGCTGGACCCCTCCCGACCACCAGCACTTCTCCGCCGAGGGCGGCTGACCCCCGCACCACCCCTCCGCGCCCGCGCCCGCGCCCGTGCCCGCGCCCGGCGGGACGGACGCCGTCGCGGGCTACCCTGTCGCCGTGATCGACGACGAGGACCGGATCCTGGCGGAGGCCCTCGCGGCGGTGGGGGCGGCGGGAGCGGCGGTCGGTTCGGTGCCCGCTTCGCGGCGGAGCGGCTGAGGAAGAACGTGCACGAGGTGCCCCTGACCCTGGCCGCCCCCCTGGACGCGGCCACACGGCACGTGTCGGGTGTCCTGGCCCGGCTCGGCAGCCCCCGGCGGGCCGCCCGCGGAGCGGACCCGACCGTCCGGCGGGTGGTCAGGGCCGTCATCGGAGGCGGCTTCGGGAAGATGAACCCGGTCCTGGTCACGGTGACGCTGACCGCCGGCGGCCAGGGCGGCACCGCGGTGTCGGTCCGGGGAGCGGCGAAGGAGGGGCTGATCAAGCAGCGGGCGGGGGAGAGGACGGCGCGGCGGGTCGCCGCTCTCCTCACGACGGCCGACCCCGACGGGTCGCGCGCGGGGGCCGGGCGCTGACGGCCCGGATCGCGCCCGGACCGTGCCCCGATCGTGTCAGGATGCCCGGCATGACTGAACGCGCCCTGAGTTTCGGAGCGATGGCGGACGCGTACGAACGGTTCCGGCCGGGATACCCCCCGGAGCTGTTCGACCGGGTGACGGCGTACGCGGGCCACCCGCTCCGGACCGCCCTGGAGATCGGCGCCGGCACGGGCAAGGCGAGCCGCCTCTTCGCCGGCCGGGGGCTCACCCTCACCGCGACCGAGCCCGACGCGGCCATGCTCGCCGAGCTGCGCAGACACGTGCCGGCGGACGTCCGGACGAGGCGGGCCGCGTTCGAGGAGTTGCGGCCGGCCCCGGGCGAGGCGTACGGGCTGGTCTACGCGGCGGCGTCGCTGCACTGGACGGCCCCGGAGGGTCGGTGGGCGCGCGTGGCCGCGCTCCTGGAGCCGGGCGGGGTGTTCGCCTCGTTCGGGGGTCCGGTCCGACTCGCCGACCCGGACGTGGAGGAAGCCGTCCGCGCGGCGCGGGCGCCGTTCCTGGAGAGCCACGAGGTTCCCTCACCGGACGGGACGCCCCCCGAGGACGCCATGCAGTGGCCGGGTACGGAACTGCGACGGTCCGAGTGGTTCACCGACGTCCAACAGGAGGTGATCGCGGATCGCTTGACGACGAGTGCGCAGGCGTACGTCGGCTACCTCTCGACGGTCTCCGCCTATCTCGTCCTGCCGGCCCCGCAGCGCGAGCAGGCGCTCGCGCGGATCGGCCGGGTGTTGCCGCAGACGGTCGAGATCGCGGCCGACATCACCGTCCACCTCGCCCGTCGGCGCATTGGAGTGGCCGCCGCGACGGCCGAGGGCGTGGCTCCCCCCTCCACCCCCGCCGCTCCCTAGGGTCGGCGGTTGACCGGGGTCGAACGGCAGCGGGCCGGTCGCCCGGAACAGGTGGGTGAGCCGTGGAGCGCGCGACGATGGAACAACACATGACCAACCGAAACACGATGACGGAGCGTACGGCGGCGGAGCGTACGGCGACGGCGGGCGCGCCCACGGGCGCGCGGGACCGTACGCGGACCGGATGGGCCCGGCGGCTGGCGGCCGTGACGGGTCTGCTCGTCCTCTGCGCCCTCCCGACCGCGCCGGCGGGCGCGAGTTCCCCCGTGGGTCCGCCGCTCTACGTGTCCGACTACGGCAACAACCGGGTCGTCGTCCTGCCCGCGGCCGGCGGCGAGCAGACGACCGTCCCGCTCGACGGCCTCGTGCGCCCGACCGGCATGGCCTGGGACTCCGCCGGCGACCTCTACGTCTCCGACACGGGCAACAACCGCGTCGTGAAACTGGCCCCGGGCGGCGGGCAGTCGACCGTGCCCACCACCGGGCTGTCGCGCCCATTGGGCCTCGCCGTCGACTCCGCCGGCGACCTGTACGTCGCGGACAGCTTCAACGACCGCGTCGTGAAGGTCCCCGCCGACGGCAGCGGCCAGACCACCGTCCCGACGACGGGCCTGCTGCACCCCTGGGGGCTGGCGCTGGAGCCGGACGGGGACCTGTACGTCTCCGACTTCGTCAACGACCGGATCGTCCGGATCGCCGGCGACGGGAGCGGTCAGAGCACCGTGCCCACCGTCGGACTCTCCCAGCCCACCGGGCTCGCCCTGAACGCCGCGGGCGACCTGTACGTCTCCGACAGCGGGAACAACCGCGTGGTGCGGCTGGCCGCGGGCGGCGGAGCGCAGAGCACGGTGCCCACCACCGGCCTGAGCGACCCGCTGGGACTGGCGCTCGACGGCTGCGGCGGCCTGTACGTGGCCGACGGCTTCAACAATCGGGTCGTACGGGTCCGCGAGACGGGCGGCGACCAGGTCACCCTCCCGGCCACCGGCCTCAACACGCCGACCGGCCTCGCCTTCCCGCCGCTGTCGGCCCGTCCCGCCGGCGACCGGGTGTCGGCCTGCCCGGCCGGGCCCCACCACCCGTCGGCCTGACGCCGGGGAATCACCAGGCCTCCTGCGCGTCGACGACGTCCGGGTGCGGGGGCAGCGCGCGGGCGAGGGTCCGTCCGAAGGCGGGATTGACGCCCAGGGCCAGTTCGCGCCCGCCGGACCGCAGGACGCGGGCGGGGCCGCCGATGTGCTCGTTCTCCACGTGGTAGCGGATCAGGGTGTAGGCCGCCTCCACCGCGTTCTGGAGCGTCGCCAGGTCCAGCACCTCCGGCCCGTCCTGCACCCCGTGGGTCAGGCCCTCCACGAGGGTCTCGGTGAAGTGGTCCGCCATGGGCCGGAAACTCGACGAGTCGGCGGCCATCACCGCCGGCGCGCCGGCCGTTCCCGTGAACCGGGCCGTGGCCGGGGCCGCGTGGTCGCAATCGAGCACGATGAGGGGGCGGGCCGCGCGAGAGGCGCGCATGATCTCGGCGACGGCATCGAGGTCGACGCCCGTGTCGGCCGGGCGCAGCGGGTCGGTCTCCGTGACGCCGAGGGCGAGCCCGCCGTCTTGGAGGAAGCCGCTTCCGGCGTACGAGAACAGCAGCACGTCCGAAGCCTCCTCGGCGGCGCGCCGGAGGGCGTCGAGTACGTCGGCCGGCCGCCGGGGCCCCCGTAGCACTCTGGTGTTCCCCCGGCGGAAGGCTCCGCCGGGGCCGCCCGGGGTGAGCGCCGTCGCCAGAGCGGCCGTCAGATTCTCGGGCCCCCCGAGGGACGGCCGGCTGCCCGTGTCGGCGTCGCACCCGACGAGCACGGCGCGGGAACGCCCACGGTCGGGCAGGAGGGCGTGGCGGGTCGGTAACGCGGGCACGGTCATGGGGGTTCCTCACAGGGCGATCGGGCGTCGGGCGGTCCGAGCCCTGCCGAGGATCCCACGGGGATTCTTTCGGGAGGGGCCCTACGCCGAGCCGGGGGGCGCCACGGGCTCCGGGACCATCCGGTGGACGAGGTCGTGCCAGCCGGCCTCCAACCGCTCCACGGGCATGGACTGCTCGCAGATCAGGTGGTGGACGAGGGCGGTGTCCAGGTACCCGAGCAGCGTGTGCGCGAGGAGGGCGGCGTCGCCGTCCGTGTGAGCCTGCCGCAGCAGCATCGTGACGTGGGTCAGGCGCAGGCGGGCCGCCGGGACCGTGTGGTTGCGCCGGGGATCGGTGCGGGCCGCCAGGATCAGCTCGTGGTGGTCGCGGTCGTGGCGGACCGTAGCCGGGCCGAAGGCGTGCAATCGCTCCAGGGCGGGCGCGTCGGGTCCCAGCGGCGGGGGCCCCGAGAGGAAGGCGCCCTGGAACAGTTCCTCGCGGTGGTCGAGCAGCGCGATCAGGAGCCCGGTGCGGTCTCCGAACCGCCGGAAGACGGTTCCCTTGCCGACGCCGGCCGCGGTGGCCACCGCTTCCATGGTCAGGGCGGCCGCCCCGCAGCTCCCCATCAGCTCGAAGGCGGCCTCCAGCAGGCGGGTGCGGTTGCGTGCGGCGTCGGCGCGCAGCGCGGGCGCCTCGCCGACGGGAGTCAGGGTGAGATCGGCCGGTCCGTAATGGGCGTCGGCCGGGGGAGTGAAGGGTGGGACGGAGCCGGTCATGTCTTCAGGGTAGCTTCGACCGGGAACAAGTGGACCGCGGTCCGGATAGGTGGTACAACTTTAAACGGACCTCGGTCCGGTTGTGCCGCTCGTGCCGTCCTTGAGTCCCGTACGCACTTATCAGGAGCTCCCATGTCTGTTCGTATCCTCGCCCTCGTCGGCAGCCTCCGCGCCGGCTCCCACAACCGTCAGCTCGCCGAGGCCGCGGTCAAGCACGCCCCCGAGGGCGTGGAGATCACCGTCTTCGAAGGCCTGGCCGACGTACCGTTCTACAACGAGGACCTCGACGTCGCGGGTGACGTTCCGGCCGCCGCCGCCGCCCTGCGCGAGGCCGCCGGTCAGGTCGACGCCTTCCTCCTCTTCTCGCCCGAGTACAACGGCACGATGCCGGCCGTCCTGAAGAACGCCATCGACTGGCTGTCGCGCCCGTACGGCTCCGGCGCCCTCTCCGGCAAGTCGGTCGCCGTGGTCGGCACCGCCTACGGCCAGTTCGGCGGCGTGTGGGCCCAGGACGACGCCCGCAAGGTCGCCGGCATCGCCGGTGGCGCCGTCCTGGAGGACGTCAAGCTGTCCATCCCCGGCTCCGTGACCCGCTTCGCCGAACTCCACCCGGCCGACGACGCCGAGGTCGTCGCCCAGCTGACCGACGTCATTGCCCAGCTGGCGGCGCACGCCTCCGCGCCCGCCGCGGTCTGACGAACAGGAGCCCGGAGACAGCGCGTTCGCCGCGCCGTCTCCGGGCTCTTTCGTGCCCCGAGATCGTCCGCGGTGCGAACACCCCGCTTGCGGACGCCCGCTGTGGGTAGACGTGACGCACAACAACCACCTGAGCTGACGTTCGAGTCAGCCGGTCGATCGGGGTGAGTCAAGTCATGGTGACGTCCGCGCGAACGGCGATTCCCGCCCTGCTGTCCCTGGCCGTCGGGGCCACGATGCTGAGCGTCGGTCCGGCGGCGGCCGCCGCCGCTCCACTCGCGCGCGAGAGCACGTGCGCGCTCGCGACCCTGCGCGTGTCCGCCGGGGCGCCCGACGTCGGAGCGGGACAGTTGTACGTGCCGCTCCTGTTCACCAACGTCGGCACCCGCCCGTGCACCCTGCTCGGCTACCCGGGCGTGAGCGTGCTGGACGGAGCGCACCGGCAGATCGGGACCCCAGCCGACCGGGACGGCCAGACGGCCGCCCCGGTCTCGTTGGCGCCCGGGCGCAGTGCGACGGCCACGCTCCACACGACGAACGGGCCCATCGGGGGCCCGTGCCTGCCGAAGGGCACGTTCCTGAAGGTCTACCCGCCGGCCTCCAAGGAGGCGGCCGTCCTCAACACGTCCTTCCAGGTCTGCTCGAACCGCTTCACCGTCACTCCGGTGGCACCGGTCACCGCTTAGCGCTCGCGCGGGCCGTGCGAAGCCGTCGGAAGCCGGGGCTCAGGCCTTCGGACCGATCTCGAACTCCGGCGGCCGCAGGGCGCCGACGCATCCGGTCTTCGGGGTCGTGGGGGAGTCGAGGAACGAGAGGGTGATCTCCCGTGCGCACGGGGACGCCGCGAAGGCGACGTGGGCCACGTACGGGATGGTGACGACCGTGGACCGGCTCAACGTGCGGGCGGCGTACGCGCCGCTGTCCGCCCCGGTCTGGGCGTCGAACCCGGCCGACAGGACGAGGGCCGGGACATCGCTGCGCGTGACGTCGCGGACCGAGCGCGGCGCGGCGGGAACCTTCCAGGCGTCGCAGTCCTCGTGGAGGAACGGGAGCTGGGGGGCCTGCGCCTGGACCGAACGCGGGAAGGTCGGGAAAGCCTGCCGGCCGGCCCGCAGCACCTCGGCCGGGCTCTCGAAGGGCACCCACTCGCGGCAGAAGACCCCGTACGCGAGCCCGTGCGCGATCCGGCCGACGGCCTGGGGGCCGAGCTTGCCGGCCGCCCACTGTTCGGCGATCCGCCGCGGATCGCCGTGGTCCAGCTCGTCGAGGGAACGGGGCACGCCGGCGGCCAGGTGGGTCGCGGAGGTCAGCCAGTTCACCAGGGTCCCGCCGTCCAGTACGACCTTCACCGGCTCCGGGCGACCCGGAACCCGGACGGAGGTGGTGACCGGTCGGGCCTCCAGTTCACGGACGAGGTGGTCGAAGCGCGCCGACAGGTTCGGGTAGCGGCGCTCGCAGGCGGGCTGTCGCGCGCACGCCTGGAACAGGCCGTCGAAACCCTGTCGGGCACTGGCCCAGGTCAGGGCGGGCCCGGCCGTGGACGGGGGCAGGACGCCGTCGATGCCAACGGACGGACCGGATGCCCTCCGGGTGCTCGCGCAGGTAGATCAGGGCCAGGTCGGTGCCGTAGGAGATGCCGAACACGTTCCACCGCGCCAGGCCCAGCGCGACGCGCAGATCCGCGTAGTCCGCGGCGCTCTCGGAGCTGTCGTAGGCGCCGAGGTCCGCCCCCAGGCCCGTCAGACGGTCGCGACAGGCCCGGGTGGCGTCCACGTGCAGCCGCCCGGTGGACGGCGCGTCGTAGACGAGGCCGACCGAGCGCGCGGTGAACTCGTCGACGCCGGGGCAGGTCAGCGCCGGATCGGCCGAGTACGTTCCGCGCTGCGACATGAAGATCACGTCGCGCGGTTGAGTCCGCCGCCGATCGCCATCGGGATCTCCGAGACGGCGTCGTCCCCCGGACCGCCGGCCAACCAGACGACGGGATCCGGCTTCGGCTTGTCCGTGGCCGCCGGCACGACCGCCACTCCGAGGGTGATCGTGTGGCCGTCCGGCTCGCGGCGGTCCTCGGGCACGGTGAGCGTCCCGCAGTGGGCTTCCTTGAGGTCGGGGTCCGGCTCCGGCGTGGTCGGACAGGGGCCGGGCGCGTAGTGGGCGTCACCCGCGACCCCGGGAACGGCGCCGATCGCCGCCGCACGGGCGCCGGCGGCGTCGCCCGCGCCGTGGGCGGGTACCGCCGCCACCAGGCCGGTGACGAGGATGCCGGTCGCCAACCCGGCCGACACGACGTGGCGACCGCGTACGGCGCGGCGGGGGCGGTGGTGGGAGCGGGGCGCATCGGTGGGTGCCATCGGGCCTCCGGTCACTTCGAGCCGATCGTGAACGGCTTCGGCTTGAGGCCCGCCACACAGGTGGTGTCGGGCGCGGTGGGACGGGCGAGGAACGACGCCAGCACCTCTTGCGCGCACGGCGATTGGGGCACGACGAAGTGCCCGACGCCGGGGATCCGCACGACGGTCGAACGGGACAGGGTCTTCGCCGTACGAGCCCCCCAACTCGCCCCGGTCTTCGCGTCGTACGTCCCCGAGACGATGAGCGTCGGCACCGAGCTGACGGGGACCACGCGCTGGGAGGCGGTGCGGTCCGGGACGTTCCAGATCCGGCACACCTCGTGCTGGAACGGAAGTTGTGGTGCCTGGGCCAGGACCGTGTCCGGCCAGCCGGGGAAAGCGCGACGCCCCGCCGCCAACACGTCGGACTCCGCGTGCCCGCGAATCCATTCGCCGCACGCCACCGATTCGGTCAGACCGTGCGCGGTCTCGCCGACGGCGGGACGGGCGGTGGCGGCCCGTGCCCGCGCGAAGCGCTCGGGCCGCCCGTGGGCGAGTTCGTCGAGGGCGGCCGGGACCTCGGCCGCCGGGACGGCGTTGGCGACCAACAGGTTCAGCAGCGCCCCGCCGTCGAGGACCACCTTCACGGGCTTCCCGCCGCCCGGCGGGGCCGCGTCGAGGGTCAGGGGGTGTTCCTCCAGCCTGCGCACCTGCTGCGCGAGGGTACGGGCGACGTCCGGGTACCGGCTCCCGCACCGGGGCTCCGCCGCGCACGCCCCGAGGACGGTGTCGATGCCCTCCCCGGCGCTGCTCCACGTCCACGGCAGGCTCACGGTCTGCGGAGGCGTGACCGAGTCGAGCGCCACCGCACGGATCCCCTCGGGGTGCTCGCGCAGGTAGGTGAGCGCGAGGTCGGTCCCGTAGGAGTACCCGTAGACGTTCCACCGGGGGATGCGCAGCGCCGTGCGCAGGTCGGCGAAGTCCGCAGCGTTCTCGGTGGTGTTGTAGGCGCCCAGGTCGGTTCCGTCGGCCGTGAGGCGGTCCCGGCACTCCTTGGCGGCCCGTAGCATCAGGCTCCGCGCGGACGGGTCGTCGTAGCGCAGCCCCACCACCCGAGCGGAGATCCGGTCGATCTCCGGGCAGGCGAGGTCGGGCTGCGAGTGGAGGTTCCCGCGCTGGGCCATGACGATCAGCTCGCGGTCGCGGTTGAGGCCGGCGTCGACCAGGAAGGGGATGTCACCGAAGGCGTCGCCCCCGGGGCCGCCCGCCATGTACACCACGGGGTCCTCGGCGGGCCGCGGTGAGGCGGCGGGAACGATCGCGACGGCCAACCGGATCGTGCGGCCGGCCTTGCGCGAGCGGTTCTCGGGTATCTCCAGGAAGCCGCAGCGCGCGCCGGCCGGTACGGCGACCGGCCCGGACGTCGCGGGACACGGGCCCGGGACGAACCGCGCGGCCCGGTCGCCCCGCACCTGCTGCACCTGCTGCTCCGCGGAAGCGACGGCGGGCGCCGGGAGCGCGCCGGCCAGGAGGACGAGGGCGGCCGTGGCGGCCGCCCGGTGCACCGCGGAATTTCGGGCGGATGGCACGTAAAGGACGATACCGGCTGACTCGAACACCCGCACACGGGCGGACGGGGTCCTTCCCGCCCGCCCGGACGACCCGGCGCGGGTGCCGTCAGTACGTGTGCCCGACGTACGCGAGTGCCTGCCTCAGCAGCACCCCGGCCCCGCCTGGCATCTCGCTCTGCAGGGCCTGGGAGGCCGCCTCCTGCGGACTGAACCAGACCAGGTCGAGGGCGTCCTGGCGGGGGCGGCAGTCGCCGGTCACGGGGACGACGTAGGCGAGCGCCACGGCGTGCTGGCGCGGGTCGTGGTACGAGCTCACGCCCACCGTGGGGAAGTACTCGGCGACGGTGAAGGGCTGCAGGGAAGCGGGAACGTGGGGCAGGGCGACCGGACCGAGGTCCTTCTCCAAGTGGCGCAACAACGCGTCACGCACCCGCTCGTGGTGCAGGACCCGCCCGGACACCAGGGTCCGGCTGACCGTGCCGTCCGGCCCGATGCGCAACAGCAGCCCGATGCTGGTGACTTCGCCGCTGTCGTCTACGCGTACGGGCACGGCCTCCACGTACAGGATCGGCATCCGGGCCCGAGCCGTTTCCAGCTCGTCCGTGCTCAGCCAGCCGGGTGTGGTTTCCGTGGTGTCAGACATTGGGCGAGCATACTTTCCCCGCGGCCGACCACGGCGTTCACGGGTGGATCAGCTTCCGAGAGTCGCCCGGAGCGTCCGCTCGGGAGGGTGAATCGGGCGGTGGCTGCGCGTTGTTGGCGACCGGCAGGGAGGCCGGCACGTCGAAGAACCGCCTCCGTCCGGACTTCAGCCCCGACGGCCGGGCGGCGGAGGTCGAACGACTCTTCGTAGGTCTCGCGGCGCGCCGGGGGAGCGCTCTCGCCCACCACGCTCCGTGACGCAAATAATGCGGAAGGTCACCACCTGTGCCAATCTGGGGGAAGGAACCTCGGCGCAGCCCCATCGCCGGGTGCCCCGCACACGCAGGACCCGGCCAGGGCCCGTAGTCACCAGGCCGGGTCCTGTCATGCGTGGGGTTCAGGCCGGCGCGATGTGACGCGCATCGCATTTGAGCCTTGATCGGGTTTGCGACCGCCATGATCGCGCAAGCGCTCCTCCTGGAACATCCACCGAGGAAAGGACCGGCCATGGCGGCCCCCCAACCCCCACAGGTGGCCGATCCGGAAGCGGTGAAGCGCCACCCCATACTCTTCCGAGCGATAAGGCAGCGCCGGAACCCCAGACTTCGCAGGACGGACATCACCGTCACGGACGACCGCGCAGTCAAGCGCGCCGTGAAGGCGGCCTCGCTCGGCAACGCCATGGAGTGGTTCGACTTCGGCATCTACTCCTACCTGGCCGTCACCCTGGGGCACGTCTTCTTCCCGTCCGGGAGCGCCACCACCCAGTTGCTCTCCTCGTTCGCCACCTTCGCCGTCGCGTTCCTGGTGAGGCCCCTGGGCGGGCTGTTCTTCGGCCCGATGGGCGACCGGCTCGGCCGCAAGAAGGTGCTCGCGCTCACCATGATCATGATGGCGGTCGGCACCTTCGCCATCGGCCTCATCCCCTCGCACGACATGATCGGCCTGTGGGCGCCCGTCCTGCTGATCGTCTTTCGGATGCTCCAGGGCTTCTCGACCGGCGGAGAGTACGGCGGAGCCGCCACCTTCATCGCCGAATACGCCCCCGACAAGCGACGCGGCTTCTTCGGCAGTTTCCTCGAATTCGGCACCCTCGCCGGATACATCGGCGCGGCCGGCCTCGTCACCACGCTGTACGCCGTGCTCGACGACACCCAGATGGAGACGTGGGGCTGGCGCATCCCCTTCCTCGTCGCCGGACCGCTCGGCCTCGTCGGCCTCTACCTGCGGCTGCGCCTCGACGAGACCCCGGCCTTCCAGAAGCTGGGAGGCGGCAAGGCGCTCGCCACCGAGGCGGCCGACAGCGTCGAGACGACGGGCAAGGGCGACCTCTCCAAGATCTTCCGCGACTACTGGCCCACGCTGGTCCTCTGCGTCTGTCTGGTCGGCGCCTACAACATCGCCATTTACATGCTGCTGTCGTACATGCCGACCTACCTGTCGGACGAACTCGGCTACAGCGAGACGCACGGCCTGCTCATCCTGCTCGCCGTGATGGTCTTCCTCATGCTCACCATCAGCAGCGTCGGCAAGCTCTCCGACCGCTTCGGCCGCAAGCCGCTGCTCATGGCCGGCATGGTGGGTTTCCTCGTGCTCTCGCTCCCCGCGTTCCTCCTGATCCGTCAGGGAGGCATCCCCGCGATCACCCTCGGCATGCTGATGCTGGGCGTCTCCCTCGTCTGCCTGCTCGGCACGATGTCCGCCGCCCTGCCGGCGCTCTTCCCCACGCACGTCCGCTACGGCTCCCTGTCCGTCGGCTACAACGTGTCGGCGTCGGTCTTCGGCGGTACGACCCCGCTGGTGATCACGGCCCTGATCAGTTGGAGCGGCTCGAACCTGATGCCCGCCTACTACGCGATGGGCGCGGCACTGGTCGGCATCGTCTCCGTCGCCTGCATGAAGGAGACCGCGCGCAAGCCCCTCGACGGTTCCCCGCCCTCCGTCGAGACCAAGGAGGAGGCCGCGGAACTGTGCGCGGCCCAGTCTCCCGACCCGAGGTTCTGACGCCCTGCCCCCGCATCCCCGCCCCGTGGGGTTCTCCCGCCGGGCGGGGTGGCCCGGGGGCCCGGCCGGCCGGCCCCGTACGCTGGTCGGGTGACCCTGCGAAGCCTCCACGACCGAAGCTCCCTGGCCGACCGCTTCGGCCGCGATCCGGCGATGCACGTGATGGAACTCGGCGACCTCGACGACCTGCTGTGGCCCCACACCAGTTGGTACACGGTGTCCGAGGGTGGTCCGGTCGCCCTGCTCTACTCGGTCGGCGACATCCCCACCCTGCTCGCGTTCTCCCGCCCCGGACAGGCCGCCGAGCTGGAGGACCTGGCCGAGGCGCTCCTGCCCGTGCTGCCCCGGAGCTTCTTCGGGCACACCACGGGAGAGGTCGGCAAGGTCTTCCGCAGGGCGTACGGGGAACAGCCGCACGGCACCCTCCTGCGGATGGCGCTCACCGACCCCGACCGGGTCCCGCCCGCGAGCGGCCCGTGGCGCCCCGCCCCCCTCGGCCGGGCCGAACTGCCCGAACTGCTCGCGCTGTTCGAAGAGGCCTACCCGGGCAACTGGTTCGACCCGCGGATGCTCGACACCGGACAGTACGTGGGCGCACGGCGTGACGAGCGCCTCGTCGCGGTCGCGGGAGTGCACGTCTACTCCGCCGCCTACCGGGTCGCCGCGATCGGGAACGTGGCCACCCTCCCCGACGCGCGGGGCCGGGGCGCGGCCGAAGCCTGCGTCGCCGCCCTGTGCCGGCAGCTCGGGAAGAGCGTGGACCACATCGGCCTCAACGTCCGGGCCGACAACGCCACGGCCGTCCGGCTCTACCGCAAACTCGGCTTCTCCGAGGTCACGGAATTCTCCGAGGGCGTCTTCACCGCACTCGCGCAACTCCTTCCGTAGCCCTTCCCGTAGGCCCCACAGGGCCCCCACGGCCAAGGTCGAGATCCGCACGGGTGAGCGCCCGGTCACTCGATGGTGAGTAGTGCCGCTCTCGCGCCCGCCGCGACGCGATGCTCGCAAGGACGGCGTGTGACCGACGCCGTCCGGACGCGCGGCGGGTGGGGGAGACGGCATGCCACAGGAGACGGGACCGCACGGGGGCCCGCGAGAGCGGGCCGGGGGCAAGACCGGAGGCGAGAGCGGAGAAACACCGGCGGACAAGGCGGTGCTGTTGGTGGCCGGACTGGCCGACCTGGCGGTGACCACGCTGGGATCCGCCCTGGGATCCGCCGTCGGGACGGTACGGGGACTGTTGCGCCGCTCGGACGCGGCCGATCTGGCGGCCGACGCCGAGCAGGACCTCATGGCCCGGGGCCGGCTCGCACTGGACCGGTACGCGGCCGCGCCCCCGCCGACCCTGGAGGTCCTGGCCCGCCAGGCCCGGGCCCGGCGCGACGCCGATGACCTCTGACCGGTGGGCGCCGGCCGCGTTCAAGACCCGTGTCGACGGGGTCCTGCACCGGTTCGTCGCCGAGGAGGCCGACCGGTTCGCCGAGATCGACCCGCTCCTGGGCCCGGTGGCCGAGCAGTTGGAGGCCGCCGTCGTGGACGGCAAGCGGCTGCGGGCGTCGTTCTGCTACTGGGGCTGGCGCGCGGTGGGACAACCGGACAGCGACGCGCTGCTGCGGGCGGCGGCCTCCATGGAGCTGGTGCACGCCGCCGCCGTTTCGCACGACGACCTCATCGACGACAGCCCGCTGCGGCACGGGAGGCCCACCGCGCACGTCGCCCTGCGAGACGCCGTACGCGGGCGACCGGATCCCGCGGACGCGGCGGATGCCGCGAGGTCGCTGGCGATGCTGGTGGGGGACCTGCTGATGGCGCTCGCGGGGCAGCTGTTCGCGACGAGCGGGCTGCCCGCCGCTTACCTCGCCCGGGCCCGCCCCTTGTGGTCGCTGATGGCCCGGGAACTGGTCGCCGGCGAGTGCCTGGAGATCCTGCGCACCGGAGCGGGCCCGGACACCGCGGCCTCGCTGAAGGTGATCCGCTACAAGACCGCCAAATACACCGTCGAACAACCCCTGCTCATCGGCGGCGTCCTCGCCGGAGCCGGCGCGCGACTGCGCGAGGGCTACTCCGCGTACGGGCTGCCACTGGGCGAGGCCTTCCAACTGCGGGACGACCTCCTCGGCCTGTTCGGAGACCCGCTGAGCACCGGCAAGGCCAACGCCGACGACGTGCGCGGCCACCGGCCCACGGCCCTGCTGGCGGAGACCTGGCGGCTCGCCGGCGACGACGAGCGCGAACTGCTGCGCGCCCTCCTCGGGCGGCGCGACCTCGACGAGGAGGGCCTGGACGCCGTCCGCGCGGTGATGCGCGCGCTCAAGGCCCCCGACCGCATCGAGGACATGATCGGCTCACGCGTCGAGGAGGCCCTCGACGCCCTCCACCACCTGGACGCCCCGGCGCCGGCCGTCGCCGCCCTGACCGCGCTCGCGCACTCGGCGTCGGTCCGGTTGTCGTGACCCCGTGGAAGAGAAGGAACCCCGCATGACCTACACCGAGGCGTCGATGGACGCCCTCCGGCAGAGCGGTGACGAACTCGCCGATGCCACCGTCGCCGCACTCTTCGAACGTGGCGAGGTGGGCACGTTCAACACCCTCATGCGCTACGTCTCCACCGCCGGCGCCCCGCTGCCGGAGGGGCTGCCCGATGTCGCGCGGGAGTACCTGGAGGCCACCCGGGTCCCACCGGCCTGGGTGGACTGGGGGGTGATGGAGCAGGCGCGGCTGTTTTTCATCGACAACAACGTGCACATCTCCACCGCGCTGTCCTTCGCCTCCATGCCCGCCTGCTACCTCGTCCCGCACGTGGCGAAGCTGCTCTCGACCACCCACGGACTGAAGTACCCGTCCAAACGGATGGCGGAGACCGGGCAGTTCACCGTCCAGCTGATGCAGCCCGACGCCTTCGAGGCCGGCAGCCGCTTCATCCCCGCGGCACAGAAGGTCCGCCTCCTGCACGCCTCCATCCGCCACCACCTCGTACGCGAGGACCGGTGGGACACGGGTGCGTTGGGAACGCCGATCTGTCAGGAGGACATGATCGGCGGGCAGATGTTCTTCTCCATGCTCGTCCTGGACAGCCTGCACCGACTCGGCATCCACATGTCGACGGAGGGCGCTGAGGCCTACTCCTACGCCTGGCGCGTGGTCGGCGCCATGCTCGGCGTCGACCAGGACGCCGTCCCCACGTCCCTCGACGCATCCCGCCGGTTCCTCGACCTGTACATGCTCCGACACATGGGGCCCTCCGAGGAGGGTGCGCACCTGACCCGGCAACTCATCGACCTCTACGAGGAGGTGGTGCCCGGGACCTTCTTCGACCCCATCGTCTCCGCGCTCATCCGCCACCTCGTCGGAGACACCGGCGCGGACTGGCTCCGGGTGCCCCGTACCCCGTGGGACACCGTCGTCAAGGCCGTCCCCCACCTGCTGGGCGTCCTGGAGACCATCGAGGACCGGTCCCCGATGGGCGCCTGGGCGCTGGACCGCCTCGGCCACCTCACCACGGTTCTGGAGCTGTCCTCCCTCACCCGGGGCCGCGTCATGCACTACGCGATCCCCGAGCAGCTCCGGAAGGACTACGGGGTCTCCGACACGCTGCCCCGCAACCGCCGTTGGACCCCACCGCCCACCACGGTGGGCTGACGGCGACCCGCCGCCGCACGGGCCGCCCACCGCTCCGTACCCTCACCCACGGCAGCACGACGCCCCCGCGCGACCCAGGGGGCCGGGAGGGGGCGTCGGAAGCCTGACGAGGTGGCCGGACGGGGCCTTCGGCCCGCTCAGGCGCTTTCGGCCTGGAACATCCAGTGGTGCTTCTCCAGGTCGCCCGTGAGGCCGATCAGGATGTCCTCGGTCACCGGGTCGGCTTCGCCGGTGGCGCGGATGCGGTCGCGCATGCGGGTGATCACGGAGCCGAGGGCGTCGACGAGGACCCGGACCGCGTCCACGTCCTTCACCCAGCCCGCCGGGACCTCCGAGATGCCGCTGGACGAGGACACCGTGGACCCGCGGCCGTCCGGGGTCACGCCGAGCGCCGACGCGCGTTCGGCGACCACGTCGGAGTGGGCGCGGGCCGAGACCACGACGTCGTCGAGCTGGAGGTGGACGGACCGGAAGCGGGGGCCCACCACGTTCCAGTGCACCTGCTTGGCGACCAGCGACAGGTCGATCAGGTCCACCAGCGCGCCTTGCAGGGCCTCGCCGACGATCTTCAGGTCGGCTTCCGGGAGGGCGCTCTTCACGACGGACACGGGGTCTCCATTCTTCACGCGGTCGACGGTGGTCCCACAGCACTCGACAGAGGACTGCCACACCGAAGACCTCGGTAATCGGTCAAAACGCCGCCTACCCCAATCAGACGGATGAAAACCGCCCCGATGGCGCGGGGCTCGCCGGGCCGAGGTGTGGTGCGCGCGACATCATGGGTGGCCGCTGACGCCCCTCGGCCCGACCTCGCGCCGGGCCGGACACCGGAGGAGCCCCATGGAGGCCCGTATGACCCGCTCGTGGACGCGCGCCCTGTCCGTAGCCGCCGTACTGACGGCCCTCACGGCGGGCGCCGCGGGATGTTCCGACGACAGCACCCCCTCGAGTGTCGCCTCGAAGGCGGCCTCGGCCGTCCAATCGGTCGGGGCGGGTCTCGACGCCGCCGCCGCCGACGCGAAGAAGAAGCTCGACAGTGTGAAGGACGGGGTCGACGCCAGGGCGGAGGTCAGCCTGGGCAGCCCGACCAAGGACGCCGACGGCAGGAGCATCGTGCCCGTGAAGGTCTCCAACACCGCGACGGACAAGAAGTCCTTCGCCGTCCAGGTGAACTTCCGCGACAGCGGCGGCAACCTCCTCGACACGGTCGTCGTGACCGTCTCCGACGTCGCCCCGGGCGCCACCGGGGAGGGTCAGGCCCGCAGCACCCGCGGCCTCTCGGGAGACGTCAAGGCCGAGGTCGGGACGGCCCTGCGCTACTGATCCGGCAGCCGCCGATCCCGCGGCCGCGCGCGACGGCGCGCGGCCGCGGGACCGGTCAGCGGGCCCGGTGACGGGCGTGGCTGCCGCGCCCGTAGGCGAGGGCGAGTGCCAGGATCATCGGTGCGACCAACAGAATCAGCGTTCCCATCTCGGCGCTCCCATTCGTTCGGTACACGTCTCCTTCGCCTTGCCGGCGACCCTCGGCGTAAACGTCGGGCCACTCTTCCGGGACGGTTGTCAGAGCCTTCTTCTACTGTTGCGATCATGGTTCTCGCCGTCTCGGGCACACGGGAGGAGAGACGGACCTGCCCGTCCGCGCGACGCCTGGAGGCGACACATGAGCGACATGACCGTCACGGAGTCGGCACTCGACGCGGTGTACGAGACCCTTCGCCTCTACCGGCACGGCGCGTACGGGGTCGCCTGCCCGGAGTGTTCCGCTCAGGCGGGCGCCTTCTGCCGGTCCCGCCGGACCGTCCACCGCGGTCGGCGACACGCGTACCGGCGCCAGACCGGGGGGCTGGGTGCCCACGCGTTGCTCCCCGCGGTGGTCGCGGCCGCATGACGGACCCGGCGCCCGCGCGCTGACCGGGCCGACCGCTCAGGCGGACGTCCTCGGCGGCAACAGCTGTGCCTGGCCGAAGAGCAGGGCCCATCCGTCGGGGAGGGCGGCCAGGATCCGCACGACCAGCGCGGGGCCGGCGACACGGGCGACCACGGTGAGGACGGCGCCCGTCTCCCACCGCGCGGTGGCCAGGCTCGCCCCGGTGCGGGACGCGAGGTCCTCGACGAAGCCCCAGCCGGTGACGGTCCCGGCCTCGGGGACCTGGGAAGCGAAGACCGCGGCGACCTCCACCGGGAGGCGGGCGGCGAGGTCGACCCGTTCGTCCCCCGTGAGCCGGCGGCCCAGGGCCGCCATGACGCTCCGGACCGCCTCGGCGGGGCGGTCCCGGGTGGGGTAGGCGCCCTCGTAGCGCACCGCCTCCACCATCTGGTCGTAGGTCAGGGTGACGGCCTGGCGGCGGAGTGCGGGCTGATCGGTCACAGGTGATGCCTCTCGCGTGTCAGCGGTCCGGTCGGGTTGCGCGGGCGGGAACACCGGCCCCGGGCGCCGTGGGGGCGGGCGGGTGGACGCGGGCGGCGGTGCCACGTGTCGCCGAGCGCCTGCCCGCCGGAACGGTTCCCACACCCCGGAAGGCTTCCGCGGAGCGGGCTGCGGCTACCGGAGGGGCCCGGCTTCGGCCCGGATGGTCCGGTGGTGGGTCCGACCGGCGCTTCGCAGGGCGGCGGGAGTGGTGCCGTACCAGCGTTGGACGGCTCGGCGCAGGCCCCGGGCGTCGGCGTAACCGCTGCGGGCGGCTATCGCGTTGATGCTGAGGTCGCTGCCGTGCAGGAGCCGGTCGACGTGGTCCCGCCGTACGCCCTCGACCTCGTCGCTCCACGTGGTGCCGTGTGCGTCGAGGCGGCGCTGGAGGGTCCGGGTGCTGATGGCCAGGCGTCGGGCGACCGTCGGCATCGTCACGGCGGTCTCGTCGTGCACGGAGGCGAGGGCGGTGCGGAAGAGGTCGAGCCAGTTGTGGAGCGGGATCGAGGTGGCGAGGGTCTGGTCGGCGTGCCGGCGCAGCACGGTGGACAGGCCGGGTTGGGCGTGTGGGGTGGGTGACTTGAGGTCGGAGGCGAGGAAGGTGATCGAGCTGACGGGCGCCTCGAACTCGATGGCGTCGGTCCCGTACAGCTCGATCAGGGCGTCGTGCCGGCGGGGGGTCCGGGCGGCCAGGATGACGCGGACGGGAACGAGGTGGCGCCGGGCCGCGTCACCGAGACGCCGCTGGTACAGGCCGAGCGCGCAGGCGCGGACGGCGCAGGCCGCCTCGTGGGCCCGGTCGCCCGCGTTGAAGTGACTGAGCGTCACCACCTCGCCGTTCTCGGTGACTTGGAGGCTGTCCGCGCTGACGTCCACGACGGTGGCGAGGTACGTCGAGGCGTCGCGGATCCCCTCCAGCGGGGTCGGCGCGGAGGTGATCAGGTAGTCCCAGATCCCGAGGCTGCCGATGCTCGACTGACGGGCCAGCAGGAGGGCCACATCGGTCCAGGGAGCGTGCACGGTCGCCAGCTCCACGATGCGGATGCTCGTGATCGTGGGGGTGCGGAACAGGTCGTCGTTGAGGTGCTCCGGCGCCACCCCCAGCAGGTGCGCGTAGCGCTCCAAGGGGATGCCGAGCAGATCGGCGGCCTTGACGTTCAAGCGGGTGAGGGCCGAGGAGGTCGTCCCCCGGTGGGTGCGCGCGAGCACCGGGGCGGAGGACGGGCCGGCGCTCGGCACCGGGTCGTCGCCGTAGTCCTGCACGTGTTGTTCCCTTCGTGGCGCGGTTCGCCCCCGGTGGCGCGAAAGGACCCCCGGCCGGCGTGTGGGGCCCCCGGCCGGCCGGTCCGCGCAGCCCTAGAGTGGTGATCGTTCCCGCTGGTGGGGACGGCGCTCGCAACCTCCCCCGGTACGGGGGTCCCGGGGAGGTTGCGAGCCGTCCGGCCGCATCGCCAGGGGGGCGAGGGGCCCGTGTGTCCACCCGTAGCGGGGGAGGGCGCACGGGCCCGTGGGTCGGACCCGGATCAGGTCCGGCCCCGCGCCTGCCCGTCCGACGGGGTGCGGTCGGCCCAGTCCAGTCGCAGGACGGCCAGGTCGTCGGTGTGCCGGCCGGAGTTCAGGGCGCGGGTCTCCTTGATGAGGAGGTCCACCTGCGTGTCCGCGTCCGCCGGCGGCAGCTTCTCGATCAGGTCGAGCAGTCCGTCGGTGCCGAGTCGTTCGTTGCCCACTCCGGTGTGTCCCTCGGTGAGGCCGTCGGTGTAGAGGGTCAGGGCTCCCGTCGCCGGCAGCGGGATGACCGTGGGGGGCCAGCCGCCCTGGGCGGGGGCGATGCCCAGGGCGATGCCGTGCGTCGCGGTGACCTCACGGGTGACCTCACGGGTGCCCTCGCGGGTGGTCAGCAACGGCGCGTCGTGCCCGGCCAGGTACACCGTGGCGGCTGCGGCCCGGTGGTCGAGGGTGAGGAGGGCGCAGGTGGCGAAGAGGAACCGGTCGCCGCGTTCGGCAATGAGGATGCGGTCGAGCAGGTTCAGCAGGTCGGTGCCGCGATGTCCGCCGAGCACGAGCGAGCGCCAGGCGATCCGCAGGCAGACACCGAGTGCGGCGGCGTCCGGGCCGTGCCCGCTGACGTCCCCGACGACGGCGTGCACCAAGCCGTCGTCGCCTTCGACCACGTCGAGGAAGTCACCGCCCAGCAGGGCTCCCTCGCGGCCGGGCATGTAGCGGGTGGCGACGGTGAGCTCGCTGGTGTCCAGGAGGGGCTGAGGCAGGAGTCCCCGTTCCAGACGGACGTTCTCCTCCGCCCGCAGGCGGGCCGTCTGGGCCTCGAAGTTGGTGCGTTCGGTTCTGCTGCGGTAGACGGCGTAGCGCACCGCTCGGTGCAGCAGGTCCGGTTCGACCCGGCCCTTGACGAGGTAGTCCTGGGCTCCGGCGGCCATGGCGTCCGTGCCCGCCTGCTTCTCGGACAGGCCGGTCAGGACGATGACCGCCGTGTGCGGGGCCAGGTGGCGGACGGTGGTGACGCCGCTCGTTCCCGAGAGGTCCGGCAGGTGGAGGTCGAGGAGGATGCAGTCGGCCCGGCGCGCGGCGAGTTCGGCGCCTGCCCCGGCCAGGGTGGTGGACACGGTCAGCTCGAACGGCAGTCCCGAGTCGTGGAGCAGCTCCTCGACCAGGATGGCGTCGGCCGGATCGTCCTCGATCAGCAGGATGCGGTAGAGCGGCTCGTCGGTGGGGTGCGCTGACACGGGTCCGGTCATGGGGCCGTCTCCTCGGGGGCGCTCGCGCCGGGTGCGGCCTTGCCGGGTGTGGGGTCGCCGGGCAGGGCGCCGTCGGGCGTGGCGTTCGCGAGCACCGCGTCCGCGAGCACCGGGTCTCCGAGCGGGGCGCCGTCGAGCGAGGAGTCTGCGAGCGGGGCGCCGTCCAGCGCCGTGTCGTCGAGCGGTTCGGAGGCGAGGGTGAAGGTGATCCGGGTGCCCTTCGTGTAGTCGGGATCGATCCGGATCGTGCCGCCGTGGAACTCGACGATCTTCTTGCACATGGCCAGGCCGATGCCGCTGCCGTTGTAGGCGTCCTTGGTGTGCAGCCGCTGGAAGATCACGAAGACCTTCTCGGCGTACTCGGGGGCGATGCCGATGCCGTCGTCGGTGACGGTGAACCGCCACAGGGCGTCCTCCCGCACGGCCGAGACGTGGATCCGCGGGGCCTCGTCCGGCCGGCGGAACTTCACGGCGTTGGAGATCAGGTTCTGCCAGAGCATGCCCATCTGCGTCGGGTCGGCGACCAGCGTCGGCAGCGCGTCGTGGGTGACCTCGGCCCCCGACTCCTCGATGCTGACGCTGAGCGCGGACAGGGTCTGTTCCATGACCGAGTCGAGGTCGACGCCTTGGTGCAGGTGGTGGACGCGGCCCACCCGGGAGAAGTCGAGCAGGTCGTTGATCAGGGTCTGCATCCGGTTCGCGCCGTCGACCGCGAAACCGATGTACTGGTCGGCCCGCTCGTCCAGTTGGCCGCCGTAGCGGCGTTGCAGCAGCTGGGTGAAGCTGGACACCTTGCGCAGGGGCTCCTGAAGGTCGTGGGAGGCGACGTAGGCGAACTGCTCCAGTTCCGCGTTGGAACGTCGGAGGTTGGCGGTCTGGGAGTCCAGGCGCACGCGTGCCTCCTCCACGAGGGCGAGCTCCCGCACCAGCCGCAACCGCATGGAGTCGATCTCCTCGCCGAGCCGACGCAGGTCGGCCGGTCCCGTCGGGGTGATGACGTGTTCGAAGTCACCGCGGGCGACCGCCCGGGCGTCCGCTCCGAGTCGCTCCAGCGGCCGGGTGATGCCGCGGCGCAGCCCCTCGAAGACGAGCGAGGCCAAGGCGACGATGACCAAGGCGATCGCCGAGAAGACCCAGTTGCGCACCCGCATCGTGTCCCAGAGGGCGGCACGCTCCTTCGCGCGGTCCGTCCGCAGGTCCGCCTGCAACTCCGACAGCGCCGCCCTGAGCGTGTCGAAGGTCGTCTTCCCCTCGGCGGCGCGTTCGCCGGCCAACGCCACGGGCGAGCCGGACGGCGAGGCCGCGATCGGCCGCGTGATCCGCTCGTGCCACTTCTCGGTCGCCTCGACGACCGACCGGAGGCTGTCCTGCCGTGCGGCGTCCCCCGCGAGCAGCTCGGCGAGCGAGGCGGTGGCCGCCCGCTCGTCCGTCAGCCCCTGCCGGTAGGGGGCCAGGAAGTCCTGGGTTCCGGTGAGTCCGTAACCGCGGATGCCGGTCTCCTGGTTCAGCAGCGCCGACTCCAGGCGGACGGAGGTGGTCACCGCGGGCGACTTCGTGTCCACGAGTTCCCGGCTGATGGTCTCCGTCCGGGCCAGTACCCAGGCGCCCATCACTCCGAGCAGGACCAGGACCGTCAAGGACGCGGCCACACCCGCACGGAGCCACCGTCGGGTCGTCCACGTGGAGAACGACCCCGGGCGAGGGATCCCCTCTTCGCCGGCCATCTCGAAACCCCTCTGCTGTCGCGGTCGCGCCCAGGTGAAAGGCGCGGCTCGCATACTCTAGAGCCCTCGACGACAACCATGGTTGTCGCGGGTCGTCCCCCGGGCCTAGAGTGCCGGGTATGCCGGGAAAGAGCTTCGTACTGAGGACAACACCACAGGAAACGGCCGCCGTCGCGGCCGCGTCGGTACACGGCCTCGCCCAGCACCTCACCCGCCTGAGCCTGGACGGTCCGTCGCAGGCCCGGGCGGACGGCCCCGGCCACGCCCTGGCACTGCTGCACGTCCTCGACCAGATCCGGCAGGCCGCCGAACGCCTCCAGCGGGACGTGGCCCAGGACGCGGCCCGTGCGGGTGCCGGTTACCCCCAGCTGGGCGATGCATGCGGCATTACCCGACAAGGTGCGCGCCGACGCTGGCCCGGACTCTTCAACCACCCCCTCGACAAGCCCACGGAGCACCCGATGATGACCGCCACCGCACGCCCCTTCGACGTCCTGCTCGTCGAAGACGACGTCGCCGACGCCATGCTCATCGAGGAGGCGCTCTCCGAGCGGGGGGCCCGCAACCTGGTCCAGGTCACCGACGGGGTGGCCGCACTGGAATTCCTGCGCGCCCCCGACAGCGTGCGCCCGGACCTCATCGTCCTCGACCTCAACATGCCGCGGATGAACGGCCGCGACCTGCTGCAGATCCTGAAGAGCGACGAGACGCTCCAGACGATCCCCGTCGTCGTCCTCACCACCTCCTCGGCCCCCGAGGACGTGGTGGGCGCCTACAGCAGTCACGCCAACGCGTACGTGACCAAGCCGGTCAACCTCGACGAGTTCGAGCGTGCCGTGCAGAGCATCGACGCCTTCTACCTCGGCACCGCAACCCGCCCGCCCCGCGCCTGAGCCCCGTCAGGGTTCTGCCGGAGGCCGACCGGAAGCCGCTCAGAGGCCTTGGCCCAGCACGGCGTCGACCAACTCCCGCTGCTCGTCGGTGAGGTACGGATCCCGTAACTCCGTCACCTTGCCGTCGACGTGGACGACGTAGTCGAAGGCGTCGGGCACGGGGCGCACCGGGGTCGTGTCGGCGCTCATCGAGCGCTCGGCCAGTCGCTCCAGCTCCGGGCCGTCGGCCCGGCACCGTGTGTCGAGGGAACCCGTCCGTTCCCTCCCGGCGAAGCCGCCGGTACGCGTCACGCTGATCAACATCGTGGAACCTCCTGGGACCTCGGGTACGGACACCCCTCGCCTGCCCCCGAAAGCGGCACATGTGCCCTCGCGCGCGGGCCCCGTCGCAAGACGGCCGAAAACGGCCCGCCGGCGTCACCGGGACCCCGCGCGCGGGATGCCGGAGGCCCGATCCGCGCCCCTCTTCCCGGCGAGGCGGGCGGGTGCCTCGTAGGCTGGGGCGATGCGTCATCACGATCTGATCGTCATTGGTGCCGGCTCGGGCAATGCCGTGATCGGCGAGTCCTTCGCGGATCACGACGTGGCCGTGGTCGAGGAGAAGTGGTTCGGCGGCACCTGCCTGAACTCCGGCTGCATCCCGAGCAAGATGCTGGCCTACACCGCCCACGTGATCGAAACCGTCCGGGACGCCGACCGCTATGGGGTGGAGGCCCGGCTCGGCGAGGTGCGGTGGCGGGAGATCCGCGACCGGATCTTCGGCAGACTGGACGCCGAGCGGGCGGAGGGCCGGCAGGGCCGGCTGGACGCCGACCACATCACCGTCTACGAGGGCACGGCCCGCTTCACCGGCCCCCGGCAGCTGCGGATCGACACCGGGGACGGGACGGTGGAGGTCAGCGCCGACCGGATCGTCGTCGCGGCCGGGGGCCGGCCGGCCCTGCCGCCCGTGGTCGCCGAGTCGGGCCTTCCGTACGAGACCTCGGACACCGTCATGCGCATCGACGCCCCGCCCCGGCGGCTGGCCGTACTGGGAGGTGGCTACATCGCGGCGGAGCTCGCCGAGGTGTTCCACGCGGCGGGGAGCCGGATCGTCATCGTGGAGATGGAACCCCGACTGCTCACCGGGCAGGACGAGAGCGTCGCGGAACGCTTCACCGACCTGGCCCGGACCCGGTACGACCTACGGCTCGGTCGTACGCTCACCGGCCTGCGGGGCGAGCCCGGCGCACTGACCCTGACGCTCGACGACGGCACGACCGTCGAGGCGGACACGCTGCTCGTGGCGACCGGGCGGACCCCCCAGAGCGACCGACTGGACGTCGCTGCCGGGGGCATCTCCACGCACGACGACGGCCGGATCGTGGTCGACGCCCACCAACGCACCGGCGTGGAAGGGGTCTACGCCCTGGGAGACATCTGCTCACCCGTCCCGTTGAAGCACGTCGCCAACCGCGAGGCCGATGTGGTCGCCCACAACCTCCTCCACCCGGACGACCTCGCCGCCGCCGACCACACCCTCGTGCCGGCCGCCGTGTTCACCCGCCCCGAGATCGCCTCCGTCGGCTCCACGGAACAGGAGTGCCGCGACCGCGACGAGGACTACGTCGTGGGCGAGGCCCGCTACCAGGACGTGGCGTACGGCTGGGCCATGGAGGACACCACCGGCTTCTGCAAGGTCCTGGCGGAGCGTGGCACCGGACGGCTGCTCGGGGCGCACATCATGGGCCCCCAGGCCTCCCTCCTCATCCAGCCCCTCGTGCTGGCGATGACGCGGGGGATCGACGCGACGTCGCTCGCCGAGGAGCCGTACTGGATCCACCCCGCGCTCACCGAGGTGGTGAAGCAGGCCCTCCTCGGCCTCGACCTCTGACGGGGCGTCCGCCGCTTGTCGGCGCCCGAGCGGGGCATGCGCGCGGAAGGCCGCCACCGTGAAAGGGACTTCCGTGATCCTCACCGCGTTCCTGCTTCCGCCGCTGCTCCTGTGCGCCGTGCTCGCCCTCGGGCGGTACGAGGAGTTCCTGCTCGGCCCCCAGGGCGAGGGCGGGGCCGAGCCGGTGGCGGGCCGGCACCTGCGGGCCGTGCCGGACCTGGAGGTCGGGTCGGAGCCGGTGCCCACGCACCGCCGGGCGCACGCCCGCCGACACGCCGCCTGAGGGACCGACGGCCGAGGTCCTTGGGTACCGGCGGCCTCAACCGGCCGGGCGGGCGGGGCCTTTGCGAGAATCGGTGGATGCTGAACATCGGAACGATCGTCATCGGCGCCCAGGACGTACGACGGGCGGCGCGCTTCTGGGGCGGAGCACTCGGGTACGTGCCGCGCGACGGTGTGACGGAGGACGACTGGATCGTCCTGGTGCCGTCCGCCGGCCCCGCCGGAGCCCCGGGCCTGGCCCTCGGCCGCAGTACGACGCCCGTGCAGGAACGTCCCCGGATCCACCTCGACCTCTACGCGGCGGACGCTGCCGAGCAGAAGTCCGAGGTCGAACGCCTCGTGGGGCTGGGAGCCCGCCACGTCGACTGGGACTCCTACCCCGAGGACCCGGACTTCGTCGTGCTGGCCGACACCGAGGGCAACCGCTTCTGCGTCATCGACGCCACCCACGGCTGAGTCACGGACGGCCGTGTGCCCGGTCGCGGGTCCGTAGGATCGCCCACCCGCGACCGGGCACACGGCGGGTGGAGCCGGTGGGGCTATTCGCTGGAGATCCCGGTGATGACGGGATCGCCGAGGGGGGCCTGATCGGCGCCCAGTCCGGCGCTCAGGAAGGCCGCCGAGGCGAGGTCGCGCGCCTCTCGTTCGGCTGCGCGGGTGTCCGGCGCCTCGATCTCCAGGTGCAGGGTGAAGGCCGGCGAGTCCGGGAAGAAGGAGAGGATGTCCAGCCCCTCCTCGACCCCGAGGTCCGTGGTGCGGGGGTCGGCCGGTCGCAGGGCGCGGAGCAACTCGCCCCGCGCCTGTGTGGAGAGCTCGGTCAACAGGGTGCCGGGAACGGTGACGACGTAGACGGTCATGTACGAGCGGATGCCCCGCGCCCGCGAAAGAATGCGCCGTCGGCCCGGGCGCCCCACGGTCGGCGGCCCGAACCGACCTGACCGGCCGCACGGGGCCGGTCAGGTCGGTTCGGGCCGCACGGGCCGGGCTCAGGCCCCGGAGGCACCGGGTACGGCGTCACGGTCGGCGTCCTGCCACGGGGGAGGGGTGCCCAGGTCGGTCCAGGACGCCAGGGCCTCGCCGTCCACGCAGATGATCCCGCACGTGGCGGCGTACTCGGCGGCCGGTGCGGTGAAGGAGCTGGTGGTGACGAGGATCGCGACGTCGGCCTCGTGAACGGCGAAGCAGGTCCCGCCGAAGCGCTGCAGGTCCTGTGAGCCGACCCGGTTGTCCTCGGCGTAGTGCTTGCACTGGAGTACGACACGGAGCCCGTCCGCGGTCGTCGCCAGCACATCGGCGCCCAGGTCGCCGGCGCCGCCCACGACCTCCACCGAAGTGCAGCCGTCCCGGGCGCACAGGGCGGCCACCGCGTGTTCGAACCCGTCGGCGTCCACCGCGGCGTGGTCCAGCGCACCGCCCCCGATGTCGGGCAGGTCGTCCACCGGCGCGACGTGGTGGTCCCGGTCCGGGGCGGGCCAGGAGTCCGCGGCCCGTGCTCGGGAGCGGCGCCGGACGGGCGCGATGCTCCACTTCGCCAGTGCGATGCCCGCCGCCAGGACGGCCACCGTCGCGATCGGCGCCACCGGTATCCCGGTCCCCGCGGCCTTGGCCGCCTTGAGGAAGACGGCCAGACCGCCGACGCATATGCCGACCAGCCCGACCGCGAGCACCACGTCGCGGCCCGCGGCCGGGCGCGCGTTCTCCTCCGGTGTGGTCATACGGGGCCCCCTCGTCATCGTTCGCCTCGTGTGACCGGGATCGCGCCCTTCAAACCCGTCGGCGGTGTGCGCGCCATCGGGCCCAGAGCTCGGCCGGGGTGCGCGGCGAAGGGGTCGGCTCGGCCGGCCACCGTTCGCGCTCGGTGAGCGGGACCAGGGGCATGAGGTACAGCAGGCCCCCGGTTTCCAGGGCGCAGAGGGGTTCGTCGCCCGGGATGTCCGAACGTCCGACGCGGACCGTGAAGGGCCGCTCGGCGCCGTCGGCCGGGATCAGGCCCCGCAGCTCGGCCGCCGCACCGCGCCTGGTGCGGGTGGAGGACACCACCCTGCCGTCGACCAGCAGCTCGACCAGGGGCCCCGCCCCCCGTACGACGGTGATCGAATGCCCGTCCTGGTCGAGGTGGAAGCGTTGCGGATGCGGCTGGGCCTTCACGGCGGCCTCCTCGGTCCGTGCTGCCCCACCAGCGTAGACCGCGGCGGGTCGCGCGGCGGGTCGCGCGTCGGGGAGCCGTAGGGGGGCCGCCGGGAAGGCGCCGGTGGGCGGGCCCGCCCTTACGGCACGTCGTCGATGAGCCGCTGGAGGCCGGGCGCGTACAGGTCCGCCAGGCGTTCGGGAGCGGCGAGAGCGCCCGCGCCGTCCGGCCGGTGCAGGCTCAACGTGGCGCCCAGGCCGAGCAGTTGACCGGCGATCAGCTCGGCGCGCAACTGCGGTTCGCGGCCGGTCAGTATGGCGGCCAGTCGGTCGGTGACCTGCTCGCGGAAGCGCCGGCGCAGCAGGCTGCGTTCGTCGTCGTTGCCGAGGGAGAAGACGACGCGCAGCAGGGGGTCGCCCCGGAAGCGGTCGCGCAGCCGGAGCATGGTGAGCACCAGGTGCCGGCCCAGGGTGGGCAGGGGTGCGGCGAAGAGCGCGTCGGCGGCGGGCCGGAAGTCGGCGACGGTGTTGAAGAGGGCTTCCTTGCTGCCGAACCGCTTGACGATCAGGGACGGGCTCACGCCGGCGTCGGCCGCGATGCCCCGCATGGTCACCTCGGCGTACGGGCGCAGTGCGAACGCCCTGCGCGCGGCGCGGACGATCGCCTCGCGCCCGGTCTGGGCCGCGGTCGTCCCGGTCTGCGCATCGGTCGCGGTCTCGGTCTCGGAGGCGACGGCGGTCGGCTCGGTGGTGCTCATGCGCTCTCCCGGGCGGCGGACAAGGGCCCTGACAGGACGACCGTACCGCCCGACACGCCGGGCGCGGTCCGGTCCGACGGCAGGCAGAGGGTCGCGACCAGGGCCGCGAGCGCCGCCCCGGCGGCGATCAGGAAGATCAACAGGTAGGCGTGGAGGGTCGGGGCCGTGTGGCCACCGGCGAGGAAGGTGACGTGCGCCAGCACGGCGGCGACCACGGCGCTGCAGCAGGCCTGGCCCACGGAGCGCATCAGGGTGTTCAGGCCGTTGGCGGCGCCGGTCTCGCTCACCGGCACGGCCCGCATGACGAGCGCGGGCAGTGCCGAGTAGGCGATGGCGGTGCCGGAGGCGACCACGGTGGCACCGGCCACGATCGCCCAGAGGCTGTGACTGGTGAAGAACCGGACCACGTAGCCGACGGCCATCACGACGGCCGCGAGCCCGAGCGCGGTGCGGGGCCCGTACGTCGCCGAGATCCGCGCGGAGACGGGCGAGAGCGCCACCATGGCCAGCCCCCCGGGCAGCAGGCACAGGCCGCTCACCACGATGGACGCGCCCAGCCCGTAGCCCGTACTGGTGGGCTCCTGCACCATCTGGCCGGTGACCAGCGAGTTCGCGTAGAAGGCGAAGCCGATCAGCAGGGCGGCGACGTTGGTGAGCAGCACGGCGGGACGGGCCGACACCCGCAGGTCGACCATCGGCGAGGCGGTGCGCAGCTCGTAGCGGCCCCAGAGCAGGCCGATGACCAGGGAGGCGCCGAACAGGCCGAGGGTGCGCGGGGAGGTCCAGCCCCAGTCCGCGCCCTGGGTGATGGCGAGCAGGAAACCGACGAGGGTGGCGGCCAAGCCGACGGTCCCCGGGAGGTCGAACCGTCCGGGGGAGCGCAGCGGGGACTCGGGAACGATCCACAGGACCAGGAGGAGATCGAGCAGGCCGAGCGCGGCCGAGGCCCAGAACATGGTGTGCCAGTCGAAGTTCTCGATGACGACGGCGGCCACCGGCAGGCCGATCGCCGCGCCGATGCCGAGGGTCGAGCTCATCAGGGCGATCGAGGAGAGCACGCGCTCCGCGGGGAGCTCGTCGCGGATGATGCTGATGCCCAGCGGGATCACGGCGAGCGCGGCGCCCTGGAGGGCCCTGCCCGTGATCAGCAGGCCGATGTCGGAGGTGATCGCGCACAAGACGGACCCGGCCGTGAGCACCCCGAGGGAGGCGAGCAGTACGCGCCGCTTCCCGTACATGTCGCCGACCCTGCCGAGGACCGGGGTGAACACGGCGCCGGTCAGCAGGGTGATGGTGACGAGCCAGCCGGCGGCGCCCGGGCTCGCCCCGGTCAGCTCCGGGATGTGCGGCAGGAGGGGGACCACGAGGGTCTGCATGACGGCGACGACCATGCCGCAGAAGGCGAGGACGGGGACGATCAGGGGGGAGGGGGTCGACGGGGACGCGGGCTCGGGCATCTCGGCGGTCATGCTGCTCCATGCGGGAACGGGGGGTGGGGCACACCTGGGGGGTGCACAAGCGTTCACCCCTAAGGGTAAACGCTTGTGCACCCCTGTGAAACCCCTGGTGCGCCTCCCAGGAGGAACGATCCTCTGCGGGGCCTCCCGGGTGACAGCGGCCGCCGCGCGGCCCGACATGCCGCCACGAGGCGGCCGGTGTCACCACCATGTGCCCGTGATCCCATCCCACTTGATCGGTGCGCTCTCCGCCCTCGCCCTGCTCGCACCCTCCTCCGCGTACGCGCTCTCCGCGCCCCGCCGCGCCCCCGGCCCCCGCTCCGGCCCACCCGGGCGCCGAATTCTTCGCCGACCTGCCCAAGGGCGGTGACCTGCACAACCACCTGTCCGGCGCGGTCACCACCGAGTTCCTGATCGAACTCGCCGCCGGCGACGGTCTGTGCATCACCACCGACACGACCACCGCCGTGCCCCCGCCGTGCGGTCCCGGCACCCGGCCCGCCGCCGACGCCGTCACCGACGCGGCGTTCCGCGTGCAGGTCATCCGGGCCTGGTCGATGCAGGACTTCCCGGCCGACGGCAACGGGCACGACCACTTCTTCGCGACCTTCGGCAAGTTCGGCGAGGTGACCTGGCGCCACCCCGGTCGGATGCTCGCGGAGGTCGCCAACTCCGCCGCCCGACAGAACCAGTTCTACCTGGAGACCATGGTCTCCCCGGCCTCCGGCCAGGCCCGAGAGCTGGCCGACCGGGTCGGCTACGACGCCGACCTGGACCGCCTGCACGACAAGCTCATCGCCGGCGGCGGCCTGGACAAGGTCGTCCGCCAGGCCCGCGCCGACGCGGACGCCACCGACACCGAGTTCCGCGACGCCGCGCACTGCGACACCCCGCGACCCGACGCGGCGTGTTCCCTCCCGTACCGCTGGATCTCCCAGGTCGCCCGCCTCGGCACCCCGGAGCGGGTCTTCACGCAGATGGCGCTCGCCATGCGGCTCGCCGAGCGCGACCCGCGCTTCGTAGCCGTCAATCTGGTGCAGCCCGAGGACGGCGAGGTCGCCCTGCGCGACTACCGCCTGCACATGCGGATGCTGAACTACCTCAAGTCCCAGTACCCGAAGGCGCACATCACCCTGCACGCGGGCGAGCTGGTGCCCGGCCTGGTCAAGCCGGAGGACCTCACCTTCCACATCAGGGAGGCCGCCCAGACCGGCCGCGCCGAGCGGATCGGGCACGGCGTCTCCGTGATGCAGGAGGACCGCTGGGAGTCACTCATGCGGTACATGGCCGAGCGGCGGATCGCGGTCGAGGTCCCCTTCCACAGCAACGAGCAGATCCTGCGCGTCTCCGGCGACGCGCACCCCTTCGCCACCTACCGCCGCCACGGGGTGCCGGTCGTCCTGGCCACCGACGACCCGGGCGTTTCCCTGATCGAGATCACCGACGAGTACCGCCGGGCCGCCGAGGGCTACGGCCTGCGCTACCCGGAGCTCAGGGACCTGGCCCGGGCCTCGCTGGAGCACTCGTTCCTGCCCGGTCGCGGCCTGTGGAACCGTGACGTCCGCACCGGCTACCGGCCCACCGGGCCCTGCGCCGAGGAACACCAGGGCGTCGAGAGCCCGGGCGAGCGCTGCGCCCGCTTCCTGGCCGGGAGCCCGAAGGCGCAGGTCGAATGGCGTCAGGAGGCGGCCTTCGAACGCTTCGAGAACGCCCACGCCCGCGCCACCCACCCCGGCTCGCACTGACCCGGAGCTGGGACGGGCGGCGACCGCCCGGGCGAAGGCCCCGGCGGTCGCCGCCCGTGCGCGTGGGGCGCGTTCACCCCGTGCGGTCCGCGAGGAGCGGTGTCACAGGCTCCACGGCTGTAGCTTCTCGGGGTTGCGCACGGCCCAGATGTGCGTGACCAGACCGTCCGTGAGGCCGAACGCGGCCACCGTGACCGTGACACCGGCCCGCTGGGCGACCAGGCCGGCCCGGCCGTTGACCGACCGCACCAGGAGCGTCATGCCGGGCGCCCGGTCGGCGATCGCGACCATGTAGCGGGCGATCTCCCCGGCGCCCGTGACCGGGCGGAGCGCCGCGCCGACCAGGCCGCCGCCGTCGGAGACCATCGTGGCGTCGGGGTCGAGCAGACCGACGAGGGCGGCGATGTCCCGGGCCTCCCACGCCCGCTTGAAGTCCCTCATGACACGGGCCTGCCGGCCGGCCGGCGTCACGGGAGCCCGAGCCGCCCGGACGCGACGACGGGCCGACGAGGCCAGCTGCCGGCACGCGGCGGGCGTGCGGTCGACGATCGCGGCCACTTCGGCGAAGGGGTACCGGAAGACGTCGTGCAGGATGAACGCGACGCGTTCGGCCGGCGTCATCGCTTCGAGGACGATGAGGAAGGCCATGTCGACCGACTCGTCCAAGGCGATCCGATCGGCGGGATCGGCCCGCCCGTCGCCCGGCCGTCCGGTCATCCACTCCGTGGCGTCGGGCAACGGCTCCGGTATCCACTCGCCCACGTAGCGTTCGCGCCGCGCCCGCGCCGAGCCGAGCACGTCGAGACAGATCCGGCTGACCACCGTCGTCAACCAGGCACCGGGGGACACGATGGCCTCCTGCTGCTGCCGGGATATGGCGTACCAGCGGGCGAAGGCCTCTTGCACGGCGTCCTCGGCCTCGGCGAGGGAGCCGAGGAGGCGGTAGGCGAGGTTGATCAACTGCCGGTACTCGCCCGCGATCACGCTCACGCCCCGACCGGCCTGGGCCTGGGCCTCGGCCTCGGATCCGGGCTTCGGCGCGGGACGGGGCTCCGGGTGGGGCTCCGGGTGGGGATCGGGGTGGGGATCGGGCTCGGTTCGGATGCTCATGATGGTGGTGACCCCCTCGGTCGGAACCGCACTCGCCGTGATCGCCGAGACGCAGGTCACACCGTAACTCTGCCGCGACGCCTCACATGTGGGAGGGCCGCGTCGTCGGTCTGGTGAGGGAGCGGGGCGTCGGCCCCGACCACTCCCGAGCAGCCGAGGGATGGGGATCGCCATGGCCACACGGACGAGGACACGGACGACGACGGCGGGGGCGACCGCAACGGAGACGGCTGAGGCGCGGACGGCGGGGCGGCAGCGCGGCCCCCGGTTCGCGACGTTCGTGCGCGCCACGATCGCCGTGCAGACGGCGGCGATCTTCTTCCAGGCGGTCACCTCCGGCATGGCGCTGTCCTCACAGCACGGAGAGGTGCTCCACAGTGTCGGTGCCCGGGGGATGTACGCCGCCTCGATGCTGTACGTGCTCGCCGCGGTCCTGGCGTGGCGTCCGGGCGGCGGCTCCCCCCGCCCGATCCTCCACGCCACCGGGTTCCTGCTCCTCGCGTCGCTCCAGGTGGTCCTGGGCATCGCGCACGTGCTGAGCCTGCACATCCCCCTGGGCGTCCTGATGTTCGCCCTGAGCGTCCTCGACCTGAGCCGCCCCCGGACGCGTCACGCTGCGCCCTCAAGCCGTGATGAGGCCCGCCTCGTAGGCGAAGACGACGGCTTGGGCACGGCTGGTGAGGGCCAGTTTGGTCATGCAACGGTGGACGTGGGTCTTGATCGTGGCGGGGCTGAGGACGAGGCGCGCGGCGATGTCGTGGTTGGACAGACCGGAGCCGACGAGGGTCAGGATCTCGACCTCGCGGGCGGTCAGAGCGGCGAGTTCGGGACGGGGCCGGACCGCGGCCGGGCCTGATCCGCAGGCCTTCAGGAGTTCGGTGAGGGCCGCGGGGCTCAGCAGCGTGTCTCCGGCGTGGACGGTGTGGATGGCCGCCAGGAGCCGCTGGGGCGGGGTGTTCTTGAGGAGGTAGCCGCCGGCTCCCGCCCGGAGCGCCTCGTAGACGTAGACGTCCAGGTCGAAGGTGGTGAGCATGATGACTTTGGGCGGCGGCCCGAGCGGCTGCTCGACGATGGCTCGGGTCGCGGCGATCCCGCCCATGCCGGGCATGCGGACGTCCATCAGGACCACGTCCGGCCGGAGTTCGGCGGCCAGCCGCACCGCCTCCTCGCCGCTGGCGGCCTCTCCGACGACCTCGATGTCCGGGGCGGCCCGGAGCAGCGCGGCGAGTCCCGAGCGGACGAGGATCTGGTCGTCGGTCACAAGAACCTTGGGCATGTGCTGTTCTCCCCCCGGTCGACGGCTTCCTTCGCGGTCGATCGGTCGTCACATGTCCGGTACGGGCATGACCAGGTCGACTTCGAATCCCCCGTGTGAGCGGGCACCGGCCGTCACGGTGCCACCGTAGATTGTCGCCCGCTCACGCATGCCGATCAAGCCGTGACCTGGGACGTCTCGGGTTTCGGGCTGTGGGCGGGAGGGGCCGGTGTCGGTGACGCGGACCCGCAGGGACCGCTGCTCGCGGGCGAGGGAGACCGTGGCGGTGGCGGTGGGCGCGTGTTTGAGCACGTTGGTGAGGGCTTCTTGGACGACGCGGTACGCGCACACGTCCAGGCCGGCGGGGAGCGGCCCGGTGAGGGCGTCCCCGGTGATGTGGACGGGGACCCCCGCCGCCCGGACGCGGTCGGCGAGTTCGTCCAGGCGGGCCAGGCCGGGGGGCGGGCCGTCGGTGTCGGCTTCGGCGCCGGCGAGGGCGCCGCTGCGCCCGTGCGCCGTGTGCTCGACGCCGTGGCGCAGGACGGCGAGCATGCGGCGCATCTCGTCGCCCGCGTCGCGCGCGCTGTCGGTGATGACGGCGACGGCCTTGTGCGCGGTCGGGGGGTCGGTGGTGAAGACGTAGTCGGCCAGTCCGGCCTGGATCGATATGACGGACACGTGGTGGGAGATGACGTCGTGGAGTTCGCGGGCGATGCGCATGCATTCGTCCGATACGGCCCTACGGGTGCGTTCCTCCTGCTCGCGGCGGAGTTGTTCGGTGAGGGCCGCCAGGCGCCGGCCCCGTTCGGCCAGGCGGCGCGACACGTCTCCGGTGACCCAGGTGACGGCGGCGGTGGCGGTGACGAAGGCGACGCTGAGGGCGCCGATGCCGGGCTCGGCGAGCCGGGTCCCCCAGAGCAGGATCAGCCACGTGACGACCGTGCAGGGGACGGATACCTCGCGCGAACGGTGCGCGGCGACGGTGTAGTTGGCCAGGGCCAGACCGCAGACGGCCACCGGATGGTAGTAGGCCAGGGTGAAATGGCACAGGACGGCCGTCGCGGTGGTGCCCAGGACGAGGAGGGGTGCGCGGCGACGTACGGCCAGCGGCAGGTACACGGCCGCGAGGAGGCCGTAGGCCAAGGCGTCGGGGGTGCGCCAGTAGTGGTGGGGGTCGGGCCAGTTGTGCAGCATCGACGCCGAGATCGCCAGCGATCCGAACGCGTAGACCGTGTCGGCCACCTGGGGGAGCACCGCGCGCACGGCTCCCCACCACCCTCCCCTGAATGCCATGGCCAGAGCCTAAGGGCTGTCCCGTAATCCCTGGTGGGCCCTTGGGCGGCATGCTCGGGATACTCGTCCAACCAGGGTGGTACATCGGCCGGGCGGGGTCGGATCGGGTCGCCGGCCCCCGCGCGCACGGCGTCGGGCCGCGGCCGGTGGTCGGCCGCGGCCCCGTTCGGGCGCCGGAGGTTGGCCGGCGGGTGGTGGCCGGCGGGCGGTGGTCAGTGGGCGGTGGTCAGTGGAGCGTGGGGATCACGTCGCGCGTCTCGTCGACCTCCGTGATCGGCGCGCGACGGGCGAGCGGCTCCGGGGGCGCTTCGTCGGCGCATACGGTTCCCCGTGCGGGCAGCGCCAGGGTGGCCAGGTAGGCGGTGGTCAGGGCGCTGACGCACGCGCTCCGGTTGTATGCGGTGTGCCCCTCGGCGGCGAAAGTCAGCAGGCGTCCGTTGTCCAGCGTCCCGGCGAGGGCCACGGCGTCCTGGTACGGAGTGTCCGGGTCACCGGTGTTGCCGAGGATCAGGATCGGGGCGGAGCCGGCCGCCCGGTAGGAGCCCTCGTAACGGCTCGGGCGCTCCGCGGTCCACTGGGCGCAGGTGGGCGCGTGGTTGTGGTCGTACGTGGGCGGCCCGAGGCCGATGGGGGGTCCCAGCAGCGGGGCGGAGGCGGCCTCGGCGCCGACCAACGCACCCATGAGCAGCTTGCTCGTCGGGTAGACGCGGTCCGCGCACTCGACGGCCATGTTGACGTTGAGGAAGTCGAAGGACGCGGGGGAGGGCGGTGACAGCAGGAACGAACCCTGGTGCGCCTGGGCCGACTTGAGCGCCTGGCCCAGGTAGGGCCAGACCTCCTTGCCCGAGTTGATGTTGAACATCAGGCGGTAGGCGAGGGTGTAGCCCGTGGCCGGGCGTCCGCTCGCGGTGATGACCGGGTTGGCGTCCAGGTCCCGCTTGAGCTGCTCGAAGGCCTCCCGGGGCCGGCCGTCGCCGAACCCGCAACCGGCGGCGTTCTGAGCGCACCAGTCCAGGAAGCGGCCGACCGCCGAGTCCAGGGCGACGTACTGCCCGGCGTCGTAGGCGTACGGCAGGTCCGCGTAGTGGCGCGGATCGTAGGCCCCGTCCAGGACCATGGCGCGAACGCGCCGGGGGAACTGCGCGGCGTAGACCGTGCCGACGTAACTGCCGAAGGAACGGCCGTAGAAGGAGAGCTTCTCCTCGCCGAGGGCCTGGCGCAGCAGGTCGATGTCCTTGGCGTTCGACGCGGTGCCGATGAACGGCAGGAGGTCTCCGGAGCGTGCCTCACAGGCGGCGGCGAACTCGCGCCCCTGCCGGACGGCGACCTGGAGAGCCCCCGGGCCCGGCACGCCGCGCGCGGCGTCGACGGCCGCGGAGTACTCCGTGTCGTTCCAGCACTCCACCTGCCCGCTGCGCGCCACGCCGCGCATGTCGTACCCGACGACGTCGAACCCGTCGCGCAGGGAGGCGGGCAGGGCGTCGTAGCTGTCGCGGGCGAAGTTGACGCCGGAGTTGCCGGGCCCGCCGGGGTGCAGCAGCAGGACACCGGTGCGGTGGGCCGGGTCGGCCGCGAGCCGCCGGGTGACCGCGATCGGGATCGTACGTCCCGTGGGTCGGCGGTAGTCCAGCGGGACCTCGGCGGTCGCGCACTCGAAGCCGTCCCCCGGGTCGTCGCAGGGGCCCCAGGACAGGATGGGCACGGGCGGGGGCGCGGGGCTCGTCGCCGTGGCGGTCCCGGGCGCGGCCCCGAGGAGCGCGCCGACCAGGGTCAGGACGAGGGCTATCCCCCGAACGGCGCGCTTGCGGGGGTCATCGGCCAAACGGGTCTGCATGCGGTGATCCTCCGTCATGGGTGCTGCGGAACGGGCGACAACGTAGCCTCCGGCCGCGGCCGGCGTCGGCCCACCAGGAGGTGATCCCCCTTACCCCCAGGGGAAGCGTCGGCTACCACCGGGGTGGTACGAGGATCGCGGCCGGGGCACGGGACCGCCACCTCTCGCGCGAACGGCCCCTCCCGGTCGTCCGGGCGCCGGAGGCCCCATTCTGAGGTCGCGGGGACCGGCCCGTCTTGGATAAATCGGCGGCGGCCCGGCTCCCGGACCCCGGCCCCGGAACCCGGGTCTTGGCCCCCGGACCCCGGACCCGGGGTCTTGGGCCTGGGGCTCACGGCGTCGGGTCGACGGTCCACGGCCAGGCGGCGTCGCGACCGGCCTCGATGAGGCCGACCATCCGGAAAGCGGCGTCCGTGAGGCCGCCGAAGGTGTGCCGGTGGGGGCCGGCGGGGCCGTGGGCGGACTCGTACCCCGCCAGGTTCCACGTGTAGACCGGGATCCCCGCCGGCACCGGCTCCGTCGCGCCGCCGAGGCCCCGGTCCGCCGCCTGCTCGTCGGTGACGATCAGGACGCGGTCGTGCCCCTCGTACCGGGCGCGCAGGGCGGTGGCGGTGTGGGTGCCGCCGAGGCTGTGGAAGCGCCCCAGCACGTCGAGCACCCGTTCCCCCGCCGCGAACGGCACCACCGCGCTGGACCACCCGAACTCCACCAGGTCCGCCTGCTCGGCGCGCATCGCCAAAGCGGCCCCGAACACCGCCGCCGCGTCCGCCCGCGTCAGCTTCGAGCGCTCGCCGACGGTGTCCCAGAACATCGAGTCGGACCGGTCCACCATGACCAGCGTCCGGCCGGGCAGGGCCGGTACGTTGGCCAGCGCATGGCCCAGCGCCCGCTCCAGCGGCTCCGCCCAGCGCGTCGCGGGCGCGTGCCGGCGGGCGGCCAGGTAGCGGAAGGGGAACTGCCGGGATCGGGCGACCTCGGCCGGCTCCGAGAGGCGTGCGGCGACCCCGGCCGCCACCGCGTCCGAGACCCCGGCCGCGTCGAAGTTCCGCAGGTTCCGCAGGAGCGCCATCGGCGCCATCGACGGGATCACGGCCTCCCACGCGACGGCGTCCATCGGCCCTTGTAGCCACCCCGCCAGGGCCTCCCAGGTCATGCCCGCCCCGGCCAGTCGCTCGGCGCCGCCCGGCCCCGCCACCACGGCCCGCCGCTCCTCCACCGGCAGCTCCGTCAACGCCCGGTGGGCGCTCAGCAGCCGGTCGGAGGCCGGCGCGACCGCTGTCTCCGGGTGGTGGCGGCGGTCCAGGGCGTACCGGAAGAGCGCCCCCTGCCACGGCTTCTCCGGGTCGGGAGAGGCGTGCACCAGGTTGAGCACGTCACCGAAGCGGAACTCCCTGGACGGGGTGTCGTACTTCAGCAGCGACCGGGAGGAGTACAGCCGGCGCACGGCGTCGGCGACGCCCCGCTTCACGGGCTGCGGCACCTTCCGCCCGTACTCCGAGATCCAGTGGGCGAGCAGCTCGCCCGGTTCGTCGGCGCGCCGGAGCACCGAGTCGATCACCGACCGGTTGGACGGGCCGCCGGACGCCCCGGCCTCCAGCCGGGCCCGGACGTACGCGGCGGCGCCCACCAGGGACGCCGTACGCATGTTGCCCTCGCCGCGGAGCCAGCGCAGCAGGCCGGCCGTCCACACGGGGTCTTCGAGGGCGAGCGCACCGACGAGGCGGGCGTAGCGGGAGTCGCGCTCCCGGCCGCCCTCGTAGAAGGTCTTCTGGGAGACGAAGTTGCCGATGGCCAGCAGGAAGAGTTCCTCCCGGGGCTCCCGGAAGAAGGTCGGGGAGGCTGCCCCGGTGGGGCGCTCCTGCCCGGTGCCTCCGTGGTGGATGACCGGATCGGGCGCGGTGCGGGCGGCCGCCGAGACGTGCGGGGCCACGAGCATCTCGGACCAGACCTTGGAAACGCGTTGGGTGTGACGAGGCAGTGAATCCCCCCGGATCCAAAGGAACGGACAGCGCCGGCCGCGACGTCGGACGGATCCGACGGATGGACGGCGGGATGCGGACGGCCGCGCCTCCCGAGATCAAAAGGGGCGGCGGCGTCACTTGGTTTCAGAAGGAAGTAGCCGCAGCCGGGCGCATCGGGGGCGCGGTCGCGGCGCCACTCTAAGCGGACGGCCGCGGCCCGCACCAGCGAATTGAACGTCGGCCTCCGTCCACGCCGAGGCGTGCCGGACGGGTCGTGACGGTCCACGGCATCCGGGCGCGACGCTGCACCGCGGTCACAGGATCCGCACGACGTGCTTCCCGCGTACGCCGCCCGCTTCCAGGGCCCGGTGGGCGACCGCGATGTCGCTCAGCGGGTGGACGGTGTCGACCACGTGGCGGAGGTCGCCGTTCTTGACGTACCGCGCCAGCTCGGCGAACGACTCGTGCCGGGGGTTGCCGCTGAAGAACCTGACCCGGCCGGTCCCGTACACCGTCGAGCCGAGGAGGTAGCCCAGGGAGGGCAGCATCCGGTCGACGTCGAAGGCGATGGCCACCATCCGGCCGCCCGGGGCCAGCAGTCGGCGGAAGGCCGGGTGTTCCGTGCCGACGGTGTCGAGGACCACGTCGAAGGTGCCCAGTCGGCGCGGACCCGTCGCACGGTGGTCGAAGGCCTCGTCCGCCCCCAGCCCACGGACGAAGTCCAGGTTCCCGGCCCCGGCGAGGGCGGTGACGTGCGCGCCGAGGAGCTTGCCGAGCTGCACCGCGACGCTGCCGACTCCGCCACTGGCGCCGCGTACGAGGAGGCGCTCGCCCGGCCGCAGTCCGGCCTTGTCCCGCAGTGCGGTCAGGCCGGTCGTACCGCCCGCCAGCAGTGATACGGCCTGCGCAAGGGTGACGTTGTCGGGCGCGGTGCTCAGTTGGCGCGGGTGGACGGCGACGTACTCGGCCATGCTGCCGAGCCGACGCGGCAGGATGCCCCACACCCGGTCGCCCACCCGCACCCCGGTCGCCTCGGCGCCGGTCGAGGCGATCTCGCCGGCGAAGTCGATGCCCGTGCGCTGGGGAAAGCGACGGCCCGTCACCAGGCGGACCTTCCCGGCCCGTCCGAACAGCTCGCCGCCGTTGACACCGGCCGCGTGCACCCGGACCAGCACCTGGTCGGGCAGGACGGCGGGCACGGGGACCCGGCCCACGTACAGCACCTCCGGGGGGCCGTAGCGGTCGTACAGGGCTGCGCGCATCTCGTTCACGGTCGTGTCCTCACGGGGTCTGCGCATCGGGGTGGACGCGGAAGGGTGGCGACGCAAGTGGAAGGTGGTTTCCGCTTGCTTCTCCACGTACGCTAACCAGCGAAACGGACGGCATCTTCCATTTACGGTCAAGTGAGAGACATGCCTGCTCAGCGCTATCGGAAGCGGCCGACGGTCGCGGAACCGGCTCCGGCTGCGGTGTCGGTTCCGGCATCGGCTCCGGCGCGGGCTGCGGTGTCGACTCCGGCGCCGACCCTGCGCGCCGACGCCCGGCACAACCGCGAGCGGATCCTCGAAGCCGCCAGGGAGGCCTACGCGGCCCACGGGATCGACGTACCCGTCGCCACCATCGCCCGCCGGGCCGGAGTCGGCGTCGCCACCCTGTACCGGCGCTTCCCCACCCGGGCCGACCTCGTCACGGAGGCCTTCGCCGAACAGCTCGCGCACTGCGTGGCGGTCCTCGACGAGGCGCTGGACGACCCGGATCCCTGGCGCGGGTTCTGCTCCGTCATCGAAAAGGTGTGCGCCATGCAGGCCACCGACCGCGGATTCACCGCGGCGTTCCTCTCGCGCTTCCCCGACGCCGTCGACTTCGACCACGAACGCACCCACGCCGAAGAGGCCTTGGAGCGGCTGGTCCGGCGTGCCAAGGAGGCCGGGGGACTGCGCGCGGACTTCGACACGAGCGACATCACCCTCCTGCTCCTCGCCAACTGCGGCGCGGCCGAAGGCTCCCCGCACGCCCCGCTGGCGGCCTCCCGCCGCCTGGTCGCCTACCTCATCCAGTCCTTCCGCGCCGACCGCGGCGCCGGTCCCACCCCGCTGCCCCCGCCGGCCCCCCTCGGCCTGCACCAGATCCACCGGGCCCCGCCGGCCCGACCCCCGGGAGCCGGTTCCCCGGGGCCCGTTCCCACCGTCACGCCGACGATCTGATGTCATGGCCGCCATGGGCGCACCCGGGCCGTCGAATCGTCGAACGTCGAACCGTCGAGGGGCGCGCTCTAGTTGGACACACCGCACCACCACCCGAGCGATGAGGAGGACCCGATGAGCACGGCCGACGAGGGACGGCAGTGGCCGGACGAGGTCAGTGTCGACAACGCCAGGGCGACGCTGCTGCAGCTGGTCGCACGGGCGGGGGTCCCGGCCGGCGACGCGCGGGAACTGATCGGGCTCTTGGAGGCGGGCGCGCTGGCCCTCGCGTACGAGGAGCTGAGCGGAGGCGCCCGTACCGCGCCGGGCGGCAAGGGCGAGGCGTACGAGTCGGGCCGGTTCGACGGCGCCGGGGACGTCTTGGACGGGCTCGCCGAGGTCACCGAGCGGACCCTGCAGCGGGTCGTGGGGGCGGACGGGGAGTCGGGACCGGCCGGGGAGCGTCCGCGGGCCGGGCGCATGGAGGTGGAGCGGGCGCGCGTGGCGGTCACACCCCTGTACCTGGCCTTCAGCGAGGTCTCGGAGCTGGACCCGGAGGTGACCGACGAGGTGCTCGCCGCCGTCCTCACCACGATGACCCCCCGCTGGCGGGCCGGGTACGCCGGCCGCCTGACGCAGTTCGCCACGGCCCACCGGGCCCGCCTGGAGCGGCTGTTCGCGGCGTTCGGACCGGGCAGCGCCATCACGGTGCACGGCCGCTACTCGCTCGTCCACTCCGCCACGAGCATCGCCGTGCTGGAGCGGCTCGTCGCCGCGCCGCAGGAGCTGCGGGAGGAGTGGGACGCCGCGGAGCTGCCGCCGGCGTGGCTGGACGGACTCACCACCGCCTGGACCGCCCCGGTCTGACCGAACCGAACGGCACGATCCCAAAGAGTTCGGAAGACTCCGAAACGGTCCGAAAGAGACGGTCTACGCCGTCTGCCTCCGCAGGAGCGGGGGAGCGGGGTTCGGCAGGGGGGTGGCCGCGGCGGGGGTGAGGCCGTCCATCACCAGGGTCACGTAGCGACGCCAGCCGCCTTCGGTCGGATCCATCGTCCACAGCACGCTCACGAGCATGGCCATGATCCGCTTGAGGTCGTCCGGTACGAGGTCCCCCCGGATCACCCCGGCCTGCTGGCCCCGCGCCACGAGCGGGTCGAGCGCGTCGAAGAAGCGGGCGCTGGTCTCCGCCGAGGCGACGCCGGCGTTCCTCGCCGCGGTCAGCACGTGGTGTTCGTCGGCCGCCGAGGTCAGGGCGGCTTCGATCACGCCGGCCAGGCCGCGACGGGGGTCCTCGTCCTTGAGCGCCCGGTCTATGGCGGGAAGCACGTCCTGGGTGAACTGCTGTTCCAGCACCGCTCGCAGGAGGGCCGCCTTGTCGGGGAAGCGGCGGAAGAGCGTCGCGATGCCCACGCCGGCCCGGCGGGCGATCTCGTCGAGCGGCGCCTCGGGCCCCTGCTCGGCGTAGACGTCGCGTGCCGCCCTCAGGATCTTCTCGATGTTGCGCACGGCATCGGCGCGCAGGGGTTTGGGATGGTCGATCGGCACACTGAAGACCATACCAACTGATAGTCGACCATCGGATGATGTTGACACGCCGACCACCTCGAAGTGATAGTTGGCTACTGATTGTGCGGTGCGCCGACCCCGCACCCACACGCCGCCGGTCAGTCCCCTCAGCACCACCACCCCGCACCCCACCCCGTACGTCCCGCGCCGTCCGGCCGGCCGGACGGGCGACACGCCTCAAGGACCCCCATGCCACAGCCGCCCACGGCCGTCCCCCGCACCGGCAAGGTGATCGCGACCCTCGCGCTCGCGGGTGTCACCGCGGCCGTCATGCAGACCCTGGTCACCCCTCTGCTGGCCGACCTGCCGAAGATCCTCCACACCTCCCCGTCCAACGCCGCGTGGGTCGTCACCGCCACCCTCCTGGTCGCCGGCGTGTGCGTGCCCATCAGCGGGCGACTGGGCGACATGATCGGCAAGCGCCGGATGCTCCTGGCGTGCTGCGTGCCGCTGATCATCGGATCGGTGGTCTGCGCACTGTCGAACGGCGTCGTCCCGATGATCATCGGGCGCGGGCTGCAAGGCATCGGCATGGGCATGATCCCCCTCGGCATCGCCCTGCTCCGCGACGTCCTTCCCGCGGAGAAGCTCAGCTCCTCCATCGCCCTGGTCAGCGCCTCGATGGGGATAGGCGGCGGCATAGGCCTCCCCCTCGCCGCGGCCGTGGCGCAGTACGCCGACTGGCGCTTCCTCTTCTGGGGTGCCGCGGCGCTCGCCGTCACCGTCGCCGTCATGATCGTGGCCTTCGTGCCCGAGGTCCCCGCCGCCGCCAAGGGCCAGCGCTTCGACGTGGTCGGCGCCCTGGGCCTCGCGATCGGTCTGGTGTGCCTGCTGCTCGCCGTGTCCAAGGGCGCCGACTGGGGCTGGGGCTCGACCACCACCCTCGGCCTGATCGCCGCCGCCGTGGTGAGCCTGGCCGCCTGGGGATGGTACGAGTGGCGGACCACCTACCCGCTGGTCGACCTGCGCACCACGGTCCGTCCCCGCGTCCTGCTGACCAACCTCGCGTCGGTCTGCATCGGCTTCGGCATGTACGCGGGCATGCTGGTCGTCCCGCAGCTGCTCCAGTTCCCCGCGGCCACCGGCTACGGCCTCGGTCAGACCATGCTGGCGGCCGGCCTGTGGATGCTCCCCGGCGGCCTGATGATGATGGCCGTCTCCCCCCTCGGAGGCAGGCTCACCAACGCCCGAGGCCCGAAGGTCACCCTCGTCTGCGGCGCGGTCGTCCTCGCCGCGGGCTACGGCGCCGCGCTGCTGCTGTCCGGCACGGCCCCCGGCCTGATGGTCGCCACGATGGTCATCAACAGCGGTGTCGCCCTGGCCTACGGCGCAATGCCCGCCCTGATCATGGGTGCGGTGCCCCTCGCGGAGACCGGCGCGGCCAACGGGTTCAACGCACTCATGCGTTCCCTGGGTACGTCCGTCGGCGCGGCGGTCGTCGGTGTCGTCCTGGCCCAGATGACCACCACCGTCGGCGGCGTCACCTTCACCTCCGAGAGCGGTTTCCGCACCGGCCTGCTGATGGGCGGCGCCCTCGCCCTGCTGTCCGGAATCGTCGCCGCCCTCATCCCGGCCCCCCGCACGCCACGGCTGACCCCGCCGGTCCTGGCGGACCCGGGGGCCCCGGCGGACCCGACGGCCGGTACCGCCCACACGGTGGTGAGCAAGTAGCTCCGGCGGGCCGGCGGGTCGCTTGAACGGGCGGGCCGTCCGGCCGGCGGGTCGAGGGATCTGTGGACCGGTGCTGCGTCGTCGACCTTGCGGTCGACGACGCACTGCGACCCCACCGTCCCACTCGGGGCCCGCCCTCCCCGCTGCGGAGTGACACCCTGGGGCGGGGGAGAGGAGAGGGCACGATGGCCGAGCGCGTGGTCGAGGTGGACGGGGTCCGGCTGTGCGTCGAGGCCTTCGGGGACCGGGCGGATCCGCCCCTTCTGCTCGTCATGGGGCTGGGGGCGTCGATGCTCTGGTGGGAGGAGGGCTTCTGCCGGATGCTCGCCGAGGGCGGCCGTTTCGTGATCCGCTACGACCACCGCGACACCGGCCGGTCGGTCACCTACCCGCCGGGCCGTCCCGGATACACCGGCGCGGACCTGGTCGGTGACGCCGCCCGCGTGCTCGACGCCCACGAGATCGCCGCCGCGCATGTCGTCGGTATCTCGGCCGGAGGGGCCCTCGCGCAGTCGTTCGCGCTCGACCACCCCGCGCGCGTGCTCTCGCTCGTCCTGATCAGCACGTCCCGCGCGATGCCCGGTGGCCCCGATCTCCCCGCGCCGACCGCGGAGTTCACCCGGTTCGTCGCCTCCACGGCGGAGGCGGACTGGTCGGATGCCGACTCTGTGGTCGACCACCAGGTCGCGTACGCGCGCGTCCTCGCGGGTGGCCGCCGTCCTTTCGACGAGACCGCCGCCCGCGGGCTCGTCCGCGGCGACGTCGAGCGCGCTCACGACTTCACCGCCGTCCGCAACCACGACACGCTCGCGGACGGCGAGCCCATGCGCGTGCCGCTGTCCTCGATCACCGTGCCCACGCTCGTGATCCACGGGACCGCCGATCCGCTGTTCCCCTTCCGGCACGGGGAGGCCCTCGCGGCCGAGATCCCCCGGGCCGGACTCCTTGCCCTGGAGGACGCCGGCCACGGGATCGAGCGGGCCGACTGGCCGACGGTCGTCCCCGCGATCCTCGAACACACCGCCACCCGGGAGAGCGCCGGCTGAGCTGACCCCGGTCGCTTCTGCCTGCTCTGGAGCGCCCCTGGTTGCCCCACCGGGGTCGGGGGGCTTGACTGAAATGTGGCGCACGGGAGCCGTGCCGTCCCCGGCACCGCTGCCGGTGCGCTCCGGAGGCTGCCATGGGTCCGCACACCACCCGCCCCTTCGACCCCACCCGGGTCGCCCACCTCGGCGGAGCGTTCGCTCCGGTGACGGAGGAGGTCGACGAGGTCGACCTGGGGGTGGAGGGGCGGCTGCCCGACGGCCTGGACGGCACGTACCTGCGCAACGGCCCGAATCCCCGCTTCAGCCCGATCGGCTCCTACCTGTACCCCCTCGACGGCGACGGCATGCTGCACGGTGCGTGGATCTCCGAGGGCAGGGTCCGTTACCGCAACCGGTTCGTACGCACCCCCGCCGTCCGTGCCGAGGAACGGGCCGGCCGGGCGCTCTGGGGCGGGCTCGAATCGCTGATCATGCCGAGGGAGCCCGACGTACCCGCCGACCTGGTCGGTGATCGGTCCCGACGGCGCGGTGCGGCGCGGTCCGACGACCGTCGAGACCGTCGACGAACCGATGTTGATCCACGACATGGCGCTGACGACGCGCTTCGTCGTCATGGTCCTCGCGCCCGCCTTCTTCGACATCGCGGGGGCGATGGCCGGGACCGGCTCGTTCGTGACGTGGCGTCCCGAACGCGGTACGCGGATCCTGCTGGTTCCGCGTGACGGGGGCCCGGTGCGGCAGGCAGCCGACGAGGCGTACTGGATGTGGCACACGGTGAACGCGTACGACCTGGGCGAGGACGAGGGCCGGGAGGCCGGTCCCGGCGGCGGGGACGTCGTCCTCGACTACGTCCAGTGGGACCACCTGGCGCTGGGGCCCACGAGCGGCGGCCCCAACCCCGGCGGCCTCGTGCGCGCCGTGATCAGCCCCCGGGCGGGCACGATGCGCCGCACCCGGCTCGACGACGCCGACATCGAGTTGCCGAGGATCGACGACCGCCTCATCGGGCGCCGCCACCGACGGCTGGCCGCGGCGGCGGGCTCGGGCAACGGGGACCTCCTTCCCGGCGAACACGACGCCCTGCGCTGGTACGACGTCCAGGGCGGGGGCAGCGAACTGTGGCCGGCCGGTGACCTGTCCGTCGGGGAGCCGGTCTTCGCACCGACACCGGGCGGCGCCGACGGCGAGGGACATTGGCTCACCTTCGCCACCGACCTTACGGACGGCGCCAGTTGGCTGCTGGTCATCCCGGCGGGCGCCCCGACCTCCGGCCCGAGCGCCCGCATCCGCATCCCGGTCCGCGTCCCCCTGGGCCTCCACGGAACCTGGCTGCCGACCGAGCCGGGGGGCCCGCGCGCATGAGGAGGGTCACCGACCTCCCGTCCCCGCAACTGCAGGGCGACCACGACCGCCGGATAGCCGCCGGGCATGCCCGTGACATCCTGTCGCGATGTTCTTGAGCGACCATGCGAACACCGTCGAACTTCGCCCGATCGGCTATCAGTTCGCCGCAGCCCAGCAAAGCGACGGTGACGACGGCAACTGGCTGGACATCGGTGGCACGGTGACGACCGCGGAGGGCAGCTGGTCCTTCGTCGACCCCTCTCTACTGACCCATGAAGCGCGCCGGGTCGCCGTTTGGCTGCGTGCGGTAGCCGCGGGGACGGTGCCCCTGACCCGACCTGATGACGAAGGCTATGTGTCTCCGGACACGTGGTTCACGGAGCCGGTCTTGGCCTTCAGCCTCGCCGACCGAAATGAGGCCGGGGCGGTGGTCCGTCTTCACCTCTCCCTGGAAGCGTCACCTCCATGGCAGCAGGGTGAGGACAGGGCGGACATCTACCAGTACTTCGTGGAGTTCACGGTCGATGCGGCCGCGCTGATTCGCGCGGCAGACGACTGGGACCTTGCCCTGGCTCCCTTCCCGACCCGCTGATCGAAGGCAGCCCCTCCGAAGGGCCGCCTGGCCGCTGCCGGGTAGGCGGCTCGGCCGGCTCGTCAGCAGCGAATCCGGCACGCGGTTTCCGCCGGCGGAGTCCGGCAGCAACATCGCCCAAGCGGTCAGAGCCTGGGGCCGTGCATCGAAGGTGCCCAGGCTCGGCGATGGCGCGGTCCGACCGCGTTCATTTGCCGGCGATGCTCCACGTGCCGTCGCCGGCGGCAGCGGCGTTGTTGAGGGTGGTCCACGCGGCGTCGTCGAGCTTGAAGACGTCGTGGAGGTAGCCAGAGATCGCGTCGGCGACGAGAGCGACACGGGCGGGGTTCTCGTCGGTGGTCTCGGCGGCCGTCTCACCGGCTATGCCGCCCAGGGTGTGTTCGCCCTCGGCGATGGTGAGCAGGCTCTTCGGGGACGGGCTGAGGTGGTAGGCGTCGGTGAACCACTCGGGGCCCCGGGTGGAGAGCTGCGACTGGTCCCTACCGCCCGCGATGACCAGGGTCGGGGTGGACATCGTGGAGTAGTCCGGCCTCATGAACGGCAGGTGCTCGGCGGCGAACGGAGTGAGGGTGTCGCCGGCTCCGGTCGCGGCGATCAGCGCGCCGGCAGAGACCGCAGAGTGGGAGAAGTCCTCTCCGGGAATGCCGTCGGCGTCGAGCACGCGCGCGCCGAGGACCGCGCCGGCGGTCTGGGCGCCCCAGGAGTGGCCGACGATCGCGATGCGTTCACGGTCGACGCGAGTCTCCAGGCCGCCGGCCTGGAGAAGGATGTCGCCGAGGCCGTCGAGGACAGCATGGAGGTCGGCGATCCGGATGCGCCAGATGGTGGCGAAGCGCGGGTCGTCCCACCCGATGCCATTGCGGCGCGAGTCCGGATGGGTGGGCTGCACCACGACGAATCCGGCTGCGGCCCACCGGTCGACGAGGGGCTCGTATCCGTCCATGGACCATGCGTTGCCGTGGGAGAACACGATGACGGGAAGGTTCTGCCCTGACACCGGAGCGGTGACCTTCACCTGGAGGTCGATGCTGCGGCCGGGCGCGGGAACGGTGATGGGCTTGACCGCGACGATCCGCTGGTCGAGGTGGCGCGAAGACATGGGGGGACCTGCACTTTCGCCATAGGCTCGCTCTGTCATACTTTGGCGGAGCGACGTTCCGCCAATCTAGCGGAACATTGTTCCGCGAGTAAAGGGAGGGCCTCGTGTCCGAAGCGGTGGGAGTGCGCCAAGCACAGGCGCAGCGCACCCGTAGCGGCGTGCTGGCGGCCGCGTCGGCGGTCTTCGTGGATCAGGGAGTCCAAGCCCCCATCCGCGACATCGCCGAACGCGCCGGCGTCGGCGTCGGCACGATCTACCGGAACTTCCCGACACGGGCGGACCTCGTCACCGCCGTCTACCGGCACCAGATCGACTCCTGCACCGCACTCGCCCCCCAGCTCCTGGCGGAGTCGGCCTCCCCGTTCACTGCCTTGGCCCGCTGGGCGGACGCGTTCGTGGAGTTCCTGGTGACCAAGCACGGCCTCGGGGCGGCCCTGGGGTCCGGTGATCCAGGGCTGGAGAACCTCCACGCCCTCATGCTCGACACCCTGGTCCCGGCCTGCGCCACGCTGCTCGACGCCTGCGCCACCGCCGACGAACTCAACCCCGGCATCACCGCCTACACGCTCATGCGCGCCATCGGAAACCTCTGCATCACCGGCCCCGACTACGACCAGGCCGACGCCCAACACATGGTCGCGACCCTCCTCGCCGGGTGCCGTCGCACGGGTTAGCGACAGGACCAGGCCGCCCGCCGCGCGCGATGGGGGCGGCGCGTGGTCGGCCCGGCACCCGATGCGGGGCACACGAACCGTTGAGATCGATCGGCGGCGGGAACTGGTGGGGGAACGGAGTCGCCGGGTTCATGCCGCCGGGCTGCCCGACGCGGCGGGGGTGCTCCGCCCTGCGACTGCCCCGGGGCCCCTGAAGTCAGCCGGGCCCCTCGACGTACGAGGCCAGGTGGGCCAGGGAGGAGGCGATGCCGGCCTCGTGCGCCGTCCGGTCGATCCCGGGCGGCACGTCCGTGGCCGTGACCGTCACCTCGGTCCCGTCGCCGGCGGCTGTCAGGTCCCAGGTCATCGTCATGGTGCCCGCGCACGAGGGGTCGTCCGCCTCGAACACCGCCCGCTGCACCACGCGCTCCGGCGGTACCAGATCGGCGAAGGCGACCTCGACGACATCCGTCGCGCCCGAGGTCTTGCCGGGGGCGCCGGTGGGGTCGAGGTACGTGAGGACCATCCGGAACCCTCCGCCGGGCCGCGGATCCCACCGCTCGACCCGCCCTCGCATGCCGTCCGGCGGCAGCCAGGCCTCAAGGGCCCCCCGGTCGAGGAGGGCGCCGTAGACGGTCGCCGGCGGTGCCGCGATCACCCGTCCGGCACGGTCGATCCTGTCCATGGGCCGAGCCTAAGGGCTGTGCCGTCATCCGTGGTGGATCCGCGCGCCCACCAGGGATTACGGGACAGCCCTTAGGCCGCCTCCTTCGGATCTTCCCGGCCCCGGCCCGTCAACCTCGCCGAGTTCGGCGAACCCGGGCCGGGGTCAGCCCTGTTGCTCGGTAAGACGGCGGGGCGGAACCGGGCTGCCGCTGGACGGAATCGTCACCGACGTCCTGCTCGCCGTCGTGGCGGCGGGCGTTGCCGACCTCTGAACCCTTGCCCCGCCCCGCCCCGCCCCGGGCCTGGCCCGCCGCGTCGCCGGGACGGGATCCCCCGAGGTACCGGTGGTGGTACGCCAGGTCTGAGGGGCCACCGCTCGCGGGGGAGTCCCGCGCAGCTCCACCCCTACCCCTCGGCCTCCCCGGGCGTCGGTGCGGTCCACAGGTGGCCGAGGGTGGCGAGGACGAGACGGCAGACCTCGTCCGGGTCGGCCCCCGCCAGCGGCTCCCGGGCGACGACGGTCCGCATCAGACCGATGCCGAGCAGCCACGCCATCGCCAGGTCCGCCCGCAAGGGCCCGTCCGGTGCGTCCGAGAGCGAGGCCAAGGCGCGCTGGTACTCCTCGCCCAGCTCGCGCAGGGTCCCGGCGGCCTCCTCGCCGCGCCCCACCGACCGCAGGTACACCTCCAGGGTCCGGTCGCTCGCTCCGGCGGCGCTGGTGGTGAGCATCGCGCGCAGGGCCGTCTCGAACAGCTCCTCGGGCGCGGTGGCCCGCACCTGCTCCAGGCCGCCCCGCGCGAGCACCTCGGTGAGCAGCCCCTGCTTCGTCCCGAAGTAGCGGAACAGCAACGCCTGGTTGGAGCCGGCCCGCTCCGCGATGTCGCGTACGGTGGCCCGCTCGTAGCCCCGTTCCGCGAACAGGTCACGGGCCGCGTCGAGTATCCGCCCGCGCGTGGCGGAGGCGTCACGGCGGCGCTCGGCCGCCTGCGGGCCCGTGGCTTCGTCCATCGTCGAGGTCCCTCGTCCGTCGTGCCGACCGTCGTGCGGTCCGTCGTACCGTCCGTCGCCGTCCGACCAGGGCCGTCCGTGCGTCGTCGTCAGGCCGCGCCCGGGGGCCCGGTGGCGGCCCGTCAGGATAACTACGGCGAGGCACCGTTGACCGCCCGGGTGCACGGACCTAGCTTTGTAAGCAGTCGCTTACATATGGGAGGCCACCGTGACCGCACCGGACATCGACACCGTCACCGACACCCGCGTCGACACCGAAACCCCCGCACCCCTCGCCTACCCCTTCAACTCCGCCGAAGGTCTCCAGCTCGCCGAGGCCTACGAACAGGTCCGTGACCGGCCCGGCCTGTTACGCGTCCAACTGCCCTACGGAGAGCCGGCCTGGCTGGTCACCCGCTACGCGGACGCCCGCCTCGTCCTCGGGGACCATCGCTTCAGCCGCGCCGAGGGCGCGCGCCACGACGAGCCCCGCCAGTCCGAAGGGCGCTCCGACAGCGGGATCCTCTCCATGGACCCGCCCGACCACACCCGGCTGCGTTCCCTGGTGGCCCGTGCCTTCACCGTCCACCAGGTCGAGAAGCTCCGGCCCCGCGTGCGCGAGCTCACCGCGGCCCTGCTCGACGACCTGGAGGCGGCCGGACCCCCCGCCGACCTCGTGGACCGCTTCGCCCTGCCCCTCCCCGTCGCGGTGATCTGCCGCATGCTCGGCGTCCCCGCCGAGGACCGCCCGCGCTTCCGCGTCTGGAGCGACGCCGCGCTGTCGACGAGTTCCCTGAGCGCGGCCGAGTTCGAGGCCAACCGCGAGGAACTGCGCGACTACATGCGGACCCTGATCCACCACCACCGCGAGGAACCGCGGGACGACCTGATGACGGCTCTCATCGAGACCCGCGACGGCTCCGACCGCCTCTCCGAACTCGAACTCGTCGACCTGTGCGTCGGCATCCTGGTCGCGGGCCACGAGACCACCGCCTCGCAGATCCCGAACTTCACCCTCACCCTCCTCGACCACCCCGAACAGCTCGCCCTGCTCCGCGCTCGTCCGGAACTCCTCCCGGGCGCGGTCGAGGAACTGCTGCGCTTCGTCCCGCTCGGCAGCGGCGCCAGTCAACCGCGCTACGCCACCGAGGACGTCGAGGTCGGCGGCACGCTGGTTCGGGCAGGAACCCCGGTGTTGGTCGCGACGGGCGCCGCCAACCGTGACGCGCTGCGCTTCAGCGCCCCCGGCGTCCTGGACATCACCCGCCAAGGCGTCCAGCACCTCGGCTTCGGGCACGGGGTCCACCACTGCCTCGGCGCTCCGCTGGCCCGGCTCGAACTCCAGGAGGCGCTGGGCGCACTCGTCACCCGCTTCCCGGGCCTACGGCTCGCCGGGGACGTGACCTGGAAGTCCCAGATGCTGGTCCGGGGCCCGCGCGTCATGCCGATCGGCTGGTGACGGCGGTGCCCGGGACATGGACGGTGCGGGCGGACCGAGGGCTGTGCATGGGCTCCGGCATGTGCGCCGCGGTGGCCCCCGAGGTGTTCGCCCTGGAAGACGAGCACGCCGTGGTCCGTCGGCCGGACCCCGACGGCGACCCGCGCGTCCTGGACGCCGCGGACATCTGCCCGGCCCAGGCGATCACCGTCCACGAAGGCACCACGCTCATCGCCCCGCGCCGCTAGAAGGCGTGCGGCGCCCCCGAGGGGGCACGGTCGACAGCCCGTCGTCCCGCGCCGGTGCGCCTCGACCCGGCTGAACGCCGTCCGGCCCGGATCCATCCGACCGGGCGGCAAGGGGGCCGTCCGACCGGGGCGGTGGCCGGGCGGTGGCCGGTGACTCAGCTCGACGGTTGTTCGACCACGCTGGTGCCGCTGCCCTCCTGGGACTCCCAGGTCCAGGTCTCCTCCAAGCGGAGCCGCCCGTCGGGGAGTTCGACCAGTACGGAGACGCAGTGCCCGGAGGCGGTCGTGCCGTCCGGGCGGAGTTGGACGTAGCGGAACTCGATGGTGTCCCGCGTCCGGGTGCCGACCAGGTGGCCCCGGACCACGTCTCCACCGGAGTACTCGGCCCACACGCGGCCGTCCTGCTCGCGATACTCGAACCGGGTCTGACGCCCCACCTGGCCGGGCGCCTGGTCCGCCACGGGGACGAAGACGAGGCCGTCGAGGGAGCGTGCCATGCGTGACTCCTGGAGGAAGGCGGCCCGCGGCCGGCTCGGCCGCGCGACGGGCCGGTGGGGGCCGTTCGGGTCACCCTAGGCCACCGCCGAAACGGAGGCCCGACCCCCTATGTGCGCGGTCCGTAACGATCCCCCCTCCGGGGCGTACGGGGGTCGCCCCGGAGCAATAACCGAATGGTCAGCCGAGGCAACCAAGAGCACGTGATCGCATACGGGGGACCACCATGAGCACCACGCACAAGAGCTGGAAGATCCACATCCTGGGCGGCCTGGCCGTCGCCGGGCTCCTGTCGGCCACGGCCTGCGGCCCCGCCGACAAGGACGACGCGGCGGGCTCCACCCCCGCGCCCGCCACCCCGAGCGCGACGGCTTCCGCCGCGCCCGGATCGCCGAGCGCCACCCCGAGCAGGACGGCCACCGCCAAGCCCACCACCCCCACCGTGCCGACGCCCGCCCAGCCCGGCGGCTCGGGGGGCGCCGGCGACGGCAAGGGGGCCACCGCGGCCTGCACCGACGCGAACATCTCGCTCGCGACGACGTACTACCGCCAGGACTCCACCAAGCACGTCCTCCTCACGGCCACCAACACCGGCGACAAGCCCTGCACCCTCTACCTCTACCCGTCGGTGCGCTTCGGCGGCGCCGATCCGATCGGTCCGCTGGAGTCCGATTGGCACGCGGTCGCGACGATCGCACCCAAGGGGACGGCGTACGCGGGCGTGCGCCTCTACCGGGTGGGACAGCGGCTCGACGTCGTGACGTCGATGACCGTCGGGTTCCGGGACCGGGAGAACGCGGACACGGGCAAGCCGCTCGACGTGTCGCTGGCCGACCAGGGAGGGGGCCTCAACATCGAGGCCGCCGCCGGGGTCACCTACTGGAACACCGACGTCAAGGTGGTCGAGAAGTACCTGCTGGCCACCTGAGGGCCGAACCGCCCCGGGCGAGGTCGGGTCCGGCCGCGCCCGGCCACGCCCGGCGACCTGCCGAGAGGGGCGGAGGGGGGAGGGGCGGAGAGGTGGCGTCAGCCCTGGAGGGTGGGCGCGAGGACCTCCCGACACCACTGGAGGAAGGTGGTGGGGGACGGGGTGGCGGCCGCCGCTTCGGCCTCGTAGATGCCGTCGTTCTGGGCCCGGGCCATGTCGACCAGCCCCTGTGCCCAGGCGTCACTCATCCCGTATCCCGTCATCGTGGCCTTGTAGTCGGCCATGGGGACCTGTCGGAAGGTGACCGGCTTGCCGAGGACCTCCGAAACCGTCTGTGCCATCTGTACGGGAGTCAGTTCGTCGGGGCTGAGCACCGGAGCGTCCTCCTGGCCGGTCCAGCCGTCGTCGAGCAGGAGCCGGGTCGCGGCGGAGGCGACGTCCCGGGTGGCAACCAGGCGCAGGGGGCGGTCGGCGTCGTTGGCCAGGAAGAACATCCCCTGGTTCCTGAGGGACTCGGCCTGGGTGAGGAAGTTCTCCATGAAGTAGGGCATGCGCAGCGACCGGTAGGCCACGCCCGTCTTCGCGAACAGGTCGTCCATGGCGAAGGCGGGCGTCAGCAGCCCCGCGTCCTTGCCGTAGTCGGCCCCCAGACTGGAGATGCCGACGATCCGACGGACGCCCCGGGCCTCGGCCGCCTCGCAGGCGGGGCGGGTGAAGGCGCGGTAGTGCTCCATGGGGTCGTCGGTGCCGGGATTCGGGGGCACCAGCCACAGCACGGCGTCGGCCCCGTCGAACGCCTTGGCCAGCACCGCCGGGTCGTTGTGCGAGCCCCGGACGACCTCGACCCGGTCACGGACCGCTGCCGGGAGCCGGCCCGGATCGCGGACGATCACGCGGACGGGGTCGGAGCCGCCGGCGAGGTTGTCGAGGACGTGGTGACCGATCTGACCGGTCGGGGCGGTGATGACGATCATGGGATTCTCCTGGGGTGGGGGGTCCGCGTCCCAACGCACGCGATTCCGTTGGAACCCTATCGACGATAACACTGAAACTATCGGTGGAATCGGAAGCGCGATATCGTTGATTCATGACACCACGTTCACGTGACGGGAAGGGCGCCCCCGATGCCGGGGTCGACCCCGTCGTCACCGGTCGCGAGCACCCGCGGCAGCGGATCATGGAAGCCGCCGTCGATCTCCTGGAGCGCGGGGGTCGCGACGCGGTCACCACCCGCGCGGTGGCCGAGGCGGCGGGCCTTCAACCTCCGGCCATCTACCGGCTGTTCGGCGACAAGGACGGACTGCTCGACGCCGTGGCCGAGCACGGGTTCGCCACGTTCCTGGCGGCCAAGCACGTCGACCCGGATCCGCCGGACCCCATCGAAGACCTGCGGGACGGCTGGGACCTGTCGGTCGAGTTCGGGCTGGCCAACCCCGCGTTGTACGCCCTGATGTACGGCGAGCCCACCAGGCCCGCGTCGGCCGCCTTCGAGGCCGGCATGGAGATCCTCATGGGCCGCGTCCGGCGCCTCGCCGCCGGCGGCTGGCTGCGGGTCGACGAGGAGTTGGCGGCCCAGGTCATCCACGCCACGGCTCGCGGCGCCGTACTCACGTGGCTGTCCCAGCCGGAGGAGCGGCGCGACCCGGCCCTGCTGACCGTGCTCCGGGAAGCCATGGTCGCCGCCGTCACCCACCAGGAGCCCCTCGCGGCGGACGAGGGTCCGGCCGGCGCCGCCCGCGCCCTGCGCGCGAGGTTGCCCGAGCAGACGACCCTCAGCAGTGCGGAGCGGCACCTGCTCCGGGAGTGGCTGGACCGGGTCGTGGCCGACGGCTGAGGCGGTGGGCCGCAGGAGGGGCCGGTCGGGGGGCGAACCGGTCCGGCGGCAGCGGGCCGGGTTCGCGGCCCCGGGCGACGTCAGCCTTCGGAGGCCGGCGCCGCCTGCCGCGCGCGGGCGTCGAGGACCGCGGCCGTGAAGCTCGCCAGCCGGTCGCGGATCTCCTCGCGGGACAAGCCCTCGTCCCCGGCCAGGTAGGTGACCAGGTCGGCCCGGGTCGCGGCCAGGAGCGCGTGCGCCGTGAAGTCGCTGTCGGCCGGGCCGGGGATGCGCCGGAGGAGGTCTCGGATCAGGGCGTGCCAGCCCGCGTAGTGCTCCGTCCGGTAGGGACTGTCCGAGCCGGTCGACTCCAGGGCCAGGGCGAGGTGCCGGTTGTCGAACTTCAGGCACAGGACGGCGTCGAGCACGGCCGGTACGCGTTCCCGTGGTGAGGCGGTCGGCCCCAGGGGCGGTGGGCCCTGCTCGACGGCTTCCCTGATCGGTTCGAGGCGCGCCTCGTAGAGCGAGCGGATCAGGCCGGTGCGGTCGCCGAAGGCACGGAAGAGCGTGGCCTTGCCGACGCCGGCCGCGGTCGCGATGTCCGCCATGGTCACGTCGTCGGCGTTCCGGCAATGGGTGAAGAGATCGTCGGCGGCGGCGAAGACGGCGGCCCGGTTGCGGACTGCGTCCTTGCGCGGCTTGCGCTCGGCCATGCGGTTTCCTCCGGTTGCAATGTGGACCGGCGGTCCGTATCTTCGGTGGAGAGAAGCGGACCGTTGGTCCGTATCGTACGGGACGGAGCTTCCTGATGCCCGCAGCCACCCCACCCACCTCACCCGCCTCCTCCAACTCGCCGGCCCTACCGGTCTCACCGTCGGATCTGTACCGCCGCAGCCTGCGCGTGCTCCTCGACAAGGACATCGCCTCCTGGGTCGACCTGTGGGCCGAGCACGGTGTCCTGGAATTCCCCTTCGCCCCACCGGGATGGCCCCGGCGCCTGGAGGGGCGCGACGCGATCGCCGCCTACATGCGCGACTATCCCGAACACATCGACCTGCACGACTTCCCCGACCTGCGGATCCATCAGACCGTCGACCCGGAGGTCATCGTGGTCGAGATGCGCGGTGTGGGCCGTGTGGTCGCGACCGGAAGTCCCTTCGACATGACCTACATCGCCGTCGTGACCGTCCGGGACGGGCGGTTCACCTCCTACCGCGACTACTGGAACCCGCTCGCCGTCCACGAACCCGGGGCGGATTTCACCGGGGCCACCACAGCCACCTCCCACACCGCAGTCGCCACCGACACCGCAGTCGCCACGGACCCCCGAGGGAGCACCGCCCGATGACCACCACCACAACCACCGGCACCACCCTGGTGATCGGCGCCACCGGGACCACCGGCAGCCGCACCACCGCGCAGCTCGTCGCGGCCGGGAGGCGCGTCAAGGCCGCCAGCCGTCGGGCCACCGCGCTACCGGGCGCCGAGCGGGTCCGCTTCGACTGGTACGACCCCGACACCTACGACGCCGCACTCGTCGGCGCCGACCGGCTCTACCTCGTCCCTCCTGTCGGCGACCCGGACCCGGCCGGAGTGATGCTGCCCTTCCTGGAGCGGGCCCGCGGCGCCGGAGTGCGCCGCGCCGTCCTGCTCGGTTCCTCGGCGATCCCGGCCGGCGGCCCCGCCGTGGGGAAGGTGCATCAGGCGCTGCCGGGGTTGTTCGACCAGTGGGCGGTGCTGCGGCCCTCCTGGTTCATGCAGAACTTCACCGGGGCGCACGCCCACGCCGACAGCATCCGCGACGAGGGCGTCGTCCGGACCGCGGCCGGCTCGGGCCGGGTCGGATTCGTCGACGCCGACGACATCGCCGCCGTCGCCGTACGGGCCCTCACCGACGAGCGGGCGCCGGGTACCGACCTCGTCATCACCGGGCCGGAAGCGCTCAGCCACGACGACGTCGCCGCGGTCCTCGCCGAGGTCACCGGCCGTCCGGTGGTCCACCAGCGCTTGACCCACGACGCCATGCGGGACCGTTTGGCCGCCGTCATGCCGCCGGAGTTCGCCGCGATGCTGGCCGGGATGGACGCTGCCATCGCGGGCGGGTCCGAGGACCGCACCACCGACACCGTCCGTCGCGTCACCGGCCGCGCCCCGCACTCCTTCCGGAGGGTGGTCGAACGAGAGGCGTAGCGCCGTCTACGGAAGGAACCGCACCTCCGGGAAGGCCGGGGACGGGCCGTCGAGGAGGCGTCCCGGACGCTGCCGCAGGTGCCGGTCGAAGAACGCGAGCGGGTACGCCTGCTGGATCCGCACGGCGCGGCCCGGATCGAGGGTCCCGATCAGGCTCCGGAGCTGCTCGTCGCTCAGCGCGATCACCTTCGCCAATTGCGGGGCCAGCACCTGGGTGTCGCCGTACGACCCGTGCACCGCCCCGTCGGCCTGGACGTCGAGCCGCCATCCCCGCAGGCGCGGCCAGAACGCGGCGACACCGGGCGCCTGCGCCCTGGTGAACCGGGCGGTCATCATCATGAACGGCCGGTCCAGATCGGCGGACATCTCCGGCAACATCGGCCCGTCGAGGCTCAGCCCGGCCCGCACGCGCCGGTCCTCGATCATGACGCGGGCGGTCGCCGTCCCGCCCTTCGACCAGCCGAACATCCCGATGCGGTGCAGGTCGAGAGCGCCGCGCAGGCCCGCCGGCAGGGGTCGCCCCCCGACATCGGGATTGCGTCCGGCGTCGAGGTCCTCGACGCGGTCGAGGAGGAAGCGGATGTCCGTGGCGAAGTCGGCGGGTCCCAGCGCGTACTGCGGACCCGACATCGGGACGATCACCCGACCGTCGGGGAACTCGCTGACGGCGTCCTGCGCATGGTCCACCGTCACCACCACGTACCCCTGACTGGCGAGTTCCTGGACCACGATGGTGGTGTCGGCGCGGTGGTCGTGCGCGCCGTGCGAGAAGACGACGACGGGCAACGCGCATCCCGTTCGCCGGACCGGAGCGCCTACGTGACCGCTCGTGATCGGCGCCACCACGGCCTCCGCCGGGAAATCCAAGGAGGTGAGCAGGGCCCGCATGGCGCCGGCGGGCATCCACGGCGCGAGCGGATACCGCTCGACGTCCCGGGCCGGGTACCAGACGCTGGCCATCAACTCCCGGCCGTGCCCGGGACCGGCCACGGGGTCCGGACGCGAACGGTCGACGAGGTGCAGCGCCACCGTGCCCACGGGGTACGGTCCGGTGGGCGCGGGCAGCGTCAGTCGGGCCGGTCCCGTGGCCGCCGCGGCAGCCCGTGCGGGGAGACCGAGGCCGAACGGTACGGCGGCCCCGGCCGCCAGCGCGGCTCCCAGCGCGCGGCGGCGTGTCATCGTGGTGGCGTCGTGGTTCCTCGACGGCGTGGCTGTCATGGGCCCTCCCCAGGGTTCGCGGACGAGGCCGGATGTCAACCACCCTGTGTGGAACCGTCTCTGACGGTCCATCCGACCCTCGTCCCGCACATGGCCGCAACGCTGTCATGCGGCGCGGGCGGGCACACCCGGCCACCGGATGATCCCCCTGGCGCACGCATGGGCCCGTGGGACTACGCCCACCGGCCCATGCCGCCGATCGCCGGGGGGCGTACCGGTCCCGGTGGGGCGGTCCCGTCCGCTCACAGCAGGCCGGTGGCCAGCCAGGTGGTCACGGCCGCCGTGGCGAGGAGGCCGAGGTTGAGCGTGATCCGGCGGTCCGCGCCCGTGAGGTGCACGGCGATCGCGCCGATCTGCAGGAGTACGAGGCCGAGGGCCGCGGCCAAGGCCGTCCAGGGGGCGATGCCGGTCGCGGGCGGCAGGAGCAGGCCGACGGCGCCCAGGACCTCGATCGTTCCCAGCACCCTGACGGCGGGCAGCGGTATCCGGTCCACCCAGGCCATCATCGGGCGGAGCAGATCGGGGTCGCGGACCACCTTGATCACACCGGAGTAGAGGGAGAAGAGGGCGAGCAGCCCGGCGACGATCCAGTAGGCGAGGGTCATGGTGTTCCTTCGTGGGCAGCGTACGTGCACCGTCCGTGCAGCGTTCGTGCTCCGAGTGCACCGCCGGAGGCCCTCGCCCGTCCAAGACCTGTTCCGCCCGGCGGATACCCTGCGGGTATCGTCGCAGCGTGGAGCTACGTACCCTGCGCTACTTCGTCGCGGTCGCCGAGGAACTGCACTTCGGCCGGGCCGCCGCACGCCTGCACATGAGCCAGCCGCCGCTGAGCCGGGCGATCCAGCGGCTGGAGGCGGAGACGGGCGCCCCGCTGTTCGTCCGCTCACCCGCCGGCGTCACGCTCACCCCCGTGGGGGAGGTGCTGCTCGACGAAGCGCGGGCCCTGCTCGACCGGGCCGACCTCCTCCGCGTCCGCGTGACCACCGCGGCCGGCGCCGCGACCCTCACCGTCGGCATCCTGGGCGACGGCACCGACCCCGGTGTCGCCAGGCTGGCGGCCGCCTTCCGCCGACGCCACCCCGGGGTCGACGTCCGCGTCCGCGACGCCGACCTCACCGATCCCACCTGCGGTCTGCGCACCGGCCTGGTCGACGTCGCCCTCACCCGTGCGCCGTTCGACGACACGGCTCTGACGGTGCGTGAGTTGCGCGCCGATCCGGTCGGGGCGGTGCTGCGCGCCGATGATCCGCTGGCCCGGCGGGACCACCTGGCGGTGGCGGACCTGGCCGACCGCCGCTGGTTCCAGTTCCCGCAAGGAACCGACCCGGCCTGGCAGTCCTACTGGAACGGTGGAGAGGAGCGCGAGGGGCCGGTCGTACGCGTCGTCCAGGAATGCCTGCACGCCGTGCTCTGGAACAGCACGGTGGGTGTGGCCCCGCTCGGCCACGACCTGCCCGCGAACCTGGCCGCGGTCGCGCTGGTCGACATGGCGCCGAGCCGGGTGGTCGCGGTGTGGAACGACGGCGACACCAACCCGTTGATCCGTTCGTTCGTGGGGATCGCGACGGCCGCCTACCGCCACTGAGCGTCCGAGGCCCCGCCGGCGGCCGGGCGAGGGCGCCGGACGGATCCGGAGCCCCCGCCCGGCCACCCTCAGGCCGTCACGGGGTCAGGGGGAGGCCGGCCGCCGCGGTCGCGGCGATGGGCCGCAGCGGGGAGCCGCACCGCAGGGCGCTCCTCCACCCGGCAGACCTCATACGGGGGCGGCCCCGGCGACCGGGCCGGCCGGGCTCCCACGCCAGGAGCGCCACCGCGGCGAGTATCGGACCCACCGTCAGCAGGGCGAACGTCATGACCGGGCCCTCCCGTTCGCGACGGCCGCGGCGTCCAACAGGCGACGCACGGACCGGGAGCTGTTCTCCAGGCGCAGTGTCCGACCGTGGCGCAGCCAGGTGTCCAGGGCGCGGAGCAGGGCGGAGTCGGCGAAGGTGACGCGGGAGGTGTCCACGACCAGGTGGAGGTGGCCGAGGGCGGCGGCCGAGGCGAGCATCACCCGGAGCGGAACGGCGCTGAGGTGGTCGACCTCGCCCGTGAGGTGCACGGTCAGGGTGACGCCCTGGCCGGTGCAGGAGTGTACGACTATCGGGCAGGGCGCGGAGTCCGCGCCCGAGTCACGCCGGCAGACGGCGGAGGTGGGGGTGGTGGGGGTGGGGGTGGTGGGGGACAGTATCGGGCTGGTGGTTTGTGTGCTCACGCCTCCATCAACACCGCCACCCCGCCTCCGGGGAACGCGCCACGGCGGCACTTCACCCCCGTGAGAGGCGTGATCACCAATGCGAGGGAAATCGGCCACCCATACGAGCCAACGTGGACCCCCGCTCGGCCGTGGCGTCCGGCCACCGGACGCGTCAGGCGGGGTGGTCGAGGCGGGGCACGCTGACGGCCAGGACGGCGGTGTCGTCGTCCACGCCGGTGCCGAGGGCGTCGAGCACCCCGCGGATGGCGGTGACGGTGTTCTCGGCGGTGGTGGGGGCCAGGGCGCGACCGAAGTCGAGGAGGGCTTCGTCGCCGTAGCGGTCTCCACCGGCGGGGGTGTTGGCCTCGGTGAGCCCGTCGGTGTGCAGGAGCAGGGTGTCGCCCGGACGGAGGCGGAAGGTGGTGGTGGCGATGTAGGCGTCGGCAAGGACTCCTATGAGCTGTCCGCCGGGGGTCGGCAGGTAGTCGGCGGTGCCGTCGGCGCGCATCAGCAGGGCCGGGGGGTGGCCCCCGCCGGCCAGGGTGATGTGGAAGCCGCCCCGGTCGCCGTCGGGGGTGAGCAGGCCGAAGATGACGGTGCAGAAACGGGGGTCGGTGCCGTTGTACTCGTGGTTGAGGACCGTGTTGAGGTTGCGCAGGACGGCGGCCGGATCGGGGTCGTAGACCGCGGCGGCGCGCAGGGTGTAGCGGGCCAGGGAGGTGACGGCCGCCGCCGCGGCGCCCTTGCCGCACACATCGCCCAGGAACAGCCCCCAGGTGCCGTCGGCGAGGGGGAACAGGTCGTAGAAGTCGCCGCCGACCTCGTCGCTCGACGCCACGTGGTAGTACGCCGCCACGTCCAGGCCCGGCACGTTCGCCAGGGTCGGCGGCAGCAGGGTCCGCTGGAGCGTGCCGGCCAGCTGCTGGAGGCGTTCGCGTTCGCGCTCCGACTCCCGGCGGGCCCGCAGCAGCTCCTCCTCGTACGCGCGACGGTCGCGGGCGTCGAAGACGGTGGTGCGGATCAGCAGCGGCCGGCCGTCGCTGCCGGTCTTGACCGTGGAGGTCACCAGGACCGGGATCCGGGTTCCGTCGGTCGCCTTCATCTCCAGCGCGATGCCGCTGATCTCTCCTTGCATCCGGAGCAGTGGTGCGAAGTGCGTCTCGTGGTAGAGGCGGCCGCCGACGGTGAGGAGGTCGGAGAACCTCCTGCGACCCACCAGGTCGTGCCGCTCGTAGCCCAGCCAGTTCAGCAGGGTGGTGTTGACCTTGGCGATCTGCCCGTCCAGCAGCGTGGACAGGTACCCGCAGGGGGCGTGCTCGTAGAGGTCCTCGGCGCTGTCTTCCAGTAGCGAGGAGAACGCCGGGTCATCGTTCGCGTACCCCTCCGTGTCGCGGTCCCGCCCGGCGTCGCCGACACCGTCGCTCGCGCGCACTAGCGTGACGTTCCCGCGAATTCCGCGATCACGGCGGAGGTCTCCTCGGGGGCGCTGAGCTGGGGGCAGTGCCCGGTGGCGTTCAGCGTGACGAGGCGGCTGCCCTCGATCCGTTCCTGGACGAAGGTGCCGACCTCGGGCGGGGCGATGGCGTCACTGGAGCACTGGACCACCAGGGTGGGCACCGTCACCCGGGCCAGGTCGGCGCGGTTGTCGGACAGGAACGTCACGCGGGCGAAGACCCGCTGGATGTCCGGGTCGGTGGCGCAGAAGCTGTTGGTCAGCTCCTCGCCCAGCTCGGGGCGGTCGGGGTTGCCCATGATGACCGGGGCCATGGCGCCCGACCACCCGAGGTAGTTCGCGTCCAGGGACTGGAGGAGTTCCTCGATGTCCTCGGTGCTGAAGCCGCCGCGGTAGCCGGCTTCGGGATCGTCGATGAAGCACGGGGAGGGGGCGAGCAGCACCAGGCTCGCGAAGTGCTCGGGGTGCCGGGCGGCGGCGAGCACGCCCATCATCGCGCTCACCGAGTGCCCGACGAACGTCACCGGCCCGAGATCCAGTGTGCGGCAGATCTCCAGCACGTCCTCCGTGTAGCCCTCCAGGCTGGAGTACCGCTCCTTGGTCCATGCCGACAGGTCCGAGCGGCCCGCCCCGACGTGGTCGAAGAGGACGACCGTGAAATCGCGCTCCAGCGCGGGCAGGACCAGACGCCACATGTTCTGATCGCACCCGAAACCGTGCGCCAGCATCAGCACCGGCGCGCCGGCGCGGCCGCTCACCTTCACTCGGTTCCTGCCCCGCACGTCCATACGGCCCATCTTCGCAGAGAGACGGAGGACCGACCCCGCCGAAGCCGGGGCCCCGCACGACGCGGTCCTGTGATCGCGGGGGCCCCTTGACCTTGACACGGTGACAAGGTCGAGACTCCGGTCGAGGAGGTGGCCCCTATGACCACGCAAGAACGGGACACGGATACGACGCGAGTCCTTGACGGGTTGGACGACAGCCGCCCGTCGGTGCGACTGCGGGCGGCGATGGCGGTCGGTACGGACCCGGACCCGCGGTTCGTCGAGCCGCTCGTCGCACGATGCGCGATCGAGCCCGACTTCTCCGTCCGCGAGACGCTCACCTGGGCGCTCACCCGCCACGCGCCCTCACTGGCGGTGCCCAGGCTCGTCGACGAGCTCCGCTCGGAGGCCGCCCAGGCACGGAGCCAGGCGCTGCACACGCTCTCCAAGATCGGGGACCGGCGGGCGTGGCCGGCGATCACCCGTACGCTCCTGGCCGACGCCGACGACGAGGTGGCGCGCACGGCCTGGCGAGCGGCCGTCGTCCTCGTACCCGAAGACGCGCGGCCCGTGCTGGCCGGAGCGCTCGCGACACAGCTCGGGCGCGGCGAACGGGAGACACAGCTCAGCCTGAGCAGGGCGCTCATCGCGCTCGGAGAGGTGATCATGCCGAGCCTGCGGGCCGCGATGACGGACGCCGACCCCGGCGTGCGGCGACACGCGATCGCCACGGAACGGCTGTCGCGCGACCCGGATGCCGGATTCGAGTTCGCGATCGAGGAGGCGAAGCGCATCATGGCCCTCGGCGCGACCGGCCAAGAGGAGTGACGGGAAGAGTGACAGGCAGTGTTGATCGGTGATGTGGCCCGACGGTCCGGGGTCAGCGCCCGCATGCTCCGGCACTACGACTCGCTCGGCCTGGTGCGGCCCACGGGGCGTACCCGGGGCGGCTACCGCGAGTACTCCGACGAGGACATCCGGCGCATCTTCCACATCGAGAGCCTGCGCTCGTTGGGGCTCTCGCTGCGCGAAGTCGGGGCCGCGCTGGACGATCCCGGCTTCACGCCGTCGGAACTCGTCGAGGACCTCATCCGCCAGACGCGCGAACGCATCGCCGGCGAGACGGAGCTGCTCACGCGACTGAGTCGGATCGGCGCCGCCGAGCCCACCGGCTGGGAGGACGTCCTGCGCATCGTCGCACTCCTCCAGGCCTTGGGGTCGGAGAGCGCCGGGAAGCGCCAGCGCGCGGCCCTGTCCTCGGTCGACGGGGTTCCGGTGCCGGTGGAAGCCCTCGTGGAGGCCGCGTTGAGCGAGTCCGACCCGAACGTGGCCGGAGCCCTGCGGTGGGCCCTGGCGCAGTCGGGCGACGGCGGATGGGCGCTGCTGGCGGAGGGGCTCGGCTCACCGCTGGCCGAGGTGCGCACACGTGCCGTCCGGTCCATCGCCGAGATCCCGAACGGCCAGGCGACCGCGGTGCTGCGGGGCGCCCTCGCGCACTCCGACGTCGTGGTCCGCAGGTACGCGGCGCTGGCGCTCGGGGCGCGCGGAGTCGCCGACGCGATCCCGACGCTCGTGGACATGGTCGTCGAGGGGACGAACGACGTTGACGCGGGCGACGCACTGGGCGCGCTGGCGAGCGATCCGGCACTCGCCGATCGGATCGCCGCCGCGCTCGTCGCGTGCCTCGGCCACGCGCCCGTGGAATCGCCCGCTCGCCGACGTCTGACGCAGGCGCTCGCCGAGGTCCCGGGACCCGCGGCGGCACGCGCCCTCGCGGACCTGGCGCACGACGAGGACCGCGTCGTCGCGCGCACGGCGGCCTACGTCCTCGGTATGCGCGACGGGCGATGACGGTCCCCCTCCGGGAGCTGGGGCGGGGCGGCCGTCGTCGGTCGGCATAGCGTTCACCATCAGTCTATTGCAATGAGGGTAGGGGGTGTTGTTGCGTTAGATTCGAGAGCATTGCAATGATTTCACGGCCTCTACCTGGGGTGATGAGGTGTTTGCGCAACGACAGCGTTGCTAGATTTATGAATGCAACGTAGCGTTTCACTCATCGGAAACAGCGGACGGAAGGCCTCACTCACGGGCCGGTAAGTGCGCGTTTCACAAGGGGAGCGATCTAAGGGGCCGGATCATGGAGGCAGAGCAGAGCCGCAGGCAGCAGGCCGCACCCGGCGCCTTCACCGCCTTCGCGCGCTTCGTGCTCTGCGGCGGCGGAGTGGGGCTCGCCTCCAGCTTCGCGGTGGCCGCCCTCGCCACCCGGATCCCCTGGGGCCTGGCCAACGCCCTGATCACCGCCGCTTCCACGCTCCTCACCACCGAACTGCACGCCCGCTTCGCCTTCGGCACGGGCAGTCGCGCCACCTGGCGCCAGCACGGCCAGTCGGCCGGATCCGCGGCCGTCGCGTACGGGGTCACCTGCCTGGCGATGGTGGTCCTCCAGCAGCTGGTGGCGACCCCCGGCGCGGTGCTTGAGCAGGTCGTCTACCTGTCCGCGTCCGCACTCGCCGGAGTCGCGCGGTTCGCGGTGCTGCGCCTCGTCGTCTTCGCCCGGAACCGGTCGCAGGCCGCGACCACGAACACGACCGCTACGACACACACGAACACGATCGTGAACGCGACCACTTCTGCGGTCGTGACCACGATCACGGCAAGGCCCGCCGTCCGCACCGCCCGCCCCGCACTCACCACGGTGGCCCGCGCCGAGGCGCAGGCAGCCCCGCCGGTTCTCTGCCGCGCCGCCTGACCGCCGGGGCGCCCGTCCGGGGTGGACGGCGCCTGGGAAGAGGCCCTCGTCCCGGAGGCTCATCCGCGCTCGCCGAGGTACGCCTCCAGTTCGGCGGCCCCGGTCAGCATCGCCCGCCCCCGGGTCGACAACCTGCCGTTCCAGTCGCGCAGCGCCGCCTCCAGCGGCTCCAGTCCGCCGGCTGCCCGCACCTGGGTGATCAACGGGGCGATCTGCTCCAACAGGTAGCCGCCCCGACGCAGTTGACGCGCCAGCCGGGCATCCCGGACGTCGGCCCCGTCGTAGACGCGGTAACCGGTCAGCGGGTCGCGGCGAGGGCGTACCAGCCCGGCCCGCTCCCATGCCCGCAGGGTCGCGGGCCGGATGCCGAGCTCGTGCGCCAGCGGACCGATGAACGTACCGCCGGGCCCCGGCAAAGCGGCCGGCTCGACCCCCGAGACGGGCCCGAGGTCGCGCAGGGCGGCTTCCACGGCGCCCAGGGTCCGCCGGTCGTCGAGGAGTTGGGCGTGGCTCTCGTCGATCAGGCGGAACGCCTCGTCGACCGCGTCCTCGTTCACGGCCCGCATGATCGACGTCGCCGTCCGGTGCCCGTGGCCGGGCACCAGGGCGAGGAACGCGCGCAGGGCCACGGCGTGCAGGGGCGTGTAGGTGCGGTAGCCGTGGGGCGTGCGCTCGGCGGGCGCAAGGATGCCGGCCTCCTCGTAGTTCCTCACCGCCTGGGTGGACAGGCCGTGCCCGCGCGCCAGATCGACCGGCCGCAGGTGACCACCGGTTTTAAGCTTTCGTCCCATGGCCACGACGATATCGCGCAAAAGTTTCAACCGAGGCTTCAGCGATACGGTTGAGGTCATGGTCACTGACATCAAGGACACCACCCATCCCGTCGAGGCGGCCGCCCTCATGAGGCTGCTCCCGGTCCGGCCGCGGCTGCTCGCCCTGGGTGAGCCCACCCACGGCGAGGACGCCCTGCTCGACCTGCGCAACGGGCTCTTCCGGCAGCTCGTCGAACAGGAGGACTACCGCACGATCGCGATCGAGAGCGACTGCGTGACGGGCCTGGTCGTCGACGCGTACGTCACCTCGGGCACGGGCACCCTCGACGAGGTCATGGAACGCGGGTTCAGCCACGGGTGGGGCGCCTCCGCGGCCAACCGCGAACTCGTACGCTGGATCCGGGAGTTCAACGAAGGCAGGCCCGCCACGGACCGGCTCCGCTTCGCGGGTTTCGACGGCCCCCTGGAGATGACCGGCGCCGCGAGCCCCCGGCACACCCTCACCGCACTCCACGGCCACCTCGCGGCCCGGGTGGACGCGGCCCTGCTCCCCTGTACGGGGGACACCCTCGACCGCCTGCTCGGCAGCGACGAACGGTGGACGGAACCCGCCGCGATGACGGACCCAGGCCGGTCGGTGGGGCGGTCGGCCGAGGCCGACCGGTTGCGGCTGCTCGCCGACGACCTGGTGGCGCTGCTCGACGCGCAGACGCCGCACCTGCTCGCGGCGACCTCGCGGGACGACTGGGACCGGGCCCGCCTCTACGGGCGCACCGCGACCGGGCTGCTGCGCTACCACCACGCGATGGCCGACACCTCAACGGCCCGCATGACGCGGCTGTGCGCGCAGCGGGACCTGATGATGGCGCAGAACCTCCTCGCCGTCGCCGCCCGGGGCCCGGCACTCGTCCACGCCCACAACTCCCACCTCCAGAGGGAGAAGAGCACGATGCGGATGTGGGAGGGGCCGGTGGAGTGGTGGAGCGCCGGCGCGCTGGTGAGCGCCCGGCTCGGCGGCGAGTACGCCTTCGTGGCCACGGCCCTCGGCACGATCCGGCACCGGGGCGTGGACGTACCGCCGCCGGACACCGTCGAAGGACTCCTGTACGCCCTCCCGGAGGACCGCTGCGTCATCGACGCCCCCCGGCTGGCCGCCGCCCTCGGCGACACCCGGCCCGCACCCCGAGAATCCCCCTGGTTCGGCTACGCCCCCCTCGATCCGGCCCACTTGGCCGCCGGCGACGCCCTCGTCTTCGTCAAGGACGTCCCGCAGATCTAGGTAGGGGGAAGCCGGTCAGGTTCCGGTAGGGCGCCCCGTGTCAGGCGAGGCCCGCCTCGATGGCGCGGCGGACGGCCGCCGCGCGGTCGGGGATGCCGGCTTTGGCGAACAGGTTGTTGATGTGCGTCTTGACGGTGGCCTCGCTGATGAAGAGCTTCTCGGCGATGCCCCGGTTGGGCAGGCCCCGGCCGATCAGCGTCAGGACCTCGCGTTCACGTGGTGTGAGGTCCTCGGGCAGGGCCGCTCCCGACACGGGGGTCTTCGCCGCCGTGGTCCTCGCGGTGGCGAGCAGCCGGTCCTGCACCTCGCGGTCGAGTACGGACTGGCCCGCGGCGGCGGCGCGGATGGCCCGGGTGATGTCCTGGCGTCCGGCGTTCTTGGTCAGGTACCCGCGGGCTCCCGCGCCCAGTGCGCCCAGGATCGACTCGTCGTCGGCGAAGGTGGTGAGGACGACCACCGCCACCTGCGGGTACTGCTCGGCCAGTCGGCGGGTCGTCTCGATCCCGTCCATGACGGGCATCCTCAGGTCCATCAGTACGACGTCCACCGGTCCGGCCGCGACCGCGGTCAACACCTCGGTGCCGTCCGCGGCGGCCGCGACGACGTCGATGTCCTCGGACAGTGCGAGCACCGCGGCGAGCGGTTCCCGGACGGCGGCCTGGTCATCGGCGACGACCACTCTCAACTTCCGCTGGTTCTCGGTCGGTTCGCTCATCCCGGGATCACTGCCTCCACGTGCCAGCCGCCCCGGTCCGGCCCTTCGGTGACCGGGCCCGCGGTCACGGTCCCGTCCAGCAGTGCGACGCGTTCGCGCATTCCGATCAGCCCCATCCCACTACCGAGCCCTGCGGTCACCTTACGGGTGCCCGGGCGGTTCCTGATCTTCAGTGTCGTCGATGCGGCGGCGAACGTCAGCTCCACGCCGACCTCCCCTCCGGGCGCGTGCCGAGCGGCGTTGGTCAGCGCCTCCTGGGCGATCCGCAGCAGGTTCTGGGTCACTTGAGCCGGGAGTTCACGGACCGTACCGGTGAGGGTGAGGGCGTCGTGGTGGCCCGAGGACTCGACCATCGAGATGAGGCTCTCCACGAGCGGGAGCGCGTCCTCGCGCAGCGTGTGCACGGTCCACTGGGCCTGCTTCAGACTCTCCTTGACCAGGGCGTGAGCCTTGGCGTTGGCCTCGCGGACCTTCTCCAGGTCACCCGTGTCGATCAACGCGTCGGCCAGTTCGAGCTGCATGTTGATCCCGGCCAGCGAGTGCGCCAGTACGTCGTGCACGTCCCGGGCGATCCGGCCGCGTTCGGTCAGTACGGCCGTCCGCGCCTCGGCCCGCGCGGCGCGTTCAGCCGACTCGGAGGCCGCGATCGCCGCCCGCACGGCCTGGCGCTGGCTGCGGTTGACGATGCCGATCAGCACCGGCGCCCCGGTGGCGAGGCCGAGTGCCCACGGCAACGACTGCTGCCCCGGCACGAGGTCCAGGTACATGACGCCCGCGCAGAGCACGCTGCACAGCGACGCGAGGGACAGGGCCCACCCGGTGCTCAGCCGGTATCCGATGTGACCGGCCAGGAAGAAGGCGAAGAGGTACCCCGTCCCACTGCTGCTGACGCCGATCAGCGCGGCCGCCGCGATGACACCGCCGCTCAGCCAGACAGGGGCGAAACGCTGGGTCGCGGCGTTCTCGGGCAGGCCCCGGGCCAGCAGCGCGGCCGAGCTGACCACGAAGAGGGCGGCGACGGCCAGGCCCCGGCCGCTGAACCCCATCGGCCGGATCGTCACGACGCCGACGACGATGACGGCCAGGGTCAGTGCCCACCGGACCCAGGGGTCCTGGCCGGGGACCGGATGCGGGACCGCCCCCCGGGGCGGTGCCTTTCCGGGGGGCGGAGCGCTCTCGGTCGTGGGCATGGGCAGAACGTACTGCACGGTCAGGCCGTGCGGTCGAGGACGGGCGCGGGCACGGTCGCGGGGCCGGTCACCGCGAGGGTCCGGCTGCGGATGAAGATCGTGGCCAGTCGCGTGACCACCTCGGTGAGGGCCATCAGGACGAACGCCGCCACCCATGCCTTGTCGCTGGTGATCTGGTGGGTGACGCTGAACCGGGCCACATCGGCGGCGCCGCCGTGCTGGACCCACAGCTGGAAGCCCATCCGGGCGCCCATGCCGACGACCCACAGGATCGCCGCCACCACACCGGCCTTGATCAGGACGTGCTCGCCGACGGCCCGGACCCGGGTGTGGACGCCGCCGGCGATGCCGAGAACGGCACCCACGCCCACCAGCGCCGCGATCAGCACCAGGTCATTTCCCGCGGTGGGGATGGTGTCCAGGTACGAGTAGGCCACGAAGGCCACGATCCCCAGCGGGATCAGGAAGGTCTTGAGGTCGAGTCGTCCTTCCCGCAACTGCCGGAAGACGATCAGGAGGAGTGCGATGTCGGTGATCCACTCGGTCGTTGTCATGTCCCCAAGACTGCTCCGGAGCGGCTCGCGGCACCTGCACCCAGGGGTGGAAACGGGGGTGGAGTTCGCCCGCTCCACCTGCCGTGCGCGCCGTGCGTGCCGAGGTCGCCGCGCGGCGACAGGGGAACGACAGGGAAACGTTAGGGCCGGCCGGCAGGGTCGACAGCGTGCCCCGGCGCCGTGCCCGTTCCCGGGCGCGCGCTCGCGGCAGTTCATCCGTCGAGTGCGAGGAGACGTCGCATGCCCGCCCCCGTCCCGAACCGTTTCGTGCCGTCCGGCCCCTCCAGGAGGTCCGTGCTGACGACCGCCGGTCTGGTGGCCGCGGGCATGGCCCTGGACACCACCGTGGGTGCTCCCGCCGCGTCGGCGGCGGGCGCACCGGCGATCTTCTACTCGCCACACCAGGACGACGAGGCGATCGGGCTCGCCGGTTCGATCCTGGAGCACAAGGCGGCCGGCCGGCCCGTGTACCTGGTGCTCGTGAGCAAGGGCGAGAACGGCGGACTCGCCCAGTACATGAACCAGGGGAACTGCCAGACGCTGGGCGCCAAGTGCTCCGCCCCCGGGCACACCCACAACCTCGGATGGCAGGAGGCCTGGCCGACCCCGGAGGTCGTCGCGAGCCGCACCGCCGAGTTCAACCACTCGGCCAAGGCCCTCGGCGTCGACAAGGTCATCAACTTCAAGCTCTCCGACGAGGCCTTCGGCGACTACGACAACTTCGTCAAGAAGGTGATGGCCAAGGTCCGGGCGCTCGCCCAGCAATACCCCGGGGCCTCCCACAAGTTCGCGGCCGGTTGGCTGGACGGGACCGACACGCACAAGGCCTGCAGCGACGCCGCCTACTGGCTGATGAAGAACGGTGAGCTCACCGACGTCCGCTTCAACTACATCTACGCGTACAAGCACTTCACCAACCCCGCGGACCGCGGTCGCGGCGCCGACTACGTGCTGAACATCCCGGCGGCCCAGATGGCCAAGAAGCGGGCCTCGATCCTGGCCTACAACACCTGGGACCCCAGCCGGAACCTCCACAGCCTCGGCTACCACAGCGTGTCCGACTGGTTGGAACCGGCGTACGCCGATCCGCGGGAGTTCGTCTACACCCTCCCCAAGAACTACAAGCCGGGGAAGGTCTAGCACTCCAGCCGGACTCTAGTCTTCCTGCTGGTCAACGGCCTACAGCTCGCCGAGTACGCCGTCCCCGCCACCCCCGACGGTCTGCACCACCTAAGCTCAAGGGCCGCCGGCATGCCGACGCCTCTCACGATGCCCCGGAGGGCCAGGCTGCCGAACAACTCGACGAGGCGGCTGGCGTGTTGACCGTGGACGCCTTCACGAATTCGTCGGCTGGGAGCCACGCGAAACCGTGGCGGGGCGGGTTCATGCAGATCATCACCGAGGGGTTGGCCTTGGGCTTGTGCGCAGTCCTTGGGCGGCCTCGTTGACGATCCGCTCCGTCTCGCGCTGGAACAGACCCTCGTCCTCCCCGCTCGTTCCGCTCATCCTTCGATGATTCCAGATGCCGGTTCGGAGCGAGGGGGACGGGGTCAGGGGTCAGGCGCGGCAGTGGAGCATTTCGAACGCCGGGTTGACGCGGTAGTCCCCCCAGAAGGCGTCGCCGTACGCGGCGATCCCGGCCGGCGAGACCTCCGTCGGTACCCAGGTGATCTCGCTGAACCCCGCCTTGGCCAGGCTCGTTTCGAACACCTCGCGGCGGGCCAGGCCTGAGGTGAACGAGATGGGCGCGCCTTCCAGCAACGCGGTGACCTTCACCCGGGGCCCGGTGTCGGCCTGTTCGCCGGTCAGCTCGGTGAGGAAGCCGTACGGGCGCGGCGACGGGCCGGAGAAGTCGTAGTCCGGCGTCTGGTGGAGCATGAAGAACTCGCCGCCGCTCTTCAGGCTGTCGTGCACCTTGCGACACAGGTGTTCGAACTCGGCCACGGTCTCCGCGTAGTTGAGCAGCATCACCGCGGTCGCCACATCGAAGCCGGCCTCCGTGGGCGACAGGTCGGCCACATTGCCGACCCCGTAGCGCACGCCCAGCGGCTCGGCCTGCTCGATGCCTTCGGCGGCGCGGATCATCTCGCCGGAGATGTCGATGCCGAACACGTCCGCCGCTCCGCGCCGTTTCAGCTCACGGGTGTAGAAGCCGGTGCCGCAGGCCAGGTCGATCACCTTCTTGCCGGTGACCTCCCCGACCATGCCGAGGAAGCTGGGCGCCTCCACGTACCGGGCCAACGGCAGGGCCTTGAAGCCCTCGAATGCCTCACCGATCTCGTCGTACGTCTGCTGCGCGCTCATCGCGTACTCCCCGTGTCGTGGTGTTCTCGCCCTGGACACCGGCAGTCTCTCCATACGCGGCGGCGGACCCGTACGGGCAGAACCCACAAAGATCACGGGGTCGGGCCCATGGTCGTACGAACGCGGCCCCGCGGAGATCCGGTCGAATGTGCGCGGAATCAGCCCATCCGGTTGTTGGTTTTCCGAGGACGTCCACGGCGCATCCCGGAGGCCCGCCGAGGTGGGACGGCCGCGCGGGCCGTGGGGGTGGCACGGGAGGAGCGCCGGTCTTTGGCCATGAGCCCCCGTACGCCTCTCGTGGGGACGTTCCCGCACGGCGGTAGCTGGGCAGCCGCTTGATGCTGATCGATCGTTACGTGAGGGGAAGCCCGATGACCAAGGTCCTGGTGCTGCACAGCGTGTGCCTCGTGAGGTCCGCCCTGGCCGCGTTGCTGAGATCCGAAGGGGAATTCGACGTCACCTCCTCCGGCTGGCGGGCTGCGGCTCGCCAGGCGGAGTTCTTACGACCCGACCTGGTGGTCGTGGACCTTGACTGTCCGGAGGTGTCGGCCGCCCTCCTGGCGAACGCGGGCGATGCCCGCCTGCTGCCCCTTTCGTCCGCACCCCTGCTCGTGCTCGCCCGGGCCGACACGCCCGGCTCGCTGCGAAGGGCCTTCCGGACCCAGGCCCTCGGCTACGTCGACAAGGACGGCTCGCCCGCCCGGCTGGTCCGAGGCGTCCGCAAGGTCGCGGCCGGGGAACGCTTCATCGACGCCACGCTCGCCTCGGCCTTCATGGAGGCCGACCCCATGCCGCTCAGCCCCCGCGAGTTGAGCGTCCTGGCCCGCGCCGCCGAGGGCGACTCGATAGCGGAGATCGCCCGCGCCCTGCACCTCGCCAGCGGCACCGTACGCAACTACATGGCCGCCGTGACGCGAAAGACCGGCGCCCGCAACCGGATAGACGCCATCCGGATATCCCGGCGGGCCGGCTGGGTCTGATCCGCCCCCCCGGTCCCGCCCGCACCCGCGACGGCAGGCGCGCCTCCAGCCCGGCCGCCGACACCTCGCGCGCTACGCCCTCGCCCGTAACGCACCTCAGCCGCACGCAGCTCAGCCGTGCGCGTTCCACAGGCCCACCAGATCCCGGTACAAGGGCGACCTGGCCGGCAGCTCCGCATGCGTGCCGCACACCGCCCGGGTCCCGTCGAGCACGAGCACCCGGTCGGCCCGGGCGGCGGAGGAGATGCGGTGGGCGACCACCACCAGGGTGCCCGGGCGCTCGGCGAGCGCGCGCTCGGCCCGTTCCTCGGTACGCGGGTCGAGGTGGCAGGTGGCCTCGTCCAGCAGCAACAGCGGGGCGGGGGAGAGGTAGGCGGCGGTCAGGGCGAGGTGCTGCCGTTCGCCCGGGGTGAGCCGGCTCGGGTCGACGGCGGCGTCCGGCCCGCCGAGCCGGTCCACGAGCCGGTCCGACCCGAGGGCGGTCGTGGCCCGCTCGACCTCCTGCCCGGACACCGGACCGGGGCACAGGTGGGTCAGGTTCTCGCGGACCGTCCCCGTGAAGACGTACGCCTGCTGGGGCAGCAGGGTCCGGCGGACGTCGGGGCCCTGCCCCGGGACGCCCCGCGCGGGCGCGCCGCCCACCCGGACGGATCCGCCGCCGGGCGGCAGCAGGCCGGCGATCAGCGCGGTGAGGGTGGACTTGCCGATCCCGCTCGGCCCCACCACGGCCAGGTGTTCGCCGGGGCCGACCACCAGGTCGAGGCCGTCGATCACCGGGTGCGCGCGGGGACCGTAGGCGAAGCGGACCCCCCGGAGTTCGACGGCGGGCGCCCTCGGCGCGGGCCGGGCCGACGGTGCGTGCGGGCCCGGCGCCCCGGCTGCCGAGGTCGTCCGCGCGGCCTCCGTCCCCGCCGGCTCGGGGTCCCTCCCCTCGACCGGTTCCGGCTCGCAGAACCGGTCCAGCACGACCAGGAGCCGGGTGCCCGCCGCGCCGACCGCTGTCATCAGCGCGTCCAGGGCGGGGAGCAGCGACTGGAGGAGGTAGGTGAGCGCCCCGGCCACCGCCCCCGCGCTGACCCCGCGCCCGAGCAGCCAGGGCGTACCGGCCAGCAACGCGACGACGGGCAACCGGCCCGCGACGCCGAGGGCCAGGGTGCGCAGGGCGGTCCACCGCGCGAGGCGCCCGGTCAGCCGCTCCTGCTCGGCGATCAGCGCCTCCACCCGGGCCCCGGCGTCCGCTCCGCCGCCGCACGCGACGACGTCGCGCAGCCCCGCCGCCAGTTCACCGGCGTGCGCGGACAGCGCCTCGTCGGTGTCCAGGGCCGCACGCTGTACGCGGGCCATCGGGTGCAGGGTGGCGAGGAAGCCGGCCGCCCCCAGGAGCAACGCCGGCGCGACGAGGACCAGCAGGACGGGGGCCAGCGCGGCCAGCCCGAGCAGTGCTCCCAACGCCGTGAAGACGAACGACCGGGCGATCAGAACCAGTCCGGCGAAGGAGTCCCGGGCCATCTCGGTCTGTTGCGTGAGCCGGGAGACCGCGCCCGCGTCACCGGAACCGGCCCGCCCGGGATCGGCGACGGCGCGTCCGATGGCCTGGCGGACGGAGCGCCGCACCAGGCCGTCCCGCAACGGTTCGACCAGGTCCGCGAGCCCGCCGAACACCCCACGCAGGGCGAGGGCGCCGACCACGGCGCCCGTGGCGGCGACGGCCAGCCAGAGGATTCCGGTACCGGTTCGGCCGGCGAGGAAGCCGTCGTCGAGGGCGCGGGCCACCGCGTAACCGCCGAGGAAGGTGTGCGCGGACTCCAGGAGGGACCAGAGCGCGAGCCGGCGCAGCGAACGGGGGTGGCCGCGCAGGAAGCGGCGGCCCTCGCGGGACACCCGGCGCCAGGTGCCGTACTCGCTCACCGGACCGCCTCCCGGTCCGGTGGTTCCTGCGCGGTCTCCCGCAGGCCGGGCTCCGTGGCCGGCGCCGACCCGTTGCCGAACACCGCCCGGTAGGCGGGGTCCCGCCACAGCTCCGCGTGCGTACCGGTCGCCCGGACCCGTCCCGCGTCGAGCCATACGACGAGGTCGGCCCGGGCGGCGGAGGAGACCCGGTGGGCCACGACCAGGCGGGTGCCCGGCCGGACCTCGCGGGCCAGGGCCCGTTCCACTTCCCGGGCCGTGAGGGTGTCCAGGCTCGACGTCGCGTCGTCCAGCACCAGCAGCCGCCCCACTCGGTGGAACGCCCTGGCCAGCCCGAGTCGTTGCAGTTCACCGCCGGACATCGGAGCGTCGGGGAGGGCCGTGCCGTACCCCTCGGGCAGCCGGCGGACGAAGGCGTCGGCGCCGGCAGCCCGCGCGGCGGCGCGCACGGTCTCCGGGTCCGGTTCGGGGCCGCCGCCGAACGCGATGGCGGCCCCGACGTCCTCCCCGAAGAGGGCCGGCCGTTCGAAGGCGTGGCCGACCTCGCGGCGCAGCTCCTCGGCGGACAGTTCGTCCAGCGGTACGCCGTCGAGCAGTACGCGGCCCTCGTCGCACGCGGTGAGCCGGCCCGCCACGGCCGCCAGGGTCGTCTTGCCGGAGCCCGAGCGGCCGACGACGGCGGTGGTCGTTCCGCCGGGGATGCGCAGGTCGACGTCGCGCAGCACGGGGGTGCCCGCGCGCAGGACCCGTACGCCGCGCAGTTCCAGCGTGCCCGGCCCCGAAGCCGGCAACAGGCGCTCGCCCTGCGTGAGTTCGGGAAGCTCGAAGAGGGTGGCCGTGCGGCGGGCCGCGGCCCTGCCGCGCACCACGGCCGCCAGTCGCCCTGTCACCGCTCCGGCCCCGGCCGCGAGGCCCGCGTAGCGGACCGCGGCGAGGAGACCGCCGACCCCGAGGGCCCCGTCCGCGAGGCGGACCCCGCCCACGCCGAGGACCACGTAGAGCAACAGGGGCATGAGGGCGCTGGTGCGGGCCATGGTCGCACCGTAGATCCGCCACGTCCGTCGCCCCTCGTCGCCTAGCTCCGGCAACCGGGCCAGCACACGAGCCTGTTCGCGTGCGGCGGTGCCGGCGGCGGCGATGGTACGGGCGCCCGCGAGGGCTTCCACGAGGCGGCCGGCCATCGCGAGCTGCACCTCCTGGTAGCGGCTGACGCTGACGCCCGATTCGCGGGCGAACGACCTCAACAGCAGAGCGAGCAGGGGGAGTCCGGCGAGGAACGCGAGCGCGGTCCACACGTCGATCAGGGCCAGCGCCACGAGTCCGCCGAGCGGGGGTACGAGAGCCACGGCCGCGCCGACGACGGCCGACGGTACGGCGCCGGCGGTGGTGGCCTGCGAGGTCAGTCGGGCGGACAGCTCGCCGGGGGAGTGGCGTGCGGCGTGGTGCGGCGCGGCGCGCAGCAACCGGACGAGTCCCAGGCGCCGCAGCCAGGCGGTGGAGCGGCCGTCGACGCCGCCGGTGAGTCGGGCCGTCGCCGCGTCGAACAGGACCTCCGCGGCGATCACCGCGGCGCACCAGGCGGTCCAGCGGGCGCCGGCGGGGTCTTGTCGCAGGAGCAGGTCGAGGGTGTGGCCGAGGACGGCCGGTTCGGCCAGGGCCGCTCCGGCGGCCGCCACCGAGCAGACCGACGTGGCGACGAGGCGGCCCGCGCTGTGTCGTGCGGCCGCCCGCAAGGCCCGGTCGGCGCCGCGGGCGGCCGCCGCCTCGCCGGCGGGATCGGACGCAGTCATGGGCGCGGGCTCCAGGGGGTGTGGTGCGGGCCCGGGCGGCGAACCGCCCGGGCCCGGGATGACCTGATCAGTTACAGGTCGTGATGCTCAGGCTGCTGTCGCCGCAGAGGAGCAGGCTGGCGCGGCTGCCGCCACCACCGCCGCCACCGTGCAGGTTCGCGGCCTCGGTCTCTTCCTTCGGGGTGTCCATCGACTGCAGGTCGAGAAGCGTCATGTCTGATCCCTCTTCACTGTGGTGTTCCGATGGGTCACGGCCCCCGCGAGGGGGACCGGCTCTGGGGCCGTCGCGTGCGACCGCGGCGGCGGGAGGAACGGCAGGTGCGCGCGCCCACCGGGCGCGGCGCTGCCGAGGGCGAGGAGAGCGCCGGCCGTGCCCGTGGACAGGTCCATGGACAGGCGCATCATCTGCTCGCCGGGGAAGGCCAGGAAGCCCTGGTACGGGACGGCGTGCCGGGCGAGGGCCTCGACCTGCCGGGCGATGTCCTCGGGGGCGGAGCCCGGGCCCGGCGTCGTGGTGCGCGCCAGGTGGAGGATCATTCCGGCAGTGCCGCGGAACAGGCCCGGCTGCACGTAGAAGGTGGCCTGGGCGGCGCGGACGATCTCCGGGCGGGCCCGCTCGAAGCGGTCGTCCCGAGCGTGCGCCGACCAGTCGTCCAGCACCGCGCCGATCCCCACGCTGCCGCCTCCGAGGTAGGGCATCGTGCGCCACCCCTCGTCGACCTGGAGGGTGCCGAAGGCGCTGGTCACGCACCGGTCGAGGTCGCGGTGCAGTGCCAGGCCCGCCCGGACCAGAGCCTCGCGGTCGCCGGTGCGTTCGTAGAGGCGCAGGTGGAGGAGTGCGGGGCCGCTGTGGCCGTGGAGCAGACCGGCACGCTTCGGCGCGGCCGTGTCCTCGGCGAGGAGGTCGGCGCAGCGCAGGGCCGCGGTGTGCAGGGCGCCCTCTCCGGTGGTCGAGCCCAGGGAGTCCAGGGCGAGCCCGATGCCGGCCAGACCGCCGTGCAGGTCCGGGCCCGCCGACTGCCAGGGCTGGCCCAGCAGTTGTTCGGCGAGGGCGAGCGCGCGGTCGCGGTGTCCGAGCCGCTCCAGGGTCCACGCGAGGCCGGCGAGGCCGTCGTAGAAGCCCAGGGGCATGCCGGAGGCCGGCTTCTTCGTCCGGGCCAGCAGCCATTCCTCGGCTTCGGGCCAGGGGTCGGCTCCCGTCTCGGCGAGCGCGTAGAGGACGCCGGCCGCCCCGTAGCCGAAGGCGGCGCCCCCGCCCTCGGAAGCGAACTGGGCGGTGTCCCCGGGGAAGAGCCGGTCGTCGCGGTCGAAGGTGGCGCTCGCCCGCAGTGCCCCCGTCATCGAGACGCGGGCCGCTTCCCAGTCACCCGGCTCGACCGGCAGGTAGGGGCGCCGCCCCCGGGGGACGCCGGCGTCGACGCGGGCCTCGGACGAGGCCCCGGCCCCGGCCCCGCCCGCGGGATCGGCATTGGCATCTGGATCGGCGAGTATCTCCCGTACGGCCTCGTCGAGGAACGCGCGGGGTACCGGGAACTGTTCGGCGGCGATGTCGGCCAGGTGCGCCGCCTTGGACCGGTCCAACACCAGCAGGCTGGTCAACGGCAGGAACAGGGCCAGGCGCAGGCAGGCCAGGGCGTACCGGTCGACGGCGAACCCGCGGTGACCGGCCGGGGCGACGAACGCCGGGTTGGCGACGGTCTGACGGAGCCCCTCGTCGACGTGTGCGGCGGCCTCGAAGTCGAGCAGCGCGACCGACGGTTCGCCGGTCTCCTCGTCCTCCGCCACCATGATGTTGAACAGGTGCAGGTCGTTGAAGACGATGCCCCGGGCGTGCACCGCCTCCAGGGCCTCCGTCACCCGTCGGTGGATGTCCAGCGCCCACCGGGTGTACTCCGCCAGCTCCGCGGGCTCGGGGTCGGCCTCGATCAGGGGGTGCCGGCGGGCGAAGTAGGTGTTGAGGGGCTTGCCCTCCAGGTACCGCATCACCAGGAAGTGGTGGTCTCCGACGGTGAAGGTGCCGTGGACCGCGGGCACGCAGTCCAGACCGGCGAGTTGTTCCAGGGCCCGGCGTTCGCGGTGCAGGCGGGTCACGGCGTCCGCCCCGTCCGCCGCGAGTCCCGCCAGGGGCCGCGCTTCCTTGAGGACGACCGCCTCACCGGTGCGGACGTCACGGCCGGCGTAGACACCGCCCCCGTTGGAGAAGTGCAGCGCCCGTTCGACCGTGTAGGGCAGACCTTCGAGGGTGATGGAGGCCCGCCGGGCCAGGTGTGGCGCCAGGAACGCGGGCAACTCGACCCACTCGGGCGGCTGGAACACCGGCCCGCGCGGGTCCGGAACCAGCCGGCCGTCCGGAGTCTCGATCGCGGGGACGAGGTCGCCGCGGTCGTCGTAGCAGTGCCGCAGGGTGAAACTGCCGTAACGCAGGTGCACGGGACCGTCGTTCCAGCGCAGGTCGCTCAGGATGTACGGGCCCGCCTCGCCCGCCAGCAACGCGTCGAGGTCCTCGGCGATGCGCCGACACTGCTCCTCGTCCGCCGGGTACACGGTGAGGAACTTGCCGCTCGCCGCGCGGTCCGCGTACTTCGCGTTGCGCAGGTGCAGCAGGTACCGGCTCGGTACGAACTTGAAGGCGATCCGGCGGTCCACGCAGTAGCGGTGGACCCGTTCGAGCACGGACTCGGCGTTGTCCAGGCCCGCCGAGACGTGGATCTTCCAACCCTGGGAGGGCAGTTGGGTGTCCAGGGGGCGCAGCGCCAGCCAGTCCCCGCTGCGGTGTGTCTGCCACCCCGCCGGTACGGGGGCGAGCGCGGCCGGGTAGTTCTCCTCGACCCGCCTGTACGGCGCGTCGTAGAACCAGCGGTCGGCGTCGCAGAAGGCGGCGTACCCCTTGTTCACTCCTGCTCCCTCGGTCGGTGACGTGTCCACGCTGTCACGCGGGTCGAGGGCCGCGACAGTCACGGCTGTCACCGATGGGGTGTGCAGTACGCACGAGTCACGAGCCGCCGGAGCCCGTCCGCGGCCCCGCCCCCGCCGCACCCCGCCCCCGGTCCGAGGCACGTGTGCGGCGGACCGGGGGCGGGGACGAGAGGTGAGGAGCGTGGTCAGTCCTTGCTCGCCGCGTCCCAGCTCATGCCCCAGCCGTACTCCAGATCGGGCGCCTGCTGCTTGAAGACGCCCGGGGCCAGGACGAGGTACCTCGCCTCGCGCCGGACGATCAGTTCCCCGCCCACGTTCTCGATCAGGGCGATCGCGGCCACCGGCGAGGGCACGGTGCACTCGTCCAGGCGCACCTCGATCGGCGGACCGACGGGCGGGTACAGGGTGGCGACCCCTTGGAGCCCCGCGAAGCTGGTGGCCCCGGAGTAGATGGCCACGAAGACCAGAAGACGCTTGATGTCGGCCGTGTGGTCGAGGTTGATCATGAGGTTCTCGCCGGCCTCGCTCGCACCGGTCCGATCGTCGTGGTCCAGCAGGACGTACGGGGGCTCCTCGAAGGAGCCGAACTGGTCGTTGATGGGGTGGACGATCCCCTTCGTCCCGTCCTTCAACTCCCACAGGCAGGAGAGGTCCAGATCGACGTCCTCCAGTCGGACGGCGTCCTGTCCCTTCCGCATCCAGCCGCGCGGCGGCGCGGGGGCGCTCCAGGTGAGGTTGACCCGCATGCCGCCGGAGGTGGCGCCCTGTTTGGTCAGGGATACGGCGGGCGACGCCTTCGTCAGGGTGATCTTCGACAGCCGCACCGGCCGCGTCTCCGACCGCGTCTCCGGCTGTACGTCCGGCCGTACGTCCGCACGTACGGCCGGCGGGGCCTCCTGCCGGGCCTCCTGCCGCGCCACCGGCCGCACGGGCGCCGGCGGGGTCGGTGCGGGGTCGTCGACCGTGATCCCGAAATCGGTGGCGAGTCCCGCCAGGCCGGAGGCGTACCCCTGCCCCACTGCCCGGAACTTCCACGCGCCCTCGCGCCGGTACAGCTCCCCGAGCACGAAGGCGGTCTCCGAGTCGGCGTCCGAGGTGTCGAACCGCGCCGTCTCGACCCCGCTCCGCGCGTCCAACACGCGTACGAACAGGCCGGACACGCGCCCGAACGTGCCGTCGGTGGAGGCCGCGACCACCACGGTCGCGATCTCCGGGTCCACCGAGGACAACGCCACCGCGAGGCTCTCGCGCTCGTCCGCGCCGTCCTGGCGCTTCCCCTCGTGGCGCACGGCGCCGCCGGGGTGGACCGGTTGGTTGTAGAACACGAAGTCGTCGTCCGACCGCACCTTGCCCGCTGCCGTCAGCAGCAGCGCCGACACGTCGACGCCCGGCGCCCCGGGACCTCCCCGCCAACCCACCTCCACCCGGACACTGGCACTCGGCACCGGTACGTTGCCACCCTTGCGCATGGACATGCGGCTCCCCCTCACGAGACGTCTCCCACCTTCCGGCAGGGTACGAGGCTTTGACGGCCTGTCATTCGGTTCGGGGTCGTCGGCGAAGAAAAACGTGGTCCGCCAGGACCGATGAGTTCCTTCAAGATCACCAGTCATTCATCATGAGGGATGCGCGGAGGCCGAGACGACGGTCGAAGGCCGCCGCGTGAGTGAACCGTCGAATGCCGGAACCGAGTCAACGAGGAACCTTGATGCGCACCCTGATCAGCACCGCCTTCATCTCGCTCGACGGCGTCGTGGAGGGACCGGGCGGCGAGCCCGGCTACCGCAATTCCGGATGGACGTTCAAGGACGTCGAGTTCCTTCCCGAAGCCTTCGACATCAAGGGCCGGGAGCAGAAGGAGGCCGCCGCGATGCTGCTGGGCCGTTCCAGCTACGAGGCGTTCAGCCAGGTGTGGCCGGACATGGCCGACTTCGCCGACTACAAGGTGATGCCGAAGTACGTGGTCTCCACCACGCTCACCGGGGACGACCTGGTCTCTAACTGGGGCGAGACCACGATCCTGCGCTCCCTCGACGAGGTCGCCGCGCTGAAGGAGACCGAGGGCGGCCCGATCATCCTTCACGGCAGCGCTTCCCTCAACCAGGCCCTCTCCGACGCCGGGCTGATCGACCGCTACCACCTCCTCGTCTTCCCGCTCCTGCTCGGCGGGGGCAAGCGGCTCTTCAGCGCCACCGACAAGGACACCCAGCACCTGAAGCTGGTCGAGCACGAGGCCTACGCCAACGGCCTCCAGAAGAACGTCTTCGACGTCATCCACTGACCCACCGGCGCGCGGGACGCGCCGCCGCGCACGGGCACGACGTCAAGCCGGCCGGGGCGACTCGGCCTTCCTCGTGTCCAGTACGTCCACCTGCGCCAGGGACCGGTGCCGGTGGTGGGCTTCGGTGATTCCCGCCAGAGCGGGGCGGTCCAGGGCGCGGTAGGCCGATACGAGCAGTTCGTGGGCCGAGTCCTCGACGGCGCGGTCGCCTCGCGACGCCCAGTGCAGGTCACGGCCCAGGAGGAGGGCCTCCGTCGGGTCGCCCGCGGCGCAACGCCGGCGGGCCTGCGCCACGGACTCCCGCAGGGCCTCCGCATCGTCGAAGAGGGCGTACATGTACGTCCCGAACTTGTACGGGTCGGCCGCGTCGTGCGCGGGTCGGCCCAGTACGGACTCCCCGGACGCCAGGGCGCCCGCCCCGTCCAGGGTGGTGATGCGGTCGGGCCGTACCGGCTCGAACGCCCGTCCGTACGTGGAGGAGTACGCGTGGCCGACTTCGGGGCGGTCGCCGGTCTCGAAGGCGGTCACCGCATCGCGCAGCCCGCCCAGTCGGGTCAGCCGGGCGCCGACGTCATCGCCGTAGCCGTCGGGGTCGTCATCGAGGTCGCGCCACACGTGTTCGAGGGTCGCGCGGACCGTCTCCAGCGGCGTCCTCGCGCAGGTGTCGATCTCGCCGCCGTCGTTGTTGTAGTACGAGGCGACGCCCCGGCAGGTGCGGCCGTCGTCGAACCACAAACCGTGGTGAAGGCCGTCGGAGCCGCCGTGCAGGAAGGTCAGGAACTCCGGCGGGTCGCGGTAGTAACGGCCGTGCACGCGTACGTCGATGCCGTCGCGCGGTGCGAGCGAGGCGTCCGGAAAGAGGTCCAGGACGCCCATCGGGCTCATGTCGAGGTCTCGGAAGGCCGACTGCCCCGCCGGGTCCAAGGAGCCGAGGAACGTCCAGAACCGGAAGATCGAGTCCGGCAGCTCCAACCCCCAGTCCCGCCGGACGCGTTCCTCGACGGCCGCCCGCTCCGCCGGCCCCATCGCCCGCTCCACCATCGACACGACTCCCCACTTCGCGGCACACGCGTGCCCACCTGTACGACGGCCGAGGCTATCGCGGTCAGTGGGGGATGCTGTCGATGAGCTCGCGGGCGCCTTGGCGCAGGAGCGCGACGGCGACCGACGTGCCCAGGGTGGCCGGGTCGAGGCGGCCCGCCCATTCGTGGGCGTTCAGGACGGTCTTGCCGTCGGGGGAGAACACACAGGCGCGCAGCGAGAGGTCTCCGCCGCGTTCGGCTCGCGCGTAGCCGGCGATGGGGGAGTTGCAGTGGCCCTGGAGGACGTGGAGCAGCATGCGTTCCGCAAGGGTCTCGCGATGCGTGTCGGGGTGCCCGAGGGCGCTGACGGTGTCGATGAGCCCGGTGTCGTCCTGACGGCACTGGAGGGCGAGGACCCCGGCGCCGATGGGCGGCATCAGGGTTTCCACGGGGACGATCTGCGTGATGACGTCGGCGCGACCGATGCGGTGCAGACCGGCCACGGCCAGGAGGAGGGCGTCGGCCTCGCCGGCGGCGAGCTTGTCGAGGCGCCGATTGGCGTTGCCGCGGATCGGCACGCACTCCAGGTGCGGGTAGGCGGCGGCGAGTTGGGCGACCCGACGTACGGAGGAGGTTCCGATCCGGGTGCCGGGCGGCAGCGCTTCGAGGGTGAGCCCGCCGGGGTGGACCAGGGCGTCGCGGATGTCGTCGCGTTCGAGGAACGCGGCGAACACGGTCCCGGCCGGCAGCGGGCGGTCGGCCGGAACGTCCTTGACGCAGTGCACGGCGAGGTCGGCCTCACCGGCGAGGATCGCGGCATCGACCTCCTTGGTGAACGCCCCCTTCCCCTCGACCTGGGAGAGGTCGCCCATCCACTTGTCGCCGGTGGTCTTCACGGGCAGGACCGTGGTCCTGATCTCCGGGTGGATCGCGGCGAGTTCGGCGCGGACGCGCGCCACCTGGGCGAGGGCCATCGGCGAATCGCGGGAGACGATGCGGATCAGATCGGCGGGCATGGGGGCACGATATGCCCTCCGCGCGTGACGTCGAGCACCGGGCCGTAGGCCCCTCGTGCGCGTGTCGCAAGGAAGTCGGGGTCCCCGGGGGAGTGTTCGACCGAGGTGGAGAGCACCGGGGTTGAGGAGGGCGAGCCCTGTCGGTGGCCCTGTCGCCCCTCCGTCCTGTCGCCCTCCCGTTCTGTCGCCCTTCCGTCCTGTCGGCAGGGCATCATGGCCACGTGATCGTCTTTCGTTGCGCCGTGTGCGACGGCCGACTGTCCGTCCCGGTGCGGGAGGTACGTCCGCCGGGGGAGGGCGAGGCCTGGACACCGCTCGACTCGCCCGTGGACCCGTGCCCGCCCAGGATGGCGGCCGGCACCTTCGCCCGCGATCCGGAGCCCGGACGGATCGCCTGGGGCGCGCCGCCCAAGGGCTTCGGGAAATCCCGGGCCGGACACGAGCCGGGCGTGGATATGGTGTTGAGCCCGGGCGACCTGGTGGGCACCGTGAAGATCCCGACCCGCCTGCACGGTTGTTGCGGGCCGGGCGGGCACGACGGGCCGAACCTCGCCTGCGCGGGGTGCGGCACGGAGGTCGGGCTGTGGATCGGCGACTGTCACACCTGGCTGGAGGTCGTGCTCGACGGCCGCATGGTCGGCCGCCATGTGCCGTCAGAATGATCCTCTCCCGTCGAAGCCGGCGCCCGATGGCGGCCTCACAGGCGCCCGTTGCTCAGGAGACCGGGACGTAGGACGGTCGACGGCGGGCGGGACCGAGGAGGGCCCACACCTGGCGGCCGCCCGCACCGAGGTCGATTCCGCATTCGGCGACGGTGGCCAGGGCCGCGACCCGGTCGAGGGCGCGGGCTTCCCCGTCGTCTCCGGGAAGGTGGCCCAGCGCGGTCACGATGACCTGCTCGCCGCGGTCGGCGAGGTGGACGCTGATCCGTTTCCCGCCCCCGTCGACGGCCAGTTCGGCCAACTGCCTTACGGCGGACACCAGGTCACCCGGGTCGAGAGCGCGGTGCCCCCACGCGGCGACCGTCTCCAGGACCGCCCCGGAGAGGGCCGCTCGCGCGGGTTGCATCCGTACGGATGCCCGCCGGACGGGACCGCCGGCCGCCCCGGGCGGCGCAGGCGTCGGGGGGTGAGGGAGGCGGCCACGGTTCCGCCGGTCCGGTGATCGTGGTGTGGGCTGGTGGACAGCTCGGCGCGGGGGGCGCAAGTTCGGCGGATTACCGGGTACCCGTCGTTCATGACCACATACCAGCAGCCCCAGCCCTTTCCGCCGTTCCAGCCCGATGGTGCGTCCCGCGCCGTGCAGGCGCCCGGGGTCGGGGAGGGGGGTGTGAAGCTGGTCGGATTCGTCACGGCCGGTCCGGGAGGCGCGATGACGGACGAGGTCGGCGTCATCACCGGCGACCTCAGCCTCGCCACGGAAGACCTCGGCGACGGCACGGCCGCCCTCACCGTCCAGTACACCGGCGCGGAGGAGTGGTACACGCTCACCGGCAGCCCCGTCCCCCTTCCCGAAGCGGCCTTGGCCGGCCTCCACGAGCGCGCCCTCGACGCGCTGCGGGCGGGAGGCGCGGCCCGAGTGCCCGTACCGGCGCCTCGCTCCGAGGCGGACCCGGCTGCGGGGAAGAGCAGCGCGGACCCGGCGGCGGGGCAGAGCAGCGCGCGGTAGGGCCGATCCCCGTGGGCGCGAGACCGTCCGGAGAGCCGGGCGGTGCGCGCCGTCGCCGCCACCTCAGGTGGCGGCCGGAGCGGGCCGGCTCAGGTGGTGGCGCTGAGGGAGAACCACAGCCACTTGCCGAAGCCGTCGGTGCTGAACCCCCACCGCGTGCTGAGCGCGGCGGTGATCGCCAGGCCACGGCCGGACTCGGCCGTGTCGTGCGGGGCGTCGGAGGCCGTGGGTGACCGGAAGTCGGCGCCCTCGTCGTGCAGGGCGCACATCAGGGTGCCGGTTTCCGCCTCGTAACGGATGACGAGGCGGAGCCGGTCGCTGTCGGTGTGCTCGACCGCGTTGGCGACGGCCTCGGACAGCAGGAGCTGTCCGTCGTCCGACATCGCGGGGTCGGTGACGCACGCGCCGAGGGCACGGCGGGCCTGGCCGGCGGCCTGGAGGGTGCCGGGAAGCGAGATGTCGATCAGCTGGGCGGGCATGGCGGGATCTCCTCCGGCTGTGTGGGGGTCACCGAGGGCGGGCGGTTCGAGCCCGGCGCCTGGATTCACTTCCCACGGTAGGAAAGGCGGGCCCGGTCCCACCACGGCCGAAGAGTCGAAAGGTGTCGGCCGTTCGGTGGAGGCGGGCCGCGCACGGCCGCCGCCGGGTCGAGGGCGGCCGTGGGCCACCCCGCCGGTGGGCCCCGGCGGCCCCGCGCCCCCGCCTCACCGAGCGATGGCGACGGCGGTGGGCCAGAGGCCGCTCTCGTGCCGGATGACCGCTCCGCCGCGTACGCGCCGCACACGGCCCTGTTCGGACAGCAGGCCCAGGTCGCGGTGGATGGTCATCACGCTGACCTCCAGGTCACGTGCCAGTTCGGTACGAGAGACGTGACCGTGCCGTAGTGCTCGGGCCAGGATGTGGGCGCGCCGGGCGTCCGCCGTGAGTTTGCCGGTGGCCAGACTGATCGCTCCCGCAGGACCGCGTACGTCCGGCCCCCCGGTCACGGCCTCCCCGCTGGGTACGGGGCACGTCATGCGGCGGCCGGCGCGGGCCCGGTGAACGGGGTGCGCCACGTCGAGGGGCAGGGAGTGAAACCGTCGAAGGAGGCCAGGGCTGCGGCGGCCGGCAGGGCGGGGGCGGAGGGGATCCGGCGCAGCGTGATCGGGGCGAGGTCCGCTTCCGCCGCCGCTGCCGCGACCTCGGCCTCGCAGGTCAGGACGACGCGGTCCCCGGGGCGTGCGCCGATGATCCGTAGGGCCGCCGCGTGCGTGCCCGGAAGGTGGCCGCAGCCCACCGGCCTTTCCGCCGGGGCGTACGGGCTGGGCAACCGGCGCCACGCCACCGCGGATCGCCGCGGCCGGCTGGTCGGTGTCGCTCCCGAGGTCCTCTTCGAGGAGGTCGCCCAGGTCGTCGCGGACGTCCTGGGAGCGGACGCCGTGCGGTGCGTGGGCGTCGCCGTGGCGTACCCCGGCATGTTGGACGAGAGTCGCGGCACGGTCTTGGCCTCGCTCGTGCTGGACCGGACCGAACCGCTGGAGGTGACCACCGCGCTGCACGAGGTTCTGGTCCGCCGCCTTCCCGGACTCGCCGCGCGCACGGACCGCCTCCACGTCCGCCTGGTGCGCGACGCCACCGCCATCGGGCTCGGCGAATACCTCCCAGGGGGCCGCGGCGAGGACCCGTTCGAGGACTCCGTACGCCCGCACAGCCTGCTCGCGATCAGCGGCGAACGGCACGGTCTGGGCGCGGCGCTCATCGGCGGCGCCGGCCGCGCCCAAGCCCTGGAGATCGGGCACCTGAGCGTGGCTCCCGACGGTCCGCGCTGCCCCTGCGGGTCGCGGGGTTGCCTGGAGCTGTATCTCGGCGGCCCGGCGCTGACCGCCGCGCTCGGCGTGGACGCGGTCGACCGCCTGGAGGAACCCGCACTCCACCGGGCCCTCGCGGACGCGCTCGCCACGTCCGAGGAGACCGGCAGGCTCGCCGACCTCCTGGGGGTCGCGATCACCGGCACCGTCAACGCGCTCGGGCCCGACGAGGTGGTGCTCACCGGCCTGCTCGGGCTGCTGGCCCGCGCGGCGCCCGCGCACATCGACGCGGCCCTGGACGCCTCGGTCGTGGCCCGGGTACGGGGGACCCGCTGGCGTACCGGCAGCGTGGGCGACGCCTGCCGGGCGGGAGCCGCGCAGCTCGCCCTCCAACCGCTCCTCGACGACCCGGGAACCTGGCGCGGGAAAGCGGGGGACGCCGCACCGGCCGCCGCGGACTCCTGAGGCCGGCCCGGGCGGGGAATGACCGAAGGGAGGAAGAGGGCCGCGCCTTCCGCTTCCTAGCCTGAGCGCGTGCCCCTGGTCCGCAGGGGCACCGGCTCATCACCACCGGAGAGCGGGTCCCATGAGCACCACCACCAGCAGGCAGTTCAGGCGCCGTACGACCCGGGCCGCGCTCACCGCGGCGGCACTCGGCCTCGCCTCCGTCCTCGGCGCGACCACGGCCTCCGCCGCCACCCCACCGGCTTCGCCCGGCGCGGGCCCGGCCGCCCCGGCCGCCTCGACGGTGCCGTTCGGCATCGCCCGTACGGCCTCCGGAGGCGCCCACGACGTCGCCATCACCATCGACGACGGCCCGGACCCGGTCTGGACCCCGAAGGTCCTCGACGTACTCAAGACGTACGGGGTCAAGGCGACCTTCTGCATGATCGGCACCAACGCCCAGAGGTACCCCGGACTCGTCCGGGACGTCGTGGCCGGCGGGCACCGGCTCTGCGACCACTCCGTCGACCACGACATGACCATGGACAAGAAGCCCGTCGCGTACCAGGCGCAGCAGATCCTCGACGCGCAGACCATGATCGAGCGGGCGGTGCCGGGAGCGGACGTCGACTACTACCGAGCGCCCGGCGGCGCCTTCACCCCCGCGAGCCGACAGATCGCCGGTGAGCACGGCATGCGCCCGCTTGGCTGGAGCGTGGACCCCAAGGACTGGAGTCGCCCCGGCACGCAGTCGATCGTGTCCGCGGTGGAGGGCGCGCTGCCGAGCGAGCCGACCGTCCTCTTCCACGACGGGGGCGGCAACCGCGATGAGACGGTGGAGGCCCTGCGCACGCTCCTGCCCTGGTTCGCGCAGCACGGCTACGCGTTCACCTTCCCCGTACGCACCACCGGCTAGCCGGCTCGCGCACGTAAGGGGATCCTCGTGACGACCACCACCGAACGGTGGAACGCGGCCACCGGCCCCGAGCCGGTCCGCTCGCCGGACGCGGGCGCTCCCGGAGAGGCCGAGCGCGTGGCGATCCTGGACTGGGCCATCGCGCAGTACGAACACCACGGTTGGAGGCTCCGGTCGCGATCACCCGGGCAGGTGGTCATGGTCCGGCCCAAGGACGTGAACCACGCCCTGCACGCGATCCTGACCGTCTTCACGTGGTTCTGGGCCCTTGTCTGGATCACCTTCGCGGTGACCCGCACGACGGAGCGGGTCGCACTGTCCGTGGAGCCCGACGGCCGGGTGAGGGTGGACCGGTTCTGAGACCGCAGGGGCAGGGTTGGGATCAAGGCCCGGATCGGGGCCGGATCACGGCCGGGTGCTGCGGCGAGTTTCCAGGTCGTCACGCCCGGTCCAGCCGCCGAACTCCAGGTGACCCTCGTCGGCGCGGCAGCCCGGCAGCCGAGGGCACTCGGAGCTTCGAGGAGCTGGACCTTGTTGACCACCTGGTGGTCCCCGTCCGGATGGTCGGGGTGGCACATGTCCATCCGGAAGACCTGCCCCACCCCGACCAGCGGCGCCGGGTCCACGGCCGCCCGCACCCAGCCGGCGCCGTCGATCGCCGGGTGCGCCGTCGGATCCGCCGGCACCGCGAACCGCCGACCGTCCGAGGCCAAGACTAAAGCTAAAGGTGAGGTTGAGGTTCGATGGGAACGTGGGGCCCTGCCGGAGGCCCGGGTACGGGCCGTCCGGCGAGGCGGCGGCACATCACGGGCGACGGCCGGCGTCGTCGGCGCGGGGCGACGGGCCGTCTAGCAGCACCGCCTCCTCGGCGGGATTGAGGGCGGGTCCGTCCAGGGGCGGCAGCTTCGGGCCGCGGAGCGCGGCGAGGAGGACCCGGGGGTGTGCGAGGGCCGCGCCGGTCGTCTGGAGGGTCATGACGTCGGTGAGGGCCGCGACGACGGTGAAGTCCGAGCAGGCCGTCGTGATCAGGCGGTTGACGTACCGGGAGGTGAGGCGGTCGGCGAAGCGGGGCTTCCTGGCGATCGCCCCGGGGAAGAGGGCGTCCTGGCCCACCGCGAGGAGCCAGGCGGCGGCCGCGGGGCGGGAGATCGCGCGCTGTGCGCGCCGCGCGAACCCGGGCGCGGTGATGTCGCCGCTCGCCGCCAGGTCGCGCAGGGCCAGCGCGCCCTGGGCGGCCGCGGACATGCCGTGTCCGTAGAGCGGGTTGAGGGCGGTGGCGGAGTCCCCGAGCGCGATGAAGCCGTCGACGCGGCTCTTCTCGTAGTGGCGACGACGGTTGGCCGTGTTCCGGGCGACCGTCACGGGGCCGAGGGGCTCGGCCCGGTCCAGGTACTCGGCTATGAGGGGGCTTCGCAGCCCGCGGGCGAACTCCGTGAACCGGTCGTCGTCGCTGGTGGGTTCCCCGCCCCGGGTACCGGAGAGGCTGACCATCCACTCACCGCCCTCGACGGGGAGAATGGTGCCGGCCGTGCCGGCCCCCTCCAGTCGGGCGTCGGCCTGGACGTTGATGACGGGCCAACCGGCGGTGTCGATGGGGGCCTTGTAACGGCGGCTCGCGTAGGTCACTCCCGCGTCGACGACGGTCTCGGTTACGGCGGGGGCGCCCAGCTCGGCCAACCAGTCGGGGGCGCGCGAGGAGCGGCCCGTCGCATCCACGACCAGGTCGGCTTCGAGTGCCTCCTCCGTGCCGTCCCGGTGCCGGACGACCGCGCCCGTGACCCGGGCGCGGGTGCCGAGGAGACGGACCGGCTCCGTCTCGGCCCGCAGACGGACCCCCGCGAGGGCCAGGGCCTGGCTGCGCACCGCCCAGTCGACGAGGTCGCGGCCGGCGCTGATGAGGTACTGCGCCTCGGGCCAGCACCGCCGGTACCAGCCGCCGGGGGAGAGCGAGACCATCCCGTTGGGAATGGACACCCGGTGCGCGCCGGCGCCCAGCCACATCCGCGTGGTTCCGGGTAGGAGCGATTCGATCGCGTCGGCCCCGCCCGCCCAGAGCATGTGCGCGTGGCCGGCCTGGGGAAGTCCGCGCCGGGGTCGCGGGGTGTCCGGCAGGGCGTGCCGTTCGACGATGTCGACACTCTCGCTGTGCGGAGCGAGGGCTGCTGCGGCCAGGGTGCCGCTCAGCCCGCCTCCGAGGACCAGTACTCGGGGACGAGTTCGGGGGGTGGTGGCCATGCGGGTCTGCTCTCTGCCCCGGCGGTGACCGGCAGGGCGGAAGTCGAGTGGTGCGCGGATGGTGAACTCCAGGATTGGATCATGATCATCCCGCGGTTCGTTGGAGAGCCTCTTGAGGGCATGGAGGCCCGCCGAGCCGTCCCGAGCCGAGTCGTCCCGAGCCGGATCCTCCTGAGCCGCTCCGCCCTGGTCCGGTCCCTCAGCCGCGCGGAGGTGTGGGCGCCTCCGGCGCCGGGTTGCGGGCGAGCCACCGCCCGTAGGCCCGGGTCATTCCCCGGTTCCGCAGGTCGTCGAGGACGAGGGCGAGGCGCGCCGAGGTCCGGGCACGCGGCCGGAGGCCGCGGGATATGCGGCTGATGTGGGCCCGGACGACGGCCAGGACGGCCGCGCTGGCGATGTCCGTGTCCCGCCAGTCGACCCGTGGCGGCGTGACGTCGACGTCCTCACCCTCCTGCCACCGCGTGGGCAGATCGGGCCGGAGGGCGAGGGCGGTGGCCAGCCCGACCATCGCGAATCCGCTCGCGAGGACCCGCTCGGCGGACGCCCGCCGACCGATGCCCCCCGTCAGCATGAGCGGCATGGGCGCGGCGGCGACGAGCCGCTCGGCGATGGCCAGGAAGTAGGCCTCCCGTTCGAGCTTCCTGTCGTCGGCCGTACGGCCCATGGTCGCGGCGCTCTCGATGCTTCCGCCGGAGAGCTCGACCAGGTCCACGCCGAGGTCCGTCAGGAAGCCGAGTACCCGCGCCACCTCGTCGACGTCGAAGCCGCCGCGTTGGAAGTCGGCCGTGTTGATCTTGATGCTCACGGTGAAGCCCTCGGACACCACGGCGCGGACGGCGCGGACCACGTCCAGGAGGAGCCTCGCCCGGTTCTCCAGGCTCCCGCCCCACCGGTCGGTGCGGCGGTTGACCAGGGGAGAGAGGAACTGACTGAGGAGGTAACCGTGGGCCGCGTGGATCTGGACGCCGTGGAAGCCGCTCTCCTCCGCGAGGCGGGCCGTCGTGGCGAACCGGCCGATCGTGGCCAGGATGTCCGCCTCGGTCATCGCGGTGGGGCGGGCGAAGGCGCTCGTGTGCTTCCCGAGGCTGACACCGATGTCGGACGGCGCCCACGCGACACCGGGCAGGTACGAACGGACCTGCCGCCCGGGATGGTTGATCTGCATCCACACCTGGCCGCCCGCCGATCCGGCCGCCTCGGCCCAGCGCCGGAAGGGGGCCAGATCGGTGTCGGCGTCCAGCACGATCGTGCCCGGAGAGGTGAGGGCCCGTCGGTCCACCATCACGTTCCCCGTGATGATCAGTCCGCTCCCGCCCTGGGCCCAACTGCGGTAGAGCTGCTCGATCTCGGGCCCGGGCGACTGTCCGGGCTGGCGGGCGAGGCTCTCCTCCATCGCGGCCTTCGCGATCCGGTTCGCAATGCGGCTGCCGTTGCGCAGGACGAGAGGTGTGGACAGGTGCATGGAGGTTTCCCCTCTGGAATGCGTCAAGTGAAGTCGGGGCGTGGCCCGTGCGCGTGGGCCGTGGGCAACGGTGCGGTGCGCGGTCCGTGCTGTGCCGTGCCGTGCCGTGCCGTGCTGTGTCGCTGTGTCGCTGTGTCGCGCCCCGTCGTGCCCGGCCGGCCTCGGCGGGTGTTCCGGTCAGCGGGCGCGTGGTCTCAGCACCCGGCCCGCCGCGGCCCGGGCGCGCGAGAGACGGGTGGAGGGGCCGGGGGCGACGGGTTCGAGGTGCTCGTCGGCCGTCGGGTCCGTCCCGGGATCGGACCAGAGCCGGCCGATCTCCTCGGCTATGGCCTGCTGAGACCTGCGGGACACCGTCGGGTGGCTGATGCCCCGTCCCAGTGCCACGCGCAGCGCCCGTACGGCGGCCTCGGCCGCCAGGGCTCCTCGCGGGTCCAGAGGGCCGAAGGTCGCCAGGGCGTCCCCGATGACGACGATGCCCCGAGGCCCTCGGACGTGCTCGTAGCGGTGCCAGCGCAGAGCCGGGGCGGGTGAGACGATCACCTCGCCCGCCGGTTCCGCCACGGCGATGAGCCGTCCGACGGCGGGGTCCGACAGGGTCAGCGCGGCGGCGGCGAAGGCGTCCGCGCCGGCGATCCGCTCGCGATCCGGGCCGGTTTGGGTGACGGCCCACAGTCCGCCCTCGACCGGGACGAGCGTCGCGCCGCGCGGGCCGTCCGTGACCGTGGTGCGCGGGACGTCCGCCAGTCCGTGCGGTGCCCGGAACAGACAGCCCGCCGAGAATCCGGCCGCGCCGCGCGTGGTGACCTGCGCGGCGGCAACGCCGAGCTCCCCCAGCCAGGTCGCGGTACGCGCGTCCGCGCCGCTCGCGTCGACGACGAGCTGGGCGGTGACCTCCCGCTCCGTCCCGTCGTCGCAGCGCACGCGCGCGCCGAGCACCGCCGACTCGTCGCCGATGAGCCCGACGGCCCGGGCGCCGTCCACGATGGTGGTGCCGCGCTCGCGGGCGGGGTTGGCGAGGACGATCTCGCGCAGCACGGCCGTCAGGAGGCCCCGACTGCACGTCAGCAGCTCGTGCGTCCCCCAGCTCTGCGAGCGGGTCAGGGACAGGGGATCGCCGTCCGGCAGCGGGAAGGTGCGGGCGCCGCGGCGTCGCAGCATCGGGCCCGAGCCGTACGCCAGGTCGTTGACGTCCCACATGCCGCCGACGTGGAGGACCTCACCGTGCCCGGCGGGTTCGCAGGCCGCGTCCCGGGGGAGGGCGGCGGGCCGGCCGCCCGCGAGCACGAGTACGTCGTAGCCGGCCAGGGCGACCACGGATGCGGCCAGCAGGCCCGCGTACCCCCCGCCGATGATCAGGGCTTCGACGTGCTTCGGGCGTGTGGTGGTCATGGTCGTCTCTCTGCGAGGGGCCTCTGTGCGGCGGACGGGAAGCGGGGGCTCTGCCGGCCTTCCGCGGTCATGCACCGTGCTCGGCGGGTCCCGTGGACCGCCGTGCCACCTCCACGCGCGGGGAGTGCAGCATGGCGGTCGACATGTCGACGAGGTCGTCGGAGTCCTCGATGGAGCTGACCGCCCATCGGTGCTCGGGCGCGAGCGCCGGCGCGGAGCGACCCTTGCGGACGACCGCGCCGGCCAGCACGCAGGCGTCGGCTTCGCCGCGGGCCCGGCGGTGCACGGAGTGCTCGGCCAGGGCGCGGGCGTAGGCCTGCGCACCGGTCGTCGCGTCCAGCCAGGGCGTCAGCCGCAGTACGGCGTCGAAGATGTCCCTCTCGCGTTGCATGAGTCGGTGCTCCACGGGCTGCCACCAGGGCATCGGCGGTGGACTGGTGGCCGGTATCTCCGGGCGGATCTCCCGCCACAGCGGCCGTAGCCGTCGAAAGCGGCGAAGGGCCCGCCACCGGGAGCCGATGCCCTGTCCGATGGGCGGGAGCAGAAAACCGGCGGACACCAGGAAGGCACTGACGCTGGCCAGGGCGAAGGCGAGGTGGGTGCTCAGCCAGTCCCAGTCGTGGCCGAGCCAACGCGCGACGATCGCCGTGTACTTGAAGAGGTCGTAGGCGAACGTGCACGCCGCGCCGGCGGTGATCAGCAGCAGCCCGACCTTCAGGGTGCCCGGGACCTTCCTCGCCCAACGCCAACAGAGGACCATCATGGTCACGGCCGCGACACTGTGCGCCGCGAGGTAGAGGAGGATCATCTCGCGGATCCAGGGCGTACCGGAGTAGTAGGTGTCCAGGTCACGGAGCCGCTCGACCGAAGCGTCGCCCAGGGCGAACAGCACGTGGATGGCCACGATCACCGCGGCGTAGGCGGTCAGGCACACGCGGGTCTGCCGCCGGGTGACGCGCGGGTCGTCGTTCCCCCGCCAGTGGATCAGCAGCACGATGCTCACGCCGTCGAACGCGGTCAGGATCGAGTACACGATGGGCGCCGCGATGTTCGGTACGCCGAGCAGCGCGTTGATGGCCGCGAGGCTCGGGGGAGCGGCGGTGGCGAACAGCAGCGTGGCCACGAAGAGGGTCGCGGTGACGGCCCTCAGGAGCGGGTCCCGCGGGTCCTTGCGCAGCGCCCACAGCTTGATGAGGGCGGCGAAGAACAGGCCGGCGGCCGAGGACAGGAACGCCGTTCCCGCGTTCACCGCCGGCTCCCGCGCGCCGGCCGGGCGGAGATGCGCATGATCAATCGCTCGCCGACCGGGCGGTGACGACGGGCACCTCGGAGGCGTGGATCTTGGAGAACTGGATGCTCAGACGGGCCAGGCCGGTCGTCCCGGAGACGCGGGTGGGGGTCGTGGCGCTCGCTCCGTCGGGGACGGGGACGGGGACGGGGACGGGGACGGGGACGGGGACGGAAGCGGAGGCGGGGATGGGGACGGCCACGGGCGCGGGCGCCGACGCCGGTCGGATGGCCGGCACGGATGAGGGTCGCACGGCGGGCACGGCCACGGGCGCGGGCGCCGGTGTCCGGGCGGCCCGCGCGGTGACCAGCGCCGCGTGGATCGCGCTCGCCTCGGCGAAGATGACGGCGGCCTCCGGCTCACAGCCCCGCGAGGAGGCGTACCGCTCGGCCGCCTCGCGCCGGCCGCTGTCCAGGTGGGGCGCCAGGTTCAGCAGCCGGTCGGCGATCTCGGTGGACCGGGCCATCGCCCGGATCTCCGGCGACGAGGTGGAGCGGATCCGCATCGGCGTCCCGGGACCCGCGAACGGTTCGAGTGCGCGCAAGAGGGGCTCCATCGCCCGATAGGCCCGCCAGGACACCCACATCGACCCCAGCCGCGGCCCGACGACCGGCACCAGGAAGCCGACCGTGGTCAGCCCCGCCCCCAAGCCCGCCAGGCCAGGGGCGACGTCGGTACTGAGGGAGTCCCAGGCGTCCGTACCCGACCAGCGGGCGCAGACGGCGACGAACTTGACCAGGGCGAACGACAGGGTCAGGCCGAACGCGGCCACCAGGATGAGCAGGCCCCAATGGGTCCAGGCCGCCCGGAGCGCGCGGAGTTCACGGGCCCACCGCCAGCACTTCGTCACCACCACCAGGCTCATCGCGGTGTGCGCGGTCAGGTAGAGCACGATCATCTCCCGCACGTACGGGGTGGTCGCGTAGAAGGTGTCGAAGTCGCGCTGCTGCTCGACGGGCACGTCGCTGAGCGAGAAGAGGACACAGAACGTGGCGATCACCGCGACGGTCGCAGCGATCCACATCCTGGTGTGGCGTCGGACGCTTTCCTCGGGGCCGCCGCGCCAGTGCATGAGGAGCACCAGCGAGCCGCACGACAGGCACGACAGGATGCAGTAGACGATGAGCGCCGAAATGTTCGGGACGCCGGTGATCCGGTTGACCCGCTCGATCGTCGGCGGAGCACCGAACACGAAGCCCGCGGCCGAGGCCGCGAGGATCACGAAGATCGACTTCGACATCGGGGAGTGCCAGGTGCGCCAGAACGAGGGCGACTTCACCACCAGGGCGACGGCCAGCGCGACGGCGGGTATGTAGTAGTCCGATCCGTTCATGCGCGGTGGCCTCTGCCCATGCTGGACTGGATCCGGCCCGCCAAGCCGGTGATCGGGACGGCGCCGCCACCACTCAGGTACTCCCGCAGGCGGGCTCCCAACCGCAGCCCGAACTCCTCCGCGTCGCTCTCCTCCTGGGTGTTGACGTGGGTCCGCGCGGCCAGGGCGACGAGTTCGTCGCTCGCCAGCTCACCACCGAGCGACCGGGCGGCCGCCGCGGCCACACCCCCGTGCGACTCGTGCGCCAGGCACTCGCCCCTCAGGGCGTGCCACATCTCGTGCGCGAAGATCACGAACTGGTGGAGCGTGGTCGTCTGGGCCTCGACGATGATGACGAGCCGGTCGTCGAACCTCGCGGTGAGGCCGCTGGCGGTCTCCTCGGGGAACTCGCGGAAGTACAGGTGGACCGGGCGGAACGGGAGCGTCCCGCGGTCCTCGTTGAAACGCCGCTCCAGCTCGGACCTCAAGACCTCGAACAGGGTGTCCGGGTCCGAGGGGATCGGCCGGTCGAGGCCCGCCAGCACCTCGTCGCAGAACTTCGCGATCCTCCGGCCGGTGGACCGCCGCGCCAGGTGGGCCTTCGGCACGGCGAGCAGGGCCTCGGGAGGCATCAGCCTGCCGAGAGCCGCGAGCACCCCCTCGCGAAGGTCGGTCCTCTGCCGCTCGTTCATCCGAATGTCCCCACTCTGCGTTCCGTCCGATGGGCGGTGAAACCTCGGCCCGCCGTGCCGCTTCCAGTGACCCGGGGTCGGGTCGGTTCCCCGCGCCCCGCCTGACCTTAGGGGCCGGAGCTCTCGCGCGCGATCGCGTCCACGAAGGCCATCAGAGCCCTCTCCAGGTCCGGCGACAACTGCTTGCCGTTGAGGCGGAGCTGGATCTGCAGGGCGTGACGGTTCGTCACGGCCTCGGAGGGGTTCTTGAGGAACGCCGTGAGGTCCGGAATGACCTTGCTGTCCAGGACTCGTTTCACGGCCTCGGCCGGCGTGTGGGTGAAGTACTCCATGGGGACGTCGAAGAACCTGGCCAGGCCCGCGCCGTGCCAGATGTTCGGCGTGCTCCGGTTCAGCAACTTCCCGTGCCACTGCGTGGTCATCCCGCTGCCGGCGGCGATTTCGGCGGTCGTGTACCGACGTCGTCCGCCCGTGTCCTTGTCCACCGTCAGACGGGTTTCCCGGAGGAACGCGATGCGGCGGGCGAGTTCGGCCGGACCGCTGGTCGGCGCTTCGACTGGCCCGCCGTCGAGCAGCCGCCGGATGTCTGCCTCCGGGAGGGAGGTGTGGAAGGCGAGGTCCGTCGGGTGGAAGACCGACGCCCTGTCGAGCCCCGCTTGCGAGCGCAGCGCCTCGACGGCCCTCACGGTATCGGCGAGTTGCTCGTACGCGTCGCCCACGGACCCTCCGGGAAGTCTGGGGTCCGCACAGCCCGGGACCTGCGCCGTCACTAGATCATGGAAGCGGTCGGATGTGCAATGAAACGATCGTTTCATGAGACGGCGGTCGGCGGGCGACGCCCGACAGGCGATGTGGCCGGACGGTGGGAACGGGAGGCGGGGCGTTACGCGGGGCCCCCCGCGCCCGGCCCGGGTTCAGTGCGGACCCACCCGGTGTTCAGTGCGGACCCACCCAGTCCGGCCGCCAGGTACCGGGGGCGTCGTGGCCGGTCGTGGTGGCGGCGAGGTGGGCGCGGAGGGTGGCGAGCGCCGGGTGGGGGTTGTCGCGGTGCCACAGGAGGGAGTGCGGGTAGACGGGCGTCGGGTCGGTCACCGGGATGCGGCGAAGGCCGTGGTCGGCGGGCCAGACCAGGCGGGTCTGCTCGCCCATGAAGGTGGCCAGGGCCGGGGTGTCGGCGACCGTGTCGAGGAGCGCGTCGGAGCCGAAGTTGGGGCCGGTCGCCTCCAGGGTGAGGCCGAACGCGGCGACGAGGTCCTCGTAGTAGGCGGCCCACTCGGTACCCGGGACGATGCCGGGCATCCAGATCCGATGCCCGACGAGCTGCGCGACGGTCACCGACCGGGCACCCGCCAGGGCGTGGGCGGGGCCGGTGAGGAGCTGGAGCCGCTCGTCGAGAACCCGGACGGACTCGATGTCCTCGGGAAGCGGCCGGCCGGGCACGGAGACGGCGCGGAAGGACGCGTCGATCGTGCCGGAACGGATGGCGGCGACGGCCGTCTCGATCTCGAACAGCATCAGGACGTCGAGTTCGACCTCGGGGTGGGCGCGGTGGAAGCCGCGCATCAGGCCCGACGCCGCCCCGCGTGAGGCGAGGATGTCGACGCGCAGCGGACGGCGGTCGGGCCGTACGGACGCGACCGCGCGCTCGGCGACACGCAGCAGCTCGCGCGCGTGGGGCAGGAACGCCTGCCCGTCGATGGTCAGCTCGGCGCCGCGCGCGGTGCGGGTGAACAGTCGTACCCCGAGCTTGCGCTCCAGCGCGGCGATCCGTTTGGAGACGGCCTGCTGAGTGACCCCCAACTCGGCGGCGGCCTCCTGGAACTGCCCCGCGTCGGCGGCGGCGACGAAGGTCCGAACGGTGTCCAAGTCCATGCGGCCACCCTAGGCCCACAACCATTGGTTGTGCTCGATGGCCGCTGGGTTGTTTGCGCCCAGGGACTGTCGCTCGCTTTGATGGTTCCGGTCGCGGATCGGTTGTACGGGTGAGTGGTGAACGGTGAGGGGTGAGGGGGTGTCGGGCATGGGCGGCGGAGACCGGCCGGGACGTCGTCCGATCGGCCTTCGGCGCGGAGGCCTGCTCGGGCCTCGGCGCGGGCCTCGGCTCGGACCTCGCGGGCCTCGCCGCAGGCGTCCGCTCGGACGTCTGCTCGGTCCCCGGTTGGGGCGGCGGTTCGGATGGCTGTGGGCGGCGTACGGGACCAGCGCGCTCGGCACGTGGCTCGCCTTCGGCGCCTTCCCGCTGATCGCCATCCAGGTGCTGCACGCCGGGCCGGCCGAGGTCGCCGCCCTCTCCTCCGTGGGGGCCGCGGTGGGCGCGGCCGTGGCGGTGCCGCTCGGCCCGTGGGTGGAGTTCCGCCGCAAGCGGCAGGTGCTGATCGCGACGGACCTGCTCCGGTTCGCGGCGCTGCTCACGATCCCCGCCGCGTTCGCGCTCGGCGTGCTCACCTTCCTCCAACTCCTGCTGGTCTCGGTCGTCGTCGCGGCCGCCGACATCACGTTCCGGGCCGCCTCCGGCGCGTACCTGAAGACCCTGCTGCCGGCCGCGGATCTGCTCGTCGCCAACGCCCGGTTCGAGTCCACGGCCTGGACGACCACGATCGTCGGACCGCCGCTGGGCGGCGCGGCGATCGGTCTCCTCGGCCCGGTGGCGACGGTGGTGGCCGACGCGGTCAGCTACCTGCTCTCGGCCCTAGGCATCCGCGCGACGGGCGGGCCCGAGCCGCGACCCGAGCGCCGCGCGTCCGTGCGCATGCGGCCCGGCGACCTGCTCGACGGCTGGCGGTACATCCTCGCCGACCCGACGCTGCGTCCGCTGCTGCTCAACACCGCCGCGTTCAACGGCCTGGTGATGGCCACCGAGCCACTGCTGGCCGTCCTGATGCTCGGCCGGCTCGGATTCACCCCGTGGCAGTACGGCCTCGCCTTCGCCGTGCCCGCGATCGGCGGCCTGCTCGGTGCCCGGCTGGCCCGCCCCCTCGCCGACCGGTTCGGGCAGCACCGGGTGCTGACCGCGGTCGGGACGCTGCGCGCGCTCTGGCCCGTCGGCCTGGCCTTCGTGGGACCGGGCACCGGCGGGCTGCTGCTGGTCATGGTCATCGAGCTGGGTCTCATCTTCTGCTGCGCGGTCTTCAACCCCGTCTACGCCACCACCCGCCTCCAGCGCACCGCGAACGACCGCGTCACCCGCACGCTGTCCGCCTGGGCGGTGACGACCAAGGCCTCGACCGCGCTCCTGACGGCCGTCTGGGGCGTGCTGGGCGCCCTACTGGGACCCCGTACGGCCATCGGCCTGGCCGGTGTGCTCCTGCTGGCGACCCCGTTGCTGCTGCCCCGCCGCGCGGCAGAACGTACAGCCGACCCGGAGCAGGCGCCCAGCCCCGCGTGACGGACCGCCAGGACCGCCGCTGCGCCGACGCGTCACGGCCGTCGCTCCGCACCCGAGCGCCGAGCCCGCCCCTGAATATGCTCGCCGCTCGAACGTCACACGGAGCAGTGGGGGAAGCAATGCAGACAGGTGGGATCGGCGCCGCGGCCGACTGGGAGTGGGTCATCCGGAACGCGCGCGGCAAGAAGTTCGTCTACGACTCGGAGGCCGAGGCCTTCGAGGAACTGCACGAGTACGGGGAGGGCGCGGAGGTACTGACCCGCCTCGTGTACCGGGGCATGTTCCGCACCAAGCCGGTCCACGACTGGGAACCGGTCGCGCCTCCCGTCGCCTGAGCTGACGGGAGGCCGGGGGCGATCGGGCGGGCGGGCCGCGCCTGGTGCTCGGTGGCGCGGGAGTCCCGGGTGGGGGGATGCTCGGCCCGGGACTCCCGCAGTCGCGCACGCCGCGGGGGACGCGGAACGTGAGTGCATGATGCGACTGCATGGAAAAACGATTCCCCTGAGCAGAGGTCACGGCCTCGGGCAGAGCGGTCGGGGAACGGCCGGGCGGGAGCAACGGCAACGGCGGTGGGGGGGGGGGGCGGGGGGGCGCCCCCCCCCCCCCCCCCCCCCCCCCCCGGCGGGCCCCCCCCCCCGCCGCCCGCGCGGCGCGCGAGGGGGGGCG